>JBDTMZ010000054.1:0-58553 GCA_039934035.1 Candidatus Solibacter sp. | reverse complement strand
GGGTGGGCCAAATTAGATGATCGAAGTGGGCCAGGCCTGATGATCGAACTCATCCGCGCAAGTGCTTCGGTGGGACGCCGGTGATATGCTCGAAACATGGCCTCCCGCATCACGATCGAACCCGGCAAACGCTCCGGCCAGCCGTGTGTGCGCGGGTTGCGCATCACCGTATGGGACGTGTTGACATGGCTTGCCGGTGGCATGGCGGAACAGGAAATCCTTGATGACTACCCGGAGTTGGAGCCCGACGATTTCCGTGCGGTGTACGAATTTGCCGCTCGGATTGGTAGGCGCGTGGCTTTGTGAAACTCCTGTCTGATGAGAACCTTTCGCGTAAGTTGGTCGTTCACCTCGCTGAGTTATACCCGGAGTCGTCTCATGTTGCCGAGGTCGATTTGCTCGAAAGCCCAGATCGTGAGATTTGGGAGTTCGCAAAGGCAGGGAACTTCGTCATCGTGACCACCGACTCGGACTTCTACGAATTCGCCACGACAATCGGACCACCTCCCAAAGTGGTCTGGCTCCGGCGCTGGACGCACCCGACGAGGGACGCGGAGCGGCTACTACGTCGCGACGCCATCCGGATAACTGAATTCGCTGCCGATCCGGAACTTGCCGTACTCGTTCTTGAGCGCGACTGACTCTTCGGCGCCGAGCGGTGCGACGTCACATGCCGACTTGCGGATGGGGCGCTAACGACTTGCACTCCCGATAAGGCGCTAACGACTTAAGAGTACTGATCCTCCAAAACTTCCCCGAACGCCGAACCAACTGCCCCCGTTCAGCGCGTCACGCTACATCGCTAAACGCTGGCGACAAGGGGAGATCTATCCGCCCCAGAACGCTCGGTTTCGGACCACCGGGCGGACCAAACCGCGAGATGGTGAGTATCCGTCAACCGAACAGGAATAGCGCGATGGCTTACCCGTGGCCAAGTCAGGTATGTGCTAAGACGCCACGGGAGCGAGAGTTTTCAGTCCAATATCCCACACGCATTGCAGTTCTGTAACTACCTGTGGGAGACTGGCTTCCATGGCGGATCCCGAATGGGTCGGCATGGCGGCGCGAGCACATTGTATGTATGTCGTGCCGGGAATGGATGCAGTGGCGGTGCACTCGCATCTGACTTACACTACGCGTGACGGTGCGACGCAACGATATGATGTGTACGGGGCCGCGCCGGGACGCACGAGTGAGGTCGTCCTCCTCGTGCATGGGGGACCGATTCCAGGCGACCTGCAGGTGACTCCCGTGGATTGGGGGCTGTTTCAATCGCTTGCACGCATGTTGGCCGCCTCCGACACCGCCGTGGTGATGTTCAATCACCGGTTCTTTTCGCTGGAATCAGCACCCACCGCGATGAATGACATTGAGGATCTCCTGTCACACCTGCGCGTGCAACGGGTTTGTTTGTGGGTCTTCTCGGGAGGAGGGTCGCTGCTGGGGCGGTTGTTGCGGAGCACCCCGGCCAGTGTGCGATGCGTGGTCGCGTACTACGCCGCGCTCCATGCCAGCACGAGTGAGTTCTCTGCCGCCGATGCGATCGAAGAAAACACGGGTTGGGTCCCGCCGATGCTGGTGGCGCGGGCAGGGCTCGATATGCCGGAGTTGAATGAGACGATCGATCGTTTTGTCGCGGTGGCGCTCAAGAAGAACGCGACGATCGACATCATGAACCATCCCACCGGCCAGCATGGCTTCGATTTCCGCGACGACAATGAGCGGACTCGGGAGATTCTTGCACGGACGGTGGAATTTGTTAGAACGCGTCTCTGAGCCTCGTCTCACTGAGGGCCTTTTACGCGACAGGGCGAAACGCGGGTGGACGTCGCCGAACGATTCGCATCGTCCGCCTCGACTCTAGGGATGACGTCGGCCGCCGGGAGGCGTCTTTGAGCAGTGATAGGACCCGCGATATATCGTTTGCAGGGAGTAGATCCTCCCTGACGGCGTAGCGTTTACCAATGTGTGTTGCCTGGGTAGCCGTCCATCATAGGCCCCGGAAGTCGACTTCTGGGAGATTACTCTCGCCAAACGCGCTTAGGTCATGCCGGCCACCCGGGTGTGTAGTCGCCAGTGCTTTCGGCGGAAGACGCGCCACGCGGAGAGAAAGGCATTTCGTACGGCGGTGACCGCGACTCCGTCCTCCACTCACCCCAAGCTCGCGTCCGCCCCAATCGTCCCTTCCAACTCTTTCAAATACTCCGCCGCGCTCACCTTCGCCAAATTTGCCCGCGCCGCCGCCAGCCCCACTTCGACAGCCCCGCGCCCCAGCACATCGCCGCTCTTCTGAAATCGCTACCTCGCGTGCAAATGCCGCGTCCATAACGCCACATCCCGCGACTCGCTGGGATTGCGGAAGGCCAGCGCTCAGCTTTCTCAGAGTGGCGGACAAGACGCCCGGGACGGTCGGGCATTTCCGTGAGTTGCGCGTATTACGTCAAGTGAAAACGTTGCGTCAACACGCGAGCATCACATTCCAAACTTGATTTCAGAGCATCGCTCTCAAGTGATCGAAGTTCAAGACCGACGCTCCGTCCTCCATCAGAGCTATATATAAATCGGAGTCGTTCGTAAGAATTGAACATCCACACTTTCTGGCAGCAAGGCCGATTGCCGCATCCGTCAGACCCAGTCGCCAGTAGTACGGAGATGCGCAAGCCTCAACGCTTGGAATGTGTACCTCTTCGGTAATCGCAATCACTCGATGGAGCATTTCCCTCGCGATTACCCTTTCTTCGCCTTTCATGTCTGTCAGGGTATTCGCCTCGGCGAGGACGTGAGCTATCGCGTATCGGAGTGGAATATGCTCGATCAGGCCAACCAACAGATCCCAATCGGCGGATGTGTAATTGCTCGTGCGCTTGAACGCCGGAATACGATCGCGGTTGACCAAGCCAACGATCAGCAACACGAAGAGGTTCGTGTCGATCAAAATTCCCCGGGAACGGGCATTTTGATCAAATCGCTCAGCGTCGGTCATCAACTAGCCAGTTTCATGGCTATGGGCTGTCCGGTATTGCCATCAACAAGGATGGTTTTGTACTCTAACGGCAGGCTGGTCCCCAAGGCACGCATCAGTTCGGGCGCTATTGGCCGTCGCTTAGGGAATCCAAGCGTGATCATCCAAACTTCCCGGCCTTTGTAGGAGTCCTGCTCTACTTCTTCCAAGGTGTAGGGGAGATCGCCAAGCACTTCACGGGCATACTCCTGTGCCCGGGCAAATGCTTCTTGTACGGTGACCATAATCCTCAAACTAGCACAGCTACTCGGCTGAACTCCACTTGGAGGGAATGCTGAGAAGTCCGGGCCAAAGACGGGTCGTGGCCGAACGGCGCGGGCTCAAGCGTGCTTGAGGCGACCTCTGCGTTCTTTTTCGATCGGCCCCGGTCTGAACGAGTTCGCCTCCACCTTGTCCGCGACGAAGTCCTCCTGGTCGAATGAAGATACCTCGCGACGTTTCCGGCTCGTACCTCACTGACCTCTTGTGCCGAAAATGGCAGTACGCGAGAGTGCACCAGGTGGGCAGCCAGATCATCCTGGAAACCGCCTAACCTACTCACCACCGGATCGCAATTCCAGACCACCCATCCGCTCAGACTCGGAACGTTCAGTTCGATCCTTCGCGCCATCGCCCAGCATGAGGGCGTCACGCGCGGCGCGATCATCGCGGACCTGTAGGCGAGCGAAGTTACCAGGCGACTTGCGGGGACCTATCCTGCTGCCGCCCACCCTTCGTCCGAGTGGGGACGATCCGCCCGAGACGGTCGGCATTTCCGCGATTTGCGTGATACGGCCAGTGGTACGACCCGACGCTCCCTCGACTTCGCGGACGGCGCTGCGATGCGGTATAACAGCAGACTATGAGGGTCAGGTGCCAGGAAATGCCAGACGACGAGGATGGCAGGATGGGAATCGTCTATGAATATTGACACAGTTGGCAAGACCGTCCAGGTGGTGAGCGTAGTCGCCGGCGTTGTGATTAGTGTCTTGAGTTTCAATGAAACAGCTAAGAAGCAAGCAGAGACCCGACTGCACGAAATTGAGGTGCGAAGATTTGAAGCAGCAAAGCCATTTCTGGAACTGCGTCAGAAGCTATACATAGAAGCGCTCAAGGCGGCTGCCGTGATAACCACCCCTGAAGAGCGCACAAAAGTCGAGGTGCAGACGGCGCGACGCCGCTTTCGCGAGCTATATGTGGCTGAGCTGAGCATGGTCGAGGCAACTGAAGTAGAAGCAAAAATGGTCGCATTGGCAAATGCCGTTGATCCTGGACTGCTTGATTTGAACCCCGCACAGAAAGCCGCACTCAACCTTGCACACGCACTGAGGGATTCATTCGTGATCGACTGGGGTGTCGACCCCAAGCGCTGAGCAAGCACGATCACCGAGTCTAGACAGGCGCCCCGTTCCCCGCGGAATTGGCGACGTTCCTTGGTGCCGGCGTGGTTCCGATAGGGATTTCGCAGCCAGGAAGCACTCCACCCGTCCGAATAGTCGCTGTTGCTGAGAAGTCCGGGCCAAAGATGGGTCGTGTCCGAAAGACGTTATCCGAAGCTCCGTCAAACCAGCTGACCCATTCCGTGCCAAAATTGCGCGTAGCTACATATGGAAGGCGGCAAACAATTCGCGGACATGCGCCGGATGTTCCTGGCGGGCTCGGCACTCATTGTCGCCCATCAGGTGGCCGGCAAAGCCGTGCGCGACGGGCTGTTCCTTTCCCGCTTTTCCGCCGCCGACCTGCCGAAAGCCATCGCCTGCGCCGCGCTGCTCTCGGTACTGCTCGGCGTGGGCTTCTCGCGCATCCTGGCGCGCTTCGGTCCGCTGAAAGTGGTACCGGCCGCCTTCGCCGCCGGCAGCGCCCTCCATCTCATCGAATTTCTCTTGCTGCGCCTGCCGGGAGACGACGTGCGCGGTACCGTGGTCACGCTCATCTACCTGCACCTGGTGGGCTTCGGCGCGATCCTGCTGAGCGGCTTCTGGAGCGTCGCCAACGAAATGTTCGATCCGCGCGAAGCCAAGCGGGAATTCGGCAGGATCGCCGGAGCGGGTACCGTGGGCGGAATCGCCGGCGGCATCCTGGCCGAACGCGGCGCGGCCTGGTTCGGCGGCGACGCGCTGCTGCTCCTGCTGGCCGCCCTCCACCTCAGCGCCTGGCTGGTTCTTTCCGGAGTGCTTCGCGAGAATACCCTTCCCGTCGAACCCGTCGATGCCGGCGAGGACGGGTGGGATGCGGCGCGCAACGCCTTCCGGCAGGCGCCCTTCCTGGTGAATCTGGCGGTTCTCGTACTGCTGGGCACGGTGAGCGCCAACCTGCTGGACTATCTCTTCAAAGCGGGCGCCGCGGCGGCGTACGGAAAAGGGCCGCAACTCACCCGCTACTTCGCCATCTTTTACACCTCCACCCAGGTGCTCACCTTCCTGGTGCAAACCCTGCTCACTCCCGTGGCCTTGCGCAAACTCGGCCTCGGCCGGACCATGCAGGGACATTCCACCGCGGTGGCCTTCGGCGCGGGCGCTTCGCTTTTCCTGCCCTCCGTGGTGATGGCCCCGGTGGCGCGCGCACTGGAACTGATTTTGCGCGGCTCGTTCCTCCGCTCCTCTTACGAACTGTTTTTCACGCCGGTGCCGCCGCGCGAGAAGCGCGCCACCAAACTCTTCATCGATGTGAGCTGCGACCGCATGGGCGACGTGGTAGGCGCCGGAGTGCTGCAACTGTTGCTGGTGCTGGCCCCGGCGCGCGCCGCTACGTTCATCCTGCTGGCCACCGTGGGGATCGCCGGCATCGCCTTCTGGGTCACGAAGCGGATGGACGCCGCCTACTCGAAGGCTCTGGAGCACGGTCTGATGAGCCGCGCCTTCGCGCTGAAAGAAAGCGACGTAGAGGATTCCACCTCCTTGGCCGTGCTGCTCCAAACCACCCAGGTCTTCACGAAGGACGCCCTGACGAAAACGGCCGCGCCCTCCGCGACCCGCGTCAACGATGCGCTGTTGGAGCGTGTGGCCGCGCTGCGCTCGGGCGTTCCCGCCCGCGTGCAAGCCGCGCTGGAGCCGGACCAGCCGTTCGACCCCGTGATCGTGCCGCTGGCGATTCGGCTGCTCGCCTGGAAACCCGCCTCCGAGTGGGCGCGCGCCTTCCTGCTGCGGCATGCGCACCGCGCCGTGGGGCAATTCGTGGACACGCTGCTCGATCCTGAACAGGACATCGCGATCCGGCGCAAGATTCCGCACATCCTGGCGTACTCCTCCACGCAGCGCGCCGTCGACGGACTGATCGCGGCGCTGGCCGATCCGCGCTTCGAGATTCGTTTTCATGTGAGCCGCGCCCTGGAGTTTCTGCACCGCATGAGCGACGATCTGCGCTTCGACCGGGACGCCCTGATGGCGGCCGTGGGACGCGAAGTTTCCAGTTCCCGGGCGCTGTGGGATGGCCGCAAGCTGTTAGATAATCCGGAGTCTGGGGACAGCCAGTACTGGTTCCTGGATGAGGTTTTGCGCGACCGCGCCGACAAATCCCTGGAGCATGTGTTCAGCCTGCTCGCCATCCTGCTGCCGCCCGAGCCGTTGAAAGTGGCGTTTCGCGCCCTGCACAGCCAGGACCGCCTGTTGCACGGTTTGGCGCTCGAATTCCTGGAGAACCATCTCTCCGAAGAGGTGGTGCACGCGCTGGGCAATCTGGTGGAGCCTGCGGCCGGCACGGCGCCGTTGCCCTTGCCGGAATTAGCAGACCTGAATTCCCAGCCCAGCCTGCTCGCCCTGCTGAAAAACGTACCGCCCGGCCCCCGCACGGCCCCGGGAGACCTGCCGGTGTGAAGCCGGCGGAAGGAAGAAGTTTCATGCCGCAATTGCATAAAGCCGCGTTGTGCCTGTGCGTCTCGCTACTGAGCGCCGCCACCGTCGAGAAGCCCTTCCGGTGCGCCGTCATCGGCGATACCGGAACCGGCGGGAGGGCTCAGTTCGAGATCGCCGCACGCCTGTCAGACCTGCATCGCGCCAGCCCGATCGATTCCGTGCTAATGCTCGGCGACAACCTGTACGGCGGACAGAAGGCGAAAGATTATCGCGCCAAGTTCGAATTGCCGTATGCGCAACTGCTGGAATCCGGAGTGCCCTTCTACGCCGTATTGGGTAATCACGACGCGCCGGGGCAGGAGCGGTACGCTCAATTCCACATGGACGGGCGCCGCTACTATACGCTGGCTCCGCGCGAGGGCATCCGCCTCTTCGCGCTGGATAGCAGCCGTTTCGATGCCGCCCAACTGGCTTGGCTGAAAGAGGAACTGGGGCGCTCGAAGGAGGTGTGGAAGATCGCGTTTTTCCATCACCCGATCTATTCGTCGGGCGCGCGCCACGGGTCTGATCTCGCGCTGCGGTCCCAACTCGAGCCCCTGTTCGTGAAGCACGGCGTCTCCGTCGTGCTTTCCGGCCACGACCATTTTTACGAGCGCCTGCAGGCCCAGCAGGGGGTGCACTATTTCGTCGCCGGAGGGTCCGCCAAACTGCGCGCCGGCAACGTGCGCCGCACCGCCATGACGGCCAGCGCCTTCGACCGCGACAACTCTTTCCTGATGCTGGAAATCGAAAAGGACGAAGTGCGGTTCCGCGCCATCAGCCGCTCGGGCCAGACCGTGGATGAAGGCTCGATTCCCAGGGGGCGATGACGGGCTCGGCCGGCAGGTGATTCGCCGAGGCGGACGCTTGGTGCCTTGTCACCGCGCAAGTTCGCGGACAAATGGAAGAAATTGTCACGAAGCCTGCAGGATCTGCGACCTTAGGAACAGGCCTTGTGAACTGCGAGCAGATTGGCAAGTCGGGCGCGATGGAACTCTACCTCGCCGGAAAACTGTCCGCGACCGAACTGGAAATCTTTGAGCAGCATTACTACTCGTGCGCCCGCTGCTCTGAAGAGTTGCGCGTCCTGCGCGCCACCCGTGCGGCGTTGCTGGCCGCGGGCCTACCGTCCGAGCCGGTGCCGCATATTCGCCGCGGCGCCATATGGGCAATTGCCCTGGTGGCGGCTGCGATCTTTTTTGCGTTCGTTCTGGCGCGTACCATTTCACCTCCCCGCTAGGTCCGCCGGAATTGGCACCGCAGGCGCTGCCTGCGCCCGCATCGTCTGCCCGCTTTGAGTTGCCAGCGCGCCTGAAGCCGGCGCCCTACGCGCCGCAAACTCCGCTCGGAACCGAGAGCACCTCAGCGCTTCCTCATGCCAAAACGCCTTACACCGCGCGGTCAGCAGCCGTGCTGCTCGCAATGAGCGAGAAAACGGCTGCGCAAGTTGAAACTATACTGGCCGGCCGCGTCCGCCGAAACGCGCGCCGATTGGCGCGCATGCTCACTGCCTGCTGTCTCAACCGCATCGGCCGCGATATTCTTCTCATTGACGGCCAATGCAAAAGCGAGAACAATGTTGTCTCGTTCCGTACATTTCATGCAACGATCTTGAAGCCTATCCCCGCCCCCGGCAAGTTCCCAAAGGGTTGTCAGAAGATTCCTGCTTCGATAGCGGATGTTTGCCCTCGATGGATAGGGGAGTACTGGGCCGTCCCCGGCTACCCGAATTCTTTTGTACACCTCGCGAGCAAGATCCCCTTGCCGGCTTTTTAACCATGTATACTTTTACAAAAGTGCTCTTAGAGGGAGGGGCGGATGGCTGCTGTAAAATTCACGCTCAATGGCAAGGCGCGGAGTGTCGACGTGCCGCCTGCGATGCCACTTCTCTGGGTCTTGCGCGACACCCTCGGCATGACCGGAACCAAGTTCGGCTGCGGAATGTCGCTCTGCGGCGCCTGCACCGTCCACATTAACGGCCAGCCGGTGCGTTCCTGCGTGACCCCGATTTCCACGGTTGCCAGTAAGAGCGTCACCACCATCGAAGGCCTTTCGCCCGACCGCGGCAACCCCATCCAGCAGGCCTGGATCGCGGAGGATGTGCCGCAGTGCGGCTACTGCCAGAGCGGCCAGATCATGACCGCCGCCGCGCTGCTGGCCAAGACCGCCAACCCCACTGACGCCGATATCGACGAGGCGATGCGCAACAATATCTGCCGCTGCGGGACGTACCAATCCATCCGCCGCGCGATCCACCTGGCCGCCGAACTTCGTGCCAAGGGAGGTGCCCGGTGAGTCTGCCCAACGTCAGCCGGCGCGGTTTTCTGCGCAGCAGCGGGATCGCCGCCAGCGGCCTGTTTCTCGGCTTTCATCTGACCGAAACCGCGGCAGCGGCGGCGGCCACCAAGCTCAATGCCTTCGTCCATGTCGGGGCCGACGATGTCGTGACCCTCTTCATTCATAAAGCGGAGATGGGGCAGGGAACTGTCACCTCGCTTTCCGCGCTGCTGGCCGAAGGGCTGGATTGCGATTGGAAAAAGGTCCGCACCGAATTTCCGGGCGTCGACCGCGAATTCGGCCCCATGCAAGGCGTCTTCGGCAGCCAGAGCGTGCGCACCTCGTACGATTCCCTGCGCCGCGCCGGCGCCGCCGCTCGCGAAATGCTGGTCAAGGCCGCGGCAGATCGTTGGGGCGTCGCGCCCGCCGCGTGCCGCACCGAAAACAGCGCGGTGGTCAACACTGCCAGCAATGCGCGCCTGACCTATGGCAGCCTGGCCGAGGCCGCCGGGAAACTCACTCCGCCCGCCAATCCTACGTTGAAAGATCCCGCGAAATTCCAGCTCGTGGGCAAACCGCTGAAGCGCCTGGACACTCCGTCGAAGGTCGATGGCACCGCTCAGTTCGGTATGGACGTGAGCCTGCCCGGCATGCAGTACGCCGTGGTGGCCCGCTGCCCCGTCTTTGGCGGCAAGGTGAAGAGCTTCGACGCCGCTAAGGCCAAAGCCGTACAGGGCGTGAAGAACGTCGTGCAGATTTCGAATGGCGTGGCGGTGATTGCCGACAACACCTGGAACGCCATGCAGGGACGCCGCGTGCTCGAAGTGCAGTGGGACGAGGGGCCCGTGGCCGGCATGAGCACGGCCGTGCTCACCAAAATTTTCCTGGATCGGATGCAGCAACCCGGCGCTGTCGCCCGCAAAGAGGGTGATGCCCCCGGCGCGCTGGCCGCCGCCGCGCGCAAAATCGAAGCCGATTACGAAGTGCCGTTCCTGGCGCACGCGCCCATGGAACCGCTCAACTGCACCGCCGACGTGAAGCCCGACAGCTGCCACGTTTGGGCCTCTACGCAGGGCCAAAGCGCCGCCCGCCAGATCGCCGTGCAGGTCACGGGATTGAAGCCCGAGGCCGTCGAAATCCACACCCTCTACATGGGTGGGGGCTTCGGACGCCGCGCTGCCGCCGATTACGTCGGCGAGGCGGTGGAAGTCTCCAAAGCTGCCGGCGTCCCCATCAAACTCACCTGGTCGCGGGAAGACGATTTGCAGCAGGACCTGTATCGCCCGGCATCGCACGTGAGATTCGCCGGCGCGCTCGATGCCGAGGGCTGGCCGCACGCCCTCACCGGCCGCATCGCTTGCCCGCCGTTCGGCGGTCTGAATAACGGCGTCTCGCGCGTGGGTGTGGAAGGCGTCGCCGACGTGCCCTATGCCATGCCGCACCTGCTGGTGGACTATCATGCCATCGATGCCGGCATTCCGGTGAGCTACTGGCGCAGCGTGGGCTATTCGCAGAACACGTTCTTCGCCGAAAGCTTCCTCGATGAACTGGCGGCCGCCGGCGGCAAAGATCCGGTGGAAGTGCGCCGACGGCTGCTCGGGAAATCTCCGCGCATGCTCGCGGTGCTGGAACTGGTGGCCGAGAAATCCGGCTGGGGCAAGGCGGCGCCGGCGGGACGCGCGCGCGGCGTTTCCCTGGTCAACAACATTGGCAGCTACACCGCGCAGGTTGCCGAAGTCTCCCTGCCGAAGGGCAAGCTCAAGATCCACCGCGTAGTTTGCGCGGTCGATTGCGGACGCGTGGTGAACCCCGCCATCATCGAGCAGCAGATTCAGAGCGGCATCGCCTTCGGACTCGCCGCCGCGCTCAAAGGCGGCATCACCATCGATCGCGGACGTGTGCAGCAGAGCAACTTCCACCAGTACGACGTGCTGCGCATCGACGAGATGCCGGTGGTCGAGGTTCACATTGTGAACAGCCAGAATCCGTCGGGCGGTATCGGCGAGGCCAGTACACCGGGAATCGCGCCGGCTGTCTGCAACGCCATCTTCCAAGCCACCGGCAAGCGAATCCGCCGTCTGCCCATCCGGCCGGAAGACTTGGCGTAACTAACTCTGGCTTGGTACCGCCGTAAAACGAACACCACTTTCCTATGAAATCTCCCCGGACCCGAGAGTTGAATCGAGCGGCCAGGAAACGCCGAATCGTAGCGTTATCGTGCGGCGGGGCACTGGTCGCCGCGTTGGTGGGTAGCAGTCTCCGGGGCGCGGAAGAGGCCCCGTCGAACCCGGCCCCGCTGGTGGGTAAATACTGCGTGCAGTGCCACCAGGGAGCCTCAGCGATGGGGGGCGTCGATCTCAAGCAGTTGACCGCGGCGTCGTCCGTCGGGGAGAACTACGTAATCTGGGGAAAAGTGGCGTCCGTGCTGGAAGATCGCCGCATGCCGCCCAAGGGTATGCCGGCGCCCAGCGACGAAGAGCGCGCTCATGCCGCTCAGTGGATTCGCGCCGAACTCAAGGGCTATTTCAAGAAGCACGATGGCGAACCCGGCAAGGTCACGGTGCGGCGCCTGACTTCCGGCGAATACGCCTACGTCTTAAAAGATCTGACAGGACTGGAAGTGGAGACCGGCATCGATGCCTCCACCGATTCCGTAGGCGGCGAGGGCTTCAGCAACTACGGCGACGTGCAGTTCATGCAGGATGCCAGCCTGGAGCGCTACCTCTCGGCCGCCAAGGCGATTGCCGCGCGCGCCGTGATCGGCACCGGCCCGCTGGAATTTTACGCCGACCCCGGTAAGACCGGCTTCGAAATGTCGGCCATCCATCGCATTCGCAACATCTATACGACCTACGGTTTCCGCACGGTGTCGGGCGAAGGCGGGCGGCCGTTCGGACTGGATAAATACGGCAAGGCGTTCTTTGTGGCCTGGCAATACAAGAACCGAGCCGCCCTCGGCCAGCCCAACGGGACCATCAAGGAACTCGCGACTCGCGAAGGCGTTAGTGTGAGATTGAGCGAGCACCTCTGGTCGGTGATGAACCAGGCGGGGTTGAGCTACCCCTCTTCGGAGATGGTGGCGCGCTGGAAGAAATTGCCGGCAGCCGCGGGCACCGACCCGTCGGTGAGCGCCAAGGCGGCGAGGCTCGGCTGCGATGAGATTCAGCAGTACCTGACTACGTGGCCTAGTTGGCTGTTCGGCCGCGGCGATCTGGCCGCAGGTGGCGCCGGCGATGAGAGCCCGCTGGTATTCAACGACAAGGCACTGGCAGCCGCGGCTTCGCACCACTTCGTGTTCAATCGCTTTGGCCGCGGCGGCGGCGGCGGCTTCGGCGGGGGAGGCGGCGGCGGACGCGCGCAGGCAGCGGCGCCCACTGGTCCCACTAAGATTTACCTCAGCGTGGCACAGCTCAACCCGAGCGCGCCGGGCAAGCCGGTCATTGTCTGGAAGAATCCGACGGTCGCTTTCCGTAAGCCCGGTGCTCCGGGCGGCGGTCGCGGTCCGGGCGGCGGCGGTGGCGCCGGCGCAGGCGGTGGCGTTGGACAGAATGGCGGCGCTGGCGGTGGCGTTGGACAGAATGGCGCTACCGGACAGACCGCGGCGGTTGTGTTGCCGCAGGGCGCGGCCGGACAGGCTGGCGCCGCAGCCTCGCCGCAGGGCGGGGGGGGCCGTAGAGGCTTCGGCCAGGATACCGGGCCGCGCACTCCGCTTCGCAGCGCCGTCAGCGAAACGACCGCTAAGCGTCTGAATTTCGGCCAGAGTCCCGATGGCAGTCAGATCGGTCCCGACGATTTCGCGTCCGAGGGCTCCGTCAATTTCGAACTCATCGTGCCCGAAGGCATGCAGACCGCCGATTTCCAGGTGGACGCCACCGTGGGCGCCGATCGCGATCAGGTGTTCCGCATCACTCTCGCCGCGGAAGAAAATCCGCGCGGCATTCCGACCCGCGCCATCGTGGGCGACCCCAAGAGCGCCGGCTATGCGAAATTCAAAGCGGGTGTCCTCGAATTCGCGAAAATCCTGCCGCCCAATTCGAATGCCGAGCCCACGCCCGCCGATAAAGACCCTACGCCGGAACCCTTCGACAGCACCTACAACACGCCGGAGCACGACGCCTTCGTCAACGACGTGAAGTACATTCGCGACGACCGCTTCGTGGTCGAGCACCTGCTGGACGATGCCCAGCGTGCGCGCCTCGAACACGCCTGGAATGACCTGAAATCGTCCTTCCAGTATCACGACAGCTATCTCCGCCTGCTGGCGCTGCACTTCAACCTCAAGTTGAAGGCGGCCCACATTTCCGAACTCACCAAGGCGGAAGTCGATTCGATGCCTGCTGAGGCGCGCAAGTACATTGCGCCGCTGCACGACGACTATGTGGCAGTGAAGGCTGCGCAGGCCGCGGCCCGTCCGCGCCACCTCAACGACTGCCTGCAATTCGCCGCCAACGCCTGGCGTCACGCGCTTTCTGAAAAAGAGAAGCAGGGACTGCGCACCTTCTACGACAAGACGGTCACTTCCGAGGGCGATCACGATAAAGCCATTCGCGCGCTGATCACGCGCATTCTGATCTCGCCCGCCTTCCTGTATCGCGTCGAGCAGCCCGTGGAAACCGCCGCCGCCCGCTCGCTCAACAACTGGGATATGGCGAGCCGCCTGAGCTTCTTCCTTTGGGCTTCCATTCCCGATGCCGAACTGCAGCGCGCCGCCGCTGCCGGCGAACTCGCCGACGCACAGCACCTGCGCGCTCAGGTGAAGCGCATGCTGGCAGACCCCAAGGCGCGGCGTCTCTCTACCGAGTTCTTCGGCCAGTGGCTGGGCTTCTACCACTTCGATCAGTTCCGCGGCGTGGATACCGCGCGCTTCCCCGAATTCACCGACGAAATCAAAGCTTCCATGTACGACGAGGCGATCAGCTTCTTCGAGCACGTGATCCGCAAAGACCGTCCGGTGCGCGAGATCCTGGTCGCCGATTACAGCTATCTCAACCAGCCGCTCGCCAAATTCTACGGCATCAAGGACGTCAAGACGGTGCGCGGCGTCGAACTGGTGGAAGGCACCGACAAGTACAATCGCGGCGGTCTGCTGCGCCTCGGCGCGATCCTCACGGCCACCTCCGCGCCCCTGCGCACCAGTCCCGTGAAGCGCGGCGATTGGGTGCTGCGCCGGGTGCTCGGCACGCCCGTACCGCCGCCGCCCGCCAACGTCCCTAAGATTCCGGAAGACGAAAAGGGCTTCGGCGATCTCACGCTCCGCCAGACGCTCGAGATGCACAAGCAGAGCCCTACGTGCGCCAACTGCCACCTGCGCATCGATCCGCTGGGCTTCCCGCTGGAACACTACGATTCCACCGGACGCTGGCGCGAAAAGTACTCCGACGGCAAGGCCATCGACGATTCCGGAGTGATCAACGATCAGGCCCATACCGAGATCGCCGGCATCAAAGGCCTGCTCGGTTATCTGGAGACCAGGGAAGATCAACTACGCCGCACCATGGCCACCAAGCTGGTGGGCTATGCGCTCGGGCGTACGGTGCAGGCTGCCGATCAGCTGCTGATCGATCGCATGGTGAATACCGGCAATGGCGCGACGTTCTCGCAGTTGATTTCCGAAATCGTCATCAGCAACCAGTTCCGCAATCATGCGGGCAAGGGAGCTTCTCCCGCCTCGCCCCACGTCAAGACTGCCGCCGTGCCGGCGCTCCAGCCCAATCGCAAGGAAGCAGGTGCCCGATGAGAATAGACCAGACCGCCAATCAGAAATCCCGCCGCCGTTTCCTGCGCGGAGCCGGTGTCGCGCTGGCGCTTCCGTGGATGGAATCGCTGCCCCTGATTGCGCAGGACGCCGCGCCCAAGGTCGCGCTTGCCGCGGCCAATCAGGCGCCGCTGCGCTTCGCCTGCATCTACTTCTCGAACGGTGTCCACACCACGCACTATTGGGCCAAGGGCGAGGGCGCCGCGATGGAACTCGGACCCGCCGCCGCACCGCTGGCCCCGGTGAAGGAAGATCTCGTCTTCGTCAAAGGTCTCTACAACCAGACGGCGCTGGTCTCCACCAGCCCGCACCTCGGCCGCATGAATATGTTGTCGGGCGTGAAGGTGAGCCTCGATCCCAACGACATCCGCGTCGGCGCCACCATGGACCAGGTGCTGGCCCAGCAACTCGGTCAGAACACCGTCCTGCCCAGCATCGCGCTCGGCATCGAGCCTAACGAGTTGCGCCTGGAAGACGGGCTCTCCATGCTCTACGGGTCGGCGATTTCCTGGAGTTCCGCCACCAGACCCGCCGCGAAGGAAATCTATCCGGCACGCGTGTTCGACCAGCTTGTCGGCGACGGCAAGGGCCGCAAGCTTGACCGCAGCATCCTCGACGCCGTGCTGCAGGAAACGCGCGAGCTGCAGCCCAAAATCAGCACCAACGATCGCCAGAAACTAGACGAATACCTGGAATCTATCCGCGACATTGAGAAGCGCATCGACCGTGCCGGCAAACAGGAACTTCTCGAAGGCTGGCGTCCTACGCTGGGCAAACCTGACATGCCGCGCCCGGCCGACGAGCTCCCGCAAAATCCGCCGGATCACATGAAATTGATGCTCGATCTGACGGTGCTCGCCTTCCAAATGGATAAGACGCGCATCGCCACGCTGATGCTCAATAACGATCTTTCGCAGATGAATTTCAAGTTCATCGACGGAGTGCGCGGCGCGCTGCATCTCGACCTGACCCACGGCAAGACCGCGGCCACCAAAGAGATGTACCTCAAGACGAACCAGTTCCACATGCAGCAGTTGACCTACATCGTGCAGCGCATGAAGCAGATTGAGGAAGGCAACGGCAGGTCGCTGTTGGACAACTCGATGATCATGTTCGCGTCCAGCCTCTTCGATGGCGACGCGCATGGCGCCGATCAGATGCCGATCGTCATGGCCGGCAAGGCTGGCGGCGCAATCAAGACCGGCCGTGTGCTGGACTTCCTCGACAAAGGCAACGAAAATCGCCGTGCGTGCAGTCTCTACCTTTCGGTCATGGATCGCTTCGGCGTCAAGCTGGATCGCTTCGGCGATACCGACAAGCGCCTGCCTGGCCTGTTCGCGTAGGAGAGGCCGGGCGGCCAGGCACGACTGCGCGCCGCAGCGTTCAGAGTCGCGCCGCGTCGGTATTACCCTCTCAAAGTGGGCCCAAGGCTTTGCCTTGTGCCGGGACAGACCGGGAGGTCTGTCCTACCCCACTCGGCCTGTACATTCGCCGAGTCCGATTCTCGGCAATCCCGGCCGTTCGCAATATCCGCGCAGCGTAATCTCGTCGCCGTCTTCCAGGAATTTGCGTGTCTCCCCGCCAGGCAGCGTGACCAACTCCGCTCCCCGCCGCGTGATCTCCATCAGGCAGCCGCGCGCGTCGCGCTCCGCACCCGAGACAGTGCCTGTCGCCAGCAGGTCGCCCGCGCGCAGATTGCAGCCGTTGCTGGTGTGATGGGCCACCATCTGCGCCACCGTCCAATAGAGATCCTTCAGATTGCTTCGGCTCAGGCGAAACGGGGGCAGACCGGCGGCGCGCATTTGCGCGCTGGCAATCTCCACTTCCAGCATGACATCCAGTGCGCCGCGTTCGCGATCCCCCGCGCTCTCAAGGTACGGCAGCGGCGCGGGGTCGCCCGCCGGCCGCACCATGCGCGGCACACGATACGGCGCCAGCGCCTCCAGCGTCACCACCCAGGGCGAAATGCTGGTGGCGAAACTCTTGGCCAGGAACGGTCCCAGCGGCTGATACTCCCACGCCTGTATGTCGCGCGCCGACCAGTCATTGACCAGACACATGCCGAAGACGCGGTCCGCCGCGGCGTCCATCGGCACCGGTTCGCCTAATTCGTTGCCGCCACCGATGAAGAAGCCGGCCTCCAATTCGTAATCCAGCGCGCGCGTCAGACCGAAGCGCGGCCCCTCCGCTCCCGGAGTCATCGCCTGCCCGTGGGGCCGCCGCACCGGCGTGCCGCTCACCACAATCGAAGACGCGCGGCCGTGGTAGCCAATCGGCACATGCTTGTAGTTCGGCAGCAGTGGATGGTCCGGCCGGAACAGGCTGCCCACGTTCGTCGCGTGATGGAGGGAAGCGTAGAAATCCGTGTAGTCGCCGATGTGCACGGGCAGGAGCATCGTGGCATCCTGCATCGGCACGAGGTGCGGCTCTGCCTCCGCGCCCGCCGTAAGCAGCGCCGTCAGTCGCACGCGCAGATCCCGCCAGTGCCGGGGCGTCAGCGCCATCAGCGCGTTCAACGTCTGCGTGCCAGTCGCCGCGCGCGTCTCGACCGGCAGTTCGTCCAGGAGACCCGCCTCCAGGCAGGCGCGCAGATCCAGAATCTGATTGCCGATCGCCGCGCCAATTGCGGGCGCACGCTCCGCATGGCGAAACACGCCATAGGGCAGGTTCTCGATGGGAAAATCCGAAGGCGTCATCATAACCAGCCGAGCTGCTGCAAATCCTGTAGTGGCTCTTCGAACGAGCACGAGCCGAAACTGATGGCGAATTGCGTGCGGGCCACGCGCACCTGCTCCACGGTCAAACGATGCGCATGCCACGCCACGCCGCCATCGTCGAAGTGGAAGCGGTCCGCCGACTCTTCCTCGAGCGTCGTCACCGCGTCGCTCTCGCTGCCCCCGTGCCAGAGCAGCGCCGCCGCTAAAAACAAGTTCACAAAGCCATGCATTCGCGCCGAGGGAGTGTCCGCCTCGTACGTGCAGCGGTGTACGCCGCGCACCGGATGATGCAGGCCCGCCGTCGCTTTGAACGGCACCTTCGCGCGGGCGCATCGCGCCACAAACCGCGCCAGCTCGCCGGAGGGCGGAAACGCATCCGGAGTCAGTCCGCCGGTGCGCACCTTGGCACGGCCCGCAGTTCCGGCGAGCGGCGCCGGGTTGTCCGCGATCGGCAATTCGTAATAGGCGATCACGCCCGGCAATGGCGCCGGCACATCCCCGGCGCTTTCCACCTTGATTTCACAGGTGTCCACCACGCGCGTCGCCATGCCGATTACGCTGCAGGGAAACGCCGGGTCGACTTCGTCCACGCGCGCCACCGGCACCACGAAGCGGCCCAACGCCCAGGCGTGCGGACCGCGCCGGTACGCGGCGTAATTCCGCAGCGCGGCGTCCATCTCCAGGGCGGCGGGAGGGAAAAGCCCGGCGTAATCGATCAACCCTTCCAACAGCGCGCGCAGGCCGGCCGTCATGCCTGGAATCTCTTTTTCAAACCCTGCCAGCACTCGAAATATTCGTGCTGCAGAATCCGGCTCTCCAGCGCGAAGCGCGTGGGGCGCAGCACCAGTTGGGTTTCGAACATGAAGGCCAGCGTGTCTTTCAAATACTGCGGCTGCAACTCCGCCGTGGTCGCGCGTTCGTACGTCTCCGCGTCCGGACCGTGTCCCGACATGCAGTTGTGCAGGCTCGCGCCGCCCGGCAGGAAGCCCTCCGCCTTGGCGTCGTACACACCGAAGATCAGCCCCATAAACTCGTTCATCAGATTGCGGTGGAACCACGGCGGACGGAAGGTGTGCTCCGCCACCAGCCAGCGCGGCGGGAAGATTGCGAAGTCGACGCTGGCCGTGCCCGCCACCGCCGAAGGCGAAGTCAGCACCGTATAGATGGAAGGATCGGGATGATCGAAACTCACCGTGTTGATGCAATTGAAGCGCGCCAGGTCGTACTTGTACGGCGCGTAATTGCCATGCCAAGCCACCACGTCGAGCGGCGAATGATCGATCTCCGCTGTCCACAGTTTCCCCAGGAATTTCGAGACGATCCGGCACTCCGCATCCAGGTCTTCGAATGCCGCCACCGGTGTGAGGAAGTCGCGGGCGTTGGCCAGTCCGTTGGCGCCGATCGCGCCCAGTTCCGGCAGCCGGAAACCCGCGCCGTAACTTTCGCACACATAACCGCGCGAGGCTCCATCGGGCAGTTCCACCCGGAATTTGATGCCGCGCGGAATCACGCAGATCTCGCCCGGAGCCGCATCGATCACGCCGAGTTCGGTGGCGAACCGCGCGCGTCCCTGCTGCGGCACAATCAGCAGTTCGCCATCCGCGTTGTAGAAGTAGCGCCGCTGCATGCTGGCGTTCGCGGCATACACGTGCACGGCCACGCCGGTCTGCGTCGCCGCGTCGCCGCTGCCCGCGAGCGTCGCCAAGCCGTCGACGAAATCCACCGGCGCTGCCGGGATGGGAAAAGGGTCCCAGCGCAGTTGATTGGGGGGCGTAGGCACTTCATCGAAGGGGCCGCTGCGCAGCAGGCCGGCGGGCGATTCCGTGAAGGGACGGTGGGTCACGCTGGGGCGTATGCGGTACGTCCAGGTGCGGCGGTTGACGGCGCGCGGCGCGGTGAAAGGGCTGCCGCTCAACTGCTCGGCATAGAGTCCCAGAGGGGCCTGCTGCGGCGAGTTTTGGCCCGCCGGAAGCGCCCCGGCCACTGCCTCGGTGGCGAACTCGTTGCCGAAGCCGGATTGGTACAACGGAGCGGGAATTGGCATCGGGAACCTCCCATCCAATTCTCTATTATGCGTGCCCGGCTGCGATGCGGAGTGTGCGCGCACGGACCTTGCGGAAACGCACGGCCATCATTTCGCCCCCTGGCAGCTTGAGCGGGAACTTCCCGGAATACGTGCCGTCCGCGCGCGTGATACTCATCGCCAGGTGTCGATCACCACGGCGAGGTACGTCCGGCCTGCCGGTGGTGGTATCTGCGCTTGCAAGATGTTCTGTGGTGTCCTCCGCCTTCTGCCGACGGTCCTATACGGTAAGGGTACTGCGAGGGGTTGTGCCGCCATGCATTCGCCTGCGTAATGGAGAAGTGTTCGCACTGCTGCTGTTATTCGCCGCTGCCGGAACCTCTCCCGCCGGAGCGCCCCGCGTTACGCTTCCGAAAGCGGCGGGCGCGTGTTCCGCCGTCACGACGCTCGATGTGGAGCGCGCCCTGCGACGCAGCGTGGGCCGCGGGCAGGAAGAGACGCACGCGGCAGAGTCCGTGTGCGATTACCGGGCCGGCACCGGCCTGGTCTCCGTCACCATTCAGCACCTGCGGCAGAAACTCGATCTCGCCGCGGAAATCGCGAGCCTGACGCGCAACATCGAAGGCGCCACTGTACGCATGGCCGAGGGTTTAGGCGCCACAGCGTTCTACCTCGATATCGAGGGAGCGGGCACGCAACTCCACGTGGTGCGCGACGACGGCGAATACGTCATGCTCTCGGTGCTGGGGTTTGGCGACGCCGCACAAGTCTCTCCCGCCGCGGAACGGCTCGTCCGCATCGCGCTCGGACGCCTGTAAGCAGCGTAGGCTAAAAAGTTCGCCATTGTTCTTGTGGGGCCGGGCATGCCTGCTTCCCGCCGCCTTCAGGCGGCGAAGGGCGACCGTCGGTCGCCTTAAACAGACCACGCTGCGCGATGGTCTGTTCCACCGGGCTGCCCGCTTTAGGCCAGCATCTTCCAGAGCAGAAATAAGGCGCCGGCGAGATACCCAAGCCCCGCCTGATATTCCTGGTTCTTCAGATACAGGGCGCCGCGAAAGCGATTGGCATTGGCCAACGCCGCCGCGGTCAACCGCGGCCACAACGCAGGCACGCGCTCGGCGTACTCCGCGTAGTCGGGAAAAATCTTGCGCAGATGCTGCTCTTCGTTCTGAATCACGGGAAGATACACCAGCAGAAATACAGCGGCGAACAGTCCGGCCAAACCCAAGCTGTTAGCAGACACCGAAAGCCCCGCCGCAACTAGCAGCGTCCCGATGTAAAGCGGATTGCGCGTGTACCCATAAGGTCCGCCGGTGGCCAGTTGCTGATTCTTCGCCAGACATCCGGCCGCCCACGCGCGCAGCGCGAGACCGAGCAGCGAGAGGGGCACGCCCACCGCCATCGAGAGCGGCGTGGGCCGCGAAAACCAGCCGAATACCAGCACGATCAGGAAGCCGCTGGGCACGCGCAAGCGCGCCACCGCGTCGGCATAGGTTTTTGGGAAAGTGATCATGCGGAACTCCCCGGACGCCGGCCGAGACACTCGCGCAATGCGCCGAACACCGCATCGGGAGAGATGCCGCGCATACTCTCGTCGATTTGCGCGCCGCGCTTGTAAGTGGTCGCGACGCCCGCGGTGCGCAGCACACGCAGCGAACGGCCATACGGACCGTTGCGCGCGGGGTCGGTGGGGCCAAAGATCGCCACGCCGGGTTTGCCGAGTGCGGCGGCGAGATGCAGGGGCCCGCTATCCACGCCCACCACCGCGGTGGCGCGGCGCGTGGCATAGATCAGCTCGGGAAGTGTGGAGTGGTGCGCCATCGCCGCCTCCACCATCGTGAAATCCGCGCCGGGTGGTCCGTCGAGCACCAGCGGTACGCCGAGTTCCTCACGCAAGCGCGCGGCGAGCGCACCGTAATGCTCCATCGGCCACTGCTTGGAAGCCCAGCCCGCCAGCGGCGAGGCGAGCACGAAATCGCCCGCGGGCAGGCCTGTCGAAACCGTACCTTCGGGCAGCGGAAATGCTCGGGGACCGTCCGCGTGCGCCACCCCGGAGCAGGCCGCCGCCAGTTCGAGATTACGCTCCACCACGTGCGCCGCCGAGGCGCAAATCCTGTGCGTGTAGAACCTCGCGGCGAGCGACTCCCTCACCTGCGATGCGTCGAACCCCCAACGCTCGCGCGCGCCCGATGCCGCTGCCGGGAGCGCCGATTTCAAGAGGCCCTGAAAATCCACCGCCGTATCGAAGTTCATGACACGCAGTTGGCGGCGCGTATCCAGGATCCCCGCCAGGCTTTCCCGTCGAAGGGGCATCACGCGGTCGACCGTGGGATTGCCCTCCAGCAGCGGACTCCAACGCGGCTCCACCAGCCAGGTGAGTTCCCACTGGGGGCGAATCTGTTTCAGCCAGGCCACGGCGGGCAAGGTATGCAGGATGTCTCCCATGGCGCCGAGCCGGACCACCAACACGCGGCGGCTAGCGGGTTTGCCGGCTGTGCACATGCTCCATCAACTGCCGTTTGCGCCTCTCGTGAACGCCTTCCAGACGCACGACGCACGCCGGTTGCAGCGCATCCAGAAGCGGGCCGGGAGCAGGGTTGTCGGCAATCACCACGTAGTCTACCACGCGTAATGCGGCCACCAATTCGGCGCGCGCACGCTGCGCCAGCAGCGCGCCCGAGAGCGGCAGCACCACCACGCACACCGGCCTCCCGGACTGCTGTTCGCGAATGCCCGCCAACTCCCTGGCGTCTTCGGCAACCATAATGTCGAACGTGCCGGTCACCACCGTGCACCCAGCCGGAATTCGCTCAGCGCCGACGATTTTAGTGCGTGTATCCATCAGTGGGATCGGCCCCCCGGCCTGTTGTCGATGGGCGTTGCGCCCCCGGAGCTTTGATGAAACACGGAGCTTGCGACCGAGCCCCAGGCGGAGCCGCGCCCGCGAGGGAGCGTCGGGTTTTCGCTCCGAGCCAGGCCCGGCGGCGACATACTCAATAATTCCGCTGCCACCCGTTCCACCGTCACCCGCGTCATGCAGCGATGATCGATAGGGCATTCGCGCAGCAGGCACGGACTGCATTCCGCATGCTCCCGCACCACACGCGCGAGTGCGCCGGTGGGACCGGTGGTCGCATCGTCGGTCGCGCCGAACACTGCCACCGTTGGCGTGCCCACCGCCGAGGCAACGTGCATCGCGCCCGAATCGTTGGTCAGAAATACGCGGCACGCCGCCGCCAGATCGATGAATTCGCGCAGCGACGTTTCCCCCGCCAGATTCCGAGCATCGATTCCCGCGCGCCGCACCATTTCCGCCACGCTCTCGCATAGGGTGCGCTCCGACGCCGCGCCGAAGACCGCCACCGTCGCGCCTAGTGCGTCCGCCGCCTGCCGCGCCGATTCGGCAAATCGCTCCGGCAGCCAGCGCTTGGCATTGCCATACGCCGCGCCCGGGCTCACGCCCACCACCGCCTCCCCTGCGCCCAGCGCCGTGAAGTGCGCCGCGCCTGCCGCACGCGCCTCATCCAGGCCATCCAGCCGGATTTCGTGGCACTCCGGGTAGCGCTCGATCATGCCCGCGCGCCGCAGCAGTTCCAGATAATAGAAGCGCTCGTGACGGGGAATGTCGCCGGGCTCGGGCACGGCGACCGCGCGCGTGAGCAGCAGCCCGCGTGCATCGCGATCGTACCCGATGCGTTCCGGAATCTCCGCCAGCCACGCGATCAGTGCGGCGTCGAAGGCGTTTTGCAGCAGAATCGCGCCATCGAAGCGTTGCGCGCGCAGCCCGGCGGCGAACTCGCGGCGCGCGCCCAAGCCCTTCATCCGCGGATACACGATCACTTGGTCGAGATACCGCTCGCGCTCGTAAAGACCGCTCACCGAAGGGCGCGCCAGCACTGCCAGATGGGCGTGCGGAAACACCGTGCGGAGGCAGCGCAGCGCCGGCAGCGACATCACCGCATCGCCCAGCCAGTTGGTGGCGCGCACCAACACTCTGGACAGGGAGGATGGGTTAAAGGCCTGCAAACCTCAGGATAACCTTTACTTCAGCTCTCCCGACGGTTTGGCGAACTTCGCATCCTCGATCGGGACATTGTTTTTGGCTTCCTTTACCTGAATCGTGAAACGGCCACTGGGCCGCGAAATCGACCAGCGCCAGGGACTCTTCACGCCATCCAGTTCGCGGTAATCGGCATAGTCCACCTGCGTGGGATTGCGCCCCACCGGCGTGTCGGCGTAGCGCACCAGGCGGACCAGCAGGCCGCTGTCCCTGGCGAAATACAGGCGCACCGGCGGCTTGCCGGGACGGGTGGCGTTCAGCACTTCGCACTCCGCACCGTTGATGGTTTCCGGACGGCCGCGGCGCAGTTGCGGGAACAGTTCTTTGATGCGCAGCGCCAGCGCGAATTCGGCATCCAATCCGGCGGCGTCCGCTTCCGCCTCCGACATGTCGCGCGCCGCACGGCCGGTATTCCCCATCCATCCCGCGCTGCCGTCGAAGGCCGTGTAGCTCGATCCGTTACTCAGCGACACGCGCTTGTTGGGCGCCTTGGTCCACAGTTCGATCGGTGTTTCCGAACCGTTCACCAGCGTCACACCCTTCATCGAGCGGCTGGTGATTTTCTTTAGTGCGTCCGCGCCGCCCAGCGCGTTGACCCATTTGTCGATGACCTGGTCCGCGGTGACTTGCGTGCCGGCGGCGGCAGGCGCCGCAGCGGGCGCCGGCGGGCGCGGAGCAGCGTCGCTCTCTATGACCGGAGGCACGGCCACCGGATGTCCCACGCCGTGATGGCATGTGTAGCAGGTGACCTCCTGCTGGCCGCGGAAGGAATCCTTATTGATGGCGGCGGTCATCGCGATCATTGCGCGCGCGGTCTTCTTGGCGTTCTTATCGTCCGCCTCCATCTTGCCCTGCACGTGGCAGAACGTACACTCCACCCCCAGCGCGGACGCCATGAACTGCATGGCCGGCATCACCTGATCGGCGGGCTTGCCTTTGAACGCAACGATATTCTGATAGACTTCCTCGGCGTTCTTCGGCGCAGCGCTCTGCGCGCCCAGGCCGCCGGCAATCGCGCCCGCAACCACGGCGGCGCGCAGCCATTGATTTTGCTTGTCCATAAAAAGTGAATCCCTCCTTACCTGCCCCTCGCAAGTCTTCTAAGGATTGTACCCGATTCAACGTTTTTCAGAAGGGATTTCACTGCCGAAACGGATCGTGGAGTCCACCCGGAAAGTGCGCACGTCGCCTTCCGCCGGCAGCAGCATTTGCAGCAGCACAGCCTCGCCCCGCACCTTCACCGAAAACCATTTGCTGCCCTCGCGCTGCACCGGCAAATTGCGCGTCCCGTACGGCGGCACCTGCACATCGCGCCATGTGGAACAGATGGGCTGCAGTTCCCGAGTGCCCGGCGCTTCGCCCGGCACCCCATACAAATTTCCCGCCGAGTAGCACGCCGACGCCGTCGCCGGACGCCCCGCGGTGTTGATCACCGCCAGCATCGCGCCGCGCAACTCCGCCACATCGCCGGCGAACACCGGATTGCGCATCGGGTACGCCACGTCGCGCGGCAGGCGGCGCACCTGCTCGCCTTCGCGGCATTCGGTACTGCCTGCGAGCGTGACCGGGGGCGCCGCCGTGCGCTCGCGCAAGATCACCCACGAGTGCGTGTCCGTCTCGTTCCCGGGAATATCCAAACGGTAGCGGGCGCGGGCGCCCGGCGCCAGATGAACCGTCTGGCCGGCAACGCCCTCCAACCCGGCGAGCGAGCCATTGCCGCGGTGGCCTTCGAGTGCCACGTCCACCGCATGTGCTGCCAAGTTGCGCAGTTCAATGGTGGACGAACAGCCGCTGCCGTAACTCAACTGCGTGACCACGCGGTCCTGCGCCGCCGCCACCGACAGCGCGAGCGCGCAGAGAGGCGCCAGCCTACTCCACCGTGAATGCCTGCTTGGTTTCGTATGTTTGCCCGCCCACCTTATCGGTTATGGTGACGCCGATTGTGAATTCGCCCGGCTTGGTGTTGGGCAGCAGCGTGATTCCCATCGCGGCCGCCACGTACCGCCTGGGATAAAAGCTCTCGCTCTGCTCCACCGCGGGCTCCGGCTGCGTCCACAGCAGTTTGCCGCTCGGGGCGTACACGGTAGTCAAATAGCTGACATCGATATGGTTCTTCTCTCCATACTTGAAGCCGATGATGTCGAACTTGGCCCACACCGCGTCACCCGGACGGTATACCGGTTTGATCAGCGCCTGCGAGTCGTCCTCCCCGCGGAAGAATTGGACATTGCGCACGACCAGCGTGTCGCTCGGTTCCACAGCTTTGCTGCGCACTTGGAACGGCACGCCCAGCTCCGCGGTGGTCTTGGAGACCATGTCCTCCACCTTGATCAGAATCTTGTACGTGCCTGCAGCCACCAGCGGCGGAATCTGCACTTCGCTCGAGATCTTCGGCATCCACTCTTTATCCTGCGGCGTCACGTCGGTGACCATTTCGTTGGTATAGATCTCGGTCAACGGAACGCCCTTGGGGTCGAATGCCTGCACCGAATACGAAACGTGGACCTTCTCTTCGGGCGTCTTCGCATAACCGCTAATGCGGCAGCTGAAGAAGAGCGTTTCCCCGGCCACGTGCTCGTAGCCCGGCGGGGTCACCGGCCCGCCATCGCTCTGCGCGATCATTGCCCGGACCACTTCCAGACCGGCGGCAGAGCCACACAGGGCAGAGCACAGGAAGAGCAGCGAAATCCGTCTCATATGGCGAACCCTCGATTCGATTCTACCGCCCGCGTGCCGCGAGAGCTTGCCTACAGCCCCATCGCCACCCGCAGGAATTTCCCGGTATAGCCTTCCCGGACTTTGGCAATCTCCTCCGGCGGACCCGCCGCAATAATCCGCCCCCCGGCGCTGCCGCCTTCCGGCCCGAGATCGATGACCCAGTCCGCCGCCTTGATCACGTCCAGATTGTGCTCGATGATCACCAGGCTCCCGCCGTTGTCGATCAGTTTCTGGAAGGTCGTCAGCAGCTTCGAAATGTCGTCGAAGTGCAGGCCGGTGGTGGGTTCGTCGCAGATGAACAGGGTACCCGCGTTGCTTGCCGTCGCCAGGTGCGCCGCGAGTTTGACGCGCTGCGCCTCGCCGCCCGAAAGAGTGGTGGCAGATTGCCCGAGCCGCAAATAGCCCAGCCCGACATCGTCCAGCACCTTCAGACGCTGCACCAGGCGCGGCGCCGCATGAAAAAATTCCAGCGCCTCGCGCACCGTCAGTTTGAGGACCTCGTGAATGTTGCGGCCGTTGTACTTGATCTCCATGATGGCGGTCTTGTAGCGCGTCCCGTTGCACTCTTCGCAGACCAGTTCCACGTCCGCCAGGAACTGCATCTCGACCGTCACCGTGCCGTCGCCCTGGCACACCTCGCAGCGTCCGCCGGGAATATTGAAGGAGAAGTGGCCGGCCGTATAGCCGCGCTTCTCGGCATCGCGCGTGGCCGCGAACAGCGCGCGAATCTGGTCGAACGCCTTGATGTAGGTCACCGGATTCGAGCGCGGCGTACGCCCGATCGGCGATTGATCAATCATCACGCTGGTGGTAATTCGCTCCGCGCCTTCCACCTTGCGGCACAGCATCCGCGGCCCCGCCGCCTCGTCCGCTTCCCCCTCCGCACCGGCGGCAGGGTCGTCCTCCGCGGCCTCGCGCGAGCGGTGGAGCGCTTCGAGCGATTTGTACACCACATCATGCACCAGGGTCGATTTCCCCGAGCCCGAGACGCCCGTGACCACCACCATAACGCCCAGTGGAATCTCCACGTCCACGTTCTTCAAATTGTGCATGCGCGCGCCGCTGAAACGCATGACTTTCCGGCGGTCGATCTCCCTACGCTTGCGCGGCGCCGCAGCCTTCAATTCACCGCGCAAATAGCGCGAAGTGAGGGACGCATTGCCCGGCGCGAGCAGTGCCGCCAGGTCGCCCTCGAAGACAATCTCCCCGCCGAGTTCGCCAGCGCCTGGACCGAGATCGATGATGTGATCCGCCGCGCGCATCACGTCGGGATCGTGCTCCACCACGACGATGGTGTTGCCCAGCCCGCGCAACTCTTCGAGAATGCGAATCAGCCGCCCGGTGTCGCGGCTATGCAGTCCGATGGAAGGCTCGTCGAGCACGTAGCACGCGCCCACCAGGCGCGACCCGAGGGAGGTTGCCAGTTGGATGCGCTGCGCCTCGCCGCCCGAAAGCGTATTGGCCAGCCGATCGAGCGTGAGGTATTCCAGGCCGACATCGTTGAGGAACTTCAGACGCTGCCGGATCTCCACCAGAATCTTCTCGGCAATCGCCGTTTCTTCCGGAGTCAGTTCCAGCGAGACAAAGAATTCCTGCGCTTCGGCGATGTTCATGCGGACCACGTCCGCGAGATTCCTGTCCTGCACCCGGACGTAGAGCGCTTCCTTGCGCAGGCGCGAGCCCTTGCACTCCGGGCACAGCGCGTAGCCGCGATAGCGGCTCAGGAAGACGCGCACATGCATCTTGTACTTCTTGCTCTCCAGGTGGTCGAAGAAGCGGCGGACGAACTCCTCCAACGTCTCGCGCTCTGCCGCCGTCAAATCGCACACGGGCACGCCGGTGCGCACCTTGCCGCGATGCTTTTTGAAGTTGGCCAGCCAACTCCGGTACTTTGGCTTGGTCCACGGGTCTACCGCGCCATCGTCAATCGAAAGCGAGGGATCGGCAATCACGCGGTTCATGTCGAAATCAATCGTGTTGCCGAAGCCCTGGCAGCGCGGGCAGGCGCCTACCGGAGAATTGAAGCTGAACAGGATCGGCTCCGGCGTGCCGAATTCCATGCCGCAGGTCTTGCACTGGAAGCGCTCGTTGAAACGCAGGGCGGCGCCGCCCGACGCGCTCTCGAACACAACCTCGCCGGACTCGCGATAACAGATCTCCACGGAGTCGACCACCCGCTGATGCAAGTCCGGCCCAATCGCGATGCGGTCCACCAGGATGAACAGCGGTTTCGCAAAATCGATGTCGAGCAGCGATTCCGGCGTGGAGAATTCGAAGAGGCGGCCGCCCTGGTAGAGGCGGTTGAAACCCTTCTTGCGCAGTTCGAACAGGTGCTCGCGCTGCGCGTCCGCGGTGGCATGCACGCCGCAGGGAAAGAGCACGTACCAGCGCGAGCCCGCGGCCTGCGTGAGCATGCGCGCCGCCACTTCGTCCACCGTGTCTTTGCGCACCCGCGTGCCGCAAGTCGGACAAAACGTCTGGCCCACCCGCGCGAACAGCAGGCGCAGAAAATCGAAACATTCCGTCGACGTGGCCACGGTCGAACGGGGATTGCGGGTGGTGTTTTTCTGGCGGATGGCGATGGCCGGAGCGATGCCATCGATGTCGTCGACGTCCGGCTTCTCCATGCGCTCCAGGAACTGCCGCGCATAAGCGGAAAGCGACTCCACATAGCGCCGCTGTCCCTCGGCGTAAATCGTATCGAAGGCCAGCGACGATTTGCCGGACCCTGAGACGCCGGTGATCACAGTCAGCTTCTCGTGCGGAATCGAAAGCGAAATATTTTTGAGGTTATGGACCCGTGCACCCTGGATCCGAATGTATTCTTCCACGGAAATTTCATTATAAGCTGTCGGCCGTAGGGTGCTCTCCGCAAGGAAGAGCTTTCAAGCTGCCCGCAAGGAAGAGCTTCCAACGCAGAGACGCGGAGACGCAGAGGAAAACGCAGAGAAGAAACACCCCTGCTAAATGAAGATGGCGAATCGACAGGGCGATTCAACGCAGGGATGCGGAGAGGGGCTGCCGCATGCAGGATCCTGAAGGAGAACTGGCATCAGCCCTCGATTCTTTGGTCTTCTCTGCGCTTCCTCTGCGCCTCTGCGTTGAACGTTTTGAAAGCCGTCGGAATCTGGTGGTAAGGCTGCTGCATGGGGAAGGGAGTCGGCCTGGCCCTCGATTCTTTGTCTTCTCTGCGTTTTCCTCTGCGTCTTTGCGTCTCTGCGTGGGAAGCTCGGAATGCCCGCCGTCCGTGACACACCCGATTGACCCACCGGCAGCCCAAAGTGTACCTTTGCACCCATGCGCACTCAGTTCCTCTCCTTCGGACTCGCCTTTCTCCCGTTTGCCGCGCTCCTGAGTGCGCAATCCGCACCCAATCCCTGCCCGAACGCGCGAGCGGTGCCCGCCGAACTGCGCCTCCCCGCCCAGATGCCGCCCGGCGAGCCAGTGGATTTCGAACGCCAGATCCTCCGCTACTTCGCCTCCCTGAAATACCGCGAGCTCTCCTGGTGCGTCGATACCGGCGTGCGCGATTCCGGCCCGTTTCTCAGCCAGGTCAACTACGGCACCCACATGGCCGTCCGCATTTACTACTCCAGCGAGGTCCGCGACTGGCTGCTCAACGGCCGCCGCGGCGACATCGCCGATGGCGCCGTCATCATCAAAGAACAGTACATGCCTCCCGCACAGGCGTGGGCCGACCTCTACGACGGCAAACCCGCGGGATCGCCCGGCGACTGGGTCTTCATGATCAAGAACTCCAAAGCCTCGCACGATGGCTGGTTCTGGGGCGAAGTCTGGAACAACCCGACCTTCCCGCCGATGAATTTCAACGACCCCTATCAGTACCCCAACACAGGCTACGGCCTGTACTGCCTGCGCTGCCACGCTTCCGCCGAAAAAGACTCCACCTTCTCCACCCTGAACAACATGCAGGGCTACGCCGGCACCAACGGCGGGTGGCCCATCACCTACCGGGTGGACGATTCCTGGCGCGTGCCCGGCTGGCAGGACACCTACCGCAAATACCTCGGCCTCACCGCGACCTCCCCCAGCACCATGCCCATGATCAAGCTGGAAAGCGCGCACAACAAAAATATGGAACTGGCGAAACTCACCATCACCCATCCCGGCCCCGCGCCCGCCGACGTCCCCCGCTTCCTCCAGACCTTCCCGCCCGAACCGTGGGACAAGAAGGTGGCCGGTCCCGCCGGCCACATGCCGCCGTACCTGACCTCCGACCAGTGCACCGGCTGCCACAGCGGTTTCCCCAAAGCCACCGGCTCCGCGTTCGGACCCGCCATGGTGGTGTATCCGCCGAACACCACCGAAGCCGCCAAAAACGTCAACGTCTCCGAATATGGCGAGTGGCGCTGGTCGCCCATGGGACTAGGGGGGCGCGACCCCATTTTCTTCTCCCAGCTCGAAAGCGAGTTCGCCTACGCGCCCGATCAGAAGCAGAACATCACCAACATCTGCCTCACCTGTCACGGCGCCATGGGCCTCAAAAGCTACTATCTCGATCACGGCGTCGACCCCAATAATCTGAACAGCAAACCCGCCAGCCTGCCGGGCTTCAATGCCGATTGGGTCTTCCTGCGGGATGACAAAGACCCCAACTTCCCTTACGGCGGATTGGCGCGCGACGGCATCAGCTGCATGGTCTGCCATCGCATGAAGCCGCCCGCCGACCCGGGCATCGATTACTTCCTCAGCCACACCATCAACGGCAACTTCGAGACCGATGCCCTGGGCAAGGTGAACGGTCCGTTCAAGACCGCCGAAATCACGCAAGTCCCCATGAAAGAGGGCCTCGGCGTGGAACCGCAGGGCTCGGAGTTTATCAAGAGTTCGCGCATGTGCGGCGCCTGCCACACCATCAACCTGCCGATTCTCGACAAGCCCGGCTGCAAGGGCGGAACCGGTTCCAACGAGTGCTTTAGCGTCGAGCAGTCCACCTATCTCGAATGGCTCAACAGCAATTTCCAGAACGAGTATGGCCAGGGCTCGAAAGCGCAGACCTGCCAGGATTGCCACATGTCCGTGGGCTATGAGAACAACGTGTCGGGCCTCAAAGTCCCGGTGATTCAAACCCGCATCGCCACCGTGCAGGACACCACGTACCCCGCGAGCGACCACGCCGCCGAGCCTGCCAAACTCAACGTGCGTTATCGCGAAGAAGGCTACCACCGCCACGAATTCCTGGGCATGAACGGCATTCTGCTGCAGATGTTCAATCAATTCGTGAACGAAGCGGGCAACAACTATATCCTCGGCGTCCGGATCAAGGACTATATGTCCGGACTCAGCACCGATCTCAGTTCGGCCATCGCCAACATCGTGCAGCAGGCCGCCACCAAAACCGCGAAGGTGACCATCCCCTCGGTCACCGTGCGCAATGGCAAACTCGTTGCGCAGGTGAAGGTGGAGAACCTGACCGGCCATCGCCTCCCCAGCGGCGTGGGCTTTCGCCGTGCATTTATCGAGTTCGTCGTGCTTCAGGACGGCGTGCCCGTCTTCGCCTCCGGCAAGACCAACTCCAGCGGCGAGATCGTGGACGCCGATGGCAATCCGCTGCCCACCGAATACTTCACGGACGGACGCTACCAGCCGCATTACTACGGCAGCAATCACGAGAAGATCACATCGCCCGCGCAGGTGCAGATTTACGAGGAGCTCACGCAGAACGCCGCGCGCCAGTTCACCACCAGCTTTCTACAGCGCGACACCATCGTCAAAGACAATCGCCTGCTGCCCAACGGGTACCGCCACGATGGACCGCCCGGCGTGAAGATCCCCGAGCACTTCCTGGAGGCCACGCGTCCGGTGGCAGTCTTCGACGATCCCGCCTACCTCAGCGGTAGCGGCACGTCGGTCATCGAGTACGAAATCCCCGTGCCCGTCAATGTGGACGCGAGCCGGTTCTCGGTGAAGGCGACGCTACAATATCAATCGACGCCGCCCTACTTCTTCTCCGACCGCTTCAAAACGCCCTCGGCCGCCGCCACCCGCCTGAAGTACCTGAAGAGCAATCTGGAATTGGGAGGCACGGATTTTCAAGCCTGGAAAATCGCCGTGGGACAGGCGTCATGGCCCACGCGGTAGCTGGTTTCTCAGCGGCCCGGGAGATGACCATGTTCAGGATGTGGCTGCAAGAGCATCTATTTCCGCAGCTCTTCGAAATACTCCCGAAACAACGGATTGTAGCCATCGCCCGCCACCTCCCACGCAGCGCCGATTGCCTTGCTGTTCGCCCAGGTGCGGAATACGCGCGTCCAGCCGGCGTACACCGGATTTTCGCGATCGCGTTTATGCGGGAAGTTCAATTCGAAATAAACGTCCTCCATGAATTGAATCAATTCCATGCAGAAGTACACCGCCTTGCGCGGCGTCACTTTAGGCTGCTCCACCTTGGCCATTCCGTCGAACAGCTGATTGTCGAGGAAGGCGAGTTCCGGATCGCCGGCGATTCGCTGCAGAAATGCCGAGTATTGCTCCGTCAGATCGCTATCCGCGCCCTCGGCGGAGGTCGGCGCCGGATGCCACTTGCGGCACAACTCCTGAAACATGGACAGTAACTCTTTTTCGTCGGCCCCGCTGGGCCGCTGGCGCACATTTTCAAAGGTCGTGCGCACCACGTGGAGACCCAGTTGTCTGTAACTTTCGAACTGCGACTCCGTGAAAAACTGGTCCGCCGTGCTTTCATGCGGGAAGGCGCCGTAGCCCGCGCGATACTGCTGCACGTCCTCGGGCTCGTCGCCCGTGAAGCTGGATTTCAAGTAGAGCAGCCAGCCGGTGGCGCGCTGCGGGACCTTGCAGTCCGGCGTCCCGCACGCGTCCGCCGCGAAGCCCGCTTCCACCTCCGGGTAAGTGACGGTGCCCACCACGCAATGCGCGCGGCTGACGCCCTGATTCAGCCGGATGGGGTCGGGATCGAGCGTGATCTCGACGCCGAAATCGGCGCGGCATTTGCGGATGGCGCCGCCCAGGCCTTCGAACTTGAGGCCGGGATCGGCTTCGGAATCGCTGACGACGATGTAGCGGCAGCGCCGCCGCACCAGTTCGTACAGCCCCAGATTGTCGAAGTGGCCGCCGTCCGACACATTGATATACCGGCTGCGTCCATTGGATTGCGCGAACAGTTCGGAAAGCAGCGCTGCCAGCGCATTCTTCGGACCCGGCCGTGCGCTCGGCGTGTCGCGCCGCGGATTGCCCAGCCACCAGCCCAGCCTCACATTGAGAATGGTCATCAGGAACGCCAGCGGGGCAGAGGTGTGGTAACCCGAGTTGGGGTTGGCGGCTGCGCCGGATATCGCCATCGCGGTTCCCAGCCCCGGACCCGCAGGTTCCATGTAACCGGCGGTGGCGCGATACCCCTCGGTCTTGAGATCGCTGGAGCTGGACGCGGCCGCCTGGTCTTCCCTGGAATACGGAGGATCGAAACCGCAGTAGCGCGGCGTGAAGACAAACGAAGTCGCCCGCCGTTCCTGTTTGGCCAATTCGCTGCCCGTATTCAGATTGAGAGCGCAGTTCACGATGGGGTACGGCCCGCGATAGGGGACGACGGGATGGGACGGCACCAGCGCGGCGATGGGGAAATCGTCGTGCGGGTCGAAGCCGGTCAGCCGGTTCGGTAAACGCTGGTGCCGGCCGGCACCCAGATAGCAGCGCACCAGCCGGTTCTTGTAGAAGTGGTGCATCGAAAATTCGTTGATGTTGATGCGCAGCGGCAGCAGTCCGATGATCACGCCGCAGGCGGCCAGCAGCGCCATGCCCGTGAACAGGAGCGGCTGGTTGGCGTAGTAAAGGAAGCACCAGTATTCGTGCTTCACCGGTTCCAGCCAGAGCAACCACTGCGGCACTCCCTCGACGGAAGGCACCACGCAATTCGCCTGAATCCCCATGGACCCGGCGATGGCGCGCAGCAGCAGATGGGTTCCCAGGGACACGAAGAGCAGAAAGCCGGCCAGGAACAGGAACGGGGCGACCGTGGCCAACACCTCCAGCGCCCACGTGCGGCCATCCCACTCACCCTCGGCGGCTCCGCCTTTCGACCTGGCGCTTTTACCCGAAAGATAGCCGCCAATGCCGCTCAAAATCCAGCCGCCCGCCAGCGTCACGCCAAGCGGAGCCCAGCGGAGTGTCACGGTGGCAAGCCAGTACGGCCCGAAGACGGCCAGCACAAACAACCCCACCCAGCCGGTTATGGCGATGGAAACCGAGGCGCCGAGGCTCGCCATCCACTCGCGCGCCGCATCGGGGTAGTCGGACCCCATCAGGCCAACCTGCAGCGTGGTGCCGCACATCCAGACAACCAGGATCAATACCGGGCCGAACGCGATGCGCAGCCAGTCCGAATCGGGCCGGTCCCAGGCGCTGGTCAGGGTCCAGACGTACCACAACAGCGTGGCAGTAAGCGCGGCGCTCACAAACGGAATGGCCAGCAGAAACGCCCAGCCGTTTGAGCCCGCGTGCCGTTTGGAATAGCAGAGCCGGAAGCCGCCCACCCATTGCAGCAGGAAGAACAGAATGAAGAGCAGCACGCCGGAGCCCACCGGGTGGGGATCGAAACGAAAAGCGCCGAGGATGTAGGCGGCGAACATAATACACAGCGTGGCGCCGCCGACGAAGCCGCGGCCCGACAGGTCCGGCAGTTCCCAGCGCGGCGTCAGTTCGGGGAACTGGTCGAAGACGATCTGCCGCAGATTGCAGCCCACAATCGGCACCGCGAACGCCAGAGCAAAGGCCCACAGGGTGCGCGCCAGTTCGGCTTCCAGTCCCTGGGAGAAGCGCTGCTGCAGCAACCCGGCCATCAGCACGGTGAGCACCACGCCGATCAGAAACGGGATGAGGATCGCCAGATTGAGGCTCATGTTGCGGATCCACACCGAGCCAATGGTCCAGAAATCGGGACTGAACAGGCCCACTTGCGGGGCCAGGTAGTTGCTGTATTTGCGAAGGAACGAAATGGGGTCGTGGGACGACTGGCCGGGCACGCGGGTGGGGAGCAATGCCTGCTGCGCCGCGACCGGGTCGCCGCGATACGTATTGCGGATGAGGCCGTGCAGCCACGAGCCGATATAGCCGCCGCCGCTGACCGTGGAGAGGTAATCCAGATAGGGCAGCAGCCCCAACTCGGCCAGCCCTTGCAGGACACCGAGATTGAAGGTGGCGCTGCGAATCCCGCCGCCGGAAAGGCACATGCCGAAGGCCCGTAAGCGATGGGCCTGCACATAGGGGTGGTCGGCCTCTGGCGCGTGCGGTAACGGTTGCTGGTTAGGAAAGAGGGCGCACCTGCGCGCGCCCAGTTCCTGTAATTCGGCTCCCAGAACGCCTGCAAAATTACTCGGCGACTTCATACCCCACCTCAAGAACGAACGGCCGTCTATTGCCGCCCGCGCCCATTTCACAACTTGCGTTGGAAGAAATCGGCCGCGGCCTGATACCCTCTCAGCCACGAAGCGTGCCGCAGGAAGGTGTGGATTTCGTCCGGCAGAATGAGCTGCTCGAAATACACGTCCGCCCGCCGCAGCGCATTGACCATCGCGATGGTCTCCGCGAAATTCACATTGCGGTCGTCATCGCCGGCAATCAGCAGCACGGGCGATTTCCACGTCTTCACGGCCGCCATCGGCGACGCGTCGAACGCTGTTCGCCGCTCTTCGCTGCCCGCCGCAAAACGCGTGCTCCAATCGTGCACCCCGTGGAAGTCCACCCCGGCGGCGAACAGATTCGACGCGCGCGCCAGGCCGAGCGCCGTCAGATAACCGCCATACGACCCGCCCCACAAGCCGATGTGCGCCGCATCCACATCCGGGCGATTGCGCAAGTACAATCCGGCGCCCTCCACGTCGCTGAACTCGCTCGCGCCCGTGGCGCCGAAGTTCAGCGCCTCCCGGAAATTCAGCCCGTACCCGATCCCGCTGCGATAGTTGATCGCCAGCACGATGTAGCCCTGATTCGCCAAAAATTGATTCATGGCGTAGGCATTGTTGTAGTAATCCATGTAATGCCAGCCCAGCAGCATCTGCCGCCGCGACCCGCCGTGCAGGAACACCAGCGCCTTACGCTTCGCGCTGCCTGTGCCGCCCGGCGGCAGGAACAACTGCGCGTGCACCGGCATGCCGTCCGTGGCGGAATAGATCACCTGCTGCGGCGTCACCAGATCGTCCGCCGGAAAACCTGCCGGCACCGTTTCCGGAGCCAGATCGCGCGCCGAGCCGCCCAACTGCACCACGGCGCGCGCCGGCCGCTTCGCCTCGCTGCGCAGATAGGCCAGTCCGCCCTGCACCGCCACCGGCGACCATTCGATCGACTCGCCTTTCGTCACCGCCACCGGAGCGCGCCCGCCCGCGCTCGGGACGCGCCAGATGTGCCGCCGGTCGAGATCGTCCTGATTGGAGACGTAGACCACCTCGCTGCCATCCTGCGAGAACGTCACGTGCTCCACTTCGAACTCGCCGGGAGTGAGCAGCGCCGCCGCCCCGCCGTCGACCGCCACCGAGTAGAGGTGCGTCCAGCCATCGCGCTCCCAGGGGAAGACGATGCGATTGCCGCTGGTCCACTTCAACTGATCCGCGGCCACGATGCCGCGGAATACGCTGCCCGCTCCGGCTTGCGCCTGCCACACTTCGCGACCCTCGCCCGTCGCTACGCTCGCCACCCGGATGGACCACGGGTCGCCCGTACGGCGCGCCCCTCGGCTGCCCCCGCCCGAGGCCATGCGCAGGAACGCGATTTGTTTGCCATCGGGCGACCAGACCGGCTCGGTGTCCTGATCCACGCCAGGGTCGAGATAGCTCAGCGTTTTGGCGGCGAAGTCGTAGACGGCAACGATACTGTGAGTGGTGCGATCGCTCACAAATGCCAGCTTGGAACCGTCCGGCGACCAGTGAAGTTCGCCGGCCTGCACTCCCGAACGCTGCTGAAACAGCGGCGCGGCTCCCGTGTTGCCGGTGACCGGCACGCTCCAGATGGAACCGCCGCTCAGGTAAACCAGCACGTCCCCTTTGGGTGAGATCTCCGGCGAGTGGCCGGCGGCGAGTTTGCGCGGCGCCTCGCCGGGCGTCGCCACCCAAATCGCCTGCTGCACGCCCGCCGTATCCTGTGCGGGATTGGGTTCGGCGCGTCCGAGATACTCCAGGTCGCCCCCGCGCACGTACACCACGCTCCGGGCATCCGCCGTCCAGCGCAATTGCCCAAGATCCTGCCCGTCATCCTGCGTGTAATTCGTCAGCCGGACACCCTTGAAATCGGGCGCCGCAGCCACCCAAATATTGCGCGCGCCGCGTTCGTTCAACACCCACGCGACCTTGCCTCCGCCGGGCGCCGCCGTGAGTTCGTAGGGGAAAGGCGCCGAGAGTGCCTGCTCGAGCGTGAAGGTCTTGGACAGCGCCAAAGAAGCGAAAAAAACAACAGCCAAAAGACACCGTTTCATGCCGAACCAGTCTAACCCAGTAGAGAACTTGCGCGTGGTATGCTTTGGAACTAGCGAGGGCTTCGCTCTGTGGACTTTCCCGTCAATCTGAAAGTGCTTGTAACGCCAAGCGGTTGCAGGTACGTCCCTATACATATCGCGATCTGCGCCTGAAGTGGAACCATGTTCGAACTCCTGTTCAAATACCCGGCCAGCCTTTTCCATAAGGGCCAGTTCGTCTTTTTGACACCGTGGCCCGTCTGGCTGCTAGTGATCGCCACCCTGGCATGCGCGGGCGCGTTGTTCTGGCATGTGCGCCGCAATCACGGCATGCTGTCCGGCGCCCGTCCGATCGCCATCTGGCTGCTGGAAAGCGGCCTGATCGCGCTGATCCTGTTCCTGCTCTGGCACCCCGCCCTCAGCGTGGCCACGCTGCGCCCCCAACAGAACGTGGTGGCGGTGCTAGTGGACGATTCGCGCAGCATGGCGATCAACGATACCAGCGGCACACGCGGAGCCGCCGCCAAAGCTACACTCGATTCGGGAGTTCTCAAAGGCCTCAGCGATCGCTTCCAGGTGAGGCTTTACAAATTTGGCCGCGAGCCCGAACGCATCCTGAAACCCGACCAGTTGACTGCCTCCGCGCCCGCCTCGCGCCTGGGAGACACATTGGAGCGCGTGCTCGCCGAATCATCCTCGCTGCCCCTCGGCGCGATTGTGATGCTCAGCGATGGCGCCGATAACGCCGGCGGAATCGACCTCGCCACCGTGGCCGCCATCCGCCGTCAGCGCATTCCCATTCACACCATCGGCTACGGTAAGGAACATCCCGACCGCGATGTCGAAATCACCGACGCGGTAGTGCCCGCCCGCGCCCTGCCCGATTCCAAACTCACTGCCACTATCACCCTGCAAAGCTGGGGACTCAGCGGCCAAAAGAGCAAGCTCACCGTGCGCGAGAGCGGCAAAGTGCTGGTCTCGCAGGACGTCACGTTCAAGGATAACGGGGTGCTCCAGCCCGAGACGCTGGTCTTCAACGGCGGCACCGCAGGGCCCAAAACCATTGAGATTTCGGTGGACCCGATCGGCGGCGAAGAGAATGCGCTGAACAACAAAATCACCCGCGTGGTCAATGTGGAAGCGCGCAAGCCGCGCATCCTCTACATCCAGGGCGAGCCGGTCTGGGAATACAAGTTCATTCGCCGCGCGATTGAAGATTATCCCGACATCGGCATCGAGCTGCCCAGCATGCTGCGCACCACGCAGAACAAGATCTACCGCCAGGGCATCAAAGACTCGAAGGAACTGGAAGACGGTTTCCCGGCGAAGCCCGAGGAATTGTTCGCTTATCAGGGAATCATCATCGGCGGCGTGGAGGCCAGTTACTTCACCGCACCGCAGCAGCAGGCCATTAAGGATTTCGTGGATCGCCGCGGCGGGGGTTTGTTGTTCATCGCCGGACGCGCCAGCCTGAGCGATGGCGGCTGGCAGAATTCGCCGATGGCAGACCTCGTGCCGACGCGCCTGCCCGAAGGCCGCGGCACTTTCCACCGCGATTTCTCTCCGGTGACGCTGACTCAGCAGGGCGCGCAGAGCGTGCTCACCCGCCTGGACGAAAACCCGCAGCGCAACGCGGAACGCTGGAAGAAGATTCCCCAGATTGCCAATTATCAGGAAGTGGGAGAGGCCAAGCCGGGCGCCACCACGCTGCTGGAAGTCACGCCGCCGGGCAAGCGCACGCAGCCGCTCCTGGTCACGCAGAATTTCGGCCGCGGCCGCACCGCCCTGTTCGCCACCGAAGGCAGTTGGCGCTGGAAGATGTGGCTCGACCACGCGGATAAAACCCACGCCACCTTCTGGCAGCAGATGTTCCGCCATCTGGTGAACGACGCGCCCGGGCAGGTGACCGCCACCACTCCCCGGAGCGTGCTGAGCGATGAGACGAAGCTGCCGATCCGCGTCGAAGTCCGCGACAAGCAGTTCAAGCCGGTGACCAACGCCAAAGTGCAGGCGCGCTTCCTGGAACCGGATGGTACCAGCGCAACGATGGAACTTTCTCCGGTCCCGCTGGAAGAAGGTATATACGGGGGTGAGTGGACGGCCGAGAAGTCCGGTTCGTACGTGGTGGAAATTCTGGCCGGACAGGACACCGAGAAAGTGGGGCAGGACGTGCTCACCTTCCGGCGGGAAGACGGCGTCGCCGAGAACTTCCACACCTCGCAGAACAAGGAACTGCTGGCCAAATTGAGCGAGCAAACCGGCGGACGGTACTACAAGCCCGATGAGGCGTCCAAATTAACGAATGAGATTTCCTACTCCGAGGCGGGAATTACTACCCGCGAAACGCGCGATCTTTGGGATATGCCGGTGGTCTTCCTGCTGGCCATGGCCATCCGTGCTTCGGAATGGCTGCTGCGGCGCAAGTGGGGTGTAGTATGAAAACGCTCGCCTTACTGTTGGCCGCCGCCTGCTCCGCGCCCGCAGCCACATACTACCTGACCGTAGCCGGGCTTGGCGGCGAGGCGGATTATACGCAGCGCTTCAAAATGTGGGCCGAGGATATCGATGGCAGCCTGAAGAAGGCAGGCAGCGATAACGTGGTGGCCACTTTGGTGGCGCCGCCCATCGACCAGATTCGCAGTCGCATGGCGACCATCGCCAGCCAGGCGAAGCCGGCCGATTCCCTGGTGGTCATCCTGATCGGGCACGGCAGCTACGATGGGCGCGAATACAAGTTTAACATTACCGGTCCCGACATCACTGCCACGGACCTGGCCGCGCTGATGGACCGTGTGCCTGCGCAGCGGCAGCTTGTGGTCAACATGACCAGTTGCAGCGGCGGCTCCATTGAAAGCTTGCGCAAGGCCAACCGCATCGTGATTTCGGCCACCAAGGCGGGTTCGGAAAAGAACGCGACCAATTTCGCGCGCTACTTCGCCGAAGCCCTGCGCGACCCGGCCGCCGATACCGACAAGAATGAAGCGGTGAGCGCGCTGGAAGCGTTCCGCTTCGCGCAGGCCAAGACCACCGAATTTTTTGACACGCAGAAACGCCTCGCCACCGAACACTCGGTGATCGAGGACACCGGGAAGGGAATGGGCGAGAAAGCCGCAACGGCCGAAAACGGCCAAGGCAAACTCGCCTCCGCCTTTACCGTGGTGCGTCTCGGCGCTAATGCCGCCGCCGCGCGCGACCCCAACAAACGCCCCCTGCTGGACAAGAAGGAACAACTCGAACAGGCCATCGAAAAAGTCAAATTCGACAAAGCCGCGATGCCGGCTGCGGAGTACAAGCGCCAGCTTACCCAACTCCTCCTTGAACTTGCCAAAACGCAGGAGGCCCTCGACAAACCGTGAGGGAAATATAGTGAGATACCTCCGACGGCTGGGAGCCGTAACGCTCCTCTTTGCTCTATCTCTGCCCGCGCAGACGCTGCAACAGGCGGAAACTTTATGGAAAGCGCGGCGATTTAAAGAAGCCAACGAAGTCTTCAAAGCGCTGGAAAAAGGGGATCCTAAGAACCCCGACTACAAGGTGCGCTGGGGCCGGATGATGCTGGACCACGCCCAGCCGGACGACGCGCAGGACCTGTTCAACGAAGCGCTGGAATTGAAGAAGGACCACGTCGGCGCCCTGATGGGGCTGGCGCTGCTGGCGTCCGAGAATTTCGATTCCCGCGCCGGGGACCTGGCAAAGAAGGCCCTGGAAATCGACCCCAAACTGGCGGAAGCGCAGGAACTGCTGGCCCGCATCGCGCTGGAAGACAACGACAACACCAAGGCCACGGAAGAAGCCAAGAAGGCGCTCGAAATCGACGCGAATTCGCAGCAGGCCAAAGCCATTCTGGCCACCATCGACTGGCTGGCGGACAAGAAAGAAACTCCCTGGCAGGTGACCACGGGCAAGGGCTTCGAGACTGTCGGTCACTTCTTCGTCATGAACCGGCGCTACGAAGAGGGCATCCAGTATTTCCGCAAAGCCATCCAACTGGACCCGCAGTTGTTTAGCGCACACGCCAAGCTGGGCATCAACCTGATGCGTCTCGGACAGAACGAAGAGGCGTACAAAGAGCTCGAACTGTGCTTCAACAACGAGTTTCAGGACAAGGCCACGCGGAACTCCCTGAAGTTGATGGACAGCTACAAGAACTTCGAGACGTTCACGACGCCCACCACCGTCCTCAAACTGCACAAGAAGGAAGCCGAACTGCTGCGCCCCTATTTCCAGAGCGAGATGGACCGCGCCATGGCGACGTACGAGAAGAAGTACCGCCTAAAGCTCGAGAAGCCGGTGCAGGTGGAAGTCTATCCCGACCACGAAGATTTCGCGGTGCGCACGCTCGGCATGCCGGGATTGGGCGCTCTCGGCGTCACCTTCGGGTATTCGGTGGCGATGGACAGTCCGTCGGGCCGGAAGCCGGGGACCTTTCATTGGGCTTCCACGCTGTGGCATGAAATGAGCCACGTGTACACGCTGACGGCCACGGGACATCGCGTGCCCCGCTGGTTCACCGAAGGCATGGCGGTGCACGAAGAGACGGCTATCTCGCCGGATTGGGGCGACCGCCTGAGTCCCGACGTGCTGGCGGCGATCAAGGACAAGAAACTGCTGCCGATTGTGGAACTCGATCGCGGCTTCATCCACCCGACGGTGCCGACGCAGGTGATTGTCAGCTATTTCCAGGCGGGCCGCATCTGCGATTACATCGATGAAAAGTTCGGTTGGGATACACTGCTCAACATGCTTCACGACTTCGGCCAGGGCGGCGAGACGGCGGACGTGGTCCGCAAGAATCTCAAAATGGAGCCGGCCGATTTCGACAAGCAGTTCCTGGCCTATGTGGAAGCCGACACCAAGAACTCGGTAGACCACGTCGATGAGTGGAAGAAGAGGCTGAAGACCGTCTACGAATTTACCAAGACGAAAGATTGGGGCGCGGTAATCAAAGAAGGCACCGCCATTCGGGACATGTATCCGGATTACGTGGAAGAGCACAGCGTTTACGAAATGCTGGCCGATGCCTACCTGGCGCAAGGCAACAAACCTGCCGCCATTGAGGAATTGCTGCGCTACGAGAAAATCGGGGGGCGCGATCCCGAGAGTTTGAAACTTCTCTCCAAGAGCCTGGAAGAGGCGGGCCGTACCAAGGAAGCCGCCGATGCACTGACCCGGCTGAATTTCATCTATCCGATGGACCCGGCGGCGCATCGCAGTCTGGGCGGACTTTTGTTGACGCAGGGCAACGCCAAAGGGGCCATTCGCGAATTCGCCGCCGTACTGGCGCGCAATCCGCAAGACCCGGCGCAGGCGCACTATGACCTGGCCCGCGCCTATCACGCCGACAAGCAGGCCGCCCAGGCGCAGGAAGAATTGCTGGCCGCCCTGGAAGCGGCTCCGGGGTTCCGCCCCGCGCAGAAGCTCTTGTTAGAATTGAGCACGACCGAAGGCACGAAGAAGTAAAGGAACGAGAAACGGACAAAACATGTCAACCGTGACGCAGTTGGAGCCGGAAGTTCTCAAAGCGCGTATCGAGCGCTTTCGCCAGGTGCAGAGCGATATCGTGACGCAGGTGCGTCGCGTGATCGTGGGTCAGGAGGAGGTGCTGGAACAGGTGATGATCGCCTTGTTCGTGGGCGGCCACTGTCTGATCACGGGCTTGCCCGGCACCGCCAAGACGTTGCTGGTGCGTACCATGGCGCAGACGCTGGGGCTGGTTTTCCGCCGCATCCAGTTCACGCCCGACCTGATGCCCACCGACATGACCGGTACGGACATCATTGAAGAAGATCCCACCACGGGACGGCGCACCTGGACCTTCGTACAGGGTCCGATCTTCGGCAACATTCTGCTGGCCGACGAAATCAACCGTACGCCTCCCAAGACGCAGAGCGCGCTGCTCGAAGCCATGCAGGAGCGCACCTGCACGGTGCGCGGCAACATCTATACGCTGCCCAACCCGTTCTTCGTACTGGCCACGCAGAACCCGATCGAACTGGAAGGCACCTATCCGCTGCCCGAAGCGCAGTTGGATCGCTTCCTGTTCAATACCGTGCTGGACTATCTTTCGGCGGAAGAAGAAGTAAAGGTGGTCGACTTGACCACGGTGACCACGGTGGACAGCGCGGAAACGGTGACCACGGCCAAAGAGATCCTCGATTTCCAACAACTGGTGCGCATGGTGCCCATCGGGGACAGCGTGGCGCGATATGTCGTGGACCTGGTGCGCTTCTCGCGCGCGAGCGACCCGACCGCGCCGGACTTCGTGAAGAAGTACGTCAACTACGGCGCCAGCGTGCGCGCCGCCCAGTTCCTGGTACTCTCCTCCAAAGCGCGGGCCTTGATGAAGGGCCGGTACCACGTGACGTACGAGGACGTGCGCGCCCTCTACATCCCGGTACTGCGCCACCGCGTTCTGTTGAACTTCCACGCGGAAAGCGACCGGTTGAAGCAGGACGATATCTTGAAAAAGATCCTGGAAGCGAAACCGGCTCCTCGAGATTAGGAGTTAAAGCTCTCACCGCAGAGACGCAAAGACGCAGAGGAAAACGCAGAGAAGACGGAAGCGAAGAGTGAGACGAGCCCCTTGGGGAACACTACTGAAATCAACGCTCTGACCTACAGGATCATCGCCGCCGCGATCGAAGTGCATCGCGCCTTGCGGCCGGGCCTATTGGAGTCCATGTATCAGGAGTGTCTCTGCATGGAGTTCGAGGACGTGCGTATTTCGTATCAGCGGGAAGTTCCTCTTCCCATACGTTATAAGAACAGGCAGTTGAGTTATCTTTACCGCCTGGATCTTCTGGTGGAAGGGACCGTCATTTTGGAAATCAAGGCGATGGAGCAGTTGCTGCCACTTCATTCGGCTCAACTGCTGACGTACTTGAAGAACTTCGACAAGCAGGTCGGACTTCTGATCAACTTCAACGTGCCCGTGCTGAAGGACGGAGTCCGCCGAGTGGTAAATGAACTGGGGAAGGAAGCTCAAGCGTAATGAGACTGTCTAACCAGGCCAACCTCTCTGTGTCCCGGTCTTCTCTGCGTTTTCCTCTGCGTCTCTGCGTCTCTGCGGTAGTCTCTGACTCTCGACCCACCGGAGGGCCACGCTAAATGTTGCAGCGCTTCCTCGACCCGGCCACACTGGCTTCTATCTCCTCTCTCGACCTGGTTGCCAAGACCGTCGTCGATGGCTTCATCTCAGGGCTCCATCGCTCTCCCGACTTCGGGTTTTCCCAGGAATTCGCCGAATATCGCGCTTATACCGAAGGGGACGATTTGCGGCACGTCGATTGGAACGTCTTCGCGCGCACTGACAAATGTTTCCTCAAACGCTATAAGGGCGAAACCAATTCGCAGCTCCTGGTGCTGCTCGACACCTCCGCTTCCATGGGCTATGGGTCGGGCAAGGTCAACAAGCTGGAATATGCGCGTTTCGTGGCCGCTTCGCTCTGCTATATGGCGAGCACGCAGCGCGATGCCGCCGGCCTCATCATCTTCGATGAGGACGTAAAGAACTACGTGGCGCCGTCGACCCGCCAGGGCCAACTGTTCCGTCTGCTGCATGCCATCGAGAAGGCCGAACCCGGCACGCACACCGATTTCTCCAAGCCGTTCGTGCACTTCCAGAATTTCCTGCATCGGCGCGGCATCGTCATCGTGATGAGCGATTTCTATGCCGATCCCGATGAGATCGTGAAGACTGTGGAACCGCTGCGCTATCGCGGCAACGAGGTGGTGCTGTTCCATATGCTCGATCCGCAGGAGATCAAACCTACCTTCAAGGATCCGGTGTTGCTGTTCGATCTGGAAGAAACCACGAAATCGCTGGAAGTCTCGCCGGAATATGCGCGCCACGAATACCGCAAGCGCATGGACGCGCACATTGAAACGCTGCGTTCCAAGACTCGCGGTGCGGGAATGGACTACTTCTTAATGGATACCAGCCGTCCGCTGGACGAATGTTTGCGCGAGTATCTGCAGGTTCGCAAGGGGCGAATGTAAATCGATGGGATTCCTTACGCCATGGTTTCTAGCGGGCACGGTGGCCGTCGGGCTGCCGGTCTGGCTTCACCTGCTGCGCAAACACAAGACCACCCCGCTGCCGTTCAGTTCGCTGATGTTTTTCGAGAAGCGGACGCAGAGTTCCATCAAGCACCGCCGCCTGCGCTACCTGTTGCTGTTTGCCGCACGTGCGCTGCTGGTGTTGTTGCTGGTGCTGGCCTTTGCGCATCCTTACGTGCGCCAGAGCGTGGTGGCTTCGGCGCGCTCCGGGGAAGTGACCGTCCTGGCAATCGACAATTCGCTCAGCATGCGCACCGGGACCCGGCTCTCGGAGGCCAAGTCCGCGGCCAAATCCGTCATCGGCGGCCTGCGTGCGGGACAACGCGCGCAGGTGCTGGCGTTCGGCTCGCGCGTGCAGGTGCTCAGCGAAGTCACTGACGATCATGGCGCTTTGAACGCGGCGGTGGATTCCATCGAGCCCGGCGATGCGCGTACTTCTTACGGCGAGCTTTCACGCTCGCTACGTTCGATTTCGACGTCGCTCAAGCTGCCCCTGGCCGTGGAGCTTTACTCGGACATGCAGCAGACGGGCTGGCCTTCGAACTTCAACGACCTGCGCCTGAGCGCGGCCATCAAGTTGAATCCGCACCCGATCGAGGCCAAGGAGACCGGGAATTTCGCGGTGGAGAACGTAGTGGCTCCGCGCCGCGTGTACGACGCCAAGAAGACGCGTGTTCTGGCCACGGTCGCGGGCTTTGCCAATAAGAAGGCGACGCGCACGGTATCGCTGATGCTCAATGGCCGTGTCACCGAGAGCAAACAGGTGGAAGTGCCGGAGAACGGCCGCGCCACGGTGGAATTTCTCTCCCTCGACGTGCCTTACGGACGCAATAAGGGCGAGGTCCGGCTGGATACGGGGGATGCGCTGCCGGCGGACGACACGTTCTATTTTTCGGTGGAACGGGGCGATCCGCGCCACGCGCTGTTCGTGCAGGAAGCTACCGGCAGCCGGGCCCATGTGTTCTTCAAGGCGGCGCTGGAAGCGGCCGGCCAATCGGCGTTCGAAATCGATCAGGCCACGATCGATCAGGTGAGCAACGTTTCTCCGGCGAAATACGCTTTTGTGGTGCTGAGCGATATCGGCGCCGTGCCGCCGACCTTCGAAACGGCGCTGAAGGAATATGTGCGCAGCGGCGGCAGCGTCTTGATCTCGCTGGGCCACCTCTCGATGAGCCGCAGCAAGGTGCCGGTGACGGGAGATGCCATTCAGGAAACGCGCTATGCCGGCCGCGAAGGGGAACGCTTCCAGACCGCGGCCTGGCTGGATGCCTCGCACCCTTCGATTCTCAAAGACGACCGCTGGGAGGGCGTGAAGTTCTATCAGACCATCCACGTCAACCCGGGTAGCGGACGGGTGGTGGCGAAATTGAGCGACCAGACCCCGCTCCTGATCGACCAGCAGATTGGCGAAGGTCATGTACTGATTTTCGGGTCCACCTTCGACAACGTGGCAAACGATTTCCCCATTCACGCGTCCTTCGTACCGTTCATCGAACTAACGGCCCGCTATCTGGGACATCTGGATGCCGGTCCGGCGATGGTGCTGGTAGGGGGCTTCGGGGAATTGCGCGATTCCAAGGAAAAAGGCGCGGCAGTGGACGTGCTGGACCCCAAGGGCGAGCGTGCGCTAAGCCTGGAAGAAGCCAGCAAGGCGCAGAATATTCAATACACCATGGCGGGGTTTTACGATATCCGCCGGCCCAATGGACGCAACGAATTGGTGGCGGTAAATGCAGACCGGCATGAGAGCGACCTTACGCCGGTCAGCACCGATAGTGTGACACTGTGGCAGAATACAGCCCAGGGTACGGCGAGCGCGGGAACCACCAGTACCGGTGAAGACCAGAAACCAGTGTCATTATGGTGGTATGTGATGTTGGCCGTGCTGTTGCTGGCACTGGCCGAGTCCTTGCTGGGTAATCAACATCTTTCGGTTGATAAAGAGGCGGCGGTATGAAACCTTTGGATCGCTTGAGTGAGTATCTGGGAGCCATTGAAAAAAGGCTTCGTCTCATTGCACTGACGCGCGGAATCGCGGTGACGGCCGGTATGGCGTTGGCCCTGACCGTCATCGCGGTGCTGGTCATCAACCAGTTCGCCTTCTCGCACGGCAGCGTGATTGGCGCGCGCGTGTTCCTGTTCGTGGGAATCGCGCTAGCCATTGGTCTCGCGCTGGTGATCCCGGTGATCCGCCTCAATCGCCGCAAGGCGGCACGCCGCGCCGAAGCCGAATGCCCGCAGTTCGAAGAGCGCCTTTTGACCCTGACCGAGCGCCTGGATCAGAACCCGGGCGACCCGTTCCTGCAGCTTCTGGCCGATGACGCCCTCAAACTGGCGCAGAACGCGCAGCCGCGGACCGTGGTCAAGAGCTCCTGGATTGTCAGCTTCTCGTCCGCCGCCGTGGTGGCGGCTCTGGCCCTGGTCTGGCTTGCCTCCGCGCCGGGCTTCCTGGGCTACGGCACCTCGCTTTTGTGGGCAGGCTTGCCCAAGGGCGCCAGCAAACCGTTCTATTCGATTTCGGTGGACCCGGGCAATCGCACGGTCCGCAAACGCAGCGATCAGTTGATTAGTGCCCATCTGACTGGCTTCACCGCACCCAAGGTGCGTTTCTTCGCCAAATACGCCAGCGCTTCGCAGTGGGAGCAGGCGGAGATGGGCGTCGAAACCGGCGGCACCGCGTACCAGTTCGTGATTGCGGGCGTTCCCGAGAATCTCGACTACTACGTCGAGGCGGGCGGCGTGAAGAGCGAGACTTACAAGCTGAGTGTGATCGATCTCCCGGGCGTGAAGAAGCTCCGGGTGACCTATCACTACCCCTCGTGGCTGGGCGCCAAGGACGAAGTGGAAGATCCGGGCGGCGACCTGCGGGCAGTGGAAGGCACGAAGGCGGATGTCGAGGTTACGACCGACCGTCCGCTGGCCAACGGGATCATCATGCTGGACGACGGCTCGAAGCTGACGCTGAAGAGCGGTCCGAACAACACGCTGATGGCGACCGTGCCGATCAATAAAGACGGGCAGTTCCACATCGCGGCGCTGGAAGGCGGCGAGGACGTCCGTCTCAGCGAAGATTACTTTATCGAAGCGCAGCGCGACAAGGCTCCGGAAATCAAGATGACGCGGCCGGGACGCGATTTCAAGGCATCGCCGATTGAAGAAGTGGGCATCGAGGTGGAGGCGAAGGACGATTTCGCACTCAAGTCGGTGGAACTGCACTATTCGGTGAACGGGGCGCCGGAGAAGGTGGTGCCGATGGCGACGGGCGGCAAGACCGCGACCGGCCGCAGCACGATCGCGCTGGAAGATTTCAAGGTTGAGCCGGGTGATGTGGTGAGCATGTACGCGCTCGCCAAGGATGCCCGCACCAAGGCCAGCACGGATATTTATTTCATCGAAGTGCAGCCGTTTGAACGCAACTACACGCAGAGCCAGCAGGCCGGCGGCGGTGGGGGCGGCGGTGGGGGCGGCGACGAAGAAGATCAGAATCAGATTTCCAAGCGTCAGAAGGAAATCATCGCGGCGACGTGGAATCAGTTGAAGGGCGCGGGCGCCAAGGGTACCGACCAGGAGAATGCGGCGTTCCTGGCGGGCGTGCAGAGCAAACTGCGCGATCAGGCGAAATCGCTGGCCGACCGCATGAAGGCGCGCCAGTTGACGGACGCCGGCGAATCGTTCCGCAGCTTCGTGAAGGACATGGAGACGGCAGTCGCTGCGATGGGTCCGGCAGGCGAAAAGCTGAAGGCCGGCAAATGGCAGGATGCGCTGCCGGACGAGCAGAAGGCGCTGCAGTTCCTGATGCGCGCGGAGGCGACCTCGCGCGACATTCAGGTGGCATTCGGCAATCAGCGGCAGGGCGGCGGCGGTGGGGGCGGTGGCGGCGGCGCCGGCGCACGCGATATGGAAGGGCTGTTCGACCTCGAACTCGATACCGAGAAGAATCAGTACGAGAGCAATCAGCGCCAGAGCGGCGGTGGTGGGGGCGGCGGCCAGCAGCAGCAGCAGATCGACGATGCGCTGCAGAAACTGCAGCAGCTTGCCAAGCGCCAGCAGGAACTCGCGGAACAGCAGAAGAAGGGTCAGCAGCAGACTTCCCAACAGCGCTGGCAGCAGGAAATGCTGCGCCGCGAGGCGGAGCAACTGCAGCGGCAACTCGAAGATCTGGCCAAGAACCAGCAGAGCAACCAGTTGAGCCGCAATCAGCAAGGCCAACAGGGGCAGCAGGGCCAACAGGGGCAGCAAGGACAGCAGGGCCAGCAAGGTCAGCAGGGGCAACAGGGTCAGCAGGGGCAACAGGGTCAGCAAGGACAGCAGGGCCAGCAAGGTCAGCAGGGCCAGCAAGGTCAACAAGGCCAGCAGGGCGGCCAGCAGGGCCAACAGGGACAGCAAGGTCAGCAGGGTCAACAAGGCCAGCAGGGTCAGCAAGGCCAACAGGGTCAGCAAGGCCAACAGGGTCAGCAATCGTTGCAGCAGCGTGCGCAGCAGCAACAGAACAACGTGCGCGGGGCGAGCGCCGAGCAAATGCGCCAAATGCTGGAGCGCCTGACTCAGGCGAATGACGATATGCGGGGAGCGGCCTCTTCGCAGCAGGCCGGCACGCCGCAGGGCGAAGCGCAGGCTCGCCGCGCGGCGGAACGGCTGAAGGAAGCCGAGCAGATGCTTTCCGGCATGCGCGGTGCGCAGTCTTCCAACCAGGTGGAAGATTTGGCCCGTCAGGCGGAAGATCTGGCACGGCGGCAGCAGGCCTTCGAAGGCCAGATGCGGCGCGCGTTCGGTCCCAACAGCCAGGGCGTCACGCGCGAACAGGCCAACCAGATGGCGCAGGAGAAGGAAGGCGAGGTTCAGGACCTGAAGAAGCTGCAACAGGGCATGCAGTCCGCGGTGCGCGATCTGCAGAATACGCAGCGCAAGGCGGCGACCAAGATGCGCGAAGCCTTGGGTGAAGTGCAGCAGGCCGAAATCGAACGCGACATGCAGCGCAATGCGGATTGGCTCCGTCGCGGCATGGGCGGCTACGCGGTGATGAGCGAGGCCACCATCACGCAGGGTATCAACGAGCTGAAGGATCAGTTGAAACAGGTCCAGCAGGCGATGGATAAGAGCGGCGACGGCAAGGCCGGGCAGCAGGACAAGCTGGCCGAGAACGCGCTCGGACAGGTGGAACGGCTGCGTCAACAGCTCGAACAGATGGGACAGCGAGGCCAACAGGGCCAAAACGGCCAGCGCGGACAACAGGGCCAACAGGGCCAGCAGCAGGGGAACCAGCAAGGGCAGCAGGGTCAGCGCGGTCAGCAAGGTCAACAGGGTGGACAGCAGGGCCAACAAGGGCAGCAGGGCCAACAGGGGCAGCAAGGCCAGCAAGGTCAGCAGGGTGGCCAACAAGGTCAGCAGGGACAACAGGGACAACAGGGACAGGGTGGTCAACAGGGCCAGGGTGGTCAGCAGGGCCAGGGCGGACAACAGGGTGGTCAGCAAGGCGGACAACAGGGTGGCCAACAGGCCAACCAGGGGTCACCCGGCCAGCAGGGTGGTGGACAGCAGGGCGGGTATAACCGCGGCGGCACCTGGAACGGCAATCCGAACGGCGGTCCGTGGTACGGCAACGGTGTCGAGCCGCGCGGTGCGGTGAATCCGCAGGAGTTCGCCAACAACTACAATCAGACTCTGCAAACGCTGCGGCAGTTGCAGCAGCAGGCGCAGGGCAACGACCCGGCGATGGTACAGGACCTGCAGAACCTGATTCGCGATATGCAGCGCCTGAACCCCAACACGTATGCCAACGATCCCCTGCTTGCCGAGCGCATACAGGCGACTTTGATGGGCGGCATACAGCAGGTCGAGATGGAACTCCGCCGCAAGGTGGAAGAGGCCAACGGCACGGGCAGCGTGCGTAGTCCCGGCGGCGAGAAGGTCCCGCAGGGCTACCAGGACAAGGTCGGCGATTACTACCGCAAACTGAGCAGCAAGAAGTAGCTGGCGAGGGCCTCGGCGGCTGGCGATCCCTGCTCGCCTGCACGAGGCGGGGCCATATGCCACTTGGCGGCGGCTGGCAGGAATGCCTGGCCCCACAGGCCGAAGGTGAGGTGGGGTGGGTTCCAGAAGTGTCTGACAGGACACCGATTGGTTGCACCATTCGGCCAAATAGGATAATCTCTATATATATTCGGATGATTGAAAAGTCGTCCGGGACAGGTGTCCTATGGCAACCATCTCCGCCGAAGCCCTTGCTCAACGGGAAAAGCTTGAGAATCAATATGATCTGACGGTCCGGCAGGAAATCGAAACCTTCCGAACCAAGGCATTGGCCCACTTGGCAGGCGAAATTAGCGATGCTGATTTCCGCCCTTACCGCTTGAAGCACGGCATCTACGGGCAGCGTCAGATGGGCGTGCAAATGGTCCGCTGCAAGATCCCAAGCGGGCTCCTGACGACGGAGCAGGCGGTTCAGATGGGACGCATCGCTGACGAATTCGGCGGCGGGCGCGGGCACCTCACCACGCGGCAGAACATACAGTATCACTTCGTGCCGCTGGCGCAGGTGGCCGACCTCATGCACCTGCTGGCCGACGCCGGATTGACCAATCGCGAAGCCTGCTACAACACGGTGCGCAATGTGACGGCGTGCACCTGGGCGGGAATCGCGCAGGACGAAATTTTCGATGTGCGTCCCTATGCGCAGCGTTTGGCGTTCGCGTTTCTGCGCCAGGATCTGACTCAGAACCTGCCGCGAAAATTCAAGTTTGCCTTCGATGGCTGCCGCGATCACGATTGCATCCAGGGAGCGATCAACGACGTCGGCCTGCGCGCCATGATTCGCGACGGCAAGCGCGGCTTCCGCATGATTGTGGGCGGCGGACTGGGTCCTCTGCCGACGGAAGCGCTGTTGCTGCACGAATTCGTGCCTGAGGACGAACTGCTGCCGTGGTGCGAAGCCGTGCTGCGAGTCTTCAACGAATACGGCAACCGCAAGAACAAGAATACGGCGCGCCTCAAGTTTGTGATGCGCAATCGGGGCATCGAGTGGTTGAAAGAGCAGATCACCAAGGCCTACGAGGACATCAAGCAGAACGGCGGAATTGCGTGGCCCGAGCTGGTGCCGGAGGGCTTCGGCGGGTACGAATCGAACCCCAAGCCGCTGGGCAACGGGGCACTGCTTCCGGTGCTCAGTCAACCGGCATCGGGCGACACGGCATACGACCGCTGGCTGGAAACCAACGTGCGCGAGCAGCGGCAGACCGGCTATGCCGCGGTGACGGTGACGGTGGATCAGGGCAATCTGACCGGCGCTCAACTGCGCGGCCTCGCGAAGCTTGCGGAGACGGCCGGCGACGGACTGGTGCGCACCAGCATTCATCAGAATGTGGTGCTGGCGTTCCTGCCGCTGGCGCGGCTGCCGCAGGTTTACGCGGCGCTGCAAGAACTTAATCTGGCGACCGGCGGCGCGGGCGAAATCAGCGACCCGATCACCTGCCCGGGCGCTTATACCTGCAATCTCGGCATCACGAAGACCATGAACCTGGGTGCCGCGATTCAGGACGTGGTGCGGCAGTTTGACGATCCGCGGGTGAAGAAGCTGACGGTGAAGGCGAGCGGGTGCCCCAACGCCTGCGGACATCACTGGATCGCCGACTTGGGCTTTTACGGCAACGCGCGCAAGATCGAAGGCCGCGAAGTGCCGTACTACCAGATGCTGCTCGGCGGCGGGCAGGACGAGCAGGGGATCATGCGTTTCGGCATGGCCGTGCAATCGATTCCGGCGCGCCTCGGACCGGAGGCGGTGCGCCGGGTGCTGGTGCACTTCCAGGAGAATCGCCTGGAGAACGAAGGGTTCCGCGACTACGTGCTGCGCACGAAGATCGAAACGTTCCGCGCGATGACCAGCGATTTGGCGAAGCCCGCCGAGTTGTTCCCCGAACTCTATCAGGACTGGGGCGACACCGACGCATATTCGCTGCAGCTTGGCCGCGGCGAGTGCGCAGTCTAGGCAGCGCTCGCACGATGGCGTGAGGCGTCCCGCTTCCCTACTCATTGCATCTCGCGCCTCGGCGTTGGGGACTTTGGCGCCACGAGGTCAGAACTTGAAATTGTGTTTTCGCTCCGGCCAGGACGGGCCACAAAAGACGATGGCCCGTCCCACCGCGCCCCGGACCTCGGCCTTTCTTGCAGGTGGTGCGCCGGGTCGCGTTTGCGCTGGCGGCGCGGACTGCGCGAGCGCGGACCAACCGTATCCTCCGGGGCCTACCGCCTGACGGCTGTCACGGATGATCGCGGCCTGCAGGCGTCCGTCGCCGTACAGGTCCGCTGAGACGAAAGGCATCCAACCGCGGGGCGAGTGCGAGGCTACAATTGTCTATTGGGCGCTTCCGGTGGCGCCCCTTCAGGAGATCTCTTGCGCATCAGAAAAGCTGTCATAACCGCTGCGGGCCAGAGCCAGCGCGCGCTGCCGCTGCAGACGTTGATCGACCGCGACGGACAGGAGAAGTCCGTCATCTGCATCCTTATCGAACAGGCGATGTCGGCCAACGTCGAAGAGATTGGCGTAGTGGTCTATCCCGGCGATGAAGGGCGCTACGCCGATGCCGCCGGACGGCACGCATCCGATGTGCGCTTCATTCCGCAGCCCCAGCCGAAGGGTTACGGCAACGCGATTCTGTGCGCGCACGAATTCACCGGCAGCGATCCGTTCCTGCATATGGTGGGCGACCACCTGTACGTTTCCGCGGGCTCCGACGCTTCGGCGCACCGGCTGGTAGCGCTAGCGGAATCGGCCGAGTGCTCCGTCAGCGGCGTGCAGGCCACGCGCGAAAGCCTGCTGCCGCATTTCGGCACAGTGGCCGGACGCCGCGTGGAAGGGAGAAGCGATCTATACCGCGTAGAGACCGTAATCGAGAAGCCCACGCCTACCGAGGCAGAGCAGCGGCTGATGGTGCCCGGCATTCGTGCCGGCTACTATCTCTGTTTCTTCGGCATTCACGTGCTGACGCCCACGGTGATGGAGATGCTCGCCAAAGGCGCGCCCACGCTTTCGGCCGCGCTGGCGGAGTTGGCGCGTCACGAACAGTATCTGGCGCTGGAAGAGGACGGCCGGCGTTACGACTTGGGTGCGCGCTACGGCCTGCTGGTGGCGCAGATCGCGCTCGCGCTCAACGGGCAGGATCGCGCGCAAGTGCTCTCGCAAATGTTGGAACTGCTGGCCGACCGCGAGGCGCGCAATGGCGCGGCCGCAGGGGCCGGCCAGTGAGCCTGCTGACCAAGGTCATCACGGACGGGGGCGAGGAGCGCGATCGCTCGCTCGACGCGCTGTGCCGCGATCTTCCGCTGGAAGACTTGCTGGCCGAGTGCCAGACCCTGGATCACTTCCGGCGCACCAGCGACAATCTCTACGAGCGTGTGCGGGCGCTCTTCTTTCTCTACGCGATTCATCGCTTCCACATCCCGCTCAGAGAGCAGGCGGGGCCTCCGGCGCACATTCCGTTTGGCGGCTATTCGAACTTGCTGAAGCGGCGGTTCGAAGAGGCCATCGAGATTTTTCTGGCGGCGCAATGCGAGCATGGCCCGAGCGCCGCGATCTCGAGCGCGCTGGCGGCGGGCTACAAAGCGGTGGCGTTTCAGACGCTGGCGGACCAGGTGCGGCGCAGCGTGCGCAGTGTGCGCGGCAATCAGTGGATGTTCCGCACGGGGCATCCGGAGGATTATCCGCTGCGCCTGCGCAGCGAACTGCTGGCCGGCGCGCCGGTGTTTCCCATCCTGCGCGAGACCACGCCGGTGCGCATGGACCTCACGCATAGCGGGTGGAGCGACATCTTCTTCCTGGGGATGGATTTTCCGGAGGGGGCGCGGGTCCTCAACATATCGATCGACCTGGCGGTGCGCAGCGCCGCCTCGCGGGACGGCGTGCCGAAGCCGCCGGTGGAAGCCTACTTCCGGGTGATCGATCAGCCGGTGCTGCGGCTCACCAGCGTGGACCTGCACGCTACCGCGGACGTGACATCGTTCGCCGAGATCTTCGATTTCGCGCGCGATTACCTGGGGCTGCTGAAGGCGGCCGTGATCGCCAGCGGTATCGTGCCGCCTGGCATGGAAGGCGCGACGCAGCCGCTGTCGGACCTGCTGGAAAGGCTCACCGGCAAGCCGGGGCTGGGCATCGAAATTGTCAGCAAGGTGAACGATATTCCGAAAGGCTCGCGGCTGGCGGTGTCCACCAATTTGCTGGCGTGCCTGATTACGGCGTGCATGCGCGCCACCGATCAGATTCACGCGCTGACGGGGTCGGTGGAGGAAGCGGACCGCCGGTTGGTGGCGGCGCGCGCGATTTTGGGCGAGTGGCTGGGCGGCAGCGGCGGCGGCTGGCAGGATTCCGGCGGCGTATGGCCCGGCATCAAAGTGATTCACGGCGTGAAGGCGAGCGAAGGCGATCCCGAATTCGGCATCTCGCGCGGGCGTCTGCTGCCCAATCACGACATCCTGGGGCTGGATCGCGTGCCCGCGGCAACCCGGCAGAAACTGCAGGAGAGCCTGGTGCTGGTGCATGGCGGCATGGCGCAGGATGTCGGCCCGATTCTGGAGATGGTAACCGAGAAGTACCTGCTACGTTCGGAGACGGAATGGCTCGGGCGGAAGCAGGCGATCGGGATTCTGGACGAGGTGCTGGGGCATCTGGAACGCGGCGCCATCGATGCGGTGGGCGCGTGCACGCAGAAGAACTTCGACGGGCCGATTCAGACGATTATTCCGTGGGCCGGCAATCTGTATACCGAGACGCTGATCCAGCGGACGCGAGCGGAATTCGGCGACGATTTCTGGGGCTTCTGGATGCTCGGCGGCATGTCGGGCGGCGGCATGGGGTTCCTGTTCAGTCCGCAGCGCAAGGCCGAAGCGCAAGAGCGCATGCAGACCATTTTGAGCGAGACGAAACACGCGATGGAGCGCAGTGTGCCGTTCGCGATGGAGCCGGTAGTCTACAACTTCGCCATCAACGAGCGGGGTACGCAGGGCTCGATGCTGGAGGGCGATGCGGCGCTGATGCCGGCCGGTTATTATACGCTCGCGGTGCCGCCGCTATTGCGCACCGAGAGCCGCAATCTATCCGCCGGACGGCGCGCGGAGTTGGAGCGCTTCACGCAGGCATGCCGCAGCGTGGACGATTTTTCGGGCATGGTGCACAATCTGTTCGACCACCTGCTGCCGCGCGCGCAGAATGCCGAATCGGAGCGCACGCAACCCTTGGAAGCGCTGCTGGAGGCGCATGGTTTCGACCGCGTGCAGCACGAACAGATTCAGGCCGAACTGCATAGCGGACGAATCGGGCTGGCGCAAAATCGATTGCCGCTCACCAGTCACATTACAGACGCGACGCCGGATGAACTCGATACCCGGCACCGCGATTTGGGGGTGCGGGCGCTGGCGGAAGGACGCGTGGCCGTGGTCACCCTGGCCGGCGGCGTGGGCAGCCGTTGGACCAAGGGCGCGGGCGCGGTCAAAGCGATCAATCCGTTCTGCAAGCTGGGCGGACGCCATCGCAATTTCGTCGAAGTGCACCTGGCCAAGAGTCTGCGCGTGGGCCGGGAGTACGGCGCGCTGCTGCCGCACGTCGTTACCACCAGCTACATGACGCACGATGCGATCGCGCAGCATCTGGCTCGCGAAGGCAACTACGGCTATCCGGGTACGCTGCTGCTCTCGCCGGGGCGCAGCATCGGGCTGCGCATGGTGCCGATGGAGCGCGACCTGCGTTTCGTGTGGGAAGAAATGGCGCAGCAGATGCTGGATGAGCAGGCGCAGAAGGTCCGCGAAGGGCTGCGCGCGGCGCTGATCAAGTGGGCGACGCAGGCGGGTGAGGGGTCCAACTACACGGACAATCTGCCGATGCAGTGCCTGCATCCGGTGGGGCACTGGTACGAGGTGCCGAACATGCTCCGCAACGGCACGCTGGAGCAGTTGTTGCGCGAGCGGCCGCGCTTGAATTATCTGCTGATTCACAATATCGACACCGCTGCCGTGGACGTGGATGCGGCGATTCTCGGGCAGCATATCGCGAGCGGCGCTGCGATGAGCGCGGAAGTGATTGCGCGCCATCTGGAAGATCGCGGCGGCGGGTTGGCGCGGGTGGACGATCGGGTGCGGCTGGTGGAAGGGCTGGCGCTGCCCAGCGACGAACTGGAATCGCACATGTCGTATTACAACAGCGCGACCTATTGGGTGGACGTGGATCGCATGCTTGAAGTGTTCGGACTGACGCGGGATTCGTTGGGCGATCGCGAACGGGTGAATCAGGCGGTGCGCGCCGTGGCGGCGCGGATGCCGACGTACATCACGTTGAAGGATGTGAAGAAGCGCTGGGGCAAGGGGCAGGAGGACGTGTTCCCGGTGGCGCAATTCGAAAAACTGTGGGGCGATATGACGGCGCTGCCGGAGTTGCACTGCCGCTTTATCGCAGTGCCGCGGCAGCGAGGGCAGCAATTGAAGGAGCCGGCACAGTTGGATGGGTGGCTGCGCGATGGCTCGGCGGCATTCACCGATTCGCGATGTGTTTGGGAGTGACGCGTCTTCGAAACGGGTAGGCCTTCCGGCGCCCGCCGCGGGCCTTTGGCGGCTTTGAGTCTGAGACTTTCGGCTTCGCACGAAAGAGGACGGGCCACAAAAAACGATGGCCCGGATAGCGCCGGGATAAACCGGCATGGAGTAGCGAATGAAAGAGTCGTACA
>JBDTMZ010000053.1:0-33942 GCA_039934035.1 Candidatus Solibacter sp. | reverse complement strand
GATTCAGAACGACTTATCTGCCGCCAACCCCTTCAACTGCGAAAGACAGGCTAGCGGCGGCGCATCAGAATTTCATCGCAGACCGACCTGCATCGTGCGGGGTCCGCCGTCTTCTGGCCAGTTCCATTTGAAGGGAAGGAGTTCCCCGCGTCCTTTCAAAAGCGTGACCCCTTCGAAGACGCCAGGTGGCAGAACACTCACACACGTAAGAGAATTTCTTTCCCAGAGTCTGCTGGCGATCCCCCATCACGATCTTGCTCTCGCCCGTGTACTGGCGGGGCCCCCCGAGGAAGTAATTCTGATGTCCGCTGATCGGCATCGGCGGGGCCGATCGGCGAAAAGGTACGGCAGCGGACCCAACGGTGATTTTCGAGCGCGGCTGCTCCAGTTGCGTGGCGCGCGAATAAGGGCCGCGACAGCCAGGTTTCCCATTGCGTGGCGCCCGCTACTTTACGCGCGCGAAACGCTCTTGCAGCCCGGCTTCCCAGTTCTGGATCACAATTATTTCGGATTTCTCGGGCGAGCTCACGACCGGGATGAGGAAGTGCTGGCCATCAGGTGAGACATCGAAGCCTTGCAGCCCGTGCAGCGCCGTGCGTGCATCGGTGCTAATGGTGAAAAGCGGTAACGGAGTCCCAATTTTGAGTTTGGGCGATAGGTTCATCTTCACGGCATGGACGCGGCCATCCCACGCAAGGTAGTACAATTCCTTGCCATCGCGACGCCAGCGCAGTGCTGCGACCCCTTGCCTCGAGACAAGGTGCCGCTCACCGGATAGGTGGGGGGAATCGCCGGCTTCGAATGCCTGGACGTAGAGTTCGCTACGGCCCGACTCGTCGGAGGTGTATGCGAGCCAGTGCCCGTCCGGTGAGAAAGCCGGGTTTAACTCGTCAAACGGAGTTTTGATCAGATGAATGACGCGGCGGTTTCGCGCCAGATCGATCAGCCAGACGTCACCCTTCATCTCCCTGTCCAGTGCCGCGAAGCTCGTGTTCGTGTAGGCGAGGAAACGCCCGTCCGGAGACCAATCGTTTGCCATCTGGAAGTAGTCCTCGGGCAGGTTCTCATCCGAATCGGCACCATCAAGGTTCCGAATGAACAGCTTCGGGGGCGCTTCGTAGGCCCGATTGAACAAAAGCCTGCTGGAATTCGGGGACCAAACCGGGCCATCAGCCGAACCGCGGCCGCTGGCAAGGCGGTGGGCTGCTCCTGTCCCGGCATTGATGACCCAGATATCGTTCACGCCGCGGGTTACGTCGAAGATTACCGTGGCGATCTTCTTGCCATCTGGAGAGATGCGGGCCTGCTTTAAGTTCACGTTCGATGGGCCGATGGTACTCTCAATCTCTCCGCGGCGATTTACCCAGGCAAGACCGGACCTGCTTAAGTACCGGGAGTAAGCCAGCAGCCCGTTCCTCGAAACTGAGATGTCGGCGGCCCCCGTGGGGAGAAACGAATAGGTGCGAGGAACGATCGGAAGCGGCTGACCGTCCGTACGGAGCGTCCGAGGGTCAAAGGATTGGGCCAGAATATTCCCCGCCCGGACATAAACAAGATAGCCACGTTGCGGATCGCGTACGGAGGGGGCATACATAGCGCGCGAATCCGTCTCCACGAGGTCTTTCGCTGTTCCTGGTTCGCCAAACTTGACCACCCGCGCGCGGTGATGCCCGGACTGCGCATCGAAGGCCGTATAAAGGAGATGCTTTCCGTCCGGGAGCATATCGGGCCAGGGATAAAAGTCTCTGACCGGTTGCGGTGTTCCGCCGGATATGGGAATGAGGTAATTTGACGTGCGCGCGGAGAGCAGCACATTTGGGGTCAGCAACATCCCGGTAAGCATCAGCGCCGGAACGTCGCAGAGCACCTGGAAAGAGTCTCCGGTGAGAATTGTGCGCCGTAGACTGCCCCTGACGCTTTGGAAGAGCGAAAGGCTGTCGGCGGCCCAGAATACATGGTAGGAACCCATGCTGTCAGGCATGGGCCGGGACTCGATGCCACTCAATTCCCGGATAAACGTCTGAAAGCGGCCGCTCGCATTCATCGCCGTGTAAGCCAGTTTGGTGCCGTCGGGCGAGAGTGCGAAAGTCTGACGGCTGCTACCCATCTCAAGAGCGAAACCCTCCGGCGGCGAAATGCTCAACCGGACTTGCTGCACCGCAGCGTTGGGCAGCGGCCGGTTGGCGACCCAATAGCCGCCGGCTAAGCCGATAATCACTGCCAGAAAGACCACACTTCGCGGCCATACGTTTTTTCCCTGCCGGGCGGGTGGCTGCGGTTCCGCCGGTTCCAAAGCTGCGGTTTGCTCCTGTTCGAGGGGAGGAGCCATCATCAGAACTGGACTGGCCCCAGTGTCCTGAATGGGAGCGATGAAACGATAGCCCAGGCCCGGCAGGGTCTCGATGAAGCGAGGTCGCTCGGCCGAATCGCCAAGCACCTGGCGAAGGCGGTTCATCGCCGCGTTTAATCCGTGCTCGAAATCGACGGTCGTGTCGGTCCAAAGCTCGTGTTGAAACTGCTCTCGGGTGATGAGGTGGCCGGGCTGGTTGATCAACGCCCTCAGGATTCGCAGCGGCTGGCCTTGCAGCTTCAAGCGCAGGCCGTGCTTGCGCAGTTCGCCGGTCTTATCGTCAAAGGCGAAGGGTCCGAAAACCAGTTGCCGGGAAGCGCCAGGGCTTCGGGGAAGGCGCATAAAAACTCTGGGTTTCAAACATATCAGATATGAGGTCTACCGGCAATGCCCCTGGAATCAAGCACTTCCTGGGTGAGGTGATTCGGGGTCACATTTGACCCGCTTGTCATTGCCGAGTGCCGTTCGGTCCCGTATTCTGTGCCCGGCGGTGGAAATATTATCGGCCGCCGAGAAATCAGGAGGGTACAGGAATGAAAAACATCGTTTTGTTAAGCGCATTCGCAATCGCGCAGGTCGCCGCATTCGGACAGGGGAGCGGCACTTGCGGCGTGTTTAATGGCGTCGTCTTCCAAGCAACGCCATGTACCATCAGCTCCCAGAATCAGACGCTAGCTGGAACCTGGATCGCCCAGGTGGCGCAGCCGGGGGGCACAGCCGCTCTGTTTGAAGTCGGCACGTACCACGTTGACGGCTCCTACAGCGGCGCAAACGTCAATGGGTTGCACTCCGAGCACAAGGGAGTCTGGATGCGCGTGGGGGACCGAAAGTTTCTGTTCACGTTTATGTTCTTCACCTGCGACGACAAAGGAGTTTTCAACGGCATCGTGAAGGCCCGGGGTTCCGTGACGCTGGCCGAGGATGGGAAATCTTACGAGTCGGTGGTTGAACGGGTAGTTATGGATTCCACGGGAAAGGAGTTGTCAGTTACGTCCGGCATCACAGGTCGGAGTGTTCGGATGGATCTGGAGCTCTCAAGGACTCCCGCAACGCAGTAGCAGGGGGAGCGAGCGCGGAACGGTGACGCTCCGCGCCCGCTCCTGACCGAAGGCTGCCTCCGAGTTACATCGGCCAAGGCGGCACCCGCATGAGGCTCACTTTCGAAGGTTCGTTCGATGGCGCCATTGCGGCCATTAGCCAGCACCCGCTTTCACAACGAAGGGACAGCGCTTGATCGAAATGCCTTTGTGCCGCCAGCGCATTGCGCAAGCACTCGATCCTGGCGAACTGATCACGGAAAGGGGATCGCTCCAGAGCCACAGCTCATTCGCTTCGGCCCGCCGGTGGCGAAGGTGCGCATTCCCTCCGGGCAGCCCTCAGTGCCAGTTCTTCACCTTCTCCCACGCGCCATCCAGTGCGAATCGAGGACGGCTGCAGTAGAAGATGTCGATGTGTTCGTAAGGCATCGCATAGGGGTGTTCCACTCGCGCCACTTTTTGTACGGAAGCGAATTTCTTTTCGAGCGTCTGCTGGCGATCCCCCATCACGATCATGCTCTCGCCCGTGTACTGGCGCGGTCCCCAGAGGAAGTAATTCTGATGTCCGCTGAGCGCGGGCGGCAATCCGTACTTCGGTCCGAACAGATCGATGGCGCCGGCCTGCCCATAGTTCTGCCCGAAGATCGCGGTGCGGGCGCGAACCTCCGGCGGCAGGCCGTTGTAGGCACGGGCCACCGCGACTGCCATATCTTCCCATCCGAACTGATCGGCGAAAAGCTGCGGCAGCGGGCCCAGTTGGTGATTTTCGACGCGTGGCTGCTCCAGGTGCGTGGCCCGCGAATAGCGAATGAAGGTTTCCGGCGGCAGCAGCGGGATCATGGTCGGGGCCAGCAGCGCGCCCATCGCCACCATCAGCACACACCAAACGGACTTCACCCATTGCCATCGCGGCCGCGACAGCCAGGCTTCCCATTGCGTGGCGCCCGCGGCGAACAACATCGGGAACGAGGGAAACAGGTAGTACGTGCGCGGGTTCATCCCGAAAATGACGGCGGTGGTAACGACCCAGGCGTAAGCCAGCGCGCGATAGCGGGAGCGCGCCAGCCACCACAGGCCCGCCAGCCAGACCGGCGCGCTTAGAGGCAGCATGGCCAGCATCTCCTCGCCGAAGAAAGAGGCCGGCGAGAAGCTGACATTGCGTCCGTCGCGGCGGATGTTCTCCTGGATTTCGAGGAAAGGGAAATGGTGGTGGATATTCCAAAGCAAGTTGGGCAGGAAGAGCAGGAACGCGAGCGCACCGCCCGCCAGCAGCCAGCGGCTAAACAGGAGCTTGCGTTGCGGCGTCAACAACAGGCCGGCAACCAGTGAGAACCCGAAGATCAGCATCGAGTGTTTGGTCTCGAGTCCGACCCCCGCCAGCAGGCCGAAGCCCAGCCAGAGGCGCTCATCGCCGGTGCGCAGCATGCGAACGAGAAGAAGCGCGCAGCCCATCCAGAACAGGGGTTCGAAAGCGTTGACGTTGAGGAAGTGATCGAGCGCCATGTAGCCGGGAGCCAGCAGGACGCACAAGGCGGCGAACCCCTGCGCGAAGCGTTGCCCGCCAAATTCGCGGGCGATCGCTCCGGTGAGCAGCACCAGTCCCGCGCCGGCCAGCGCCGGGGCAAGGCGGATGGCCTGTAGCGAACTGCCGAACAGCGTCATCTCCAGGCGGCCGATCCACGCGATCATGGGCGCTACATCGACGTAGCCCCACGCCAAGTGGCGGGCCAGCGCGAGATTGTACAGTTCATCGACGAAGTAGCCGTAGTTGTGCGCGGCGTAGAGGTGCAATAGCAGCTTGATGGCGGCGATCGCGCCTAGCAGCGCGCCCGCAGTGAGCACTCCCCGCGGAGTCCGGGACATGTCCCATGCTACTGCAGTTGAATGGAGGGACGCGGATTGCCGCGACGGGCGATTCCGCCGCGCGCGATGCGGGCGCTACTGCAGGTAGAAGACTTCTTTCAGCGTGGCGAAACGCTCCCCGCATTCCCGATCGGTACCGGTTCGAAAAGCGGGTCCATGCTGGGCGTGGGGAAGCGGATTGCGCGAGGGGCGTTCCGCCGCGCGCGACGCCGGCGCTACTCCAGGTAGAAGACTTCTTTCAGCATGGCGAAACGCTCTCCGCATTCCTGATCGGGTACCGGTTCGAAAAGCGGGCCCATGAAAGTCTGCCAGCGCTGGTTGACGGGATCCCGGTCCAACTGCTCCCACGCCTTTTCGAAATCGTCGGCGCGCAGCACCAGGGTGAGGTCCTGCCCGCGGCGGAATACCGAATAATCGTGGATGCCCACTTCCTTCAACTTGGCCAGCAATTCCGGCCAGACCCGCCGGTGTTCGCGCTCGTACTCTTCGATGGCGTCCGGCTTGATGCGCAATTTGAAGGCGTAGCGGGGCATGGTTCCTCTAGGCGTAACTGGAGATCGCAGACGCATTTTTTGCGGCGCGATCGGCCGTGATCCTCTCCAGATACCCGCTTTGGCGGAAGGCCTCCATCGGGTCGGCCGGCAGCCCTTTGGAAAGGGCCCATTCACGAATCACCGGCCGGACATCGCTGGAGAACGCATCCTTGAGGCACGTTTCGGCATCGACAAGCGCGCACTTCGCCTGGTGGCCGGCAAGCTTCTCGTGATCGACCATGGCGGCTTTGGCAAACAATTCCATGGCCGTCGTGACGGTCTGAATCATGGCTTCCATCTTGCCCTTGAGGTTGTGGCTCTGATCGATCATGTAGGCGATGTCGGCGCGCGTCCCGGTCTCCCATTCGTAATGCGCAATCTCATGGAAGATGCGGAAGACCTGGTAGGGATCGATCGATCCCATGGTGAGATCGTCGTCCGCGTAGCGGCGGTCATTGAAGTGAAAGCCCGCCAGCATCTTCATGTCGAGCAGCCAGGCCACAATCTGCTCGATGTTCTGCGCCTGGTAATGATGGCCGGTATCCACCAGCACTTTGGCCTGGGGACCGGCGTCCTGCGCCAGCACCAGCGCCATTCCCCAATCCGCGATGTCCGTGTGATAGAAGGCTGGTTCGAAGGGCTTGTACTCCACCATCATGCGCTGCCCGTCAGCGAGCGCGTCATGGGTCGCCCTCAACCCTTCGGCGAACCACTGGCGGCGATGGCGCATGTTCTGCGTGCCGGGATAATTCGAGCCGTCGGCGAACCACAGGGACAGGTCGCGGCTGCCCAGCCACTTTTGGATCTCCACGCAATTCAGGATGTGCCCGAGCGCTTCCCTGCGAATGGCTGGGTCGGGATTTCCCAACGAGCCGTACTTGTAGTGCTGGTCTTGAAATAAGTTGGGATTGATCGACCCCGGCCGCAAACCGTGATCGGCGGCCAGCACCAGCACGCCGGCGCAATCGCCGACTCCATTCGGCAGGTCCCACAGCACATGCAGCGCAATGGTCGGGCAGACCCCGGTTAAGCGGTGGACTTCTCCGGCGTCCGCGAACTTTTCCGCGGTGGTAGTGGCCGCCGCAGGTTGCAGGAATTTACCGAATCGGGTTCCGGTGTTGGCAAAACCCCAGGAGGGCAATTCGATTTGGAACGCATTCAATGCGCCGAGGATGCGATCGGTTTGTTTGGTGGAGATCACGATTGGCCCGCCGAAGAACTATCATCTGCGGTTTTCGAATACCAGTCAAACGGAACCGCCAGGCGCTGCCACAGTTTCGCAATGCAGAACAGCACGGGCACGCCCGGAAGACCGGAAGTATCGGAATTCCGGGGATTTAGAACATGGAAACCAATGAAAGCACGCCCTCTTCCCCGGTACGTCCTGCGCACTGCCTGTTTCTTTAATTGAAACAGGATGACCGGTCTCCAAAAACTCCTTGGCAGGCCCTTTCCGATGGGCATAGGATGATAGAAATGTCCTTGCTCTGCTGGCGGCGAAGTGCGCTCATGGTGTTGACAGCGGGCTTCGCTCTGGCTGCGGGACCAGCGAATCTCGCCGAATTGAAGCACGGTTTCCAGCGTCCCCCGGACGATGCGCGCATGATGGTGCGCTGGTGGTGGTTCGGACCTTCGGTGACGAAGGACGAGTTGGAACGCGAACTCCGCCTGATGAAAGCGGGCGGCATCGGCGGCTTCGAAGTTCAGCCCACCTACGCACTGGAATTAGACGACCCCGCCAAGGGTATCCGCAATTCCAATTTCATGAGCACGGAGTTTCTGGACGCCCTCACCTTCACCGGCGAGAAGGCGAAGGAGTTGGGGCTGCGCTTCGACCTCACATTAGGCAGCGGCTGGCCGTTTGGCGGTCCGCACATCACTCAGGCACTGGCCGCGCATCGCCTGCGAGTTGCCCGAGTAAAGGTGGTAGCGGGCGCTTCCACCATCGATGCGCCGAACCTGCAGCCCGGCGAAACCCTGGTTGCCGCCTTCCTGGGCGAGCAGCAGCTCGCGCCCGCGTCCGCCCAGACTTTCCGCCTGCCCGCGGACGCAGGCGGCGAAGTCAGCTTCTTCGTTTCCAGTTTCACGCGGCAGGCGGTGAAGCGGGCTGCTGTAGGCGCGGAAGGTCCGGTCTTGAATCATTACGACACCGCTGCGTTGCAGGCGCACCTGAATGCGGTTGGCGAACCTTTGCTGAAGGCGGTTGCCAGGACGCCGCCTTACGCCATCTTCAGCGACAGCCTGGAGGTGTACAACGCGGACTGGACGCCGGACTTTCCGGCTGAATTCCAGAAGCGCCGCGGGTACGATCTGATGCCCCACCTGGCGGCGCTCGCCGGCGAAGGGGACGCCAACGCCCGCGCCATCCGCCACGATTGGGGCCAGACCCTGAGCGAACTGTGCGAGGAACGCTACCTGCAGCCGCTGGCCCGCTGGTCCGCCGAGCATGGCGTGAAGTTCCGTTCGCAAACCTACGGCACGCCGCCGGTGACACTCTCGAGTCAGCGCTTCGTCGATCTCTCCGAAGGCGAGGGCCCGGCCTGGCGAGGCTTTTCCTCCACCCGGTGGGCGGTCTCCGCCAACCACATTTACGGCCGCAATATCACGTCCAGCGAAACCTGGACGTGGCTGCACTCGCCGGTCTTCCGGGCAACGCCGCTCGATATGAAGGCGGAGGCTGATCTGCATTTCCTGCAGGGCGTGAATCAACTGGTGGCGCACGGGTGGCCATACACGCCGCCCTCTGCCGCCGAACCGGGCTGGCGCTTCTACGCGGCCGCGGTCTTCAACCAGCACAATCCCTGGTGGCTGGTGATGCCCGACATCGCCACGTACATGCAGCGCGTGAGTTGGCTGCTGCGGCAGGGCGAGCCCTCGCGGGACGTCGCCGTTTATCTGCCGACCCACGATGCTTTCGCCGGCTTCACTCTCGGCAAGGCATCGGTCAACGAAGCCATGCCAGGGCTGCTCGGGCCCGACCTGGTGTCGGCGATTCTGGACGCTGGCTACAACTTCGATTTCACCGATGACGCGGCCATCGCATTGAAGGGCATCGCGCACCGGGTCCTGATCATGGCCAACGTGGAGCGGATTCCTTTGGCGACTTACCAAAAGATTGCGGACTTCGCTGCCGCGGGCGGCAAGCTGATTTTCGCCGGACGACTGCCCTCGCTGGCGCCGGGCTTGCAGGACGATGCCGATGCGCCGAAGGTGCGCGCCCTTTCCGCGCGCTTTCAAGTGACGGACGCCGCCGCGCTCACGGGGGCGCTGCATGCCGCGCTGCCCGCCGATTTCACCCTGCCCGCGGGCGCCGGCGCGATCCATCGCAAGCTGCCGTTCGCCGACATTTATTTCCTGGCCAACACCACCAATCGCACCCTGCGCGGCAAGGTTGCCTTCCGCGTGCAAGGCATGCAGGCGGCGTGGTGGGACCCCGTCACCGGCAAGACGGAGCGGGCGGGCATGGATCTGGAACTCGCGCCTTACGAATCGCGCGTGCTGGTCTTCTCGCAAGAGGCTGCGCCGGCCGTGACTCGCGGTGTAGCGGTGCCGCCCGTCGACCTCAGCGCGAACTGGTCAGTGAAATTTCCCGATGCGCCGCAGCCCGTCGCGATGGCCGCGCTGCGCTCCTGGAACCTGGACGAGGCCCGCAAATTCTATTCCGGAACCGCGACCTACGAACGCAGCGTGACCGTGGCCGCCGTGATGCTACGCGCCGGGCAGCGCGTGTTTCTGAATTTCGGCGAAGGCATCGCGGTCGACCCGGCCAACGAATATCGAGCGCCTTCGGGCATGCGCGCCTGGCTGGAAAGTCCGGTGCGCGAAGCGGCGCAGGTCTGGGTCAATGGGAAGCCGGCAGGAGCCGTGTGGAAGGCTCCGTTTGAAGTCGAGGTCACCGGACTCTTGCGGTCCGGCGTCAACGCCATCCGCGTGGTGGTGGCCAACCTCGCTCTCAATACACTCGCCAAAGGACCCCTACCCGATTACAAGGACCTGATCGCGAAATACGGCGACAAATTCCAGCCGCAGGACATGGCTGCCGTGGGTTCGCTGCCTTCGGGGATTCGCGGTCCGGTGAAGCTGATCGCGAAGTAAATCGAGTCTGAATCGGATGACCCCATCGGCCGGTGGAACGGGCCATCGTCCCGTGTGGCCTTTTCTCGTTTTTTCGAAGCCGGTGGAACGGGCCATCGTCTTTTGTGGCCTGTTCTCTTTTTCGAAGCCGATGGAGCAGGCCCTATCGCGCCGTGCCGCACGGCCGCACTCTTCCACCCTTACCCTGCGCTGTTCGCAGGTGGATCCTCCCAATCGTTCAACTCCGCGAGCAGCTGCCCTAACAGCGCCCCCGCGGCCTGGTCGCGCGGCGATTCCGAATCCGGCGGCATATGCGCCGAAAGCCAGGCGTTCAACAGCGCGATCACGGGGCGCGCCACTGCCTCCGTCGCGCCCGGCTCAAACCGCAGCGGAATCTCCGAACTCTCGATGGCTTGCGCCAGCATCGCTTGAAACTTCATTCCACCTCCGCGTGATGATTCACCGGACCTGACCCGCGGCCCAGCCCCGGGTTGGTTCGTATCGCCTCATGGATGAACTGCTTGGCGCGGCGGACCGCTTCGGCAAGCGGCAACTGCCGTGCCAGTCCGGCGGTGATGGCCGCCGAGTAGGTGCAGCCCGTGCCGTGGGTGTGCGGCGTATCGAAGCGCGGCCCGGAAAACTCGTGCCAGTCCGTGCCATCGAACAGCACGTCGACCGCGTCACCTTCCAGATGCCCGCCCTTCACCAGCACCGCCCGCGCTCCCATTGCCAGCAGGCGTTCGGCGGCGCGCCGCGCATCCAGCGACGTGGCGATCTTCAGGCCGCTGAGCGCCTCCGCCTCGGGAACGTTCGGCGTGATGAGGAATGCCCGTGGCAGCAGCAGGTCGCGAATGGCCGCCGCGGCTTCGGCCGGCAGCAGGCTCAGACCGTGCTTGCTCACCATCACGGGGTCGACAACCAAGGGAAAGCGGAAATCGCCCGCCGCGCGCGCCACAGCTTCCACCATGGCGGCGCTGCCCAACGCGCCGGTTTTCGCGGCTGCCGGCGGAATATCCTCCAGCACGGCGTCCAACTGCTCCAGCACGAGCGCGGGTTCCATCACTTCGACGCGCGAGACGCGAACCGAATTCTGCACCGTCAGGAGAGTGATCACCGCTTCCCCGTATACGCCGAACCGGTGAAACGTCTTCAGATCTGCCTGTATGCCCGCGCCCCCGCTGGGGTCGCTGCCGGCAATCGTGAGCGCGATCGGCACCATCCCCTCAGCATAGCGCCCGGGCGTGAGGGCACCCGACGCTACTTCAGCCAAACGCTTACTGCGGGTGCTTTAGCGGCCCCCACCGTCAGTTCCACCGCCGTTTCGCCGGGTCCCACAAATCCCCCGGGTACGATCGCGTTGATCTGCATCACCCCGATCAGACCGGGAGCGCTGCCGGCGAACAGAATCTCCGCCTTCACCCCCGCGATGGTGAGTGCAATCGGCAGGAGTGGACGGGCGTAGGGTTCCTGAGCGGGTACGCCCGCCACATTCAGACCATCGGTGAGTCCCTCTCCAGTGGCGTAAAAGGTCATCCACTTCGAGCGCGACGCCGGATTGGCTTCGGCGTTGGCCGTGCCATCCGCATTGGCCGCCAGCGACAACAGCGCCGGTGCCGAAGGCGCCACCGGAACGCTGGAGGCACCGGCCACCTTACCCAGATAGCGCACCTCCACCGCCACTGCTTCGCTGCCCGCGACCGTGTACGGCGCCTGCACATTCACCTGCCCGCTTTGCGCGTAGAAGATGGGCGCCGCAACGCCATCGAAGGTCACGGTGACGCCGCCTGCCTCCCGCGCCAGCAGGCCGTCCGCACCGATCTCGCCCACCACGCCGTCAGACGGCCCCAACCAGGCGCCGTAGATGGAGAGAACTTCGCCCGGCGCCACCGCTCCCCTGGACAGGCTGAGAGCATTCACCACCGCCACCTCCGGCACCTGCGTCACCGGCTGCGGGGGCGGGATGACCGGCACCAGACGCCGTATGCGGTGATTGCCTGTGTCGGCGAAGTAGAGGTTGCCGGCGCCGTCCAGAAACACGCCCTGCGGACCGTTGAGCAGCCCGGCACGCGCCGGACCGCCGTCACCCGCCAGGCCGTTCGCTCCTGTGCCAGCAATGCTGTGGATTGTGCCGTCCGGCGTCACCATCCGAATGCGGTGATTGCCTGTGTCGCCGATGAAAATATCGCCATCGTCGTCCACCGCCACGCCGCGCGGCAGCGAGAGACTCGCCGCGGTGGCCGCACCCTCGTCGCCCGCCCAGCCTTCGGCGCCGGAGCCGGCGACGGTCGCAATCACCCCGATGGTGTTGATGCGGCGGATGGCGTGATTGGCGGTATCGGCGACGAAGAGATTCCCCACGGTGTCGGTGGTGCAGGCGCTGGGCGTATTCAACTGCGCGAGACGTGCCGGTCCCTCATCGCCGGCACTGCCTTTGGACCCGTTGCCTGCCGCCGTCTGCAGCACACCGCCCGGCGTCAGGCGCAGGACGCGATGATTGCCGCTATCGACTATGTACACGTTGCCCGTACGGTCCACACACACGGCCCGCGGGCTCAAGAGCATCGCCGAAAGAGGCGGAGTCCCTTCCGGGCTGGCGCCGGGTTTCCCGGTACCCGCCAGCAGGCGAACGGATTTCGCCGCGGTCACTGCCAGGATGCGGTGATTGTAGGTGTCGGCCACCAGCAGGTTGCCCGCATGGTCCACCGCCACCCCCATCGGGTTGTTCACCCCCGCGCTGCTCGCCGTGCCGGTCCCCGCCAGCGTGGCGATCTGGCCATCATGCACCTGGCGCACACGCTGCGTTCCGGTATCGGCGACAAACAGATTGCCCATGGAATCGAGCGTGAGACTCGCCGGAAGGTGCAGCAGCGCCTCACTGGCCGCACCGCCGTCACCCACCGAATGAGCGAAGCCGTCGCCGGCCACGGTGGCGATCATGCCCACCGGATCGACACGGCGCACCCGCACGCCGTCGGCGATCAGCAGGTTGCCGCTGGTGTCGGCCGCCAGATCGTTGATCGAGATGAGAGCGGCGCTGGTGGCAGGCTTGGCGTCGCCGGAGAAGGCCGGCTCGCCCGTGCCCGCATAGGCGAGCCACTTACCGGCGGTGGTAAAGGCCCGCACGATGAACGTGGAATCGCCGACGAAAATCGTGCCTGCCGGATCGACCGCGACCGACAGGGGAGTGTAGAGCAGCGTGGCGGTGTTGCGGCCGAGCACGGTTCCAATGCTGCCATCGGCATAGATCTTGCGCACCGCGTTGTTGCCGGAATCGGCCATGTAGAGGGCTCCGGCGCGATCGAACGCCATGCCTGCCGGATAACTGACCTGGGCCAGGTAGGCCGCCTTGCCGTCACCGCTCCAACCGGATGCGCCGGTGCCGGCGACGGTGGCGAATCTGCCGTCGGGCGTCAGTCTGCGGACGCGATGTCCTTCGAATTCGGCCACATAGAGGTTGCCTGCCCCGTCCACCGCCACGTTGCGCGGCGCCAGCAGGGAACTGCCGGTGGCCGGCAGACCATCCGGCGAAGAGGCGCGCTTGCCATTGCCCGCCACCGTGGTGATGATTCCGTCGGACGAAATGCGGCGGATCCGGTGGTTTCCGAAATCGGCCACGAACAGATTGCCGTTGGGATCTAGCGCGATGCCGTAAGGGAGGTTCAATTGGGCCGCAACCGCCGGTTTGCCATCGCCGCTGAAGCCCGCAGTCCCGGTGCCCGCGATGGTGGTGACCACGCCGCCGGAGACTTTGCGAATGCGGTGGTTATCCGTATCGGCGAGGTAGACATTGCCCGAACGATCGACGGCCACCCCCTGGATGACGGAGAACTGCGCCGCCAAAGGTGGTCCGCCATCCCCGATGCGGGAACTGCCCACCACGGTCTCGACCTGATACGCCAAGCGGGTCGAGTCAGCGCCCCAAACGAGGGGAACGCTCAACCACGCCAGCAGACACCAGCAGTACTTCATCCTTAGTCTTTTGCTGGATAGTGCGGACGACGTACCGGAATTCTCACCTACCGAGGGGATTTCCAAGTTGTCTCCGTCTCGAACCTCGCCGGCCGTCCGAAGAGGTACTCAGGTCACCATCTATGAATATCCGTCGGTCGTTAATCGTGACTGTTTTCCTCCTGTTACCAGGCGGCTGGGCGCAACCGGAGATCCGGCTGAAGTCTGGCTCCGCGCGCGAGGGTTACCCCAGGGCCATGCCCCGGCAGGCGCGCTCCACTCATTTCGTGCTGCGCTTTGCCGAGGAGCCCGGCGAGGAGACGCGTCGCGAATTGGAGCGGCGCGGCATGCGCATTCTGCAATACGTGCCCGATCATGCGCTGATGGTGGCGTCGTCCCGTACTCCCAACCTGGAAGGGCTGGGCGCGATTTCGATGGGGAGCCTGGAACCCGCCGCGAAGATCAGCCCCCTGTTGGACGGTCAGGTCTCTGGCCCACTGCTGGTGATCTTCTACCCGGACGCCGACATGTCCACGGCGCGCGCGGAGATGGCGGCTGCGGATTTCGCTGTGTTGGAAAATCCGGCGATGCTGACCGGCCATCTGGTAGTCAGCGGTCCGCATGCCAACGTCCCGCAGTTGGCGGTCCTGGACGAGGTGGCCTACATCATGCCGGCATCGGCCGAACTCGCGGCAGGAGTGGCGCTGGTGGGGTGCGCGGGCGCTTCCACCCAGTCCGGCCCCGTGGGCGAGTACGTCCTGATGGGACGGGGATGGGCCAGGGACCAGGCGGGCAATGTGGCGCTGCACTACTTCGTCAACAATTTCACGGACCAGATCCCCGCCGAGACCGTACGCAGCGAAATCGAACGCGCCCTTCACGAATGGACGCACTACGCGAATTTCAGCCTGTCGGCCGGGTCGAGTGCGGCCGGTGAGCGCAGTTTCGATATCTCGTTTCTGCGCGGCGTTCACGGCGATGGCTACCCCTTCGACGGCCCCGGCGGGGCGTTGGCGCATACCTTTTATCCCAATCCGCCCAATCCCGAACCGGTCGCGGGCGATCTTCATCTGGATTGGAACGAACCTTGGCGTGTAGGTAGCAATATCGATCTCTATTCGGTGGTCCTGCACGAAATTGGGCATGCCCTCGGCTTGGGGCACTCGGACCGTCCGGGTGCGGTGATGTATCCCTACTACAAACTCGCCACGTCGCTGACCGAAGACGATATCGCCGCCATTCGCGCACTGTATGGCTCCAATTCACCGGAGCCGCCCGTCCCGCCTGCGCCAACGCCAACTCCCACGCCCCCTCCCACGCCTCCGCCAACACCAACGCCAACTCCAGCGCCTCCGCCTGCGCCGAAGCCTGCGGCGGACAGAGCGCCGCCGTCCATCCAGATCAAGACGCCGGGCACGTCCGTCATCTCGACCGGCGCCGCCATTTTCGCACTCAGCGGCATCGCGAGCGATAACGTGGGGGTCACCGCGGTGAAGTGGACCAATTCCAACGGCGGCTCCGGAAGCGCCGCGGGCACCACGTCCTGGTCCGCCGTCGGGCCCCTGTTGGTGGGAACCAATGTGCTCACGGTTCGTGCTTACGACGCGGCGGGCAATTCGGCGTGGCGGTCCGTCACGGTCGTGCGCCGTTGAGGGCGCCGCGGGCAAAGCCGATTTATTTCGGCTCCCTGTCTGAAGTTTCTGCTGTTGGTGCCGATAGAGAGGCTAGTAGCATGAACCGAGATCATTCCGCGCCAGCCGTCGTCGAACCAGCGGGCCGCCACACGCACGGCCTCCCGGACCAACCGCCCATTGGCTGTCTGCCCGTTTCTGAGACGCAGACGGTGCTGCATTCTTTGGGGCGGATGATCGAGCAGAGAGATCGTCACACCGCGGGGCATTGTGAACGTCTCGCCTATTCCGGCGTTGCGCTAGGTGTCGCCATGGCCTTGGACAGTGAAAGCCTGGTCTCCTTATATGTGGGAGGCTATCTGCACGACATCGGCAAAGTGGGCATTCCGGATTCCATCCTTTTCAAACCGGGCAGACTCAATACGGAAGAATGGCACATCATGCGACTTCATCCGGTACGCGGCGAAGAGATTTGCCGCCCCCTGGCATCGCTGGAGAAGGTGCTGCCGTTGATTCGCAATCACCATGAGCGTTGGGACGGCACCGGCTATCCCGACGGCATGCGCGCCAGACAGATTCCCCTACTGGCCCGCGTGCTGCAAGTGGTGGATATCTATGACGCTCTCACCAATCCGCGTCCCTACAAACACGATCTCAGCGGCGAGCGCGCCCTGGAGATTCTCAAGGAAGAAAGCGATCGGGGGTGGCGCGATCGCGAGATTGTCGAGCTGTTCACACGGCTGAAGTACGAAGAACTGGCCAACACAAGACCTGCGGGTTGCGCCGTCATCCAGTCGCCGGCTCTGGTGGAATCGCTGCAGAATCTGCAGGCGCACCTCTCACACTGAAACTGCGTCCGGAATTCGCGCCAGGCAGCAGGACGATGCCTGGGTGGTTCTTCCCCGGCGTTGCCTGCGCGCCCAGCTTTTGCTCTGTTGAGTCAATGATTTACAGGGCCGCGACCGTAAGGGAGCGACTCTTACTAAGAGCCCATAGGCTAGTGCTCGCCGTATTTCTTTTCGCCCGCTTCGATCCGCACTGCCAGTTTGTTCTCGGCCGGAGGCAGCGGACACGTAGCATACGGTGTGAACGCGCAGGGCGGGTTATACGCCTTATTGAAATCGAGCACGATGTGCCCGTTCTCCGGCATCGGGGAATAGAAGAACCGGCCTGCGCCGTAGGTCTCTTTGGCGGCAGTCTGATCGCGGAACACGTAGAACAGTTCCTTGTCCCCGGGCTCTTCGATATAGGGACGCAGCCGTAGATTCTGGCCGTTCAGTTTGAACTCCGCGTAGCCCGGGCTATCCACATATTCGGTCTGCCCGATCATGTTCAGAATCGGCATCTTTTGCGGCGCAGCCACCCACTTCGCCGTCACCCGGTATTCTTCCTTCACCGGGTAGTTCTCGATTCCCTTGAAATTGCGGCGGTACCCGGCGTCGGGATCCTTCAACCGGATGCCCATTTTTTCCGACCGCTGGATCACGTACAGGCTCAGCCGACCCACCTTCACGACATCGTCGGAGTCCGGCCGCACTTCCCGGACCGTGCCGTCCAACTTCACGGTGACTTTGCCGCCGTGCCACTCGAACATACCGGCCTTCCCCGGACCATCCGGCAGCACGATTTCGTTGCCTTCCGCCCTGCCGACGGTATTGGCGCCCTCGTGCAGCCAGAACAGCCCGGCCACCGACAGCCAGCCGCCGTCTTTTTTGAGGTTTTCCACCCGCTGACGCCGCCACTCGGCAATCTCGGTTTGATAGGAAGTGGCAGCCAATAGAGCCACACCGGCGAGCGCCGGGATCACGATACGCCACATAAATCTATTCTCCCGCCTCATCGATGAGTTGTTCCAACATCCAGGAGAACTCTTCACTTTTGCGATCCACACGCTGTTTGAGCTGATTGAGATCGCGCTCCAGCGTCCGCAGGCGGTCCGCCAGATGCAGGCAGGCCAGCACGGCGATCCTCGTGGAATCGGCATTCGGCGATTTAGCCGCGATTGACAACATGAGATCGTTGACCCCCGCCGCGACTTCTTCCACTTCGCGCGTATCGCCGCTGGTCAGCAGCGTGTAGGCACGACTCAGGATGGTGACACGTACTGGCTGTTTATCGGGAGTGCTGTTGTCCATAGGAAATTTCCAGGCGGAACTCCCCCCAAAAAACAAAAGCGCCTCCCTTAGGAGGCGCTCAGTTGATCGATCTGGCCCAGCAGCTTTTCAATGCGGCTGCGCACCTGCTTGCGTTCCGCTTGCAGGCTTTTCACTTCATCGGAAAGCTGCATCGCTTCGCGCTTCGCTTCCGCGGCTTCTTCCTGGGCGGCATCCCGTTCCTGGCGAAGCTTCCCCATGGTCTGCACGGCGCGCAGAATGCGTTCTTCTAAACTGCTTAACGAATCATTTTCCTGATCGGCGGGGCTCATTCTTTCTCCAGGGCAGCCCGGGCCGACTCCTTCACGGCAAGGGCCGATTTCGCCAACTCCGCCAGATTGCGGAACGCCGCATCGTCGTGCAGAGCCACCTCGGCGAGTACCTTGCGATTGAGATCGATTCCGGCTGCTTTCAAGCCGCAGATGAATTTGCTGTACGCGATTCCGCTCGCGCGGCAGGAAGCGTTGATACGCACGATCCAGATTCTCCGGTAATCGCGCTTCTTCCGCTTGCGCCCGACATACGCGAACTTCAGTCCGCGGTCGACCGCTTCCATTGCTGCACGGTACAGCTTGCTTTTGGTCAGGAAATAACCGGATGCGCGCGCGAGAACTTTCTTGCGCGATGCCCGGCGGTGAGTACCACGTTTAACTCTAGGCACGTTTCTCTCCTTCTATAGTTGGCTTCTGGTCTTGGCGGAATCGGGCACGTGCCACGCGCACCGTCCGCACAATTCGCGCTGCGTTCCCTAGTAGGGAATCATGCGCTTCAGCACCTTCTGATCGGCCTTGTCGGCGACCACGCTCTGGTGCAACTTCTTCTTGCGTTTGTGCGGCTTCGAGGTCAGAATATGACGGCCAAAGGCATGATTGCGAACTACTAAGCCCGTACCCGTCTTCTTAAACCGCTTGGACGCACCTTTGTGAGTCTTCAGCTTAGGCATAATTTTTCCCTGGATCTTTGCAGGAAAGACTCTCAGATTATAGCACGCGTCTCCGCACTTATGCCGCTCTCGCGTTCATCCAAATTCATCCAAGCTCGCCCGCCCCTGACGGCTACCTTTCCTCCCCTGCCGGCCTTCAAATGTCGCATGATATGAAAAGAACTTAAGAATGCCTACACCGGTCCCACAGGTCGCCCGGCCTGCGCTGCTGCGCCAGATCGGCTTCTTCAGCGCTACCGCCCTGGTGATTTCCAATATGGTGGGCACGGGCATTTTCGCCACCACGGGATTCATGGCAGGGGACTTGGGGAGCGCTCGCCTGGTTCTGGCCTGCTGGACCGTCGGCGCTCTCTTTGCCCTGGCCGGCGCCCTCACCTACTCCGAGTTAGGTATCAATTTCCCGAGTTCCGGCGGTGAGTACGTCTATCTCACCCATGCCTACGGTCCCGAATGGGGTTTCATGACCGGTTGGGTTTCGTTTTTTGCCGGCTTCTCCGCCCCCATCGCCGCCGCCGCCCTCGCTTTCTCGGATTACCTGGGCTATTTCTTCCCGGTCCTCAAACAGGCCAACGCCGCCATCGTCATCGGCAGCGGCGCTTTTTCACTCCGCCTGGGCGCCGGACAACTGGCCGCCTCCGCCCTGATTGCGGCGTTCACCGCGCTCAACTGCATCGGCGTCGGACGCACCGCCAAGGTCCAGAACGTTTTGACCGGTACGAAACTCATCGTCATCGCCGGCTTTATCCTGATTGGCTTCGCCGTCGGCACCGGGGACTGGAGCCACTTCTCCACCGATGCCGTGCGCACGTCCACCACGCCCCTGGCCACCCAATTCATGATCAGTCTGCTCTGGGTGATGGTGGGCTATAGCGGCTGGAATGCGGCGACGTATATCGCCGAAGAGGTGCGGCGGCCCGAACGCACCCTGCCCGCCGCTATAGCCGCCGGCAGCCTGATTGTGGCCGTCCTGTATCTCGGCCTCAACATGATCTTCATCTACTCCACGCCGCTGGAGAACCTCAAAGGCGTGATCGCCGTGGGCACACTTTCCGCCTCGAATCTGTTCGGCCCCCGGGTGGCCGGCCTCTTCAGCGCGCTGATGGCCATCTCCATCGTCTCCACGGTGAATGCCATGGTGACCATCGGCCCGCGCGTCTACTTCGCCATGGCCAAGAACAAGGCGTTCTTCCCCGCCGCGGCCCGAATCGACCCGCGCTGGCACACGCCGGTCAATGCCATCCTCTCGCAGGGCGCCTGCGCCATCCTCATGACCGTGACTCCCTTCCCCGAACTCGTGGTCTACATCGGCTTCAGTCTTACGCTTTTCACCGTGCTGAGTGTGGCCTCGGTATTCGTCTACCGGAAGCGGCGCGCCGGATGGCAGCGGCTGCACGCTCTCAATTTCGCCTGGCCGCTGATTCCCGCTTCCTACATCGCGATGGGCGCCGGCATGATGCTATACGGCGTGATCTGGCAGCCGCGCGCCTCGCTTACCGCGCTCGCTACCGTCGGCGCCGGTGCGCTGGTGTACCGCTACAAAGTACGTGTCCCAAAGATCTGAGTTGCCTCCGCCCTCCTCGTATAGAATGGATGACAGTCTTGGCGCACGTAGAGGGCACTGATGTTTTTCCGTAGCCATTTTGCACGGACAAGGACGACCGCTGTTTCCCTGGCGGCGGTCTGCTACAGGTGCAGGATTCGCGCCATCGAATTCCAATCGAGCGGTGCAGTTGCCGCCCACAAGGTCAGGAAATGCAACCAGTTCACCAGAGACACCCCGTCGTGATCGCCTCCGAACGACCCACCAGAGTCCGCTACTGGGTCATCTTTTTTGCCATCGCCCTCGCCGTAGTCACCTACGTGGACCGCGTCGCTATTTCCTTCGCGGCGCCTTTCATTTCGAAGGATCTCGGCTTGAGCAAGGCACAGATGGGCACCGTCTTCGCCGCCTTCGGCTGGGCCTACGCACTGTTCGAAATTCCCGGAGGCTACCTGGGCGACCGCTTGGGGCCACGCAGCGTGCTGACGCGCATTGTCCTCTGGTGGAGTTTCTTTACCGCCGCGACGGGCTGGGTATGGAGCTTCCTTTCGCTCTGCGTGACGCGCTTCCTCTTCGGTATGGGAGAAGCCGGCTGTTTCCCGAATCTCACCAAGGCCTTCACCACGTGGCTGCCTGTCAGAGAGCGAGTGCGCGCGCAAGGACTCTTGTGGCTGAGCGCCCGCTGGGGCGGCGCGTTCACACCGCTGCTGGTGGCTGCCGTCATGAAGGTTGTGGGCTGGAGGCACGCGTTCGAGCTGTTCGGCGTCTTAGGCGTGATCTGGGCGGTGTTCTTCTACAAGTGGTACCGCAACAATCCGCTCGATAACCCCGCCCTCAATGAGGCGGAACGCGAACTGGTGCGCGAATCGTCGCAGAACGCCGGCAACCACGGCGACGTCCCGTGGGGCCAATTTCTCCGCTCGCAGCAGGTGTGGATGATCTGCCTCCAGTATTTCTGCCTCTCTTACGGCTGGTATTTTTACATCACCTGGTTTCCCACCTACCTCTCGGAAGTTCATCATCTCAGTTCGGACATGGTGGCGCTTTTCGGTATTGCGCCGCTCTTTTTAGGGGGGATTGGCAACCCGGTCAGTGTCTGGGTTTCCAACTACATGGCGCCGAGGATGGGCGGCATTAACCGGACCCGCAGGATCATAGGCGGTTTCGGATTCGCCTGCGCCAGCCTGCTGCTGGTTCTCTCCACCACCATGCACGATCCGCTGATGGCAACCATCACAATCGCGCTTGCCAGCTTTACCAATGACCTGGTCATGCCTGGCGCCTGGGCTGCCTGTATGAACGTTGGCGGAAAGCACGCGGGATCGCTTTCGGGCGCCATGAATATGAGCGGTAATATAGCTGGCGCGATCGCACCGATGGTCACCGGCTTCATCCTGACTTGGGCGGACAAGAATTGGAATCTTACCATCTACGTCTCGGCCGTCATCTACATGCTGGGTGTAGTCTGCTGGATGTTCCTGGACTCGGTGACGCCGCTGGAACAGGAGTGATAGGGACAGTTTTCAGTTGTCAGTTTTCAGTTTTCAGTTGTCAGTTTTCAGTTCTCAGTATTCGGCTTCGCACGGTATCGCCGAGTGGCAATGCCCGTCGCGAACCTTGGACAATCAAACTGAAAACTGACGACTGATAACTGATAACTTAAGACCATGAGGCGTGTACCGCTTCTCGCGCTTCTCGCGATTTCTTCCGTCATCGCCGCCCCGCGCGACCCTTCCTGGACTCACGCCGCCGCTCCGCACTTCGACATTTACTCCAACACCAGTGCGGACTCGGCCCGCGCCCTTGCCGCCGGATTCGAACGCCTGCGTGCTTTCTTCCTGCGGCAAGTCGATATGGGCACTCCGCCGGCTCGCGAAGTGCGCGTCATCTGCTTTGCCACCCGGCAGGAGTACAACGCCTACCGTCTGCACGGCACTGCCGACGCCTATTTCGTCGGCAGCCAGAGCCGCGACTACATCGTCCTACCCGCCTCCGGCGATGGCGATCTGCGGACGGCGGCCCACGAGTACGCCCATCTGCTGATTCATTCGGGTTCCTGGAACCTTCCCGAATGGCTCGCCGAAGGCATCGGCGACGTGGTCAGTACGGTGCGCATCGGGGAACGCGAGACGCGCATCGGCGGCGACTATCCAGGCCGCTCGCGCACCTTGAAAATAGGACGGTGGATGCCGCTGCCCGAGGTCTTCGCCTTTTCGCTCAAGGCGCAACCCGGCAGCGAGCGCACCGGCCTGTTCTACGCGCAGAGTTGGGCGCTGGCCGATCTCTTCATGCTGTCGCCCGCGTACTCCCCCGGCTTCCCTGCCCTGCTCGCCGCACTGGCGGCGGGAGTGCCCGCAGCGCGAGCTATCGATGCCGTTTACCACGCGCCGCTCGCAATCGTCGAGCGAGATCTGCGGCTGCGCCTGGCGCGTCCGCCGGCCGCTCTTCCCTTGCCGGCGGTCCCGGGCACCGCGCCGGTCATTCGCGTCGCAACGCTCGGCGCTTTCGAGGAGCGCCTGATGCTGGCCGATTTGCGACTCGCTTCCGGCGACCTCACCACGGCGGCGGCGGACTTCCGCACGCTGGCGGCTGAACGGCCGGATAGCGCCGAAGCTCACGCCTCTCTCGGCTCGCTCGCCTTACAGCGCGGCGACATGGAGGCCGCCGTGGCATCGTGGAGGCGCGCCGTGGAACTCGGCATCGCCGACCCTGACTTCTGCTTCCGCTATGCCGCGCTGGCCGACGAGCGCGGACTGCCCGCTGCCGGCGCGCTGCAGCGCGCCATCGCGCTGCGCCCCGGGTTCGATGACGCGCGTTTCAAACTCGCGCTCATCGAGAAGAACGCCGGGCACGCCGAAGCGGCCATCGCGCAATTGCGCGCCATGCGCCAGATTGCACCGCATCGCTTGTTTGCCTACTGGATGGCGCTGGCCGATTGCTACCTCGAACTGAATCGCCGAACCGATGCCAAACAGGCGGTGGCGCAGGCCCGCGGGCACGCCTCGGACGACGCCGACCGCAAGCGGGCGGATGAACTGGTCTGGCTCGCCGACACCGAACTCGCCGTGCAGATCGAAGGCGGCAACCAGTTCCGTACGATTCGCGTTCCCCTGCAAGCGCCGCCGCGCAATCCCTTTATCGAGGCCGGCGACCTCGCGCAGCAGGCGGTCGGGACACTGCGCGGGGTCGCGTGCCCGGATGCGGGCGGCATCCGCATCCTGCTGGACACGCCTCAGGGGCCGCTCGAGCTGTCCGCGGCAGACCTGTCGCGCGTCCAGATCCGCAACGGCGGCGGCGAGAAATTCGAATTCACTTGCGGTCCGCAGGAGCCTCGACAAGTGCTGGTGGAGTACGCGCCGGCACAATCGCTGTTACGCGGTCTGGAGTTCCGCTAAAGCGAGTTTGCATGTGGCATATGGCTCCGCCTTGTGCAGGCGAGCGCAGGTCGCCCGGTCGAGCCCCGCTCGGATGGACAAGGCAGACCTTATCCCATTTGCTCGGGCTTCGAAGCGGTGCGGACGGGCCACAAAAAACGATGGCCCATCCCACCCGGAATTGCAGTTGCGGCAGGCACGAATACCCGGCAGGAATGCCTGACCCAAAAAGATGGCCAAACTCCAGGGGCGAGCCATGGCTCGACTGCACACGGCTGGAGCCTTATGCCACGTTTGCGAGGCATCGCTCAAAGGGACGCGCCGACTGAAGGCGGCGGAAGGCAGGAATGCCTAGCCCCACAAATAAGCCGAACTCCACAGGCGCGCACAACGCGCCGCGCCCTGCTACCAGACGCGGCAGACGTTCTGCTTCACCATCGCCTGTCCCGCTTTACAGGAAAATGCCTTCTGGAATTCCGGCATATTCTGCACCACTCCATTAACGCGGAATTTCGGAGGCGAGTGCGGGTCCGTGGCCACCTGCAGGCGGACCGATTCTTCCCGCTCATTGCTGCACCACACCTGTCCGAACGAAAGGAAGAAGCGCTGCTCCGGCGTGAAGTCGTCGATCTTTTTCGCGTTCTTCCCGATCGTATTCAGCAGCGCGATCAATGCCACGCGCGCGCCACCGTTGTCCGCCGTATTCTCGCCCAGCGTCAGCTTGCCATTGATGTGCGCGCCGGGCGCCACCGTGAAGCTGGCGTATTGATCGTCCACGCAGGCGGCGCGCTGCTGGAACTCCTTGGCATCCGCCGGAGTCCACCAGTCCTGCAAATTTCCCTTGGGGTCGAATTGCCGACCTTCGTCATCGAAGCCATGCGTGAGTTCGTGACCAATCACCATGCCGATGCCGCCGAAATTCACCGCGTCGTCCATGCTGCTGTCGAAGAAGGGCGGCTGCAGAATGCCGGCCGGGAAATTGATGTTGTTCATCTGCGGATCGTAGTAGGCGTTCACCGTCGGCGGCGTCATGCCCCATTCCAGCGGATCCACCGGCTTGCCGATTTTGTTCAGCACGCGCTGGAATTCGAATTCGTCGGCACGGAACCCGTTGCCAATCGCATCGTCGCGCTTGATGACCACGCTCGAATAATCGCGCCACTTTTCCGGGTACCCAATCTTGTTCGTGATGGCCTTGAGTTTGAGCAGCGCCTCCTTCTTGGTGGCCGCCGTCATCCAGGGCAGCTTCTCGATATCCTCGCCCAGCGCTTTTTCCAGCGCGCCGACCATTTTCAGCATGCGTTCTTTGCCGCTCGCGCCGAACGTCTTTTCGACGTACTTGCGGCCCAGCGCTTCGCCCAGTTGATTGTCGGTGGAATCGACGCAGCGCTTCCAGCGCGGGCGCATTTCCTTTGTGCCCGTTAGCGTCCGTCCGTAAAAATCGAAATTCTCCCGCAGAAACGCCGAAGGCAATAACGTCGCTTCCGAATGCAGCAGGTGCCAGCCCAGGTATACCTTCCAATCGTCCAGCGAGGTCTCCTGAATCAGCCGGTTGACGGTCTTGAAGAATTCCGGATGGGAGACCACGATCGCCTGAAATCCCGGCGTCCCGGTATCGGTGAAATACTGCTCCCACGAGAATGCCGGCGCCAGCGCCGGCACCTCGCCGCGCTTCATCGGGTGATAGATCTTGTCGGGGTCGCGCCGCGACACGTTATCCAGCGAGCCCTTCGCCAGTTCCGTTTCGAGCCGCATGACTGTCGCGGCCATGGTCTTCGCCTCCGCGAGCGAGCGGCCGGCGAGTTCGAACATGCGCTGCACGTGCTCCACGTATTTCTGGCGTAGTTCCACGCTCTTGGCGTCGTCCTTCAGGTAATAGTCGCGGTCAGGCATGCCGATTCCAGCCTGGTCGAGTTGCGCCACCACCTGGGTGGAATCCTTGAAGTCCTGCCCGCTACTGAAATCGAAGAGAGAGCCGACACCACTGCGGTGCAGGTGCGCGATCTCCGCTGCCAGTTGCGCCTTGTCCGCCAGACGCCGTATGCGGTCGAATTCCGCTGTCAGCCCCGCGAGCCCGCGCTCGTCAATGCCCTTCTCGTCCATGCAGGCGGCGTAATAATCGCCGATCTGCCGGGTGACCGCGTCGCGGCCCGGGTCCGGCTTCGCCGCCGCCTCCAGAATCTCGCGCAATATCTGCTTGTTGCGCTCGTCCAGTTCGTTGAAGCGCCCCCAGCGAGCCTGATCGGCCGGAATCGGATTGCTCTTCAGCCAGTTGCCGCAAGCGTACTCATAGAAGTCCTTGCAGGGGTCGGCGGTCTTATCGATCGCCTTCACATCGAAGCGCATCATCGATGCGTTCGGCGGTGCGTTCGGGGAAGATCCGGGTGCCGGCGTCTGCGCCAAAAGGGCAGTCGCACTCAGCGAGGCGAAAAAAGCGAGTTTGTACAAGCGAGAACTCCTTTACTCCAATTTTACGTATAGGACGGCCGGGAAACCAATCCGTTTCGCCCGCCGCTGCGTAGTGTTAGTATTACGTTTTGCATTTTCGTAGCACGCCGATGAAAACTCGCCTCCTCGCCATCGTCGTCCTGCTCAGCGCAGCCGCCTGGCCGCAGCAGGATTCCGGCCCGCAGCCCGATCCGGTAAAGGCCCTTCCCCCGCTAAAGACCACCATCTTGATCACCGCCACTCCGGTCGAACCGGCCATGGACCGGCGCAACACCGAGGTATTCACCCGAACGCTGTTCTCGCGCGATGACCAAATCTTTCACGTCCTGGATGCCGGCATCAATGCCGGGCAGCACGAAGGCGGGGGCAAGTCCCTCGAAATCAGGCGTTTCGGCTACAACCTCGATCATGGCGGAGTGGCCGGCGGCCTGAAGGTGCTGGTGGACAACGTCCAACAGAATCAGGGCACGCAAGGGCACGGCCAGGGCTATCTGGGCTCCCTGAAAAGCCTCAGTGCGGAACTGGTGGAAGGGGTCGACATCATCAACGGTCCGTTCAGCGCCGAGTATGGAGATTTCAGCGGACTCGGGGTGGTACACATTCGCACCCGGGACAGCATGCCGGATGTCTGGACGATCCGCCTGCAGGGTGGATCGTTCGGCAGCGAACGCGCGTTCTTCAGCTTCAGTCCCGCTTGGAAGAATGCCTCCGGCCTGTTCGCCTACGAGGGCTCGCATACCGACGGGCCGTTTCTCTCGCCCGGCCGTTACACCCGGCACAACCTGACCGGCAATTACACGCGGCAACTCAACCCCCGGCGCAGCCTGGGCTTCAAATACAACATAGGGTCCAACGACTTTTACTCGTCGGGCCAGATCCCGCTGGACGAGGTCGCCGCCGGCCGTCTGGATCGCTTCGGCTACATCGATCCTTCCAATGGAGGCCGTGTACGCGCCGGCACCGGCAGCATCCATTACCGCCAGGAGGATGCGCGTGGCGGCGTCCTGAAGGTGGATGGCTTCGTGACCCGTTCGCTCTTCGATCTCTATTCGAACTTCACCTTCTTCCTGCTCGACCCGGTCCGCGGCGATGCCTTCCAACAGCACGATTCGCGCCTCATCGAGGGCGCCAACGCGCAGTATCAGGTAGCTCACAAACTGGGAGCCTGGCAGGCGCTGTTCACCACTGGTGGAAACCTGCACGACAACCAGATCAACGTGGGACTCTACCCTAGCGAGAATCGCGTGCCCACGGGAGTCACCACCAGCGATCGCGCGCACGTGAGCAACGGCGCGGCCTATTTGCAGGAGAGTGTCACCGCGCTGAGCGGCCGCCTGGTGCTGGGCGGCGGCTTGCGGCTGGACGAATTCCGCTTTGCCGTCGCCGGGCGCGATGCGGTGGCGGTCCTGCTCGCGCAGCCCAAAGCCAATGTGAGTTTCCGCCCGTCGATTTCGTTCCCCGTCACGCTCTATGCGAATTACGGGCGCGGCATCTCCAGTGCGGACGCACGCGGCGTCGTGCAGCATCCCGAACAGCCCGCCGTCTCCACCACGGACTTCTGGCAGGTCGGCGCCAGCCAGAACTTCGGGCGCGTATCCACCAGCGTCGACGCGTTTTGGATCGACCGCTCCAACGAGCAGGTCTACGTTCCCGACGACGGCTCGTTCGAATTCAAAGGCCCCAGCCGCGCCTATGGCGTAGAAGCCCGCGCGTCGGTGGAACTGACCCATCATTGGACGCTCAACGGCGGCGTCACCAAGGTGGCCAACGCCTTCTACCCAGGCACCTTTCCCCGCCTGTACGTGGACAGCGCGCCGCACTTCACCGCCAATGCCGGGCTGACTCTTGCCGGATGGCACGGTTGGAGCGGATCGCTGCGCATGCGCGCCATCAACCACTACCACCTGGATGGAGAGGACCCTTCCGTCATTGCGAGCGGCCACACCGTCTTCGATCTCGGACTCTCGCGCCGCATCTTCCGCGGCATCGAGTTGAGTCTGGCCCTGGACAACCTGACCGACCGCGATTACTACGAAACCCAAAACTACTTCGAATCGCGCCTTCCCGGACAAGCGCCGGCGTACCGCATACACGGCACGCCGGGCTACCCGGTGACGGCGACGGTCGGCCTCACCTTCCGTCTGAAAGGCAAATAGGCCGGGCTACTTGGCCGAAGGGTCGGACTGCATGATCCCGAAAATGTGGCCCTCCGTATCCTTGCAGTAGGCCAGCCAGCCTACCCCCGGAATCGGCATCTTGGGCAACACACAGGTTCCGCCGCTCTGATCGACCGCCTTCAGCGATTCGTCCAGATTGGCCACCGCGACCGTGTTGACGCATGGCTGAGCAGGGTCCCGGCGCGGCATCAGGCCGCCGTCGATTCCGGGTTCGCCGGGCTGTCCCGTCGCGATGGTCCAATAATCGATCGGCCCACCCCACTTGGTGAACACCCATCCGAATACTTCGGAATAAAACTTCATCGCCCGCTCCGGGTTCTCGGCGGGAATCTCGAAATGCACTGGTCTTGGCATACCGCAAGTCTCCTTCCTAACTAGTACGTTTAACCGGCGCCGGGGTACCCATCTTTTGAGTTAAAAATCCCACGATGGCCCCGACTACAAATCCGGGAAGCATGATTTCCAGGTAGTGATCCTGCTGCAGGGCGGCCACCGCATAGGCAAAGGCCAACCCGAGCACGCTGCCCAGCAGGATCCCCCACTGTACCGAATCCACCTTGCGCGCGAACCAGCCGCTCAGCAGTCCGACCAGCATCCCCTTGATGGTGGAGCCCACCATGATGCTGGCCATCATGGTACGGACGTCGGGCGTGAACCACGCCGTCGCGCCGTCTATTGCTCCCAGAATGGCTCCGAAAATCAGCCCTACGAAAATCTTGTTCACTGTGAGTCGCTCCCTTCACATTCTGATTCCGCATTCCCCGGAATTCCTTTAACCCGGGCGCCAGAAAAACAGCAGAAATTTTACGGCCGCATAGGCCGCCAGCAGCCACAGCAACACTTCGTTGCGCCGCGCGAAACGCCGCGCCCGCTGCCACCACGTTTCCGCGTAGGCCTCCACCGCCAGGCCGTCCTGAAAACGCTCCACCTCGCGTAAGACAGCTGGTACGTCCGGATAGCGATCCTCGGGCCGCTGGTTCATCGCCTTGGCGGCGATGGCTTGCAGGGCGGCCGGAGCAGCCTCGGGCAGCAGAAAACGCAGCAGCGCCCCGAACCCGTAAACGTCCGATCGCTGATCGGCCAGCGCTTCCGGCGCGCGAAATGCCGGCGTGCCGCCCACGCCCTCCACCGCCCAATCCATGACGTACACTTCGCCGAATCGTCCGACCATGATGTTCTGCGGCTTCAGGTCGCGGTGCAACACGCCGGTGCTGTGGGCGTACGCCAGTGCCTCTCCCACCCGCAGCAGCACGCGCAACCGCTCGCCCAACGGAGGACCGACAGCCGCGAAACGGTCAGCCCGCATGCCATCCACCAGCTTCATCGCGTAGAAGACGCGGCCATCGGGCAGCACGCCGCTCTCGTACACCGGTACGATTCCCGGATGCTCCAGGCGCGCGATCAGGCGGGCCTCGCCGGCCCAATCCGCGTCCATCACCTTAAGTGCCACGCTCCGATCGAGCTGCGTATCGTGCGCCGCGTAAACCACGCCAAGGCCGCCGCGCCCGAGTTCTTCACCGAGCTGGTAACGCGTGCCGCTCAGGTCCGGCTGGTCCACCACTTCGCACAAATGACGCAGCGTTGAATCGCTCAGCTCCATAGGCTGCGCAACTCCTCGCGCAGGTCGCGCGCTCCGCCCGTCACGCCGCGCAAGCGCTCCGTCACCAAAGCGCGCAGGCGGCGGCGTGCCCACGCCAGATAATTCGTAATCGACGTTTCGGCCACGCCGTGGAGTTGTGCCAAGGCCGCGTACGAGGGCCGCTCGCCCTCCGCCAAGTCGTAAGCCTCGAACACCGCCCATTCGGTGAGTTTGCCCGCCCCCTGACACTCCGCGCGCAACTCTTCCAGCGCCAGGGCGAAGAGCTGGCGCCGCCATTCCTGGAAGAAGATTTCCTCCGGCGATCCACCCCCGGCGACCGTGTCCTCCAGTTCGACGGGTTCGATGTCTCCGCCGCGCTTCTGCCGCCCTTCCGCCTCGTGCCGGTTGGCCGCATAGCGCTCCACGGCCAGCCGCAGGTACGTGCGAAAACCGGCCTTCGATGCATCGAACCGCCGGAAGAAGTCGCGCTCCAGCGCCGACGCGAAGAACCCCTGCGTCAGGTCCTTCGCCTCTTCGTTGTTCTTGCCGAATTTGTAACGGATGAATTTGTAAACCGGCTTCCAGTAGAGCGACGCCACGCGCTCCAGCGCCACTGGCTCGCCGCCCGCGGCTTCGATCAGCGAGATCTGGGTAGAGGGAAAACGATCGCCCGTTCCCCCGATGGCCGTGTCCGCATCGCCCCACATCAGGCCGATGCTACCACGCCGCTACCCGACAATCACCACCGTAAGCAGCCCGGGACCGTGCACCCCGCGCACCAGGATCTGTTCGATATCCGCGGTACGGCTGGGTCCCGTGATCAGCACCATCGAACTGGTTTGTTCGGCGGGACGGGGCAGCACGGTGAACAACTCGTCGAGCCCCGTCAGAATCCGCTCCACCGGCACCACTGCCAAGTGAGCGGGCGGCAGCAGACTCACTAACCGCGCTTCCGCCGGGCTGGCGATCATCACCAGCGTGCCAGTATCGCTCAGCACGTAATCGGCGCTCGAGATGCCAATATCCACACGGGCGCAGACCTCGCGCAACGTGTCCACTTCGCGGATTCCGCACTGCACGCCCGGCAGCGTGGCAATTCCGCACTCCGCGAGATAGGGCGAATTGCTGGCCACCGCCGTCTTGCCGAGGATGGCCTGCGCGACATATTCGCGCGCCGCCGCCATGTCCGGCACCCGCTCCGTAATTCCAGCCAGCGCTTCAATGCGCGCCCGCATCGACGCGATGCGGCCTTCCAGGGCGACCGCCGGAATCTGCAGGCGCACCGGAGGAACATCCACCACGCCCTGCCCCGCACTCCGCCCCAACGCCGTCCGCACCTTGTGCAGGATGTTGTCGCGCGACATCAGCGAGACCTCCACATCTGCCGGAAGCTCTTGCTCGGCGAGGGCGGCAGGTCGCGATCGTTCAGCCACGCTTTGACCGGCCCCATGTTCATCGGCGGCGGCACGTTGCGCAGCCATTTGCCGTCGCTCGCCGGCGCCATCGACGCCGCGATACGGCCCGCCATTTCGTATACCCGCGGCCGCGTCATCACCCACGCGAAAATTCGGAATGCCAGCTTTTCCAGGCGATTCTGCTTCTCGCGCGTCTCCGCCTTCTTCACGTCGCTGCGCAATTCCAACAGCACTTTCGGAATGTCGATCTTCACCGGGCAGACTTCGCCGCAGGCGCCGCACAGGCTCGACGCAAACGGCAGCGCGGGTTCGTGCGTCGGCCCCATGAATTGCGGCGTGATGATCGCGCCGATCGGCCCCGAGTAGACCCAAGGGAAACTGTGCCCGCCGATCTTGCGATACACCGGGCATGTATTCAGGCAGGCGCCGCAGCGTATGCAGTACAGCGATTGCCGCTTACCGCGGTCGGGCAGCAGTTTGGTGCGGCCGTTGTCCACCAGCACTACGTAAAACTCTTCAGGCCCGTCCACCTCGCCCGCGCGCCGAGGACCCGCCAGGAAACTGGTGTAGACCGAGAGCAGTTGCCCCGTCGCGCTGCGTGCCAGCAGTTTCAGGAACACCGCCAGATCCTGCGCGCGTGGAATCAGCTTCTCGATGCCCGCCACCGTGATGTGGATTTTCGGAGTCGAGGTGGTGAGACGCGCGTTGCCCTCGTTTTCGACGATGGTCACCGCACCCGAGTCGGCAATCAGAAAGTTGGCGCCGCTGATGCCGATGTCGGCCTTCAGAAACTTCTCGCGCAACACCGCGCGCGCAATCATGGTCAGCTTCTCGGGCACCGTCTCGCGTTCGATCTTCAGCTCTTTGGTGAAGATGTCCGCCACGTCGTAGCGCGTCTTGTGCAGCGCCGGCGCCACGATGTGGTACGGCTTCTCGTGCGCCAGTTGCAGAATGTATTCGCCGAGGTCCGTCTCCACCGCTTCCAGCCCGTGGTGCTCCAGCCGCTCGTTCAAATCCACCTCTTCGGTGGTCATGGATTTGGATTTGACGATCAGTTTCGAGCCGCGCTTTTTGGCCAGATCCAGCACGAAGTCCGAAACTTCGGTGGCATCCTTGCAATACACCACGTGGCCGCCGCGCGCCTGCACGTTGCGTTCGAACTCTTCCAGGTAATGATCCAGATTGTCGATCGTGTGCTTCTTCAGTGCGTTGGCCTGCGAGCGCAAGTCCTGGTATTCCGGAAGCACGTCGGCGGCCGTCACCTCCTTGCGCTTCTCTTTCAGACGGCCGGTCGCGGTGTAGACCGCGAGTTGCAGGTTGGCATCTGCCAGCGTGAGGTGAATTTTCCGATCGAATTCGACGGACATGGAATTAGCGGCTCGCCAGGACTTCAGCCAGGTGCATGGTACGCACGTTCAATCCGGCGCGCGAAATGGCGCCTTGAATCTGCATCAGGCAGCTCGGGTCCAGACTCACCACCGCCTTCGCGCCCGTACCGACAATCGCTTCCAGTTTGGTGCGGGCCATCGCGCCCGACAATTCGCTGAACTTCACCGCAAACGTGCCGCCGAAGCCGCAGCACTCTTCGGCCGGTTGCATCTCACGCAACTCCAGACCGCGCACCCGCGCGAGCAACCGACGGGGTGCGCTCTGGATGCCCAGTTCTCGCAGCGCATGGCACCCGTCGTGGAACGTCACCACTTCTTCCAGACGCGCGCCCACGTCTTCCACGCCCGCCACGTCTGTCAGAAAGGTGGAAAACTCGTAGATCTTTTTTTCCAACTCGTGCACCTTGGCCAGGGTCTCGGGTTCCTTTTGAAAAAGATCGGCGTAGTGGTGCGCCACCATGGCAGTGCAACTGCCCGAGGGCACTACGATGGTTTCGCTTTTCTCAAAGGTCCGGAGGAAATGGCGCGCTACCTCGCGAGCCTCGGAACGGTATCCACTATTGAAGGCCGGCTGGCCGCAACATGTCTGCGCTTCGGGAAAATCTACCCGGTAGCCAAGCCGTTCCAGCACGTCCGCCATGGCGATTCCCACCTTGGGAAAAAGCTGGTCCACCATGCAGGTGACGAACAGCGAAACCTGATTGCGCATTTAGATTCAAATTGTAACAGGTGCGCTGCGACGGGGCCCTGCTGCTTGACGTGGCGCCTGACGCGGCTCCATCTCCTCCAGCACTCGCCGGCTGGCCCCCGCCACTTCCCGCACACCGCGTTCGAACGCCGCCTGATTGGCCTTCGAAGGTTTGCGGCATCCCGATATCTTGCGCACGAATTGCAGCGCCGCGGCCTCCAGTTCCTCGCTGGTTACCACTTCCCCCGCCCGCCGCAGAACCTTAATGCTCCGGCACATCTTCGCCTCCCGAAGGGGACAGGCTCTCTTAGTGACTACACAAACAGACGCGCTCGTCTGATGTCACCAGCCGTCCTTCTTTCCATGCTAACAACGCTTCGTCCGCCGTTGCGCCCACCGATTCCGGCGATACCAGCGACTGGATGCCGTGCGCCGCCAGCGATACCGCCGCGCCCTGCCCGATGCCTCCGCAGATCACCGCATCACACCCGGCCAGCATCTCCACGAAGGTCGCGTGATTGCCGCAAGTCTCTGTGCCGCGCGCTCGAACGGTGCGCTCCCCGGTTGTCAGGTCCACCACTACGAAGGCCGCTGCGCGCGCCAGGTGCTCGCTCACGGAAACGCCGTCCGCGGTAGCGATTGCAATTCGCTTCATTTGCATGAAAGCCTACGTTAACTCATCTCACAATGGCCGGCGTTCAATCGCCGCCCACAGGCTCGCGGCCGCCAGCACGGCCAGTAGGAATATGTGGCAGCAAAGTGATAATGTCCCCTTTGAGCAAAGTAGAAATGTCCCCTTGA
>JBDTMZ010000052.1:0-36027 GCA_039934035.1 Candidatus Solibacter sp. | reverse complement strand
GCAGCAGGTCGTCCTGCAGGGAGAGGAAGAAGCGCGAACTGCCGGGGTCGCCCTGGCGTCCGGAGCGGCCGCGCAACTGGTTGTCGATGCGGCGGGATTCGTGGCGTTCCGTGGCCACGATATGCAGGCCGCCAAGGTTCACGACTTCATCGTGTTCTTTGTCGGTTTCGACCTTATTGACGGCGAATAATTCGTCCCACTGATCGCGGCGGACGCGATAGAACTGGTCGTTGTGGGTGAAGTAATTGAAGTGCTCGTCGGCGATGAACCTGGCTTCGTCATCGCTCATGCGCTCGGCAATTTTCTTCTTGAGGCAGTCATCCTTGGTCATGAACTCGGCATTGCCGCCGAGCAGAATATCGGTACCGCGGCCGGCCATGTTGGTGGACACGGTGACCGCGTCCTTGCGTCCTGCCTGAGCCACAATGCCGGCTTCGCGCTCGTGATTCTTGGCGTTCAGCACCTCGTGCCGCACGCCCATTTTCTTGAGGATGCCGGAAAGGTGTTCGCTCTTTTCAACCGAAATGGTGCCCACCAGAACGGGCTGGCCCTTGGCGTTGAATTCCTTGATTTCGTTGGCGGCGTTGCGGAATTTCTCGACCTCGGTGCGGTACACCATATCGGTGTTCTCCACCCGCTTCATCGGCCGGTTGGTGGGGATCACCACCACTTCCAACTTGTAAATCTTATAGAATTCCGCCGCTTCGGTTTCGGCCGTACCGGTCATGCCGGACAGCTTTTTGTACATGCGGAAATAATTCTGAAAGGTGATGGTGGCCAGCGTCTGGTTTTCGCGCTGGATCTTGACGCCTTCCTTGGCTTCCACGGCCTGGTGCAGTCCATCGCTCCAGCGCCGGCCGGGCATGAGGCGTCCGGTAAATTCGTCGACGATGACCACTTCCGGCCCCTCGTCGCCATCGCGAATCAGGTACTCGCGGTCGCGCTGGTAGAGCACGTGAGCGCGCAGCGCCTGCTGCACATGGTGATTCCACTCGATGTTCTGCGGGTCGTAGAGGTTGCCGATGTTGAGCAGCTTTTCGACGCGCAGCACGCCCTCCTCGGTCAGGGCCGCGGTCTTATGTTTTTCGTCGATCGTGTAATCGCCCGTGGTGTACTTCTCGCCGGGTTCCTTGCCTTCGATCACTTCGCCGCGCGTCAACTTGGGGATGATGCGGTTGATCTTGTAATACTTGTCGGTGGATTCTTCGCTGGGTCCGGAAATGATCAGCGGGGTACGGGCTTCGTCGATGAGGATGGAATCGACTTCATCGACGATGGCGTAATTGTGGACGCGCTGCACGCAATCGTCGATGCGGAACTTCATGTTGTCGCGCAGGTAGTCGAAGCCGAACTCGTTATTGGTGCCGTAGGTGATGTCGGCGTGATAGGCGTTTTTGCGTTCCTGATCGTCGATATCGTGGACGATCACGCCGACGGTAAGACCGAGGAACTTATGGAGCCTGCCCATCCACTCGGAATCGCGGCGGGCCAGATAATCGTTGACGGTGACGACGTGGACGCCCTTGCCACCGAGGGCGTTGAGGTAGCTGGGCAAAGTGGCGACCAGGGTTTTGCCTTCACCGGTCTTCATTTCGGCGATTTTGCCTTTGTGCAGCACCATGCCGCCAATCAACTGGACGTCGAAATGGCGCATGTTGAGGACGCGGCGGCCGGCTTCCCGGACCACGGCGAAGGCTTCAATCAGGAGGTCGTCGAGGCTGGCGCCTTGAGCGATTCGCTCTTTGAATTCAATAGTTTTAGCGGCCAAAGCGGCGTCGGACAGTTCGCGAAGTTCCGGTTCCAGGGCGTTAATCGCGGCCACGGCAGGCAGCATGCCTTTGACTTCACGTTCGTTCTTCGTCCCGAAGACTTTGGCCAGAACGGCATCAATCATGTAAGGGTCTCGTTACGCGTAGATTCTGCAAATCCTATTTTACTCTGTAAGGAGAGACGTCCGCTGAAGAAGCGTCTTAGCGGCGGGCGGGACTTGATACTATCAGAGCATGGCGCCGGCGGAGAGCGGAATCACACGCAGAGGTTTGTTGATTTCCGCCCTGGCAAGCGCCGCCCTGTGGGGTGAAGGCCGCAAGGGCGAAACCTTTCCCAGCGAGTCCACGCGCTATCCGGACCCGCTCACCGAAATCGAAGTTTACCGATTGAGCAGCCCCGATTATTCCACCACGCTGACGGCCTGGTACAACCGCGGAATCGCGCGCAACAGCAATTGGATGCTCTGCGGCTGCGACCGTACGGGCAGCGTGCAGGGGTTCCGGCTTGAATTGAAAACGGGCGAGATGCGGCAGGTGACCGAGGTCGAGGGGCTGGACGCTTCGACCTTGACGCTGCTGCCCGACAACCGCAGCTTCTGTTTCGTGGCGGGGCGCTCGCTCTACGTTGCCAACGCGTCGACATTCAAGGAGCGCGTGCTGTACGAAGCGCCCGACGGGTGGGACTTCGCGGGCGGCATGAGTGTCGGACCCGATGGCACGCACGCCACGGTGATCGAGCGCAAAGGCGAGGCATCGCGGATACGCATGGTGACTCTGGTGCAGGGTGCGGCTCGCACGGTGGTGGAGGCTCCTTTCGCGATGTCGGCGCCGATTTCCCGTCCCATGCGCGCGCAGATGATCTACCGCCAGGGGTACGAGGCGCTGTGGATGGTGAACAGCGACGGGTCGCAGAATCGCAAACTGAAACTGGCGCCCGGTGGAGTGGGCACTCCGGACTGGTCATTCGACGGCAAGACGATTTTGTATTTGAACTTCCCGGAGGACAAGCGGCAGCTTAACGCGTTGCGCGAATTCACGCCGGATACAGGCACGGATAAACTGATCGGCAAGACCAGCCAGTTCGTCTCCTTCGGCGTCAATCGCGATGCCAGCGTGTTTGTGGGAGCGAGCAGGAATACGTCGCCCGCGGTGCTGCTGTTCGTGCGTTCCGGACACAGCGAGCGGACCATGTGCGAACACAAGGCGAGCAATCCGGAGGCCGTCGCGCCGGAGTTCTCGCCGGACAGCCAGCGCATCTATTTCCAGAGCGATCGCCACGGCAAGCCCGCCATCTACGGCATGCATGTGGATAAGCTGGTGGAGAAGACGGAGAGTCCACTGTAGTTTCACGGGAGTGGGATGGGGCAGCGTTGTCTTGTCAGTCTCGAAGCGAAGACCGAGTGGGACATGCCTGGTGGCTTGTGCATGCGAGCGAAGCTGCGACGGCGAGTGGGGCTCGCCTTAAACAGACCACGCTGCGCGATGGTCTGTTCCACCGGGTTGCGGGAAGGCGCAAATCCTCAGCCGTACGGCGCAAAAATGGCCGAAGATTGGACGGGCGAGCTGTGCTCGCCTGCACAAGGCGGAGCCATATGCCACATTTGCCAGGCAGGAATGCCTGGCAGGAATGCCTGGCCCACAGAATGGCCCTACTCCGGTATCCCAGCGAACCTGCCGGTCAGAACTGGTAATAGAGGAAGACCGTCTTGGTCTGCTTCATGAAGAGGTAGGCGATGAACAGTCCGGCGGCGTAGACCGGAGCCCAGCGGCGCTGCGTTCCAAAACGGATGTCCCACGATTCCGGCAGGAAGATCACCGCCAGCAACCCGAACCAGACCCATAAGACCGCCAGCGGACCCGCCGGCGTGGCGCCGTTCCCTGCCCCAGCCATACGGCGGAACCACTCGCCCGCCACACCCACGGAAGGCGCGCGAAAGAATACCCAGCCGCAGACCACCGCGAGGAAGGTCGCCAACTGGTATAGCGGCCGCGGCACCGCTTTCCACCATGGCTCCAGCACGCGGTCCAGAATCAGCAGCACGCCATGGTAGCCGCCCCAGATGACGAAGGTCCAGTTCGCGCCGTGCCAAAGACCGCCCAGCAGCATGGTGATCAGCAGATTGATATGGGTGCGCAGCGCCGAGCCGCGGCTGCCGCCCAAGGCGATGTACAGATAATCGCGCAGCCAGGTGGACAGGCTGATGTGCCAGCGCCGCCAGAAATCGCGAATCCCGGCGGCCTTGTAGGGCGAGTTGAAATTTTGCGGGATGCGCAAGCCGAAGAGGTAGCCGAGGCCGATCGCCATATCGGAATAGCCGCTGAAATCGAAATACAACTGGCAGGTGTAGCCGAGCGCGGCCACCCAGGCGGCGCCGGTGGAAAGCTGCGCCATGCCGTCGATCAGGGGATTGATCTGCGCGGCGATCTGATCGGCCAGCATCACCTTGCGGATCATGCCCATGACGAAGAAGCCGATGCCGCGCGCAATCCAATCTTCGCGCGGCGGGCCGTCGATATGCTCCAGGTCTTCTTCAATCTGCCGGTAGCGCACGATCGGGCCGGCGACCAACTGGGAGAAGAGGCTGACGTAGGTGAGGTACTCGAAGAGATTGCGCGCCGCTTTGACGCGTCCGGCAGCGACGTCCACGATATAGGAGATGGTGTGGAAGGTATAGAAGCTGATGCCGATGGGCAGGACGATATCGAGCAGCGGCGGCGCGATTTTCGAACTGAGCGCAGCGAGCGACGCCGCCAGGAAATTGTAGTACTTAAAGAAGCCGAGCAGGGTAAGATCGACACTCACCGAAGCCACGACCCAGGCTCGTTTACCGCGCGCGGTTTCGGTGCGGCTGATGCCCAGGGCGGCGAAATAGCTCACCAGGCTGGAAAACAGCATCAGGAAACAGAATTTCCAGTTCCAGTAGCCGTAGAAGACATACCCGCTGAGAGTGAGCAGGACGTAGCGCTGCTGGCGGGTCCGCGCGATCCAGAACAGGGCGAAAACGATGGGCAGGAAGGCCAGCAGGAAGACGTCGGAATTGAAAACCATGGCGGGTTAGCGAGCCTCCGCCAGAACAGCGAGGATGCGCTCTGCCGCCGGCTCGTCGAAGTGCACGCAGTCGTACCAGTAGCCGCCGGCGGCGCCGTAGCGCGCGGGATCGTGCAGGTCGAAGACCGACGCGCCATAGCGGTCGTGCAGGGTTTCAAGGAAGCTGCGGGTCTGTTCGAGAAGTTCGGGATATTTGGTGCCGCGCGCCACGTCGGGCAGGGTCTGGGGATGAATCGGCGTCAGCCAGAGAATGACCTTGGCGCCATCGTGGCGGGCGCGTGCCACGAGGTTTTCCAGGTGGCTGCGGCGGCGCGTAGAAAGTCCCGTCATTTCGTGATAGCGCTTCTGGTAGCGGACCGCGCAATCGCCCATGGCTTTCGGGTAGTCGAAGGTATTGGTGGCGCGCTCGTGCTCGGAGAGGCGGTAGCGGACGTAGCCATCGGGATCGAAGCTCCAGCGCGGCGGCACCGGCTGGAATTTCAGACCGATGGCATGGAAGCTGTCCAGCAGATAGCCGAGTTTGTAGACATCCTGCGCCTGGCCAAGGGCGAAGGCGGCGCGCTCCACTGTGGTGAGTCCCGCTTTGCCTTCGAGCGCGACGCGCAGTTCGGGGACCGCGAGGGTGGAGCCGTATTGATCGTCACTGTGCAGCGAATCGACGTCCACGCCGACGATGACGTAGCGCGGAGCGGCGCCCCGCTGCCGCGCCCAGGCATAGAGGGCGGCAAAATCTTCCACGGTGGCGCCGGTGACTCCGAAATTGAAGAAACGCGCGCCGAACAGGCGATTGAGGTCGGGAGGCGGCAGCTTCATGGAGCGGCTGGAGCCGAGCACGAGTCCGGTGGCCGGGCCGCGGCGGGCGAAGTCCTGGTAGAGGCGGAGTTTGGCCTCGCGATCGGGCATGAGGACGCGCGGGAAGATGGCGGGCGCGAATTCGCCGCGGGGATTGACATAGTAGACGAAGGCACCGTAGGCGGCAGCGCAGCCCAGGATGCAAAGCAGCGTGGCGGAAAGAAATTTCATTCTCGGTTCCGCGGCGGAGCTTCGGGCATTCCTCAAGGGTACTCCACGACACGTTGGGGAGCCACATGCGGGCAGGGGGATGAGGCCGCGCCGCGGGCGCTCCGCCTCCCGGCGCGCCGGCGCTGGCGAGTTGCGCTGTAGCGTCGCCCATGGGCGAGCGGCTCCTCCTTACAGCGCGGCCCAGTGCCTCGCGGCGCGGCCGCTCAAGGGTGGGAACTTTTGGGCGCGGGGAGGGAGATCGGTAGCCGGTGTCCCGTTCTTACCTTCGACGGCCGCAGTGTTCCGCCAGCCCCTAAAAAGGTGCTCTCATGGGAGCCCACTCATGCGTGACATCACGAAGGGCATCCAATCGCTGACGACCTTCCGGCGCCATTCGGGAGAAATCCTGAGGCATCTGAAAATTAGCAAGCAGCCCGTGATCCTGACCGCGACGGGCAAGGCCGTGGCCATTGTGCAGGATGCCGAGGCCTATCAAAGCCTGCTCGATATCGCAGCCCAGGCTGCTGCCAGCGAGGGGATCCGTCAGGGTCTCGGAGACGTGAGAGAGGGTAGGGTCCGGCCGGCGAGGGAGTTCATTGCCGAATTCGAATCGCGTTGAAGATGGCAACGGCCAAGAAGAAAGCCGCGCCGAAAAGGCGCTGAGGGCTTAAGGCTCCGGCAGCCGTCCGCTCCAATCCATCCACGCCCACGCGACGGCCGTGACCGACCCCAGCGCGCCTGCCACCAATCCGATGGCCCGCGGACTGACGTACTGCGAGGCGATGCCGGCGGCGGCCATGGAGACAACCATCACGCTCCAGCGGATCGATTCCATGGTGCTGAATACCCTGCCCCGAAACTCATCGGGCGTATGGCGCAGCAACTGCGCATTGTTCAACACGCTGGTCACCGCCATCCCGACGCGTGAAAACATCATGAACACCAGAGCCGCGGCGTAATTCTCCGCCTGACTGAACAGCATGTAGGCCGCGCCGTGCAGCACGTAGGACAGCGTGACCGTGCGCTTGTAGCCGGCGAAGCTCACATGCCTGCCGGTAAAGTGCCCGATCGCGCCGCCAATCAAGAGTCCTATCCCGGCGAACCCCCAGATGGACCCGATGCCGCTGGCGCCGCGGTGAAAGATCTGTTCGCCGAACAGGGCAAAAAGAATCTGCGCCGCTCCGCCGCCCAGGCTCCAGCCCACGGAAATCATGGCCATGCCAACCATCAGCGGCACCGACGCCATATAGGAGAGGCCCTCGCGATACTCATGCCAGGCGCGGGTGTGTTGGGTATGCCTTCGCGGCGCGCGGAAGCCGCCGGGCACGCTGATTCGCCAGATCGCCATCGCGGAGACGACGAACGAAAGCGAGTTAATCAGGAAAGCGTTGCGATAGCCCAGAAACGCGGCGCTATAGCCGGCCAGCAGCGTGCCGATGGTCAGGGTGGCCCACTGTGTGGTCTGGGTGAGCGAGTTGGCGGCGTGCAATTCTTCGCTGGTGGCGATGGTGGGAAGAATGGCCGCGCGTCCGGCCGTGAAGAACGGCGAAGCAAACATCAATCCCGCGCTGAGCACGTAGAGGAGCCAGGGGCGCGGTTGATGGACGGTGAACACGAAGCCCAGCGCGATCACGGCGCGCACGATATCACTCACGATCATGATTTTTTTGCGGTCGAGGCGATCGAGCAGCACGCCCGCCACCGGTCCGGCCAGCACCGCCGGGATGGCGCGCGCCAGCATCACGCCGGTCACGACCATGCCGGAGCCGGATTTCTCCATCACCAGGGCGAAGACCGCGATGTTGTTAAAGTAATCGCCCACCTCGCTCACTACCTGGGCCAGCCAGGTGTTGCGGTAATTGTGATTGTGGCGGAGCAACTCCCACAGGGAGGTCATGGAGTGCTCATGATACCGCGCGGCGATCCGGCCAGGCTTCTTTGTGCGCGCGATAATGAACCCATGGCACAAGACAGGGACCGGATACTGGAACGGCAGCGTGCGGCGGCGTCCCGGCTCGCCTGCCTGATTGGGGGAGTTTCGGAGGCCGCCCTGCGGCGCGCTCCCGGACCTGGAAAATGGAGCGTGGTGGAAGTCATCGCGCACCTGGCCGAAGACGAATTGAGCAGCACCTGGCGCTACCGCCAAATGCTGGAACATCCCGGTGTGGAACTGACCGCGTTCGATCAGAACCTTTGGGCGCAGTGGGGCGACTATGCGCGATGGGAGATCGGCGAGGCGCTGGCCTTGTACCGCCTGCTGCGCGAGGCCAATATACGCTTCCTTTCGCGCCTTACCACGGGCGAGTGGACGCATTGGGGCACCCACCGGGAACGGGGCCGCATGACCATCGGGGAACTGGCCGCGCACATGTGCGACCACGACGAGCGGCACTTCACCCAGATCGAACGTGGCATCGTTCGCTACAACGTCGCTGGATGAAAGATCTGCCTGGAAAGCGTCCCGATACCGGCGGAGAACAGGTATGCTGTAGGGCATGATCAAATGGCTTTTAATTTTTGCGACGGTGGCGATCCTCCCCGCTGCCGATCCGAAGGCGGAAGTGCTGGCGGCGATGGAATCCTGGAGAACCGCGACCCTGAAGAAGGACGGAGCGGCACTGGAGAAACTGCTGCATCCCGACCTGCTCTACAGCCACTCCGACGGACGCACCGAAACCAAGGCCGACATCCTCAAGGCGCTGCCTAATCTGGGTGAAATCAAGTTCGGCGAAAGCACTGTGCGCATCTTCGGCAACACCGCCCTGATCAAGGGACCGGTCAGCATCACCAATAACGGCACCACGCCTCCCAGCACGCTCAATCTGAGCATCCTGCAAGTCTGGCTGAAGGGCAAGGGCGGCTGGCAGTTGGTGGGCCGGCACTCCAACCGTCTGCCGTAGTCCGCACCGGGGACACCATGAAAACCTGGCTCAAGATTTCATTGGTGTTGCTCGCGGTGGTTCTGATTCCCTTCTTTCTGCTCGAGACGAGCGTCGAAGCGTGGATCGATAGAGTAGTGACGCCACACGCCTCGCCCGCGGTTCTGGCGGCGGCGATCTTCGCCCTGCTGGCGGCGGATTCCCTGCTGCCCGTGCCCTCCACCATCGTCACCACGGCGGCGGGCGCGTGGCTCGGGTTGTCCTACGGCATTTTGGTATCGAGCGCGGGCATGTCGGTGGGCTGCATCATTGCGTATGCCTGCGGCCGGAAATTCGGACCTCCGCTGTTCCACAAAATGGTCGGGGCGCGCGATATGGAGGAGGTGGCGGAGCGCTTCCGCAAAGGCGCTCCGTGGGCGTTGATCACCATGCGGGCGGTGCCGGTGCTGGCCGAAGCGTCCGCCATGTTCGCCGGGATTTCCGCTGTGCCGTTCGGCCGCTTCATGGCGGTCACCACGTTATCCAATGTGGCGATTTCGGCGGTGTACTGTTTCGTGGGAGCGCACGCGCTGAACGCCGGATCGTTTCTGATCGCGTTCGCCGGATCGATTGCGCTGCCGGGGCTGCTCATGCTGCTCGGCAATCATACGCGCTTCGCAGGCCTGCAATCGGGGGCCGCGCGCTGGCTTCGCTTCGGCCGCGAGCCGTAGGGGCCGCGCGGGAGCTACCGCTCCAGCGCCTGTTCGAGATCGGCGATGATATCTTCCGGCGCCTCGATCCCCACGGACATGCGCACCAGATTGTCGCGAATGCCCATGCGTTCGCGATGCTTCGGCGAGAGTTCGCGGTGCGAACTCATGGGCGGGTAGAGCATCATGGTGTGCACGTCACCGAGCGACGTCGCGCGCAAGATCATGCGCAGCGCGTCCATGAAAGCGAAGACCTTGTCGCGTCCGGCATCGCGAATTTCGAAACTGATCATGGCGCCGTACAGGCCCTCGGGATATAGCCGGCGAATGGTGGCCGCATCGGGATGCAGCGGGTCGCCCGTGAAATACACGCGCTCCATCCGCGGGTGTCCGGCAAGCCATGCGGCCACGCGGCCGGCGTTGGCGCACTGGCGCTCCATCCGCAAGGGGAACGTCTTGATGCCGCGCATGGTCAGGTAGCTTTCGAACGGACCCAGCACCGGCCCGATCGAGCGGCCGAGCGCGCGCAAACTGGCCGCGTGCTCCTGCATGGTGACTACCACGCCGCCCAGCACATCGCCGTGTCCGGCCAGATACTTGGTGACGCTATGCACGCTGAAATGCGCGCCCAATTCCAACGGGCGCACCAGCAGCGGAGTCGCGAACGTGCTATCCACCACCAGCGCCGCGCCGACTTCGCGGGCGATCTCTGCCACGCGGTCGATCTCACCCACGCGCAGCAGCGGATTCGAAATACTCTCCATCAGGATGCAGCCGGGCTTACATTCCCGGGCCGCGGCACGCACCGCGTCCACATCGCAGATGTCCACAAAGTGAATCTCCACTCCGCCCGGTTCGAGGACATTCATCATCATGGCCACCGACGCGCCGTACATCGCGTTGGCCGCCAGGATGCAGCGGCGCCGGTCGGTGAGCGCGCTCAAGACCGCGGTGTGCAGGGCCGCCATGCCGGAAGCGCACGCCAGCGCGCTCTCGCCCGATTCCAACCGGCACATCAGATCTTCCAGGGCGGAATTGGTGGGGTTGTCGTGACGCGCGTAGCAGAAACCGCTTTCCGGATTTTCGAACGCGGCGTCGAGCCGCGTCATGGAGTCGTAAAAATAGCTGGTGGCGGTGTGGATCGGGGTAGTGATCGGAATGTGACTGCCGGCCGGCTTGCGGTCGCCGGCATGCACGGCTGTGGTGTGAATCTTCATTTACTTTCGTTTCCAGCGGACGCCGCTCTTGGTGTCTTCGAGGACGATGCCGGCGGCCAGCAATTCGTCGCGGATCTGGTCGGCGAGCGCGAAATTGCGCGCCTTCTTGGCGGCGGTGCGCTCCGCGACTTTGGCTTCGATGGCAGCGTCGGACATCCCGTCCGGCTTGGCGGTGGGGGTGAGGACGTCGAACACGGAATCGAAGAGGGCGAGGAAACCCAGCGCGGAAGCCACGTTGGCGGAACGGAATTCTCCGCTATCCATGGCGCTGTTGGCGTCGCGCACGTATTCGAAGGCGGCGGCCAGGGCTTCCGCCGTATTCAGGTCGTCGCCGAGGGCGTCGCGGAACGCCTGCCCGGCCTGCGCGGTGCGCGTGGCGAGCTGTTCGTTGAGCCCCTCGGGGTAACGGTCCGTTTCCAGGCGGAGCTTGAAATTGCGCAGGCGGTCGATGGCGATGGCCGCGCTTTTCAACCCGTCCATCGTGAAATTCAGGGCCTTGCGGTAGGGCACGCTGGCCAGCAGGTAGCGGATGGCCTCCGGCGTGTGCCCCTTCGCCATCAGGTCGCGGAGCGTGTAGTAGTTGCCCAGCGACTTGGACATCTTCTGGCCTTCCACCATCAAAAACTCGGCGTGCAGCCAGAAGCGGGAAAACAGTTTGCCGGTGAGGCACTCGGATTGCGCGATTTCGTTTTCGTGATGCGGGAAGACCAGGTCGACGCCGCCGGCGTGTATGTCCAGCGTCTCGCCGAGGTACTTGATGGCCATCACGGAGCATTCGATGTGCCAGCCGGGGCGGCCGGGACCGATCGCCGTATCCCAGAACGGCTCGCCTTCCTTGGGCGTCTTCCACAGGGCGAAATCGCGCGCGTCGGCCTTCTCGTATTCGTCCACGTCCACACGGGCGCCGCTGAGATTGCCGCTGAAATCGTTATGCGACAGCTTGCCGTATTCCGGGAAGGTGGCGATTTTGAAGTAGACCGAACCGTCGGACGTGTAGGTGTGCTGCCGGTCGCCCAGCCGCTGGATGGCGTCCACCATGTCGGGGATATGCTCGGTGGCCGGCGAAAGGCGCTCGGGGCGCTCCAGCCGCAGGCTGTCGCAGTCTTCCAGGAAGGCTTCGGTATAGATTTTGGTGTACTCGCCCAGGCTCAGGTGGCGGGCCACCGCGTTGCGGATGATCTTGTCGTCCACATCGGTGATGTTCATCACGTGATTCAACTTGAAACCGTTGAGGCGCAAACACTTACGCAACAGATCGACGAAAGTGAAGGTACGGAAATTGCCGATATGGGCATAGTCGTACACGGTGGGTCCGCAAGTGTACATGCGGACGGTGTTTTCGCTCGCGGGCGTGAAGTTTTCCACCTGCTGAGTCAACGTGTTGTAGAGGCGCAACGGCATAGAGTTTGCGGGAATTCTCTATCGTAACAGACGCCGGGAGGGGGCTTGAATCCAAACGGGTCGATAGACATCAAATCCCTTGAAGTCGAGATAATTTTATGAAAATTCTGGTACTGGCAGGCAGCGCGAGACTGGGTTCGATTCATCGCAAGCTGGCACGGCAGGCGGCCGAAGCCCTACGTGAAGCCGGAGTGGACGCCACCTTCGCCGATCTGCGCGATTACCCGATGCCGATGTACGACGGCGACCTCGAAGCCGGGGATGGACTTCCGGCCCACGGCAAGGCGTTGAAGGAACTGGCGCGGCAGGCCGACGGGTTCGCCATTGCGTCGCCGGAATATAACGGGTCTTACCCGGCGCTGCTGAAGAATGCGCTGGACTGGATTTCGCGCCCCGAACCGGGCGAAGGCCCGCTGGAAGTGTTCCGCGGCAAAGTGGCGGGAATCCTGAGCGCTTCCCCGGGTCAGGGCGGCGGCAGTCGCGTGCTCAAACAGATGCGGGAGCTGCTGGAAATGATGCGCGTGCGGGTGATCGCCGAGGAACTCTCGTTCCCTCGCGCCACGGGCGAACTGGACGAGCAAGAAAAGGCGCGGCTTCGCGAGTGGGCGGAAGCGCTGGCTCACGCCGGGGCAATCGCGTAAGGCCTTTGTGGGGCGGGAATTCGTGCTCTGCTGCCGCCTTCGGGCGGCGCGGAGTCGCGCGAAGCTTCGCTCGCCCCACTTTGTTTCGCGGGGGCACCTGGCTACGCGGTTCCAGGCCGCGCATGCTGCCGCGAAATTTGCGGCGTAAACGAACGCTTCGCTCGCCGCATCGGGGCAAGTCCGGCGTCTTTGGCGCCTTGCGGCGGGTGCAGTCTCCGTCCGGCCAGGACGGGCCACAAAAAACGATGGCCCATCCCACCGCCGGTTGAACAATTTTGAACTTCTCCACAGCAGACAATCGAAAGGACAAGATGACTACCGTACGCAAAAGCAATCAACGGGGCCATGCCAACCACGGGTGGCTGGACACCTATCACAGCTTCTCATTCGCCAACTATTACGATCCCAAACACATGGGCTTCGGTCCGCTGCGCGTCATCAATGAAGACCGGGTGAGCGCGGGCCGCGGCTTCGGCTCGCACGGCCACGCCGACATGGAAATTCTCACGTACGTGCTAGAGGGCGCCCTGGCGCACAAGGACAGCATGGGCAATATCGAAACTCTGCGCGCCAACGACCTGCAACGCATCAGCGCCGGCCGCGGCATCGTGCACAGCGAATTCAACGGGTCTGAAGCGGAACCCGTCCACTTCCTGCAAATCTGGCTGGAGCCGGCGGCCAACGGGCTCACCCCGAGCTACGAACAGTTGAGCCTGACCGAAGAAGAAAAGCTCGGCCAGTTGAAGCTGGTCGCATCACCGGAAGGCGGCGGTCCGCTGAAGATCCACCAGGATGCCCGCGTCCTCATCGGGCAAGTGGAAGCAGGCAAGGAATTGACGCACAGCCTCGCGCCCGGCCGTCAGGCGTGGGTGCACCTGATACGCGGGTCCGCCACCGTGAATGGAGAGGCGCTCGCTACCGGGGATTCCGTTGCTGTCACGGGAGAAAGGGCCGTCACCGTGAACGGCGGGGACGCCAATTCCGAAGTGCTGGTGTTCGACTTGGCCTGAGCGTCCCGCAGTCGACATAAGGTAGAGACTTTCACCCCCGGGCTGCCAAGCTAAGCGGCGTGCATAAAAAAAGGGGCAGAGCCGAAGCCCTACCCCTTTTCCCCCAAAGCGGAACCGCGTTACTTCGCGTGTTCCTTCTGCACACTAAACTGGCCGCTGACGTCGTGGCAGGAACTGCAGCTCTCGCCGTACTTCGGATCGGTCTGAGCCGACATGTGGGCCATGGCGGAGCGGGTGATGTGGCACGCCGAGCACGCCGCCACGGTGGCCGGCGTCACGTCGGATAAGCGGTTGGGAGTCTTCACCGCCAGCAGGCCGACGGGGAACACGCCTTCGGAACCGTTCACGTGGCACATCGCGCAATTGGTGGTGTCGCCGGGGCGGCCGCCGGCCGTCATGGCCGGATAGCGGACTTCCGCGAACTCGGTGCTGCCGATCTTATAGCTGCCGCCGTCTGCCGTCATGTTCTCTCCAAAGTGGATGCTGTGCACCATGTAGGAGAAGTTGACCGGAACCGCGGCTGTGCCCGAGCCCGCAACCAGATTCGGGTTGTGGCAGAACACGCAGTATTCGGTGTTATTGCGATTTTCGCCGTGCAGCGAAAGGCGGACGTGGCATTGGTTGCATTTGGCGGTGTCCACGATTTGGCGGCGCTTCACCACCGGGGAGCCATCCACCGAGAAGTAGATCACTTTATTGTCGACGCCGTAGCGTGTGGAGACTTCTTTCACCGTCCCGGGCAGCACGACCAGGGCACGGCGCGCTTCCACGCCGATGGCGAAGGTACCGGTGGCGCTCGCCGGAACGTTGTGGGTGAAGGTGTAGGTGCAGGTGCCGTCCTGGCCGCACTTGGCGGTGGTCGGCGCGTTCTCCGAGACGTAGCCGGGCGAGGTGACGCCGGTGAAGACGGCGGCACCGTAGTCCGTGGTCGGCCCGGTCATAACGAAGGAGATCTTGTTGGGAGTGACCGCCAGCGACGCTGGATCGATGGGCTTCCCGGCCTTGTCTTTCAACGTGAAATTGATGGTCGGGAACTTCCCGGCCCCGCCGTTATCGACCTTCAACAGGTTGATCACGATGCCGGGCGCGGTGGCCGATTCTTCCGGCACCACGTGTGCACCCTTAATGGAAGCGTCCAATTCCAGTTCGCCCTGCGGAATGTGGCAGCCGGCGCACTGCTTGTCGTCGACCTGGGGCAGGTTCAGGTGGTTCTGGCCGGTGGCGAAGTTGACATCGTCGTGGCAGGAGCCACAGGCGGCGCGCGACGGGTTGGTATTCCAGGCTTCGGGCTGTAGCGGCTTGTTCGACGCATCGTGGCATTCGGCGCAGCGCCGCGGGTCGGATGGCAGGGCCACGGTAGACCAGTCGGTGCTGCCGATGGCGTATTTTCCGCCGGCCTTCACGCTGGGCAGTTCCTCGCCCATGTGAATCTTGTGGGTCATCACCTTCATGTCGACGGTCTGGTTGCCGTTGGGTTCCTTGGTCTGCGGCTGGTGGCACATGATGCAGAGGCCCAGGCTGCGCCGCGATCCGCCGTGGAAACCCAGGGAATCATGGCACTTATTGCAGGATTCCGTCTTGATCACTTCGCGGGGAGCGGGCGTGCCGCCGGCCGGGACGAAATCGAGGATGTCGTCGTCATAATTGGTGCCGAGATCGAATTCCGAGAGGTTGCGGCTGCCGTAGATCCCCACCCGGTGCGAGGCAGTGGCATCGAACGTCTTGGGCACCTTATTGGAGAACGTATAGAGGTATTCGCCCTCGGCAATCTGCGTCTGCGTTCCGTTGTTCTCGCCGGTGGCCTGCGTTACGGTGTTCTTGCCATCGGTGGAGGTCCTCTGCCGCGTGATGTATGAGGTGTACTGGGTGTCGCCCTTGGCAATATAGGTAAGCAGGAAACTCACCGCGACCGAACCGGGCGTCTGAATGCCCAAGCGGTCCAGCCCCAACCCTTTGGGATCGGTCAGCTTATAATCCACCGTGACGGTGCCATCCGCCGCGATCTTGGTGGAAACGATTTTCATGGTCAGGCCGGGACGCACGAAGCTGATCGTATTCTGATCGGCGTAGTAGGCCTTGTCCCGTGGGGTGAACACGGTTTTCTTGGTGGCGCTGGACAGCACGGCGGCTCCGGCGATCACGGCCAGGGCGATTACGCCTCGGCCTACCCAAACCCTGCAATCAGAGATTCGCATCGTTAACTCCCACGCACGTTTGGGTCCATCATAGAAACGTTTGTAATTTCAACACGTGACGACCTTTATGTCGGACAATTCCGCGGGGCTGGTGGGGGCGATCCCCCAAACGCTGGGGCACTACCCCCAATCAGGCGTCAGTCCTGCCCCAGAGGCGCGCTAATATCCTGCCATTGCAATCGTCCAGACGGTAGCGGACAATCAGCTAGGAAGGTGTATTGTGTCTCGAAGTCATTTCCTTACAGTGAGTGCGCTTCTGTGCGCGGCCAGCGCCTTGTGCGGCCAGACGCTCTCGTTCGACGTGGCATCCGTCAAGGCGAGTGAGCCCATTACGCCGGCCATGCTGCAATCCGGCAAGGTGCACTCCGGCATGAAGATCGACAACAAACGCGTCGATATCGGCAATTTTTCGCTGCTGCAATTGATCTGTAAGGCGTACGACGTGAAGACCTATCAGGTGACGGGGCCGGAATGGCTAACGGCCAACATGGGGATCAGCCAGCAGCGTTTCGACATTGTCGCGAACCTGCCAGACGGCACTACCAAAGAGCAAGTGCCGCAAATGCTGCAAACCCTGTTGGCGGAGCGGTTCAAGGTCAAACTGCATAAGGATTCGAAAGAGCAACCGGTATACGCCCTGGTGGTGGCCAAGGGCGGGTTGAAGATGAAGCAATCCGCGGCCGCGGCGCCGCCAGCGGAAGGGGAGCAGAATCCCGCGGTGACCGGCAGCAATACCGTGAGTGTCAATCAGACGAAGGGCGGCGCGGAATTTTCCGATGGCTCGGGCAAATCCCAGAAGATGGTGCCCGCGGCGGATGGCAAATCGATGCGGTTCGAGATGACGGGCTTCACGGTGGCCGAACTGGCCGAAGGACTAACCCCGCTGGTGGACCATCCGATTGTCGATACAACCGGAGTCGCCGGGAAGTACGACGCGGTGATCGATATTTCCATGGGGGATCTATTGGACGTGGCGCGCAAAGTGGGTCAGGCGATTCCCGCCAGTACCGTCGCCGCGCTGGGGGAAGCTGCGGAACCGACCGGTTCGATTTTCACTTCACTGCAGGCGCTCGGGCTGAAACTGGAACCCCGCAAAATGCCGATGACGCTGCTGGTCGTCGATAGCGCTGAGAAGGCGCCGACCGAGAACTGACGGGCAGGGAGTGGCACATGGCGCCTTGGGCAGGGGAGTAAGGCCCGGGGCGACCTTCAGTCGCCTTAAACAGACCACGCTGCGCGATGGTCTGTTCCACCGACTTCTACAGCGCTTTGCGAAAGGTCAGATTGATGCGGCAGGGTCCCGTCAGGGGGTGCTCGCCGTTCTTGAGCGCTGCGACCCCGTGGTAGGCGAGCCGCGATTCCCCGCCCCACACCACCACATCTCCGCTATCCAATTTGTAGCGCCGCACCCGATGCTTGCGCGACATGCCGCCAAATTGGAAGACCGCCGGCAGACCCAGCGACACGGAGACGATGGGCGCCGTATAGTCCTGCTCGTTGCGGTCCTGATGCAGGGTCAGGCGGGCGCCAGGCTCGTAGCGATTGATCAGGCAGGCGTCGGACGCGAAGTTGAGGTACCCCGCCTCCGCCGCCGCACTTTCGGCCAACGCGCGGAATGAGGCGGGCATCGGGGGCCAGGGCAGTCCGCTCAACGGGTCCAGCGCATCGTAGCGATACCCCTTGCGGTCCGACACCCAGCCGGCCTGCCCGCAATTGGTCATCGCCACGGACATACGGAAGCCGCCCGGCGTGACCATATGCCGGAAGGGCGCCGCCGCGACGATCTCGCCGAGCTCGCGCATCAGCTGCTGCGCCGCCTGATGGGCGAAGTCGCGCAGCAGCACCGCTCCCACCGCGAGAACTTCGCGCGAGGGCGGTACGTCTTCGAAAAGCTTGTCCATCTGGTTCATGCCGCGTCGTGAATGATGACACCCAAGGTATGCCGACTGCCGGTGCGCAGGCGGCTGACCCCGTGCCGTAAGTTTACCCGGTAGAAGCACCCCGCCTTGCTGCACGGGCCGGTACCCCGGATCTTATCGAACGTTCTCATGCGCCGGCCTCGCGTTCCAGCAAGGCGCGCTTGCGCTCCACTCCCCAGCGATAGCCCGACAGCGCGCCATCGGTGCGCACTACCCGGTGACAGGGCACCGCCACCGCCAGTGCGTTGGCCGCGCAGGCCTGCGCCACCGCTCGCACCGACCGCGGCGCGCCGATCCGCTCCGCGATCTCCGCATAACTCGCGCGCGAGCCCGCGGGAATCGCGCGCAACGCCTGCCAGACGCGCTGCTGGAAGGCGGTGCCGCGAATATCGAGCGGCAACTGCAGCCCGGCACTGGGAGCATCCACCAGGCGCACCACCTGCGCCAGCGTGTGCTCGAACCCGGCATCGCCAGCCACCAATTGCGCTCGCGGGAAACGAGCGCGCAGGTCGTCGATCAACGCCTCCGGACGGTCGCCCAGCAGGATGGCGCAGACGCCGCGCGCGGTCGCCGCCGCCAGCACCACACCCAGCGAACAGGCGCCGGTGGCGTAGCGTATGGTAGCGTCCTTGCCGCCAGCGCGAAAGCTCGTGGGCGTCATGCCCAGAAGGTCCTGCTCGTAGAAGCGGCTGCTCGATTGGAAACCCGCTTCGTAGATCGCCTCCGTCACGGTCTCTTTTTGGGTCAGGTGATGGCGTACGCGCTCGCCGCGGCGCGCATCGGCGTATGCTTTCGGGGTCAGGCCAGTGACGGTGCGGAAGACCCGGTGAAAGTGAAAGCGGCTCATTCCGGCGGCTGCCGCCAGCGACTCCAGGTTGGGAGTCTCCTCGCTGCGTTCGATCTGGCGGCAGGCGCTGGACACGGCCGCTGTGTGCGCCTCTGCCACGCCATTGCCTGCCGGACAGCAGCGCAGGCAGGGCCGGAACCCGGCGCGCTCCGCCTCCGTACAACTTGCGTGAAATGCGACGTTCTCCCGGCGCGCCGGACGCGAGGCACAGGACGGTCGGCAATACACCCCCGTCGTGCGCACCGAATAGAAAAAGTGACTGTCGGCCGCGGGATCGCGGCGCTGCACCGCCTCCCACCGCTCCTGCTCTGTGACGAAATCCGCCATCGCTACTTCCATGATCTCTCCCTTCGTACTCATGATGGGAGATCCTGCCGGGCGGGCACACTCCGCGCCTTGCTTTCGAATCAAAAAAGGACAAGAAACCAGGGCCCATCCCACCCGGTGGAACAGACCAACGCGTAGCGTGGTCTGTTTAAGGCGAGCCGCGCTCGGACCGTAGCTCTCCGTGGAGCGGGCATTCTCGCCGGGCATTCTTGCGTGCCCGCAAACAGATCCCGCGCCCGTCCGGCAGATTCCCGACTTTGTTATCGCAAGATAGTCTTCACTCTTTTGAGCCAGCCCGGGCCGACCCGACGCGTATTTAGGAAAGCGATTCAGAGGATACAAGATGCGAAGCCTTCCCAAATACGTTTTCCTGGCCGTCTCGGCCACCATCCCGCTGCTGGCCCAAGCCGACTCCCGCCTCGCCGAAATCGCGGCCCGGCAGGACGAAAAAGCTGCCAACGTCCAACCCGACACGCCGAACAAAGTGGAGCGCGGCATGAACTGGTTCCGGGACGAAGACCCGCTGCGCAAGTTCTCTGCAGGCCTCGCCGGATTCCGCCCGAAACTTGGCGGACTGGGCGCAGGCACCGGCTTCGCCCTCGGACTCGAATACCTGCGCAGCGATCTCACGCCGGCCCACCTGACCTTCCGCACGGCCGCGCAATCCACCCTTCGCGGCGATCGCAAATTCGATCTTCAAATCTCCGCCCCGCGCCTCGGCTCCGACCGCCTCTTCGCGGACTTCTACGCGGTGCGCCACGATTACCAGCGCATGAACTATTACGGCCCGGGGCACGATTCGTACAAAACGGGTCGCACCGATTTCCACCTGGAAGACACCGCGTTCGATTTCACCGTCGGCGCGCACGCCACCAAGCACCTCACCGCCGGGGTGTCCACCGGGTATCTCTTCAACAACGTTGGCCATGGCACGGATTCGCGCTTCGCCTCGGCGGAGACCGTGTACTCCCCTTCGCAGGCCACCGGCATCGACGAGCAGGCGAACTACCTGCGCAGCGGCGTCTTCGCGCAGTACGACTGGCGCGACCGGCCCGGCGGTCCCCGTCACGGCGGCAACTATTTCGCCCAGTTCAACGATTATCGCGATCGCTCTCTCGGCCGCTACAATTTCCGCCGCCTCGACCTCGAAGCGCAACAGTACGTTCCCATCCTGAACGATCGCCGCGTCTTCGCCTTCCGCGCCAAATCCACGCTCTCCGATACGCCCGGCGGACAGACGCTGCCCTTCTACATGCAGCCCTCGCTCGGCGGCGCCGAAGATCTGCGAGGCTATCGCCCCTACCGTTTCCGCGGCGACAATCTCTTCCTCGCCAGCGCGGAATACCGCTGGGAGGTTTTCAGCGGACTCGATATGGCCCTCTTCGGCGACGCCGGCCAGGTGTTCAATCACAAGTCCGAACTGCGCATCGCCAACATGCAGTCCGATATCGGCTTCGGCTTCCGCTTCAATCAACGCAACAAGACTTTCCTGCGCCTGGACGTCGCCTTCAGCCACGAAGGCTTCCAGGTCTGGCTCAAATTCAACAACGTTTTCAAAAAAGGACCGGTTCATACGTCCAGCTCTCTGGGGGATTTTTAATATGCGAACGCTTTCTGTCATCACACTCGCGGTGTTCTCCTGCCTCGGAACTCTCCAGGCGGAGAGCCTGGCCGGCGGCAAGAAGTTCTACTCCGACGATCCCCTCTGGACGTCGCCCAAGCCTGCGCCGGCGCACACCGCGACCCGCAAGCTGAATGAGTATTACGACTTCGTCAGCAACACGTTCTTCCCTACCGGCGAGCGTGCCGCGCGCTCGGGAACCTATCTTCCGTCAGAGGCCGTCAACACGGTGGATGAAGTGGCGGACAGCGCGTGGTACACCAACCGGCATGCGGTGCGCCGCATGAGCAGCGACGAACTCAAGACCGGCTCCGGCAACACGCGGCCTCCCGCTCCCGGCAAATGGACGGTGGTGGCCGCCAAGAACGAGGGCATCACTCCGGGCTTCCGCATCAAGGATTCCGCCGGCCGCCAGTACCTGGTGAAGTTCGACCCGCTGAGCAATCCCGAACTGGCCAGCGCCGCGGACGTCATCACCTCGCGCTTCTTCCACGCGCTGGGCTACAACGTACCCGAAAACTACGTCGTCGCGCTCGATCGCAACCAGATCGTCATCGGCAGCGACGCCAAGATGCCGGATGCCAAGGGCAACAAGCGCGACATCCGCGAGGCGGATATCGATGAGATGCTGGCGAAAGCGCCGCGCGGCGCGGATGGCCGCTATCGCGCCATGGCCAGCCTGTTGATCGACGGCAAACCGATTGGCCCCTTCCAGTTCCACGGCACGCGCGGCGATGACCCCAACGACCTGGTGGAACACGAGCATCGCCGCGATCTGCGCGCCCTGCGCACCTTTTGCGCCTGGCTCGGTCACGACGATTCCAAAGCGCTCAACTCGCTCGACGTGCTGACCGAAGAAAACGGCACGCCGTTCGTGAAGCACTACCTGATCGATTTCGGCGCCAGCCTGGGCAGCGCCAGTTTTGCCGCCAACAGTCCGCGCGACGGCAACGTGTACCTGTTCGACTGGAAATCTTCCGCTCAGCAGTTCTTCACGCTGGGACTCTACGCGCCCAAATGGCAGCGCGCCAAATATCCCGCGATCCCGGCCATCGGACGCTTCGAATACGAAATCTTCGATCCGGCGCGCTGGGTGGGAGACTACCCCAGCACCGCTTTTCGCAACGAGAATCCGGCGGATCGCGCCTGGGCCGCACGCAAAATCGCGGCCTTCACCGACGATGATATTCGCGCCATCGTCTCCACCGGCAAGTACACCGATCCGGCCGCCGAAGAGTGGATCGCACGCTGCCTGATCGAGCGCCGCAACAAGATTGTCCGCGCGTTTCTACAGGGCACGGCCGGCCTCGATGGCTTTGCCGTCCGCGGCACTCGGTTGGAAAACGGCTACGTCGGGCCGCAGGGCAGCGAGCCGTCCGTCAGAGTCCGCTGGGCCACCTTCGACAACGAAAGCGGTCAGACGGACTTCCTGCCTGGCAACGGCTCGTCCGCCGTGCCTCAGGTGGCGCCCTCCGTTCGTTACCTGCTGGCTGAGATAGAATCGTCCAACGGGCCGGACATTTCCGTTTACATCCGGAATGATGCGGACCGCACGAGTGTAGTGGGCGTGGAGCGTCACTTCGCGTCCTCCGTACGAAAGTAGGCTGCGTATGCGAATCCAACCGATCTCGTCCGACGCCCTTCAGACGCCCAAGCCGCTGGCCAGCAAACTGCCACCGCAGATTCTGGACCGGGCGACCGACGGCCTCTGCTGGGTGAGCCTGATCAGCGCCGTCTCTACCGTGGTGCTGACCCTGATCAACCACTTCTTCCAACCCGAGGTGGCGGAGGCGTGGAGCCGGCCGTTCCTGCGCCTGGTCATGCTGGGCGTGTTCTTCCTGTCAGTGGGATTCATCGTAGTGCAGCGCCAGGGTTGGCTGAGCAAGCCGCGCCTGCTGGATGCCGGCATGGTCTTTCAGATCCTGGTGGCGTTCGCCTGCGGCTTGTTCGAAGGCGCGGCGTACCGGAATCCCAACGCCGTGGTGATCGGCCATTCCCGCATCGCCGTCTGGATGATTCTGTGCGGCACCCTGATGCCGAACGCACCGCTGAAATCCGCCGTCACCGGCATCCTGTGCGCGCTCACGTGGCCCCTGGCGTATTGGGTGGATTTGCAGGTCTTCGGGTATCAGGCGATGCCGCTGAGCCGTATGGTGGTCTGGGTGTTGCCGCTCTTAATCGTGGCCAGTTGGATGTATGCGCTCAACAACCACACGCTCTCCTATTTCGTGCAGCAGCAGCGCGCCGAGGATGTGGGCAGCTATTTGCTCGAGAGCATGCTTGGACGGGGCGGCATGGGTGAAGTCTGGCGCGCCCGGCATAAGACACTGGCCCGCGAGGCGGCGGTCAAATTGATCCGGCCGGAGATGCTCTCTTCCAGCACCGGACGCCAGGCGTTGCTGCTGCGGCGGCGCTTCGAACGCGAGGCGCAGGTAACGGCCAGTTTGCGTTCGCCGCACACGGTCGCGCTCTACGATTACGGCCAGGCCAAGGACGGAGCTTTCTACTACGTGATGGAGCTGCTCGAGGGAGTGGACCTGCAGTCCATGGTCGAACGCTTTGGCCCGATGGACCCGGCGCGCGTTGCCCACATCCTGTGGCAGGTGGCGCAGTCGCTGGAAGAAGCGCATCAGGCCGGCCTGGTGCATCGCGACATCAAGCCGCGCAACATCCTGCTGGCGAAGATGGGGCTGGAATTCGATTATGCGAAGGTGCTGGATTTCGGTCTGGTCAAATCGCTCCGGGACGACGACCCCGAACGCACGCTCTCGACCATGGACGGATCCACCACCGGCACGCCCGCCTATCTTTCCCCGGAGTCCGCGTTGGGCCGTGAAGTCGACGCGCGTTCCGATCTCTACAGCCTCGGCTGTACCGCCTATTTCCTGATGACGGGCAAGATGGTGTTCGAAGAGCGGAGTCCTACGTCGTTCGCCATCGCTCACGTGCAAAAGAAGCCGCAGCCCATGGCCGAACGGTCGGAGTTGCCCGTGCCCGCGGCGCTGGAAGCCATCGTCATGCAGTTGCTGGAAAAAGATCCCGCGGACCGCATTGCGAGCGCGCGCGAACTGGCGCGCCGTCTGCGGGCGCTGCCCATCTTCAGCAACTGGACGCCGGAACGCGCCGAAGGCTGGTGGGAAACCAATCTGCCCGACCTCAGCTTCCGCATGCCGGTGCAGGAAACGGCATCCACTCAGGGCACCGTGGGGCTGGCGCGGGCCTAGAAGCGCATGCGCCGGTGCTCGCGCGCCAGCCTGCTGACCACGAAAATCCACACCAGCGTCAGGCCGACATTCAACCACGCGAAGCCGGCGAACGCCATGTGAAACTGCGCGCCCAAGCGGACTACGCCCGCTTGCAGCACGTCGCCAAAGCGCATGAAGAAGGTGTCGATGGCCGCCTTCGCCTTGTACTTGGCTTCGCGCGAAGTGGGCAGGAAGAGCGCCTGGCGCAGCGTGTTCTGGATGGAATAATCGGTGGCGTTCTCCAGCGTCTTGCCCCAGCGCACCAGCCCCAGCAGCGGCGCCACACCAATCACCGAATAGCTGATCAGGGAGATTGTCGGCAGAATGTAGAGCGCGCCGCGCACCCCGATCCGTGGCAGAATGCGCGACACCGCGAACATCTGCAGCAACAGCCCGAGCAGGTTCACGTTGGCGAAAAAGCTGCCGTAGAACGCGCCCACGAATTGTTTCTGCGCCGCCACGTCGCCGGGATGAAGATTCCTGGCGTTAGTCGACACCAGATCGCCAAGCAGGAACTCTCCCGTGGAATTCACCAGGTTCAGCACCACGATGAGAATGGCGATCCAGGTGAGATAGCGGTCGCGAAACACCATCGCGAAACCATCGCCGGGCGCAAGTTTCTGCTGCGCCTGCTGCGCTTTCTCCGGCAACGACCGCGTCTCGGCGATACGGTTGACCATCACCAGCAGCACCCCGCAGACCAGCAGAATCGCCGCCGCCAACAACTGCAGTTGGTAAGGACTGGTGTGCAGCGTCGCCACCAGCCGCTCGGCGCCCTGCGCGCCCAGCCACGCGCCCAAACTGCTGCCTACACCGATCATGGGGAAGAGCCGCTTCCCCTGCGCCTCGGTATAAATGTCGTTGGCGAAGGCCCATACCTGGCTCACGACAAAGATATTGAAGATGCCCACCCAGATGTAAAAGACCACTCCCTCATTCGCACCGCTGGTCCCGAAAACGTAGAACAGCGCGAGATTGGAGATAAACACCAGCAGCATCCCGCAGAGCAATTTGATGCGCACCACTTTCGCGCCCACATACCCATAGAGCGGCACCAGCAGCATCAGCAGCGCCGCCTGTCCGGCGCTCGAATAGGCCTTGATGTACGCGCCGCCTTCGGTGAGGATCAGCGCCTCGCGCACCGTTTTCAGCAGGTAATAGGCGAACAGCAGCAGAAAGACGTTGAGCGTCAGCAGGAGCACGCCAAGCCCTTCCCCGCCCTGTACATCGGCAAAGTAGCTGAGCGCTTTGTCCAGCGCGCTGCGCGGGCGGTCGCCAACCGCGGGGAAGGCGGACAGCGTTCGCGTGGAACGCATTTCCGGTCGCGATTGAGACTCCGGCTGATCGGGCGGTGGTTCAGGGTTCGGCATGAGGTAAATCAGATTATCGCAGTACGCGAGGCCAATTTTCCCGGCATGCTGAACTTCACGAGCGGCGGACATCGTGGCCAAGATTGGCGGCGAAGATTGGTCCGACGCTCATCTGCCCCAGCGGCGTCCGCGGCGGCCGTTCGTCACCATATTCACTACGACGAACACCGCACCGATCAGTAATCCGATCGTAACGAAATCCATAAGGCACTCCTTCGCGGGCGCGAATGGCACGGGGTGGGATATCTGGACTTCGGCCGCGACATCTGAAGCGTACGTCATGACCCCAATCGCGGAGGCGTGGCGTGACCTCGTACCGTACTCTGGAGTTGATGGGGAAACGTCTGACGCTGGTCACGGGGTTGATCGCGGTGTCGATGGCGGCATGGGGTCAGGACCCGATGCCGCACGACCACCAGCATCCTTCCAGCATGCCGGGAATGGACCACTCGGCGATGGGCCACTCCGGAATGAACGCGGCCGGCATGTTCCTAATGAACGAGAGTTCCGGCACGGCCTTCCAACCGGCAGCGTGGCCGATGCCGATGGTGATGACGAGCGCCGGAAACTGGCGCCTGATGTGGATGGGCCAGGCCTTTCTCACTGCCACGCAACAGAGCGGTCCGCGCGGCGGCGACAAGTTGTACTCTTCCAACTGGGGCATGCTGGGCGCGGTGCACAAGCTGGGCGGCGGGAGCCTCATGATGCGCTCGATGCTCAGCCTGGAACCGGCCACGGTCACGGACCGCAGGTATCCCCTGCTCTTCCAAACCGGCGAGACGGCTTATGGATCGCCCATCGTCGATGGGCAACACCCGCATGATTTCGTGATGGAATTGAGCGTGCAGTATGCGCACCCGATCGGCGAGAAGGCAACCTGGAACCTCTACTACGCGCCGGTGGGCGACCCGGCGCTGGGGCCGGTGGCGTTTCCCCACCGCGCCAGCGCGATGGAGTTGCCGCAGGCGAGCCTGAGCCACCACTGGCAGGATTCGACGCACATCGCGAACAACGTTTTGACCGCGGGCGTGACGTACGGCAAAGTGCGGCTGGAAGCTTCGGGATTTCACGGCGGTGAACCCGACGAGGGGCGCTGGAATATCGACTGGGGCGCGATGGATTCGTGGGCTGCGCGGCTGAGCGTATCGCCCGGCAAGAACTGGATGGCGCAGGTTTCCGCAGGCCGTTTGAGCGACCCGGAGGCCCATGGCGGCGACATCTTGAGGACCACCGCATCGGTGACCTACGTGCGTCCGGCGGCGGCCAAGAACTGGTGGGCCACGAGTTTTCTCTGGGGCCAGAACTACAAGTTGGATGAACGCCGGCGGACCAATGCGGTGCAGGTGGAAACGGTGGCGCCGCTATCGCGCAGGAACTTTGTGACGGGACGCTTCGAGTGGTCGCAGCGCGATGAACTGTTCGAAGACAACCATACGATCTCCGATCAACTGATGCTTCTTGCGGGCAAACAAGCGTTCCATGTTACGGCGTATACCGCGGGCTACACACGCGACGCGGGCAGCTTTCGCAATCTTCAGGCCGGGGTGGGCGCCAATGTCACGGCGTACGCAATCGATTCCGTGTTGAAGGCGTTTTACGGAAACCACCCATGGGGCGTGAATGTCTTTGTTCGCTTCCGGCTCAAGCCCGGAGGTTAGTGCGCGTGGCCCTGGCGCTCAGGGCTTCTTCGCGGCGGGCGATGGCAGCGGGTCGCCCTCGCGGATCTCGTCCGTGGCACGCTTCACCACCAAGTCGCCTGCGTGCACGTCCCCGCTCACTTCGAGTGCGTCTCCATCGGCGCCACCCTTGGTGACGTTGACCCACTCGGCGCGGCCCGCACGGTTGCGGACCACGAAGGTACGTTCGGTGGTGGTGACGACGCTGGTCCTGGGAACGAAGAGAGCGGGCTTCGATCGCCGGACGGGCCACTTCACCGACGGGTACATTCCGGGGGATAAGGAGCCATCGGGATTTTGGACATCGAGCTCGACTGCCATGGTCCGGCTCCTGGGGTCGAGCGTGTGCGAAAGGCGCGCGATGGTTCCGGCAAAGGAGCGCTCCGGAACGGCCGGCACTCGAAACTCGACACGGGCGCCGCGCGCGATACCGCCCACGTATTCCTCGGGCACCGCGACCACCAGGCGGAGCTGCGAGACCTGCTGAATCACGAGCAGCACCGGGTCCGTCCCGGGTCCGACGAGTGCGCCCGGATGCACAAGTCGGTCCGTGACGATGCCGTCGAAGGGCGCGGAGATCTGGAGGTATGATTCGAGTTCCTTCTGCGCCTGCACGGCGGCCTCCGCCGCACGGCCGGCCTGCTGTTTGGATTGCACCACTGCCTTGGCCGCATCGACCTGTCTCTCCGCCAGGACGAGTTCGTTGCCTGCGATCGCGCCGGGCGTCTCGGCAGCTTTCTTGAGGCGGCCGGCGGTGCTCTCGGCGCCTGCCAGTTGCGCCTCCGCCTGCACGCGATCCGACTGCGCGGCTTGCACTTTCGACTCGGCTTCAGCGATCTGCGCTTTCATTTCCGGCGCAGACAGTTCGGCGAGCAATTGCCCTTGTCGCACTACGCTGCCGCGGTCCACGAGGACCCGCTCGACGAAGCCGCGCACCTTGGCATGCAGCGAGACGCTGAGGAAGGGCTGAAACTCGCCGGGCAGTTCGATGGTCTTGGAGACGGCGCGGGAAACGACCGGCACGAGTTCCACGGTTTGACCGGGGATTGGCCGCGACGAGAGCAGCAGGCTAACGAATAGCAGAAGATTATTGCGCTTCATAGTACCGGCTTTCAGGGTCCATGGGATTCAGCGAGGGAGAAGCGGCGGCGGCCCTCCGTTGGAGAATGGCGTAGATGGAAGGCAGGATCGTCAACGTGGTGAAGGTGGAGACGATGAGGCCGCCAATCACGGCCCGCCCGAGCGGAGCCGACTGAGCGCCGCTTTCGCCGAAACCGATGGCCATGGGAATCATGCCGAAGATCATCGCGGCGGCAGTCATCAGCACGGCGCGAAGGCGGCTCGCCGCGCCTTCCTGCGCGGCCTCCAGGAAATCGCGGCCTTCGTGGCGCGCCTGCTCGGCGAAGGTGATGAGGAGAATCGAGTTTGCCACGGCGATCCCGATGGCCATAATCGCGCCCATGAAGGACTGTACGTTGAGCGTCGTCGCGGTGAGCAGCAGCATCAGCAGCACGCCGGCCAATACCGCGGGTATGGTCAGGACAATCGCCAGGGCGAGCCGCAGCGATTGGAAGTTTGCCGCCAACAGCAGGAAGATCACCAGAATGCTAAGTAAGAGACCGATGCGCAAACCGGAGAGGGTCTGTTCGAGAGGCGGTATCTGCCCACGCATGTTGACGGTCAGGCCTTTCGGCGGCGTGCCGGCGCGGGCCAGCGCGGCGTTCAGTTTACTGGCGGCCTCGCCAATGGTCACGCCGTGAATGTTGGCGGTCAGGCTGACCACGTGTTGGCCGTTGTAACGCTCGATCATGCCCGGCATGGTGCCGAGTTTGAAGGCGGCGATATCGGTCAAGCGCGGCTGCGACCTGCCGTTCTGCATCACCGGCACATCGCCCACCTGTTCCACGCTTTGTATGCGGTTCTGCGGCAGTTGCACCTGGATTTGGAAGGCATTGCCCGAGCCGGGATCGCGCCAGTAGTTGGGCTGGGTGAAGCGCGACGAGGAGGTGGCGGGAACGATGGAGCGGACCACGTCGGCCATGGTCAGTCCAAACTGGCCGGCCCGTTCGCGATCGATGTTGATGTCGAGCGTGGGGAAATCGGGCGCCTGCGCCAGTTGCAGATCGCGGAGAAAAGTGAGCCCGGTCATCTGAGTCTGCACCTTCTGCGCGAAGGCGTAGTCGTCCTGCAAACTGATTCCCTGGATGGCCACCTCGATGGGCGTGGGCGACCCGAAGCTCATCACCTGACTGATGATGTCGGCGGCTTCGAAGGAGACTTTGCAATCGGGAAGCGCCTGCGTGAGTCGTGCGCGCAGGGTTTCGCGCAGCGCCTCTCCACGCGCGGCGTTGGGCTGGAGCGCGATTTGAATGACGGCTTCGTGGGGACCGCTGGTGAACAGGTGAATGAGGTTCACGGGATAGCTAGAGGGCACGACGCCGACGAAATCGCTGGTGAGGGCGACGGCTCCCTGTCCCGCGTTCTCACGAATCACATCGAGGGCGCGGAGCACGATTCGCTCGGTCTCTTCGATGCGCGTGCCGGTGGGCGCCCTCAGGCGGATTCGCAGCAGAGGGGCGTTGGCGTCGGGAAAGATTTCGGTGCCGATGCGCGGCAGGAAGATGTACACGAAGGCGAACGCCGCCGCAAGGTAACAGAGCACCAGGGGCCAGCGAAATCGTAGCGTTGCCCTGAGGTACCGCTCATAGAACGAACGCAGGCGGCCGAACAATCCCTCGTGCTCTTCACCGCGGCGGCCTTCCTTCATGAGCCACGCGGAGAATACGGGCACGAGGCTGCTGGACAGCAGGTAGGACGCCACCATCGAGAAGGCGACTGCGAGCGAAAGGGGAATGAACAACTGCCGGCCGACTCCGACCATGAAGAACGACGGCACGAAGACCGCGAGAATGCAGAACATCGAAAGCAGCCGGGCCATGGCCGTTCTGCGGCACGCTTCCACCACCGCTCGCGCGCGCGACACGCCGGGCAACATGCGGGAGTGTATGTTCTCGATTTCCACTGTGGCTTCATCCACCAGGACACCGACGGCGAGCGCCAGTCCGCCGAGCGTCATGATGTTGAGGGTCTGGCCGGTGGCCCAGAGCAGCACCACCGCCGATAGCAGCGCGAAGGGAATGTTGGCGACGACGATCAAGGCGCTGCGCCAATCGCGCAGGAACAGCAGCACCATCAGGCCGGTGAGGAGCGCTCCGAGCAATCCTTCGGTTACCAGACCGCGAATGGAATTGGTCACATAGGGCGACTGATCGAACTCCAGGCGTACATCGACGCCATCGGGAACGGCTTTCTTGAAATCGGGAATGGCCGCCTTCACCGCGTGAATGACGTCGAGGGTGGAAGCGTCGGCGCGCTTGGTGACGGGAATGTAGACGGTACGTTTTCCGTTGACGTGGGCGTACGCCGTGACGATGTCGGTGCCGTTCTCGATGGTGCCGATGTCGCGCAGGTAGACGGTGGTGCCGGACGCCGGACGGATCGGCGTGGTGAGCAGCTCGGACAGATTGCCGCCGAGCGCGGCATTGGTGCGTGCGATGCGCTCCACCTTGCCGGTGAACATGTTCCCGGAGGGCATGACGAGCGAAGCTTTGCTGATGGCGGCAATCGCGTCGTCGGGAGAGATTTGGTATTGCTGGAGTTTCCCGGGATTCAGGGTGATGACGATGGTGCGCTGATTGCCGCCAAAGGGCGGCGGCGCCGAGACTCCAGGCAGCGTGGCAAACAGCGGGCGCACGCGGTTCAGGGCGAAATCCTGCAATTCGCCCTGGGTGTGAGTTGCGCTGCTGAATACCAACTGCCCGACCGCGACGCTGCCGGCGTCGAAACGGGTAATGAAGGGCGGTACCGCTCCCGGGGGCATGAACGCACGCGCGCGATTGACGTAGCCGACGGTTTCCGCCATCGCCTGGCTCATGTTGGTGCCCTGGTGAAATACCAGCTTCATCAAGGCCGCGCCCTGAATACTTTTGCTCTCCACGTGATCGATACCGGTGATGTAGAGGAAGTGATACTCGTAGTAATACGTGAGGTAGCCTTCCATCTGCGCCGGGTCCATGCCGCCATAGGGCTGGGCGACATAGATGGCCGGATCACCGACCTGGGGGAAGATGTCCACCGGCATGCGCTGGACGGCAAGCGCGGCGCACAGAGCGATGGCGAGGAGCGCGATGACGACGGTCACCGGTCTGGATAAGGATGCTAAGACGAGGCGCATGGCTCTGGGTTCCGATACCTCACCGGCCGACCTCCACGATGAACGGTTGCACGTCGCCCGCGACGCCGGCGATCATCAACAGGCCGCGCCAGACACTGAGGCGCGCCAGGGCGTCGTCGATTTCGGCCTGAGTTTGCAGGCGCTGCGCCTCGGCCAGATCCGTGATATTGCCGAGGCCGGCCTGGTAGCGCGCGGTTGCCTGTTGGGTAGCGGTCTTCGCCGCATAGACCTGTAGAGGCGTATTGGCCGCGACCTGACGGGCGCCGGACAGCGCCGCGACCGCGCGGTTCCACTGCGTGCGCAGTTCTAATGTCAACTGCTCCGACCTGGCGATTTGCGATCGGATGACTGCCGATTGCGCGGCCTCGCGGGCGTGGATGGCCGGCAGGTCCATGAGCGGAACGGTGACCGTAAAACCGATGGCGTAATTCTGAACATTGGGAGCGAGTCCGTTAACGCCGCCGAGGCGATTGCCGGTGATTTCGGCGCCGGTGCCACGGGCGTAGGCAGCGCCCTGCACGCTGAATTTCGGAAAGTACGAACGCTCGAGCACGCGCAGTTGGGCACGTGCCTGCTCGATGGTGGCGTTCTGCTCGAGCAATGCAGGATGGCCGCTCACATTGGGAGACGAAGCTCCGGTAGCGGGCGGGAGTTGCAGGAGAGCGCCTTCGGCAATCGCAATCTCCGCCGGTTGCAGAGCGACGAATTGCGCGAGGTTGGCGCGGGCCACGCTGGCCGCCTGCTGGGCTTGAATGAGTTGGGTTCTGGCCGCGGCGAGTTCGGCTTCGGCCCGCGATTGGTCCGCGCCGGGACGCAGTTCCGCGTTGACCTGGGCGCTGATGATTTTGAGGATGGTGTCCGCGCGGTCGACTCCCGCTTGTGCGGCACGGATGGTTTCCTGAGCGGCTATGAGGGTGAGGTAGGCGTCCGCGGCAGCGACTTCAATTTCGAAGCGGGTCCGGATGAGACTGGCTTCGGATTGCGCGCGGGCGGCGGTGGCCGCTGCCACGTTGGCGCTGCGCAGACCGAAATCGAAAGGCTCCCAACTCACCAGCCCGCCCACGGCGCTGCCCCACACCGATCCCAGGTTGTTGCTGCCGATGACTGGTCCGGAGATCGAGGGAATCACGGACTGCGGCAGCAACATCCCGAACACGTTGTTGCGGGTGGCGCGATTCACCTGGGCGATTCCGTCCACTCGCGGCAGATACGCAGTTCGGGCGAGTTGGATGCCTGCCGATGCGGCATTGATCTGTTCCTGTGAAACGCGAAGCGCGGGGTAGTTTTTCAACGCCGCGGATACGGCTTGCTCCAGGGTGAGGGGCGCGGGCGCAGGGGCGTTCTGGGCGCGTGCCACAGGGAGAATCGCGATGGCGGCGAACACTGCGGTGAAGCATTTCGGTAGGGATGGTGACGCTTTCCGCAAGTGACTATTCGCCTTCCATGAGTTCTGTGAATAATTCCCGCACCTTATTTTTGGCGGCTTCGAGTGCCTTTCTACCGAGAGGCGTCGCCCGGTAGACTTTCCTGAGGGACTTGCCGTTGCGTTGTTCTTTGGAGCGCAGATAGCCCTTCTTTTCGAGGCCGTGGAGCAACGGGTAGAGACTGCCGGGACTAATCCTGTAGCCGTGGCGGGCGAGTTCCTCGATCATTCCCAGACCGAAGATGGGCTCTTCGGCAGCGTGATGGAGCACATGCAGACGGACCAGCCCCGAATACAGGTCCCTGTCCGCACCGAGCGGATACTCTGAGTTCGTTTTCGACATCCGATACCGATAGCGAGCAGTATAGGCCCGGCATACGGCGGCTGTCAATGCGTCTAGAGGGCCATGCCCGCCGGTCGATGCCAACTTCAAGCGATGCCTGCCCTACAAGTGAGGTTTGTTAATCGTGGCCGATCTTTCACGCGGTAGGATGGATTTTGCACACGCTACTGAACCTTCTGCAACTGGCCGACTCCGCGCTCCCGGTGGGCGGCACGGCGCACTCGTTCGGTCTGGAGATGCTGGCCGAAGAAGGGGTGCTGACGCCTGAAAACCTGGAGAGCTTTCTGCGCGATTATCTGGAAGAGGCCGGACGGCTGGAGGCGGACTTCGTGCGGTGCGCGTGGCGGGGGGAGGATGCGGCGATGCTGAGTGCGGAGTTCGGCGCGCGGCGTCCGGCGAGGGAATCGCGCGAGGCGGCGTTCAAGATGGGGCAGCGGCTGGCGCGGCTGGTGAACGCGTTGTTCGGGCAGGATGAAATCGGTGACGGGCTGTGCTACGCGGTGGCGTTCGGTGCGGCGGCGTCTCGGATGGGGATCGGGGAGGCGGACGCGGCGGCGGCCTATCTTCGGCAATCGACGACCGGGCTGATTTCGGCATGCCAGCGACTGCTGCCGGTAGGGCAGATGGCGGCGGCGCGCATGCTGTGGAATTTGCGCCCGGCGATGGTTGATGCGGCGGATCCGACTGCAATGGCGGCGAAGACTGCGGATGCCGCGGCGACTGCGGAAAGGCGGGAGGTAGCGTGCTTCACGCCGCTGCCGGAGTTGGCGTCCATGCGGCACGTGCTGCTGGAGAGCCGGCTATTCATCAGTTGAGGGCACGGATCGAGCTGCGCTTTTCGCGCGTCCAAGGTGGCGCGACGCGGTTGGCTGTGGGTGAGCAACAGCCGCCCTGGCGTGTGCTGCGCGCATTTCCGAACGAGGACGGCGGCGCACTGGTGCACCTGCAAAACGTCTCGGGCGGCGTGCTGGCCGGCGACCGGATGGAGACGGAGATCGAAGTGGGCGCGGGCGCGATCGCGCAGGTGACCACCACAGGTGCGACACGGCTCTACCGGCATCGCGCCGGCGCAGCGGATAGCGAGCAGCAGGTGCGGATCCACGTGGGCGAGGGCGCGTGTCTGGAATATCTGCCGGACATGACGATTCCGTTCCGCGGGTCGCGGCACCGGCAAAGCACCACCGCAAAGCTAGAGGCCGGCGCGCTGCTGTTCTGGTGGGAAACGCTGGCGCCCGGGCGGCAGGCGATGGGAGAGCGATTTGCCTACGAGCGGCTGCAAATCCGCAACGAAGTGAGGACGGCACAACGGCCGCTGCTACTCGAGGAAATGCTGTTGGAACCGGCACGGCGGGAGATGTCCTCCGAGGCGCGAATGGGGCCGTATACGCACGCGGCCAGCTTCTATGCGATGCGGGTGGGCGAGCCAGCGGCGCGGTGGCTGGAATTGGAAGCGGAACTCAACCGGTATTGCGCCGAGCGCAGCGGGGTTGGGGATATAATAGCGGGGTCAAGCACGCTGGCAGCAGAGGGAATCGCTGTGCGGGCGATGAGCGTTTCGGCATTACCACTGCCCGCCTTGCTCGCCCACGTCTGGCGAATCAGCAAGCGGTTCTTGACCGGCAGGGACGCGGTCCTTCCCAGAAAGGTTTACTGAGCAGATGCACCTCACCACACGCGAACAGGAACGGCTCCTGATCTACACGGCCGCGGAGGTCGCGCGCAAGCGGCGGGCGCGCGGACTGCGATTAAATTATCCCGAAGCGCTGGCGATTCTGACGGCGGAGATTCTGGAATGGGCGCGCGACGGCAAGATGGTGGCGGAGATCATGACCCTGGGCGCGAAGGTGCTGACCCGTGAGGACGTGATGGAGGGGATCGCGGAGATGATCCACGAAGTGCAGGTGGAGGCGACTTTCCCGGACGGCACCAAGCTGGTCACAGTGCACGACCCGATTCAGTGAGGCGCGCGATGAAGCCAGGCGAATACATGCTGAAGAGCGAGCCGGTGACGGCGAACGTGGGCCGCCGCACGGCGCGGGTGACGGTGCGCCATACGGGCGACCGGCCGGTGCAGGTGGGCAGCCACTACCATTTCTACGAGGTCAACAACGCGCTGGACTTCGCGCGCGAAGAGGCGAAGGGGATGCGGCTGAATATCGCTGCGGGGACCTCGGTGCGCTTCGAACCGGGCGAAGAAAAAGAAGTCGAACTGGTGGAGTTCGGCGGAGCCCGCGTGATTCTGGGTCACCAGGGAAAGGGAAACCGATGAGCCTTCTCATACCGCGCCGCACCTACGCCGACCTGTACGGCCCGACCACCGGCGATAAGGTCCGGCTGGCCGATACCGAGCTGGTGATTGAAGTGGAGCAGGACTACGCCGTGTACGGCGACGAGATCACCTTCGGCGGAGGCAAGGTCATCCGCGACGGGATGGGCCAGAGTTCGCGGGTCACACGGGCAGATGGCGCGCTCGACCTGGTGATTACGAATGCGCTGATCCTGGACCACTGGGGCATCGTGAAGGGCGATATCGGAATCCGGGACGGGCGAATCGTCAAGGTGGGAAAGGCCGGCAATCCGGACACGATGGACGGAGTGGACCCGCAGTTGGTGGTGGGGGCTTCGACGGAAGTGATCGCCGGCGAAGGGATGATCGTGACCGCGGGGGGGATCGACAGCCACATCCATTTCATCGCGCCGCAGCAGGTCTACGAGGCGCTCTCGAACGGCATCACGACGATGATCGGCGGGGGCACGGGCCCCGCGACGGGGACGAATGCGACCACGTGCTCGCCGGGCGAATGGAATCTGACGCGGATGCTGGAGGCGGCGGACGCGTGGCCCGTGAACTTCGGATTCCTGGGCAAGGGGAACGCCGCGACCACGGCGCCACTGGAGGAGCAGGTGCGGGCGGGCGCGTGCGGGCTGAAGCTGCACGAGGACTGGGGAACTACTCCGGCGGCGATCGACGCGTGCCTGAAAGCGGCCGATGCGCTGGACGTGCAGGTGGCGATTCACACGGACACGATCAACGAGGCCGGCTTCGTGGAGGACACGATTGCGGCGATCGCGGGGCGGACCATCCACACCTACCATACGGAGGGAGCGGGAGGCGGGCACGCGCCCGATATCATTCGCATCGCGGCGCTGCCGAACGTCCTGCCATCGAG
>JBDTMZ010000051.1:0-4623 GCA_039934035.1 Candidatus Solibacter sp. | reverse complement strand
GCTGTGCCCTCAAGGAAGTTGACATGAGTCCAGGAATCCTTGGCAAAAAGATTGGAATGACGCAGCTGTTCCGTCCCGACGGGCAGGTGGTGCCGGTGACGCTGCTGAAAGCCGGCCCCTGCATGGTGGTGCAGCGCAAGACGCCTACCACCGACGGGTACGACGCAGTGCAACTCGGGCTGCTTGAGTACATCAAGCCGCAGCGGATCAATAAGCCGACCGCCGGCCGTTTGAAGAAGGCTGGTATCGACGGCGCGAAGTTTATGCGCGAGTTTCGCCTCGAGGCCGGTTCGGACGATTTGAAAGCCGGCGACCAGGTGCTGGTGGATCAGTTCAAGCCGAAAGACAAAGTGGATGTGATCGGAATCAGCAAGGGCAAAGGCTTCGCGGGTGTCGTGAAGCGCCATCACTTCCGCGGCGGCGAAGGCTCCCACGGATCGATGTTCCACCGGGCGCCTGGCTCGATCGGCGCATCCAGCTTCCCCTCACGGGTTGTGCCGGGTATGCGTATGGGCGGCCATATGGGCAATGCGCAGACCACGGTTCGTAATCTCGAGGTTGTCGAAGTCGACATCGAGGATAACGTGCTGGTGATAAAGGGCGCGGTCCCGGGGCCGAATGGCGGATACGTGCTGGTGCGGAGGTCGAAGAGGTAACGCCATGCCGACAGTCGATGTAGTGGATTTGAATAATCAGAAAGTCAGCGAAGTAGAACTCGCCGACGATGTGTTCGGTGCCGACGTAAACCAGTCGCTGCTGTACGAAGCGGTGCGGCACTACCAGGCGGGTTTGCGCGCCGGTACCCACGCCACCAAGACGCGTTCGTTCGTTTCGGGTTCGGGTAAGAAGCTGTGGAAGCAGAAGGGCACGGGCCGGGCGCGTATCGGTTCGGTGCGCTCGCCGCTGTGGCGGCACGGTGCGACGGTCCACGGGCCGCAACCGCGCGATTACAGCTACCGCCTGCCGAAAAAGATGCTGGTCGGCGCCCTGCGCAGCGCGCTTTCGGCAAAGCTGCGGGACGGCGAATTGAAAGTCGTGCAGGCTTTCAGTTTCGCGGATCATAAGACCAAGAGCGCGATGAATGCGCTGGCGAAACTCGAAGCTGGCCGCACCGTGCTGGTTTTGGACAATGAGGACAACCGCAATCTCGAATTGGGACTGCGCAACCTGAAGGGCGTGACGCTGCTGGCCACGCGCGAAGTGAATCCGTACCACCTGTTGGGTCATAAGAGCGTATTCATCAGCGAAGCCGCCGCGCGCAAGTTCTCGGAGGCACTCGCAAAATGAACCTCTACGAAGTCATCCAAAAGCCGCTCGTCACCGAAAAGGGTGTGACCAAAAAGGACACCGAGCGCACGTTGTGCTTCCAGGTGCATCCTGACGCCAACAAGACACAGGTCAAGTCGGCGGTCGAAAAGCTGTTCAAGGTGAAAGTCGACGAAGTCCGCACGGCCACGTTCGAAGGCAAGTTGCGGCGGCGCGGCCGTTTCGCGGGCTACCGGTCGGACTGGAAGAAGGCCTACGTGAAGCTGAAGGCGGGCGAGAAAGTCCCCGACTTCGCGGAGATTTAGGGGAAACGACCATGCCAATCAAGAAATATAAACCGACAACCCCGACCCGGCGCTTCGCTTCGGTAGTTTCCCGCGAGGATATTACCAAGGACCGTCCGGAAAAGTCGCTGGTGCAAGCCAAGAAGCGCACGGGTGGCCGTAACAGCACTGGCCGTGTGACGTCGCGTTTCATCGGTGGTGGCGCCAAACAGGCCTATCGCGTGGTGGATTTCAAACGCGACAAGGCAGGCATCCCGGCGGTGGTGGCGGCGATCGAATACGATCCCAACCGGACTTCGCGTCTGGCGCTGCTGCACTATGTGGATGGCGAGAAGCGCTACATTCTGCAGCCCGATGGCCTGAAGGTCGGCATGAAGATCATGAGCGGCCCCACGGCTGACATCCTGATCGGCAACGCGCTGCCCCTGAAGAATATCCCGGCCGGCACAATCGTACACAATATCGAGTTCAAGCCTGGCAAAGGCGGACAGATGGCGCGCTCGGCCGGATCGCAGGCTCAACTGGTTTCGCGCGAAGGCGGACTGGCATTGCTGAAGCTCCCCTCGGCGGAAATCCGCCGCGTGCCGGTGGAGTGCATGGCGACGGTTGGCCAAGTGGGCAACGTCGATCACGAAAACGTATCGCTCGGCAAAGCGGGACGCAAGCGGTGGATGGGCAAGTCGCCTCACAACCGCGGCGTATCGATGAACCCGGTGGATCACCCGCACGGCGGTGGCGAGGGCAAGACCTCGGGCGGCCGTCATCCGGTGACGCCGTGGGGTCAGCCCACTCGCGGTTTCAAGACACGCAATAACAAGCGCACCGACAAGTGGATCGTCAACCGCAAGAGCAAGAAGAGGTAAGGGAATGGGCAGAAGCGTAAAGAAGGGACCGTTTACCGATACTCATTTGGAAGCCAAGATTGCTGTGATGGCGGCTGCCAATGAGAAGAAGGTGGTGCGCACCTGGTCGCGCCGATCCACCATTCTCCCGGAATTTGTGGGGCACACCGTTGCCGTGCACAACGGGAAAAAGTTTATCCCGGTGTACGTGACCGAGAACATGGTGGGGCATAAGTTGGGCGAGTTTTCCCCCACCCGCACTTTCAAAGGGCACTCGGTGAAGGCGGCGACGGAGAAGAGTTCGAAACCTTCCTAAACACCGGAAGGCACAGAGGATAGCATGCAAGCAAAAGCGGAAGCACGATATATCCGGATCTCCCCGCAGAAAGCGCGGCTGGTGGTGGACCTGATCCGCGGCCAGCAAGCGGGGGCGGCGTTGACCACGCTGCGCACCACCAATAAGCGTATCGCGCCGACGGTGGAGAAGGTGCTGCAGAGCGCCATCGCCAACGCGACCAACCTGAAGGAAGATGTGGACGTGGATCAGCTCTACGTCAGCGAGGCCTATGTCAATGAAGGGCCGCGTATGAAGCGGGTCCGCCCGGCACCGATGGGGCGCGCCTACCGGTATCAGCGTCGTTTGGCACATATCGTCATCAAAGTGACGGAGAAAGAAGCATAGATGGGACAGAAAGTTCACCCGTACGGATTCCGGCTGGGCTTCAACAAGCCGTGGCGCTCGCGCTGGTTCGCCAAGCAGGGCTACGCCAAGTTGTTGCAGGAAGACCTGGAACTGAAGGCGGCGCTGACCGAGAGGTTGAAGAGCGCCGGCGTGAGCTCGATCGAAGTGGATCGTCCGGGCAACAAGCTCCGGGTGACCATCCGCACGTCCCGTCCCGGCATCATCATCGGGCGCAAGGGCGCGGAAATCGAAAAGCTCAAGCAGGACATGGCGAAGAAGACCAAGCGGGAAGTCTTCATCGACATTCAGGAAGTGCACAAGCCTGAGCTGGACGCGCAGTTGGTGAGCGAATCGATCGGGCTGCAGCTGGAAAAGCGTGTGGCATTCCGCCGCGCGATGCGCAAAGCGGTGGATTCGGCGCTGCGCTTCGGCTGCAAGGGCATCAAGGTGCGCGTCAGCGGCCGTCTGAACGGCGCGGAAATCGCACGTAGCGAATGGTATCTGCAGGGACAGCTTCCGCTGCACACGCTGCGCGCCGATATCGACTACGGGTTTGCGGAAGCGCACACCACGTATGGTGTCATTGGCATCAAGACGTGGATCTACAAGGGCGAAATTCTGGATCTCACGAAGCGCCGTAATCTGCTGCCCGAGCCGGAGCCGCGCCGCGAGCGCAGCGACCGCCGGGATCGTGGTGACCGCGGCGACCGTGGTCCGCGCAGCGATCGCGGGGATCGTGGTCCGCGTAGCGATCGGGGAGATCGTCCGCCCATGCACCAGGCGCCTCCGGCCGATGCCGGCGGTCCGGCGGTGCAGACGCCGCCGAGCGATCTGCCGCGTCCCGCAGCGCGTCCGGTGGCGCCTATTCTGCCGCCGCTGATGTCGCCGCAGCAGCCTTCCTGGAAGCAGGAAGTCCGTCAGGAAGCTCCACAAGAATCAACTACTCAGGAACCCGTGACCAAGCCGGCCGTCGAACCGACGCCGGAAGGTTCGGGCGAAAACCAGTAAGGAATCGAGGCATACCGCTATGATGATGCCAAAGAAGGTCAAATACAGAAAGCAGCAACGCGGGCGCATGGCCGGTAAGGCATGGCGCGGTTCTGCGATCTCCTTCGGTGAATTTGCTTTGAAGGCCCTGGAGTGCGCGTGGATCACGTCGCGGCAGATTGAAGCCGCCCGTGTGGCGATGACGCGCTCCATCAAGCGCGGCGGCAAGGTGTGGATCCGTTTGTTCCCGGACAAGCCCATCACTAAGAAGCCGGCCGAAACCCGCATGGGTAAAGGTAAAGGCGCACCGGAAGAGTGGGTGGCAGTAATCCGGCCTGGAAAAATCCTTTTCGAGATGGAAGGGGTCGACCGGGCGACGGCGGCGGCTGCGATGCGGCTGGCCGCGCACAAACTGCCCATCAGGACGAAGTTTGTTGGCCGGGAAGACGCGGAGTAACAGATATGAAGGCGCAGAACGTTCGCGATCTCGACGAAAACGAGATTAACGCAAAGCTGAAGGAAATGGACGAGCAGATGTTCCGTCTTCATTTTCAGATGTCGA
>JBDTMZ010000050.1:0-138004 GCA_039934035.1 Candidatus Solibacter sp. | reverse complement strand
GGGGTGGGCCAAATTAGACGATCAAAGTGGGCCAAATTAGATGAGCGAACTCAAGCATTGATCCGTTCCCGCTGCTGGTAGAGCAGTTCCAGCCGGTTTTTGGCCTCTTGTAACCATTTTTCGTAATTGAATGACATAAATCATAAGCCATAGCAAAGATATCAGACACACTATCACGTGTCTTCATTACGTAAGTTAATGGAGCAATCCTCACTTCGCTTGGAGAACCGATCGATTTCCAACCCCTCGAAAAGACCGTACGCACTGAGCCTTTTCGGATTCACAATAGCGATCACATGCATTATCACTTGCTCGGTTCGCGCTGACGTTCCATCACTTGGGTGGTCCCGAGATCCACCGCGAGCTATCGCGGAGCGTGTCCGAGACTCAGCGGTGAGATTCACGAAGAAGCCCTCGGCAGCTCAGTCGATAGTTTTCTCCGCGACAAAACGCGCATTTGCGCGTCAAATAACGCGATAATAACGCGGCATGTTCGGCACCCGCACCGAGGCTGAGCTCGTGGGCGCAGGAAAACCGGAGGGATAGGCCCTTTAGAACGATGAAGATGACCCGTGTCGGCCAAAAACTTTTAACTGCACTCCTCCACTCGCCGAAGCCAATTCATGCGTTATTCTGACGCGAACCACTTCGAGACGAATCAAGGCATACTACTTCTTATTGTGACGGAGCAACCGGCGGGCTTGCCTGACGGCTCGCGTGCCGTGGCGGACCAAACCCGATGATCGCTCTGCGGAATGACATCGAAGGCGCTTCGCAGAATGCGGTCGTCCAGCAAGTCTGCGTCGAGACCAGCGATTACGGTCTCGCAAACCCGGAAGTCGGGCTCATTTGCTACCTGCATTCGTTCCTCCCAGCCGTCGCGCCATTGACGTCGGCGCTCACACCGGCGACGTTTCCGAGGCGCTCGTCAAGGCCGGCTATGATGTCTACGCCTTCGAACCGCCCCCCCCTGTATCGGAAGCTGATTGACCGATGATCCGGAATCCCTTGTGCGCGGAGAAATCCCAGGATTGCAGCGCCGAACGGCGACGACCTATCGCTGTCCCCGCCCCCCGGTCTGCGCCCCTGGCGTAAACGTCAATTCGCCCCCGTAGGTGGTGATCAGCGGGTGCTTCACCGTCGCGCGGAACTCGTACGGTTCGCCGGAGTTCAGTCCTTTCACGGCAATCGAGAAGGGGCCGGTAGCGGTCTTCCGCTCGAAAGCGGCCGGCGTCCAAACGTTAGTTCGCTCGCTACGGTCCATGCCCTGAATGGAACGGTACTCGAAACCCACCTCGACAGACGTTGCATCGCCAAGACCCAGCAACTCGCCCTGGAAAGTCGCCACTCTGCTGGCGGCGTCCCACGTCGCGCGTCCGGTCTGCACGCGCGGCGGAACCAGGGCGGGCTTTACGTTGGTGATTTTGAAGACCACGGGATTGGGCCACCGCCGGTTCGTGTAAAGGCGCTGCGCGAACATGGCGCGAACGTGAAGGCCGTCTGCCTCCTGGTGGAACACCGCCGCCGGATTGACCCTGGGCTGGTATTCCACTACTTTGCCGTTGTGCCCAAGCACGCTGACGCTGGTGTTCGGTGTGGAGCGTACCGACTTGAGGACAAAGTCGCGCGTGGTTGCGAACGGCCACGGCTCTTTCGACTTGATGATCGCGTATACGGTGTCTTCGTCCTTCTTCTTAGTGAACCAGGTATCGCCCTCGTTCGTGATCACCCACGGCCGGACGCCGTAGATGCATTCGTTATTCACGAACATCCAAAGCGCAACTTCCCGAAGCCGGTCCTCCTGCTCAATCGGCAACTCGCCGTCGGGTTTGGGACCTACATTCAAGAGCAGGTTTCCGCCTTTGGCCCGGGTCTCGATGAGCAGCGAGATGAGTTCGCCGCCGGATTTGTAGGTCTCGTTCGTCGGCTTGTATGGCCACTCCGTTCCCATCGTCAGGTTGGATTCCCATGCGCCTTCGAGCGGAGTGCCGGGAACATACTGCTCCGGGGTCTGCAGCTGTCCCCGCGTCACCACGATGTCCGGCTGTAGTTGCCAGGCCAGTTCCTTCAGGCCCTGGGGTTCGCCATCGAAAAAGATATAGTCAATTGGCCCGTAGTTGGTGAGCAGTTCCCTGAGCTGCGCCTGATCGTGCGCCATCAGCCCGGGGTTATTCGCCGGCTGCACATCGGGGATGCCGCGCTGCAAGGTCTTGCCGTTTTTGCGAAGCCACCAGAAATCGTCGGGCGAAAAGTAGACGCCGGTGGCGATCCCCTGTTCACGGAAGGCGCTGAAGACTTCCGCCGTAATGTCTCGCCGGAATGGCGTGTTCATGACGTTGAAGTCGGTGGTGGCTGTTTTGAACATGCAGAAACCGTTGTGATGCTTGGTGGTGAACATCACGTACTTCATCCCCGCCAGCTTGGCTAGGGCTGCCCAGTCCTGCGGGTAGAATTTGCGGGGGTTGAAGGTTTTGGGAAGGTCCTCGACGTACCGCTTCAGGAAGTCCTCGTCGGCGCCCACCATGTGATGGCTGATCACGCCACCGAGTTGTCCATCGACGGTCCAGTGAATGAACATGCCGAAACCGAAATCGCGGAAACGCTCCAGGCGCTCCTGGCGGTTGTTGTCGGTGCTTGGGGGCGCCTGCGGGCGAGGCGCCTGCGCCGTGAGAAACGCGGCGCCGCCCATCAACGCGATTGGAAGAATAACGTGTTTGATGGTGTGCATATCAGGCGATCCCCAGCCTTTCCTGTAAAAGCTCATTGTAGGTGCCTTTCAGATATTCCGATCCGCAAAATTGGCCTGCGGGAAGACGGATGCGGCCCCAAGCTTCCCGGAAGAATGGTGCGACCATCAGACTATGCAATGCGAGAGAATCTAAGCGCCTTGCACTCGAAATGACCAGGATCAGTAAACGGTGCTCTTGGGCCTGCCGGTCGTCTTGAGGCCTAATGGGCCGACCATTCAATCGTGATATGGTGGCGGACGGAGATGGATCATCTCCCTCGAGTCCAAGGAGTTCCCATGACGATTCGTGTAGTTCTTCTTTTATCCGTGCTGGCGGGCGTTCCCTCCCACGCTCAGCCGGTATTCTGCGACAGCAAGGCTCCGCAAGTCTCGTTCGGGGCCGCGGAGATCCGTCGCGTTCTCGGACCCAAAGCGCCAGCCGCGAATCGCGCCATCGGGGAGATCGCTTCCGACTCCAGTCCGCTCCGCTTTGTCCTTGCCGCCGATGCGGCCGAATCCAAAGCGCTGGCCCAGGAACTCGGCGTGGCTCCTCTTAAAGTTTCGAGCTCGCAGTCTTACGCGATCCGGCGCCAGGAACGGCGGGGGCGCCTCACCATCGCGGTCCTCGCGGCCGACCCCGTGGGAGCCATGTATGGCGCGTTCGACATCGCGGAAGGCGTTCGCCTGGGCACCATTCAGGAGACCAAGGATTCGGACCACTCGCCTCGCATTGCCCAGCGCGGGATCAAATTCAACATCACGCTCGACCGGCGCACCCCCACGTATTCCGATAACAGCGATTCCAGTCAGGCCAACATCCCGGAGGTCTGGCGTATGGAGTTCTGGCACACCTATTTCGACGAAATGGCGCGCCAGCGCTTCAACGTAATTTCGCTCTGGAGTCTCCATCCCTTCCCGTCCCTTGTGAAGGTGCCGGAATTTCCGGACGTCGCCCTCAATGACGTTTGGGGCAATACCGAGCCGTTCGACCTGCAATTCAACATGGACAGCAGCGTGATGGCGCAGCCCTTCCGGCTGGGCAAAGTGGCGATTGTCAACCGGATGACGATCGACGAGAAGATCCGCTTCTGGCGCGAGGTTCTTCAGTACGGGAAAGATCGCGGGATTGACGTCTACTGGTTTACCTGGAATATTTTCGTCTGGGGCACCGAGGGCAAGCACGGCCTGACGGAAGACGGCAGGAACGAGGCCACGATCGCTTATTTCAGGGCCAGTGTGCGCGAGATGGTCAAGACCTATCCTCTGCTGGCCGGCGTCGGCATCACCGCGGGTGAAAACATGAAGACCCGCCAAGGGACCTTCGATCACGAAGACTGGCTTTGGCGCACCTATGGGGAGGGCATTCGCGACGGCCTCAAGGACCAGCCCAACCGCCAGTTCCGCCTCATCCACCGGTATCACCAGACCGCTCAGGGGCGCTCGATAGAGGCCTTCAAGGAATACCCCGGTCCGTTCGATTTCAGCTTCAAGTACTCCGTAGCGCACATGTACTCCGAAACCAAGCCTCCGTTCATCGCTCCCGTGCTCGAGCAGATGCCGAAGAACATGCGCACATGGCTTACCGTCAGGAACGACGATATCTACAGTTATCGTTGGGGCGACCCGGATTTTGCCCGCGAGTATCTGCGGAATATTCCCGGCCCCGATCGCGTGGCCGGCTTCTACATGGGGCCGGATGGATATTCCTGGGGCCGCGAATTCATCGATAAGGAACCGGAAACGCCGCGTCAGCTCGTGATGCAGAAGCAATGGTACAGCTTCGCCATGTGGGGCCGGTTGAGCTATGAGCCGGAGCTGCCGAATGCGCTCTTTGAGCGTATGTTGGCGGCGCGCTTCCCTGGAATTCCCGCGTCCAAGCTGTATCAGGCCGTGGCGGCTGCCTCGAAGACGATGCCGCAGGTGACCCGATTCTTCTGGCGCGACCTCGACTTTCTGTGGTTTCCCGAAGGCAACATTCAGAAGGGGAATGGCAACGGATTCTTCACGGTGGCCGATTTCATCAAAGGGCAGACCATGCCGGAAAGCGGTAACCTGAACGTCCGCCAGTGGCGCTCCCGGTTCCTCAAGGGCGCAACCATGGGAGGGACCACGCCGTTGCAGGTCGCCGAAGCGTTGAAAACCAATGCTGCCGCATCCCTGCGCATGGTTTCCGAATTGCGGCCGCTCCAGCCGAAAAGCAGCAAGGAGTTTCGTCTGACCTTGGGTGACGCGGAGGCCATGGCTGAACTCGGCAATTACTATGCCGACAAGATTCTGGCCGCCACCGAGCTCGCGTTATTTGACGGCGAGAGCAAACCGGAGCACCGGGACGCCGCCGTCAAGCACTTGGAAGCCGCACTGGTGCACTGGAAGGCCTACGCCGCGGTCGCCACCAGCCAGTACAAGCCGCAGTTTCTGGGCCGGTTGGTCCGGGTGGTAGACCTCAACGCTCTCACCGCGGCCGCCGCCGCCGACATCACGTTGGCGCGAGAGTGGCAGCCAGGCACCATCAAAGATGACGGCGAGGGACCGATCCGGGGCGATACCAACTTCCGGCAGTAACCATTTTCCGGCAGTAACACGGACAGCGGGATGCGTCTCTCCGGGCGCGCCGGAACGGGCGGCCAAAGAAGTCCAGACTCCTTCCGGCGCGTAGCATAATACTGTGTCTTCCTTGACCTTCCTTGCGATTGACCGCGTTGCCCGGTGTCCTCGCGGTCGTCGCAGCCCCCTCCTCTTACTCTGCATGTCCTTGGTCGTTTTTGCAGCCACAGTCAACCGAGGGTCCAACCTCGCCAGACGCCGCAGAGAGTCATACAGGTTGCCGGGCGACTTGTATCTGGATATCCCAGCCGGTTGGATTCGAGTGTAAACCGGGCTTGACAACGCAATGGACCTTGCATAATATACAACGCACGTCGAAGTGAATTCGACTTAACCGGATTCGCAATCAAGCGGAATATTGCCCGCCCAGTCGCCGGGCATTTCACCTGGCTGGGGGGAAGTGTGTGCCGGCGGGCAACCTCGGGAGGGGAAAATGCGAAGACTAAGGTCACTTCTTGCAGGGCTCGCGGTGTGCGCCATTCTCGCGGCAAGCCTTTACGCTCAAGATCCACGCGCTCACGTGCAGGGCTTTGTCGTGGATGCGAGCAACGCCGCAATTGCCGGCGCGGTGGTCACGCTCGTCAACAACAACACCAGCGTGAAAACGAGCAGGCCGACCAATGAGACCGGTCTCTACCGGTTCGACTATGTCGACCCTGGCAACTACAACCTCACGGTGGAAGCTCCGGGGTTCAGCCGGTTCTCCCAGGAGAATTTCGACATTCGCTCGCAGGCCGATCTCACGGTGAATGCCACGCTGAAGCCGGGCTCCGTCCAGGAGACGGTCACCGTGAGCGGCAATGTGGCGGAGATCGAGTTCAACACGACCAATAACTCGCTGACGCTCGATACCAAGTTGACTGCCGAACTTCCCCGCTTCGACCGGAATCCCTTCAAGCTGACCCTGCTGATGCCGTCGGCGACCGAAACCCGGCGCGGCGAAATGAACCCGTACAACAGCTACTCTGCCAACAGCGTGGAACTGGGCGGCAATACCAACCTGAAGAACAATCTGATGGTGGACGGCAGCCCCGTGGGCATCGGCTACAAAGTGGCGTGGGTGCCGAACGGCGATGCCGTGCAGGAAGCCACGGTGGACAAGAACGCCGTGGATGCCAGCGCCGGACATAGCGCGGGCGGCACGATCAGCATGTCAACGAAATCGGGGACCAATGATGCGCACGGCAGCGTCTTCTGGCTGGGACGCAATCCCGCGTTCAACGCGGTTACCGACCGCACCACCGGCGTGAAAGCGGCGGCGCGCAATAACATCTACGGCGTCGCGGTGGGCAATCGCGTCATCAAGAACAAGCTATTCAACTTCTTCAGTTGGGAAGTGCAGAAGCCTCGCTCGCCCGCCGTGCAATTGCGCAGCGTGCCGACGGCGCTGGAGAAGACCGGCGACTTTTCCCAGTCGCTGACCCGCACCGGAACACAGCTCACGATTTACGATCCGTACTCCACAACCTTCGATCCGGCGACTAGCGCAGTCACTCGCAAACCGTTCCCCGGAAACAAAATCACGCCGGACCGTTTTGACAGCCTGGGAGCCCGCTGGATGAGCGAGATGCTCTCGCCCAATCGCACCCCGGACGATCCGACCGGCCTGAACAACTTCAGCGACACGGTGGTCACGATCACCAATTACTACGACATCTCGGATCGCGTGGACTGGTATCTCAACGACAAGTTGCGCATCTTCGCGCGGCCCAGCATGTATAAGACGAATATCGTGCAGCCTTCTCCGTTGAATGAAAAGAGTCCACTGTACGTGCAGGGCGGCAGCACCCGCAACGGCTTTACCCTGGCGGGCGAGGCGATCCTGACGCTGAGCCGCGGCACCATCAGTTTCCGCGGCGATCACCGCTCTTTCGTTGACGAATTCCATTCCATCAAAGAGAACGACACTCCCCTTCAGACCTATTGGCCCAACAATAACTGGTTCGCACCTTACGCCTATCCCAAAGACGTATTCCCCACCTATTTGCCGGGCATCGTGATGACCGGCAAGACCACGATGGGCCGCGGAAATGCCAACATTTGGAGCCAGCACCCCAACGGCAGCAGTTTTTCGGTGCAGGCACTGCAAAACCGGGGTGCGCATTATCTCAAGACGGGCTTCGAGTGGCGCCGGAACGGCGGCCATCTGCTGGCCGTCGCGGGTAATCAGTTCGTCTTCGATCCGGCCGTAACCGCCAGCACGTTCCTCAATCCGAATACAGCGCTGTCGGGGAACTCGTACGCCACGCTGCTGTTGGGAGCGATCAGCGACAACAGCCAGGCGGTAGCCGCACCGCTGAACCAGAACCGGTCCTCGTTTTTCGCGGCTTACATCCAGGACGATTACAAGCCGACCCGGCGCATTACGCTGAACCTGGGACTCAGGTGGGAGTACGAGACGCCGTGGAACGATCCGTTGCACCAGCAATCGGTCGGACCCGACTTCAGCGTGCCGACGCCGGGCGTGTCGACCTCGCCTCCGCAGATCCCCTCATCGGTCACTTCGCTGCTGAACCAGCCTTACAGCTGGACCGGATCGTGGGTCTTCACGTCGAAAGAGCATCCGGGAATCTGGCCGTCGCAGAAGCTGGTGCTGATGCCGCGCGTCGGCATCGCGTTCCGCGTCAACGATCTGACTTCGCTGCGTTTCGGCTATGCGCGCTATGTCACTCCGGCGGCGTTTAACTACACCGGGCCGCCCTACGGCAGCTTCGAAGCGGTCAACCTGATGCAGCCGTTGTACGCCGGCTACGACAAGCAGCAGAGCCCGCTCTCGCTCAACTCGGGCGTTCCCCAGGCCGTGGTGTCCAACCCGTTCCCCGCCAACAATCCGCTGGTCGCGCCGGGCGGCAGGGATCAGGGCGCGGTGGTCGGGTTAGGGACGCCGAACATTGGCGTCGGCGGCAGCGACTACAGCAGGCCGGTGAACGACCGCTTCAACCTGCAGCTTTCCCGGCAGATGCCGAATCACGTGATTGTGGAAGCGGGACTCTTCGCCAACTTCGGACACAATCTCAATTACGCCTACAACCTGAATCAGGTGGACCCGCGGATCGCTTACCAGTACAAGGGGGCGACGTCGGTCAACGTGGCGAATCCCTTCTACAACTACCTGACGCCCGCTCAGTTTCCCGGTCAGTTGCGCAACCTGCAGACCGTTCCGATTACGCAGTTGCTGACGCAGCGGCCGCAGTATGGCACCGTCTGGGAAGCCTTCAAACCGGGCGCCAAGAGCCAGTATTACTCGATGGACTTCCGCGTACAGCGTCCTTTCGCCAAGGGCTTCAACGTCCTGGTGGGATACTCGTACATTCGCGAGAAAACCATGGTGTTGGGCAGCAGCACGAACCAGGCGCCGCAGGTGAATGGCACGGGCGCCTTCTTCCTGGATCCGCTGGACAATTACCAGAATCGCCTCACGCTGCTGGACAGCCCGAACCCGCATCACCGTTCGTCGATCGCCGGGACGTACCAGTTGCCGTTCGGCAAGGGCCGTCACTTCTTGAACAATGCGAACCGCGGCGTGGATGCCGTACTCGGTGGCTGGCAGGTGGTGTCGGCATGGTATTTCAACTCCGGCGCCTACCTGCGGTATGGGCCGGCGTTGGTTTCGGGAGACCCCGCGGTTGCGGACCCGACGCCCGACCGTTGGTTCGATACCAACGTGTTCAAGGTGCTGCCGGCGTATACGCCACGCACCAATCCGGATCACTATCCCAACGTGCGCGGGCCCATCTACTGGGAAATGCAGAGCACGCTGAGCAAGCAGGTGCAGATCATACCGGACCGGGTCAAGTTCGAGCTGAGGGGTTCGGCTTACAACCTGACCAACCGGCTGAATCGCGCCGATCCGGACGTGAACATTACGAGCTCGAGCTTCGGTAAGGCGCTGCGGCAACTGGGCAGCGTCACCGGAAGGCAGATCGAACTGGGCGCGAAGATCATCTTCTGATCGCACGCCAGCGCGGTGGACCAGCGAAGAGGCCGGGAGGCGACTCCCGGCCTTTTTCCATGGTCTGCCTCGGTACATTGGATGAGCAGCCGTCGTCGGCCACCCACGAGAATGGACGTAAACACACGTTTCTCCAGCCATTTTTCGATTGCCCCGAGCGCAGCATCGCCGGCCGCCCACGCGCGGCGAAATTGGTAGTACCAATATGTTGCCGGGAACCGCATTTCGAGGCTAACCGGCACGAAAAGGCTCCTAAAGGGCCTTGACACCGGCACCAGGATTCGAAAGAATACCCGCACATGGCTAGACCTATCACCCAGGGGGGAGTGATGGGCGCATTGGGGCTTTTGGCGATGGTCGGCGGTGCGTCCCTGTGGCTGCGCGCAGACCAGTCCACCAAGCCGGTCCCGAGCGCCTCACCCACAACTTCGACTACCACCGCCGTCACGCGGAGTCCCTCCGAGCCCGCTTCCGTGGCGACCCTCAAGCCGCTGCTGAATCAGTACTGCCTCACCTGCCATAGCACCAAGGCAAAGATGGCCGGGTTCGATCTGGAAGCTGTGATGGCGGGAGCGCCGGACAAGAATGTCGAGGCGTGGGAGAAGGTCGCCCGCAAGTTACGCACCCAGGAGATGCCGCCGCCCGGATTACCGCGTCCGGACAAAGCGACTTACTTACGCTCGGAAGCCGTATTAGAGGCGGTGCTGGACGGGGTGGCGAGCGCCAATCCCAACCCTGGCCGGATCGCCGTACACCGCCTGAACCGCGTGGAGTATGTCAATGCGGTGCGCGACCTGTTCGATGTCGCCGTGGACGGCGCCGCGCTGCTGCCGGCGGACGAAACCAATCAGGAAGGGTTCGATAACATCGCCAGTATTCTGTCTGTCTCCCCGGCGCTGCTGGAGAACTATCTCGCCGCAGCGCGAACCGTCAGCCGCCTGGCGATTGGAGACCGCACCATCGTCCCGGCGGTGGAGACTTACAAGTTTTCCAAAATGCTGGTTCAGGACGAGCAGATGAGCGAAGACCTGCCGTTCGGCTCGCAGGGCGGCGCGGCGATTCGCCATCGCTTCCCGCTCGATGCGGAGTACAGCATCAAGGTCTTATTGCGCCGCCAGGAATACGATTACCTGGTCGGCATGGGCGAGCCGCATCAGATCGAATTCCGGCTTGACGGCAAGTTACTCAAGCGGATTTCCGTCGGTGGCGAAGCCAAGGGCATGACCACGCCGGAAAGCTACGGCGGCAATACACAGGGCGGTCCGGAATTCGAATTCTACATGCATAACGCGGACGCCGGACTGGAAGTCAAAGTCCCGGTGACCGCGGGCGAACACGTGGCCGGCATTTCGTTCCTGCGCCGCGAATGGGAGCAGGAAGGGATTCTACAGCCGGACCAGATCGGGTTTGCGCGCACTACCAACGAGTATTATCACGGCAACCCCTCGGTGGAGTTCGTCTACATCGGAGGACCGTACGGCACAGTGTCGCCGGGGAATTCATCCAGCCGCCGCAAGATTCTCACCTGCACGCCCAAAGATGCCGCGGGAGAAGAGCCCTGCGCGCGCCAGATTCTGTCCGCCCTGGGCCGGCGCGCCTATCGCAGGCCGCTGACCGATGCCGACATGCAGGCGATTCTCCGTTTCTACCGCGAAGGCCGGGCGGGCGGCGATTTCGACTCCGGAATCCGGGCCGGCGTGGAGCGGATTCTGGCGGCGCCGAGCTTCCTCTTCCGCGTGGAGCGGCAGCCGGCGGGCGTCGCGCCCGGGGCGGTGTACGCGGTCGGCGATGTGGACCTGGCGTCGCGCTTGTCCTTCTTCATCTGGCGAAGCATTCCGGACGATGCGCTGCTCGATCTCGCCGTGGCCGGGAAACTGCGCCAGCCCGCCGTGTTCGAGCAACAGGTGCGGCGGATGCTGCGCGACCCGCGCTCGCAGGCGCTGGTGGACGGCTTTGTGAATCGCTGGCTGGAGTTGAATAAGCTATCCGGCGTAGTGCCCGATACCGAACTCTTCCAGGAGTTCGATGAGAACCTGCGCGACGCCATGGCCCAGGAAACCCGCACCTTCGTGGAGAACGAAGTGCGCGATGACCGGAGCGTCGCCAACCTGCTCACGGCCAACTATTCGTACCTGAACGAACGCCTTGCCCGGCACTATGGAATTCCCAATGTGTACGGCAGCCATTTTCGGAAAGTGACGCTGGCCGATGGCAAGCGCGGCGGCCTGCTCGGCCAGTCGAGCGTGCTCACGGTCACGTCGTATCCCAACCGCACCTCGGTCGCGATCCGGGGCCGTTGGCTGCTTTCCAACCTGTTGGGCGCTCCGCCGCCGCCGCCGCCGCCGAACGTTCCCGGCCTGGCCGAAGCCGGCGCGGACGGCCAGCCCAAATCGCTGCGTGAGCGGATGGAAGTTCACCGGCGTGACGCCGCGTGTGCGGGTTGTCACCGGCGCATGGACCCGATGGGCTTCGCGCTGGAAAACTTCGACGCGCTCGGCAAGTGGCGTGCGGTAGCCGATGGCGTGCCCGTCGACGCGAGCGCCACGCTGCCCGACGGCACAAAGTTCGATGGCGCTGCGGGGCTGCGCAATGTAATCGGCCGCCATCCGGAAGATTTCGCGCGTACGTTTTCCGAGAAGTTGCTGGCCTATGCGCTGGGGCGCGGCCTGGAGTACCCGGACCTGCCGGCGGTCCGCCGCATCGCGCGCGATGCGGGCCAAAAGGAATATCGCTGGTCGTCGGTGATTCTGGGAATCGCCAACAGCACGCCGTTCCGCATGTCGATGGCGAGCGGCGAAACCGAAAAGATTGCTCGAAAGTAAGGAGAATGTTCAGATGATCATTACCAGGAAAGCCATCCCACGACGGGCGGTCTTACGCGGCCTCGGCGCCGCACTGGCGCTGCCGATGTTGGACAGCATGGTGCCGGCGTTTGCCGTCACCAAGCAACCGGCAGTCAATCGCTTCGGTGTGGTGTACGTGCCCAACGGCATGATCATGGAGAACTATCTGCCCAAGGCCGAAGGCGCTGCCTGGGAGATGACTCCCACGCTGGAGGCACTGGCGCCCTTCCGGGAGCAGATGCTGATTCTGAGCGGCCTCAACAGCCTGGGGAGTCCCGGACGCTCGGGCGGGGCTCACGCCAAGGCCACCACAAGGTTCCTGACGGATGTTTCGCCGCCCACCAGCGAGACATGGCTCGACGCCGGAATTTCGATGGATCAGATTTTGGCCAATGAGATCGGCAAGCGCACGCAGGTTGCATCGCTGGAACTGGCCATCGAGAGCGGCGAGACAGCGGGCGCGTGCGATACCGGTTTCGCCTGCCCGTACACGCACACCATCTCGTGGAAGAGCCCCAATACGCCGCTGGCCACGCAGAATAATCCGCGTGTGGTGTTCGAGCGGCTGTTCGGCGATAGCGGCAGCACCGACGCCAAGACGCGCCTCAGTCGCCTGAAACAGCGCCGCAGCGTGCTGGATTCCGTGGGCGAGGAACTCGCGCGCATGAATGGCACGCTTCCCTCCAACGATCGGAGCAAGCTGACCGAATACTTCGACGCGGTCCGCGATGTGGAGCAGCGCATTCAGAATGCCGAGGAGCAGAACAATCGCGAACTGCCGGTGGTGGACCATCCCCCGGGAATTCCGGCCGGCTGGGAAGACCACGTCCGCCTGATGTTCGATCTGGAAACCATTGCGTACCAGTGCGACCTGACGCGCGTCATAACCATGATGATCGGGCACGAGCACAGCGGCATGACGTATCCGCAGATTGGCGTGCCGGACGCGCACCATCCGATTTCGCACCATCAGCGGGAGCCGGAAAAGGTGGCGAAGGTCGCCAAGATCAACCAGTATCACGTGAAGATGTTCGCCTACTTCCTGGAGAAACTGCGCTCCACGCCGGATGGCGACGGCACGCTGCTCGATCACACCACCATGATGTACGGCGCGGGCATCGCCGACAGCAACGCCCATTCCGTATACAACCTGCCCATCATGTTGTTCGGCGGCGGTGCGGGCAATCTCAAGGGCGGCCGGCACGTGAAGTTCAAGGACACGCCACTGGCGAATCTGCACCTCACGCTGCTCGAACAGTTCGGCGTGAATTGGAAGAAGTTGGGAGACAGCACCGGACCCATCGACAGCAAGATTCTGTCGCTGACCTGAAGAGCCGGCGGAGAATATCCATGCATCTCAGAGGATTCTGCTGCAGCGTGCTGCTCTGCGGTTACAGCCTGGCAGCCGGCGATATGCGGTTGATCGACGCCGCCAGGAAAGACGACATCGAAGCAGTCAAGGCGGCGCTGGCCCAAAAGGCAGCCGTGAATGCCACGCAGGGGGACGGCGCGACCGCGCTGCATTGGGCCGCGCATCGCAACGACGTGTCGATGGCCGACCTGCTGCTGAAGAGCGGCGCCAACGCGAATGCCGCCAGCGATACCGGAGCGACACCGTTGTTTCTGGCTTGCACGAATCGCAGCGCCGCCATGGTCGAGCGCTTGCTCGCCGCCGGCGCGGACGCCAACGCTACGCTGCCCAACGGCGAGACGGTGTTAATGAACTGCGCGCGCACCGGCGAAGTCAAAACGGTGAAAGCGCTGCTGGCCAAGGGAGCCAAAGTGAACGCCAGGGAGTCCGCGCATCAGCAGACGGCGCTGATGTGGGCCGCGGCGCAGGGGCATCCGGAGGTGGTGGCGCTGCTGATTGAATTCGGCGCGGATGTGAAGGCGCGCTCGCTGGTCTACACGCAGACCGTAGTGGACGAGAATACGCAGCGGTCGGGCCGGGAAAAACTGAATTACGACGTGCAGCGCGGCGGGGCCACGCCGCTTCTGTTTGCGGCGCGCAACGGCGACGTGGAATCCGCGCGCATTCTGTTGGCGCATGGCGCCGACGCGAACGACCGGCAGCCCGACGGGTTGCCCGCGGTCGCACTGGCAGCCTACAGCGGGCAGGAGAAGGTGGGGATTCTGCTGCTGGAAAAGGGCGCGGACCCGAATCCGGCGGAGATCGGCTATAGCGCGCTCCATGCGGCCGTATTGCGCGGCGAGACCCAACTGGTCACGGCGCTGCTTGCGCACGGCGCCAATCCCAACGTGAAACTGACCAAGGGCACTCCCATCCGCCGCGAAAATACCGATTTCAATCTGGCCAAGACGCTGCTCGGCATCACGCCTTACCTGCTGGCGGCCAAATTCTGCGAGCCGGCGATTATGGAAGCGCTGGCCAAGGGCGGCGCGGACATCAAGGCGACGATGGCCAACGGCGGCAATGCGCTGCTGCTGGCCGCGGGTCTCGGATCTAACGCCAATGCCAGCCGGCGCGGAACGCCGGCGATCGATTTCGGCAAACCGGAGCCGGAGAGCAGCGTGCTGGAAACGGTGAAGATGGCCGTGAAACTGGGCGCCGACGTGAACGCGCAGAATCCTGCCGGCGATACCGCGCTGCATACGGCGGCGGCGCAAGCGCAGCCTGCGGTGGTGAAGTTCCTGGTGGAGAGCGGCGCGCGGGTGGATGTGAAGAATCAGCGGGGGCAAACGCCGCTGCAATCGGCGATGGAAGGCAACCGCCGCGTGCGGCAGAACGATGACACGGGCGCGGACGACGCGGTACGGCGTCCCGCGAATGCCGGGCGCGACGCGACGGTCGCGCTGTTGCGCAGTCTGATGGGCGACACGAATCAGGGCAAGGGAGAGGCGGCTAAGAAATGAAGCGCAGAAGTTTTCTCGGTCTGGCGGCGGCGATGCCCGCATTTGCGGCGGCACCGATCGACGTGAAGTCAATCAAGACGCGTGCGAGCAAGAAGGTGGAGATCGCCTACAAATCGCCGCATACCAAGCCTAACGGGCTGCAGGCTACCAAGGACGGATTGTGGGTGGCTGACGATCAAGCCATCGAGGGCAACAACGCCATCACGCTGGTGAATTTCGCCGACGGCAAAATTCTTCGTGACTTCAAAGTCGCGGGATTGAACAATCCCAGCGGCATGACGGTGGATCCCGAGAACAACCTCTGGATCAACTCCACGCATTCCGGCCTGATCTTCCGCTGCAATCAACAGGACGGCACGATACTCGCCAAATACACCTGTCCGGGAGTGGGCCTGACCTACCGGCTGAAAGGCGATCCGCCGGCGGCGCGCAGTCCCATGACGCCCGCCTTTCCGGCGCCCGAGACGGCCGCGAATGCCGGCGCGGGTCGGGGAGCAGGAGGAGGTCGCGGCGCAGGACGTGCGGGCCTTGGACCGGGCCAGGTGCCATTGACGGCCACGAATGCCTCCGCGGGCGAAGGCGGCCAGGGCATGGAGTACCGCGACGGCCTGCTGTACACGGCCGTGCTGCCGACACGCAGGCTGTACGTGATCGATCCGAAGGCCTGGGAAGTGCAAACGATGTGGCAACTCGCGGGCAATCGTGCGCATGGCGTGGGTTGGGATGGCGATACCCTCTGGGTGGCCGACAGCAATTGGAGAGCGTTCTTCCGCCACGATATGAAGACCGGCGAGATCGTGGAGAAGATTCAGCTCACGGAGAAGGATCCGCTGATCCACGGCGTGACAGTCCACGACGGCTATCTCTGGTACTGCGACGACGTCGGCTACATCTGCAACTTCAAGCTATAAGTGGGGCAGGCATTCCTGCCGGCATTCCTGTCTGCCGCCGCCTTCAGGCGGCGAGTAGCTTCAGTGAAGCCTCGCCTCTGGACCTCTGCCTTCGTTGCGCGTAATGTGCCTTCTTTGCAGACCAGTGTGCCTTCTTTGCAGGCCAGTGTGAACGCTGGGGTGGGACGGACGATCGTTTTTCGTCGTCCGTCCTCCCCGCTTCGAAGCGCAAACAGGCCACACAAAACTCCACCCTCGCTCGCCAGCACTGCTTAATAAAAAGGGGGCCCCTCGCGGGACCCCTTTCCTGCAGTACAACTTGTGAGTTAGAAGTTAAGCCGCGCCACCACCAGCATATTGCGGGCGGTGCCGGCAGCGATGTTATTGACGTTCATGAATCCGAATCCGCCCGACAGATTGCCATTGGAATTGCGGGTCGCATTGGTGATCGGATTGCCAACGCCGGTGTTCGGGAAGACGATCCGGTTGAACGGGTTGTACATCTCCATGCGGATTTCGAACCAGCGCGCCGCATGCGAATCCGAGAACACGAAGCGGCGGCCCAATCCGATATCTTCCTGCGGCGAACGGCGCTGGCGGAAGTCGCTGTAGCGGGGCGCGCCGCATCCGAACGTCGCCGTCGGGCCGCATTCCGTCCAGGCCTTCGCATTCAAGATCAACTGCTGCGTCGGATCGATCTTGCCATTGAGGTCCGTCAGGTAGAGCGACTGGCCTGAAACGCGGGCCATATACTGCGTGGTCGCGCCCGCGAGATAGGTGCCGAGATTGTTGTTCGAGCCCGGCGCTGTGATCAATGCGCCGCTCTGGTAGCGCAGCACCGCGCTGACTTGCCAGTCGCTGAAGATATGGCGCATCACGCGGTTGTCGCCCAAAAAACCGCTCCGCAGGTGCGGCGTCTGGTAGATCAGGTTCATGGAAAGCGCCGACGGAATGCTGTTCACGTCGAGCACTTTCTGGGTATCGAGCTTGGTCCAGTCGTTGAACAGCCCGGTCCGGGTCATGGACTTTGCATACGTATACGTCGCCAGGGCGGTGATGTTCCACTTCAGGCGCGCAGTCATTTTCGCCTGCAAAGAGTCGTACCAGGAGTTGCCCAGCGGGCCCGTCGGTGTGATGGAGCCGAACTGCGGGAACGGACGCAACGCATTGGCGAGCGTCGTAGTGGGCGGATAATTCGAGAAGGGCAGCTTGAAGCCGGCATTCTGCACCGCCGCGGAACCGATCTGCGAATTCAGCAGTGTGAGATTGGCAGGGTTCCCCAGGCTCAGCCCGCGCGAGGCCAGAATCGCCTGCGTAACCGAGTTCACCGGGTTCATGTTTCCCTGCAGCCAGGCTCCGCGGTTGCCCACCCAGGCGGCTTCCACCGTCATGTTGCGAATCACTTCGCGCTGCAGCGCAATGTTGTACTGACTGACGCGGGGCGGTCGGCCCAGCGCCGGATCGTAATACGTCGGCGTATTCAGATTGCTGAGGCCGGTGATCGGATTCTTGGTCGGCAGCGCGCCCGGCTGATGCAGGGTGGCGGCGAACAGAGAGGTGTCGACCGGCACACCGCCCGCCAGCCCGTTGGGCAGCGCCGAAGCGCCGGACCGGGTTACGGAGTAAGTGATGGTGTCGTAGCCGGTTCCCGTGCCGGGATTCGTCGGAGCGCTCGCCGAGTAGGTATTCGGCGCACCGAAGAAGAAACCCCAGCCGGCGCGGATCACGGTCTTCGGCGTCAATTGGTACGCGATCCCCAGGCGAGGCGCGAAGGCCAGATTAAAGGTGTCCAGGAAATTGCCACAGTTGCAGGTATTCGGGCCGAAACCCTGGTATACCACCGAGCCGGGAAGGTTGCCGGCGCTCGGGTTGGGCGTGGTCGGCGAGAAAGAGTTCACGCGATTGCGGTTTTCTCTGGGCGGCAGTTGGTAGTCGTAGCGCAGCCCGATTTCGACCGTCATTCGCCGCGACACTTTCCAGTTGTCCTGCGCGTAGAAGGCGTGCGCGCGATCGTGCCAGTTGACGCTGGTGCAGGGCGACATTGTCACCTGATTCGGCATGCCGAGCAGGAAGCTGGCGAAGCCAAGGCCCGGGTTGCCGTTGGTGGTGGTCAACGTCACTCCGCCTGCACCGAACGGCTGCCCGGTCTGAGTGGCGGCGAATTGGTAGACGCCCCAACCGCCCTGGCACTGTTCGAACCCTTCCATACGGGTATGCATGCCGGTTCCGAACTTGAAGGAATGCGCCCCAATCACCCAGCTCAGTGAAGCCGTTGAAGTGAACTCACCGGTATTCACCGACTGGTGGAAGGTCGATCCGACGCCCTTACTCATACCGCCGATTGGCGCGCCGCTCGCAGAGGTATTGCCCATGCCGCTAATCTGCGGGAAGCCTTTGACGATGGCGCCGGTGAGGCCAAGCTGCGCCACCTGGTCGAACGTCTGCAGTTCAGGGAATTCGAATTTATTCACCTGCGTGTTCACGTAGCCGGCGCCCAAATGCAGCAGCATGGTGGGCTTCAGCGTCTTATCGACGTTCAGGCGAGCCGTGCTCGAGCCGGTGGTATTGAAGCCGGAGGTGGTGATGTTCGAGGGCAGTCCGTCCGTGCTGGTCTGGCCCGAGCCTCCCACGTACGAGTAGAATGCCGACATCTTCAAACTGGGCGACACGTTGTGATCGACCTTCACCGACGGCAGGTTCTGCGGCCTCGGCGTGCTGCCGGAGAGCTGATAATTCAACGCCTGCAAACCGTTGGTCGGTTTCGGCAGGAAGCTCAAGATCTTCACGGACACAGGGTCAAACCGGTTGCTCGGAATCGTATTGTTCGGGAAAGGGAAGCGCGTGACGCCGTCTGCCGCGACATTCAGGGGGTCGAAGATTTCTCCGGCGTAGACCGGATTGCCCAATGCGTCGCGGCACGGCCCTCCACCGCAATTCACCTGCGCGCCGAGATCCGCCGAAAAGTTGCCGAGGCGATCGGCGGCATTGGGGACGGTGCTATACGTGCCGGAATCGGGCACGGGCAGAATCGAGCGGAAGCCTTCGAACGAGAAAAAGAAGAAGGTGCGGTTGTGCCCGTTGTAGATCTTGGGAATGTAAATCGGCCCGCCGTATGTGCCGCCGAAATTGTTTTGCCGGCTGGCCGCGCGGGTGCCCGTATAGGGCTGGTGGGCGTTCAGCACCTCGTTGGTCAGGCGGTAGAAGAGTCCGCCGTGATACTGATTGGTGCCGGACTTCGCGGTGAAGTTGAAGATGCCGCCCTGCGCCTGTCCGTACTCGGCGGCGTAGTTTCCGGTCTGCATGCTGACCTCTTCCAACGCTTCCACCGAAGGCTGCTGGTAGAAGAAGAACGCGGGGGTGTAGAGGTTGGTGCTGTCCTGGCCGTCCACCAGGGTCTTGAAGGTGCCTGGGGGCGCTCCGTTTACGGAACTGCCGCCGCCCGTCAAGCCTTGCGATCCGAAGTAGCTGGTGCCCCCGCTCATGCCGGGCAGGATCTGCGCGACGGAGAGCGGATTGCGAACAGCCTGATTGCCGAAGAAGCCGTTCGTCCACTGGATCGGCAACTCCACGAACATCTCGTTGGATACCGTGGTGGTGATATCGGCGCTCTCTGTTTTGACGGCGACGGCGTCCGCTATAACGGCGATGGTTTCCGTGTTGGCGCCCACTTCGAGCCTGACATCGACGCGGATGGTTTGGGCGACTTCCACGCGGTTCTTCTGTTGGTTGAAGCGCTTGAATCCCGGAGCATCGACGGCGACGTCCCACACGCCGACGGGTACCTGGGGCAGTGTGAAATTGCCTGTGCTGCTAGTCACTGTTTCCAGAAGGTTTTGAGTTTCGAGATTGGTGGCGCTGATTTTGGCGCCTGCCACAACCGCTCCCGATGGATCTGTTACGGTGCCGGTGATTGTGCCGCGATCACCTTGAGCGAGAGCTACGCCCACGCAGGCGCAGAGGCAAGATACGTAAACGAGGTACCTCATTAATTTCCCCCCCACAAATTCTTCACTACGGATTGGGTTTCCCAGCGGAAACTCCGAGACAGCCGGTATATGTGGCAAGACTATATACCCCGCCCGAAGACGTGTCAAGGCATAGGACCACTTAAACCAGGGCTATCATCCATTCACTTCGCGGGCGTGGGCAGCGGTGACTAAGGAATCGACTGTAGTGGCGAGGACACTAAGTGCACGGTTCCCCGCGATGACGGGCTGATCGAAGGCTCCCACAACGGGATTCCGCCGGTTTTCGGTCATTTTGCGGGTCGCTGGAACTCCGCCAAAAATTTACATTCGCCTCCGGTAGACTTACGCCCCCTAAGGCGAGCCGACTAACCCGCGCGAGCAACTTCAACAAGGTAGTGAAACAGGGCCAGGCCCCCACGCCTTTGCGGTGCCGCTCCCGGTTCACTTGGGAAGGCGTCCGAGCTGGCGGCCGAGCAGCTTCCAACTGTAGAGCGTCACCCGTTCGCGAACCACGGCCAAATCCGGGGGGACTCCCAAGCCGAGGCTCTGCAGTTGCTTCGCGGCGCGGTCCTGGCCCCCCGACGGGTGGGTCGCGACCCAGTACAGAAGGCGGGTCAGATCGTCCTTGGGAAATTCTCTCTGCAGACGCTTGAAGACGATTCCGGGCAGGTAACTCTCGACGATCTCCATCTCGAGGACGTCCGCGACAGCCGCAACGTAGAGCAGATTGCGCACGCGCTGTACCGGGTCGGTGACACCGGCCGGCGGCCAGGCGGGAAGTCCGGCGGCGATTTTGAGCAGTTGATCGGCCACCTCGCCGGGCGGATCGAGATCGGCGCGCGCGATCGGGGAAATGATGCCGGCGTCAGGGGGGAGCGCGTCGAAGTCCGCGTGATTCAGTACATCGGCGATGGTCACCAGTTTCCATGCCGGCGCAGTTTCCGCTGGCTTCGCCTCGGCCCGCCGGGCTTCGACGCCTTCCGGTTGGGACACCGCCCTCTCCGGCGGGGTGGCGGGCGCGGTGCTGCCGGCCGCCGGTGACGCGGGAGGGAGTGTCGCGGTATTCTGCGCGCGAGGGCTCGCCATTCCCACCAGGCCGCGGGTTTCGGCGATCAGGCCCACCGCCGCCCAAGCAGCCAGCACCAGCACAAGCCAGCCCTTACGATGCGTCGCGAATTTCTGTTGCGGCTCCCAGCGGAACATCCAGCCGCCTGCCAGAAAACCGGCAGCGCCAATCAACAGCAGCGCCACGAAATCGAACGCGGCGCCGCGCAGGCCGTTGCCCGCGATGCAGGCTTGCAGCGCTTCCACGGCATACCGCCCGGGGAAGAAGAGCGAGACATGCAGCGCCCAATCCGGCAGGCTGGCCAGCGGCACGGCAACGCCCCCGATGATCAGCATCGGCAGGAAAATGCACTGCCCCAGCGCCTGCACGGCGGGCACGTTATCGGCCGCGGCCGCCACCACCAGGCCAAGCCCGAGAAAGGCGAACGTGACCACGCCGAAGGCAAGAGCGAGTTGCGCCGGGTGGCGGGGGAACGGCATCCCGATCCAGATCGCGAGGGCGAATTGCAGCAGGCCCGCCGTGATCACGATGCAGAAGCGCACCAGCACGGCGCCGATTACGAAGCGACGCGTGGAGATCGGCGTGAGGCGGTAGAGGCGCCAGACACCGCGCTCGCGCTCGCTCACCATGGTCGTGGGCATGCCCAGGCAGGCGCCGCCGAGAATGGTTACAGTGAGCAATTGGCCCATGTGCCGGAGGATGGGTACGGGCTCGTAGCGATAGATGACCCAGAAGGCCGCCAGGAAAATCGCCGGGAACAAATAGCCGTAGAACATGGCCATCTTGTTGCGAAAGTACAGACGGAGATTGAGGCCGAACTGCTGAAGAAAGGCCTCCAGCGAGAAGTCAGGCACCGCGATCTCCCCCGCCGGTCAACTCGATCAGCACGTCTTCCAGGGTGGCTTTCTGGAGATGCATTTCGCGAATTTGGATGCCGCGCGATTCCAGCAACTGCGTAAGCCCGGCCAAGGTGCGTGTGGCGTCGGACGTGAGGAAGCGGACACCCGAGCCATGCTCCGTCAGGTCCTGAACGCCGGGGACTTGGGCGAGGGCTTCGCGGGCCAGCGGCTGCACGGTGTCCAGAAATACAGTGGTGGCGGCGGCGGACGATCGTTCGATCAGATCGCGCGGTGCGCCTTCGGCAATCACGCGTCCGTGATCGATGATGGCGATGCGGTCGCAGAGTTGCTCGGCTTCGGCGATGTGATGGGTAGTCAATATCACCGTCCGGCCGTCGCGCTTCATGCGGATAATTTCGGAGTGCAGGTCCCGCCGTGACTGCGGGTCGAGGCCGGTGGTGGGCTCATCCAGGAAAATCAGTTCGGGATCGTTGATGAATGCCAGTGCCAAGGCCAGCCGCTGGCGCTGACCGCCGGATAGCGTGTCGTAAGGCACGTCCGCTTTGGCGGTGAGCGCCAGTCGCTCCAACAGCGCGCCGGCATCGACTCTCCGGCGATAGAAGGAAGCGAAGACGCGCAGCGCCTCGCGCGGTGTGATTTTATCCTGTAAGGCCGTGGATTGCAGGGTGGCGCCGAGCTTCTGCTTCACGGCGGCCGGATGGCGGCGCGCATCGATGCCAAACAGCTCGATGTAGCCGGCGTCGGGCTGCCGCAAGCCGATTACGCACTCGACGGTGGTGGTCTTGCCCGCCCCGTTGGGCCCGAGCAGGCCGAAGATCTCGCCTTCGTGCACCTGGAAGCTGACCTGGGATGCGGCCGCCACCGCGCCGTAAGTCTTGCGGAGATCGCGGACTATGACTTTGGCAGGCATGCACCCACGAATGCGAAGCGACTCACCATCCTACTACAGCAGTCCGAAGGATACCCCCCCATCGGTAGGACCATTGTTGCGCCGTTTCATGAGTTTGGTATATGCTCGCTAAACGCTACGAAAGCGATCTCAGAGGGCTAGTCTGCTGGCACCTCCCTGGGTTGAGGTCACAATGAAGAACTTTTCGCGCCCCGCCGCTCTATTCCTACGGCTTACCCGTATTCAGAGATTTCTGGTCGCCGGCATCTGCCTGCTGGCCACACTGGGACTCTTGATTTCCGCCGAATCCGATGGACGCAAGATGCAGGTCCTCATCCTCGGCAACGAAGGCGAGACCCACGCGATGGAGAATACCGTCGCGGAGTGGGTTCCGTCGATTGCGAAGGAAGGCGTCAACGTCTTCTATTCCATCTCGCCGGCGGATCTGAACGCACAAAAGCTCTCCAAGTTCGACGTGCTGGTGCTGTATGCGAATTACGACACTCTCACGCCGGCGCAAGAGACCGCGGTCAACGATTTTGTGAACAACGGGAAGGGCCTGATGGCCATTCACCATGCGGCCGAAAGCTTTCCGCGCTCCACTGTGTACGCCAAGCTGATCGGCGGCCGTCTGGATCGTAAAGGCACCGCTACCTTCACCGCCAACATTCTGCAGGCGCAGCATCCGGTGACTCTGGGCGTCACAGCCTTCGAGGCCGCCGATGAAACGTACGTCCACAAGGAACTGTCGGGCGACCGCACCGTGCTGATGGAGCGCGCCGAGGGGGCCGCCAAAGAGCCGGTGACCTGGGTACGCACGCAGGGCCGAGGCCGCGTGTTCTATACCGCCTACGGCCACGATGCCAAGACCTGGAAGAAGGAAGATTTCCAAACCCTGCTGCACAATGCGCTGCTGTGGACTGCCGGCGATGCCGTGCGCGCGGAGTGGGAAAAGCTCGAAGTGCCGAGCGTGATTCGCCGCTCCAGCAGCTACGTGCCGAACTATGAGCGCCGCAATCCGCCGCCCAAGTATCAGGTGCCGCTCTCGCCTGCGGACTCCATGAAGCTGGCGCAGCTTCCCGCGGGTTTCGAGCTGAAACTCTTCGCTTCCGAACCCGACGTGATCAAGCCGATCTCCATGAACTGGGACGAGCGCGGACGTCTCTGGGTCCTGGAGTCGGTGGATTACCCGAACGAAATTCACCCCGGCGTACCGGGTCGCGACCGCATCAAGATTCTGGAAGATACCGATGGCGACGGCAAGGCGGACAAGTTCACGGTCTTCGCCGAGGGCCTGAACATTCCCACCGGACTCTGCTTTTACAACGGCGGCGTGATTGTCGCGCAGGTGCCGGAAATGCTGTACTTCAAAGACACGGATGGCGATGGCAAGGCCGACGTGCGCCAGGTGCTGAACACCGGATGGGGCATCCGCGATACCCACTCCGGGCCGAGCAATCTGCGCTGGGGCTATGACAATCGCATTTGGGGTTCCGTGGGCTACAGCGGCTTCCAGGGACAGAGCGGCGAAGCCACGCTGAATTTCCTGCAAGGCGTGTGGCGCATGAAGACGGACGGCACCAAGCTCGAACTGGTGGCTTCGTTCAGTAACAATACCTGGGGCCTCGGACTCTCTGAAACGTTCGACATTTTCGGTTCCACCGCCAACAATACGCACTCGGTTTACGTGGGAATTCCGAATAAATACTCGGCCGACGTGAAGGGTCTTCCGCAACGCGCCGGCAGCCGCAAGATCGACGGCCACTACGCGTTCGCGCCCATCAGTTCGGGAGTGCGCCAGGTCGATGTGCATGGCGGGTACACCGCCGCCGCGGGCTTCAACCTGTACACGGCGCGTGTCTACCCGAAAGAGTTCTGGAACCGCATCGCGTTTGTGAACGAGCCCACCGGACGCCTGGTCCACATGGCCATTCTGGACAAGAACGGCGCTGGCTACGACGAGAAGGACGGGTTCAACCTGGTGTCGAACTCCGACGAGTGGTTTGCGCCCGTGGTCTCCGAAGTGGGTCCGGATGGCAACGTCTGGATCAGCGACTTCTACAATTTCGTGATTCAGCACAACCCGACTCCGTCCGGCTTCCAGAACGGCAAGGGCAACGCCTACATCAATCCGCTGCGCGACCAGACGCACGGCCGCATCTATCGCGTGGTGTACACGGGCGCTCCGGCGCAGAAGTCTCTCTCGCTGAGTAAAGACCGTCCGGCGGAGCTGGTCTCGGCGCTCTCCAACGACAATCTCGGCTGGCGCATGCACGCGCAGCGCCTGCTGGTGGAGCGCGGGAATCGGGACGTGGCCGGGCAACTCATCGCCCTGGTCAAGAACAAGACGGTCGACGATATGGGGATGAATCCGGCGGCGCTGCATGCGCTGTGGACGCTCTCCGGTCTCGGCATGATCGATGGGTCCAACACGGCGGCCTCGGCGGCGGCGGTGGAAGCGATGCGCCATCCGGCGGCGGCGGTGCGCAAGGCCGCGGTGCAGGTACTGCCGGCGAACGCGGCGACGCTCAAGGAAGTGCAGGCTGCCGGACTGCTGAACGATCGCGACGCCTACACGCGGCTGGCCGCGCTGTTGCTGCTGGCAGATCTGACTCCTTCGGATGAAATCGGCGCGCTGCTCTATCAGGCATCCAAGCAGGCCTCGGTGGAGAAGGACGAGTGGCTGTCGCAGGCCGTCTACGATGGCGCCGCGCGCCACCGGGCCGGCTTCTTCAAGGCATACACGGCTGATCTCGGCGCCGCGCCCTTCCGGACGCTGGCCGACCGGATCGCCAAGGAAGAACAGACTCCGCAGAGCGCAGTGGTACCGGCCGGCGGAGGCAATCAACGCATGGTCGGGCAATCGATGGCACCGGTGGGCGAGAAACTGCTCCACGCGTATGTCGAGGACATCGTAGGACCGATCACGCGTCCCCCACCGCCCACCGCCGGATTCCGCGGCGGTGGCGGCAACGCTCGCGGCGGCGCCAATTTCGGACAGGTGGGAGCACCAGCCGGCGGACGCGGCGGCGCTGCTCCAGCAGGCCCGCCGACCATCATCGAAATCAACACCGTACCCGAAGACATGACGTATTCCGTCAAGACCTTCACCGTGAAGCCCGGCGCCTATGTCCGGATCATTCTGACCAACAAGGACGAGATGCCGCACAACCTCGTATACGTGCGTCCGGGATCGGTGGAAGAAGTCGGCGAACTCGTCAACATCATGGCGAAGGCCACGGACGCCGCCGAGCGCAGCTACATTCCTCCCAGCCAGGATGTTCTGGTTTGGACGAATATGGTGGAGGCCGGCCAGAAGGGCACGCTGGAATTCATCGCGCCCACCACCGCAGGGGACTATCCGTATTTGTGCACGTTCCCTGGCCACTGGAAAACCATGCAGGGCATGATGAAGGTCGCTCCGTAGCCATCACTCAGGATCTCTATGAACCCTAAACTTTGTGTATCTCTTCTCGTGGTTCCGGCCGCGGCCGTTTTGCTGATGCAAACGCCGCAGGTGGGGAACGCTCAAGCCCCGGCGGTGGCTGCCGACGTCATCACGGGAAAGGTGATTTTCAGCGGGTCGAAACCCACCGTCCGCCGCATTCAGATGGACGCGAATGCCGCGTGCGCGAAGGCCCATCCGGATGGCCTGCCCTCGCCCGAAGTCATCCTGAACCAGGACAATTCGCTGCAGAACGTGCTGGTGTACGTGAAATCGGGTCCCGGCCTGGCGGGCAAGACGTTTCCTGCTCCCACGGAGGCCGTCAAGATCAATCAGGCGGGCTGCATGTTCGAGCCCCACGTGGTGGTGGCGATGGTCAACCAGCCGATCGAAATCGCCAACAGCGATCCCATGAATCACAACGTGCACGTGATGGCCGAATCCAACGCGACCTTCAACGTGTCGCAGTTGCCGAAAGCGCCGCCCAAGGTGGCGACGTTTGCGAAGCCGGAAATCGGAGTAGTGCTGATGTGCAACATTCACCCGTGGATGCGCGTCTACGCCAACGTCGTTTCCAACCCCTACTACGCGATCACGGGCGCCGACGGCACGTTCACTATCAAGGGACTCCCCGCCGGAATCTACACGCTGGAAGCCTGGCACGAAAAGTTCGGCGCCCAGGAAAAGAAAATCAAAGTCGGCAGCAAGAGCGATTTCACGTTCACGGAATAGGGAGCCGGGAGAGAACCTGTGAGTGCAAAGAAGATTAACATCGCGATTGTAGGGCTCGGATTCGGCGCGGAGTTCATTCCGATTTACCAGAACCATCCGAACACCAACATGTACGCCATCTGCCAGCGTACGCAATCCAAGCTCGACGAAGTGGGCAATCAGTACAAAGTCGAGCGTCGTTTCACGAGCTTTGAAGAACTGCTCAAAGACCCCGCGGTGGACGCGGTCCACATCAATTCGCCGATCCACCTGCACGCGCCGCAGAGCGTCGCTGCGTTGAACGCGGGCAAGCATGTGGCCTGCACGGTGCCCGCGGCGACTTCGGTGGAAGAGTGCCGCCAGATTGTGCAGGCGGCCAATGCCGCGCGCCGCAACTACATGATGATGGAAACCGCCATCTATACGCGCGAGTTCCTGTTTGTGCGCGAGCTGCGCGATAGCGGCAAACTGGGCCGCATCCAATTTATGCGCGGCGCCCATCAGCAGGAAATGGCGGGCTGGCCGGGATATTGGGAAGGCCTGCCGCCGATGCACTACGCCACGCATGCCGTCAGCCCGTGCCTGGCGCTGGTGCGCGGAGAGGCGGAGTACGTGTCGTGCTTCGGCTCCGGACGCATCGAAGATCGCCTGATCGCCAAGTACGGCTCGCCCTTCGCGGTCGAGAGCGCGCTTTTCAAAGTGCGCAATCAGCAGTTGGCGTTTGAAGTCACGCGCTCGCTGTTCGAGACGGCTCGTCAATACGTGGAGAGCTTCGACGTATACGGCGATAAGACGGCCTTCGAATGGGCGCAGATTGAAAACGAAGAGCCCGTGATTCACGTGGGCGAAAAGCCCGAGCGCGTCACCGTGCCGGACTACGCGCGCCTGCTCCCGGAAGCGATCCAGCGCTTCACCACCAAGGGCGTGTACGATGCGGAGAACGCCCACCTTTCGTTCACCCAGGGCGGCGGCCATGGCGGCTCGCACCCCCATCTGGTGAACGAGTTCGTTTCCAGTATCATCGAGGGCCGCGCCTCGTTTCCCGATGTCTATCAGTCAGTGAATTGGACCTGTGCCGGCATCTGCGCACACGAATCCGCCATGCAGGACGGGCGGAAAGTGGCGCTGCCGGATTTTCGAGCGGAAGCAAAAGGAGCATAAGCGATGAAGAACTATTTCCTGGCCGCCGCCGCCCTCGCGGGCGTCGCATTGAGCATCGTGCCGATGATCGGCCAACAGGCGCCCGCGCCTGCCCCCGCCGTCGCGCAAAAGAAACTCGAAATTCTCTTCCTGGGCCACAATGCGCAGCATCACGTATCGAACACCTACGAACCGATGCTGGCGCAGGCACTGGCTTCGGAGCCGTTCCATTTCACTTACTCCACCGACCCGAAAGATCTGAACGAAGCCAACCTGGCGAAATTCGATGAGCTGATCATCTACGCCAATCACGACAAGATCGAGCCCGATCAGGAAAAGGCGTTGCTCGATTTCGTGGCCAGCGGCAAAGGCTTCCTCCCGCTGCATTGCGCTTCGTTCTGCTTCCAGAACTCGCCCCAGTATATTGCGATGGTGGGCGCACAGTTCCAGAAGCACAAGACCGGTGAGTTCGTCGCCGAAATCACCAAGCCCGACTCGCAGTTGATGCTCGGCATCCAGCCGTTCAACGTGTGGGACGAAACCTACGTCCACACCAAGCACAACAATGACCGCACCGTAATTATGGAGCGTGTCGACGAAACCGGGCGCGAGCCGTGGACGTGGACGCGCATGCACGGCAAGGGCCGCGTGTTCTACACCGCGTATGGCCACGATCAGCGCGTCTGGGGGCACCCCATGTTCCAGCGCCTTGTCCGCAACGCAATCTATTGGGCGGCGCCCGCGCAGAAGGCCCAGGCGATGATGCTGGAAAACAGGCCGGAACGCCGCCTGGCCGCGGCATTCGCATTCCCGTTCGCCAAGTAATCAGGAGCAATTTTTATGGTACAGACCGTCAACCGTTCCAGGCTGTTCACCGGCTGCATCGTATCTCTGGTCGCCACGGCATTTGGTTTCGCCGTGCGCGGCTCGATTCTCGAGAACTGGCGCACCGAGTTTCAATTGACGTCCGAACAGATCGGCTATCTGCAAGGCGCCGGACTGTTTCCGTTTGCGATTTCGATCATTCTCTTCAGCCTGATCATCGATCGTCTGGGCAATGGAAAGTCCATGGCGATCGCGTTTTCCCTTCACGTACTGTCGGCTGTGGTCACGCTGGCGGCGCCGTTGATGCTGGCTGGTGCGGGGGCAAGCCCCGAAGCCGTTGCGGCTGGTCATAAGGCCGGCTTCACTCTGCTCTACATCGGGACGTTTATCTTCGCTCTGGGGAACGGCACGGTGGAAGCCGTGGTCAATCCGGTGACCGCCACGCTGTTCCCGCGCGAGAAGGCAAAATACTTCAACATGCTACACGCCGGCTGGCCCGGCGGACTGGTGCTCGGCGGCCTGCTCTCCATGGCGTTCAACAACATCAACACCTCGAGCCTGCCGGGACGTGCGTGGCAGTGGCAAATGGGTCTGGTGCTCGTGCCCACGCTGGCCTACGGCTTCATGATGCTGGGGCAGAAATTCCCGGTGCAGGAGCGGGTCGCGGCCAAAGTGCCGTACTTCGACATGCTCAAGGAATTCGGCGCGGGAAGCTGCTACATCGTGTCGTTCTTCCTGGTGGCGGGTCTCAATCAGATTCTGCTGATCGCCGGCGTGCCCACCTGGAGCCTCACCACACAACTCGGCATCGCCCTGGTTCCGGCCCTGCTCTTTGCGACGTACGTGAAGAGTTTCGGCCAACCGATCTTTGTGCTCCTGCTGCTGGTGATGGTGCTGCTCGCCACCACCGAACTCGGCACGGATAGCTGGATCGCGGACATCATGCACAGCGTTCTGGGCAGCGCCACCCTGGGCACGATGTTCCTGGTGTGGACGTCGCTGATCATGTTCGTGTTGCGCTTCTTCGCCGGGCCTGTAATCCATAAGATCGGACCGCTCGGCCTGCTCGCGGTGTGCTCTGGAATTGCGGCTATCGGCCTGATGTGGCTGTCGTCGCCGGCGGCGCCCCTGGCGCTGTTCGCGGCCGCTACCTTCTACGGCTTCGGCAAAACGTTCTTCTGGCCCACCACTCTCGGCGTGGTCAGCGAGCGCTATCCACGCGGCGGCGCCCTGATGCTGAACGCCATTGCCGGTGTGGGCATGATCTCCGTAGGCACCATCGGCAACCCCGCCATCGGCATGGTGCAGGATCAGCAGGCCGTGACCGAATTGCGGCAGGCGGCTCCCGACCTCGCCAACAAGCTGGTGGTTTCGCGGCCCGGTCTGTTCGGTGATTCGTCCGCCATCGACCCCACGCTGCGCGCGCAGGTCACCGATCCCGCGCAACTGCAATTGCTGTCTACCATCGACGGACATTCCAAGCAGGCGGCGCTCGGCAAAATCGCCGTGCTGCCCTGCACCATGCTGGTCTGCTACCTCTTCTTCATCGCGTATTTCCGCGCCAAGGGAGGCTATCAGGTTCAACATCTGGTGACCGAAGGCGTACCAGGGGACTAAACACTTTTCATGAAATTCGGAGTCAATACCCTAATCTGGACGGTCGGGTTCGACCGTTCGCACTTGCCCCTCATCCCCAGGATTAAGGAGCATGGATTCGACGGCGTGCAGATCCCCATGCTCCGCCCCGCGGATTACATCGCGGCGGACATTCGCAAGGCCACCGAAGAGAACGGGCTGGCACTGAGCGTTTGCCCCTTCTTCATCGACGGCCTCAGCCTCATCAGCGAGGACGAAAGCTTGCGCAAGAAAACGCAGGCGCATCTTCGCGAGGTGATCAAGGTTGCCGCGGAGGCGGGCGCGGAAAGCATCGCCGGCCCCCTGTACTGTCCCGTGGGCTACCTGCCGGGCAGGCGCCGCAACGATGATGAGTGGAAGTGGGCGGTGGAAGGTTATCAGTCGGCGGTCCCTGCGCTGGTGGAATACGGGCTCACCATGGGCGTGGAATCGTTGAATCGCTTCGAGACGTACTTCCTCAATACGGCGGACGATCTGGCGAAAATTACCGATGCCGTGGGCCACCCCTCGGTGGGCGTGCTCTACGACACCTTCCACGGCAATATCGAAGACAAGAGCGTGCCGGGTGCCATCCGTACCATCGGCAAGCGGCTGCAGCATGTGCACGCCTGCGAAAACGATCGCGGCATTCCGGGCACGGGACATCAGGATTGGAACGGGATTTTCCAGGCGCTGCGCGACATTCATTTCGACGGCTGGCTGACCATCGAGAGCTTCGCCTTCACGCTCGGCGATCTGGCCGCGTCGGCCGCCATCTGGCGCGATCTCGCACCGACTCCCGAACACATTGCGTTCGAAGGGATCAAGTTCCTGCGCCAGAACTTCGCCCCCGCGGCGGCTTGAACCCCGAGGATCGGCGGTCCCGACACAGGCGATAAGAATCACATGAAACCAGAGGTTCGCGGGAAGATTCGGACTGCCGCCTGGCTGTTGATCACGGCTTCGGTCGGTTTTGGCGCGGATGTGCCGCGTACCTGGAACGCCGCGGATGTCAAAGCCCTCGAAGTGCCGCTGGCGAATCCGAAGTACTCGCCGATTCACATTTCAGAGTCGGCCTACTACGCACTGCCCGCGCGCACCATCTACCGGAGCTACCCCGTCTATTATCCGAAGCGCGAGCCGGCCGGATATCAGGAGTGGCTGGCCCAGCAGGACCCGCAGGTCGCGTTCGACCCCGCCGCCATCAAGACGCAAGAGGACTGGGTCACGGCAGGCGAGTTGGTATTCAACGCGCCCATTTCCTTCCAACCGGTGTTTTTCAGCGCCAGCGATGTGCGCGATCCGGAGTTCTACGAGCGCGGGAAGATGCCGTACGGCAAGGATGGCACGGTGCCGTTTGCACGCTGGGTGATCCGGCGGAAGGGACAGGTGGAACTGGGCACCATGGGCTGCAATACCTGCCACACACGCGTGTTCGCCGATGGCACGATTGTGCCGGGCGCGCAGGGCAACAATCCCGGTGATCGCCAGGGCGCCATGATGCTGCGCAAAGCCGTGAATGCCGCCAGTTCGGCGCAATTGCTGGCGCGCATGGTGAGCTTCTCCAAGCAGTTCGAAGTGCCGTGGGTGCCCGGCGATCCCAACCGCGCCACCCGGGACATGACGCTCGATCAATTCCTGATGGCGGGCGAGAACATACCCGCGGGGGTCACGGCGCGCGCGTTCACCAGCATGGTGCTGCCGCCGCAGATTCCCGATTTGATTGGCGTGAAAGAGCGCCGTTTCCTGGACCACACGGGCATCGTCCAGCAGCGCAGTGCGGGCGACCTCATGCGGTACGCGGCGCTGGTGCAGGATACGATGGCGCTGGCGCGCTATGGTGATGACGACGCCGAAAAGCCCACCCGCGGCGCGGCGCGCTATACCGACGAACAATTGTTCGCGCTCACGCAATACCTGTATTCCTTGACGCCGCCCGCCAATCCGCACAAGGCGGATGCTCTCTCGGCGCGCGGCAAGGCAGTCTTCGAACGAGCGGGCTGCGCAGCCTGCCACACGGCCCCGCTCTACACCAACAACAAGCTCATTCCGGTGGACAGTTTCGACGCTCCGGCCGATCACGACCGGCGCTTCGATATCCTGCGCGTCAAGCTGGGCACGGACCCGCGGTACGCGCTCGCGACCCGCAAGGGCACCGGCTACTACAAAGTGCCTTCGCTGAAAGGCGTCTGGTACCGCAGTCCGCTGGGACATCACGGGTCGGTCGCGACGCTCGAAGACTGGCTCGATCCCAAGCGCGTGACGAAGGATTATGTGCCGACCGGCTACACAGGTCCCGATGGCAAGGATCGCGGCGTCAAAGGGCACGAATTCGGACTCGACCTCGGGGCGGAAGATCGCAAAGCGCTGATCGCGTTCCTGCGGACCCTCTGAGCGCAGGCATTCGTGCAAAGCGATTCTGGCCGCCGACCGACGCCGATAGGATGAAGACCAGCGGATTTCTTATCGGCGTGCATCGGCGTTAATCGGCGGCCAATCTTGGGCGGTGGAGGCGACGCGGCGCCCGACTGATCGGAGTGATTGTTGAGGGCCAGGAGCCCTTCCTGGAGAGATTGGCCATGTGTGGGGCCAGGCATTCCAGCCGGGTATTCGTGCTGGCCGCAACTGCACTTCCGGGTGGGATGGGCCATCGTTTTTTGTGGCCCGTCCGCACCGCTTCGAAGCGCGAGCAGGTGAGTGGGATAAGGCTCTGCCTTGTCCATCCGAGCACAGCTCGGACTCCGAGAGCCCTTCCTACTTGTAGTTCAACGTGAGCGGGACCACCACCTGGCTGCCGTCCTGCAGCACATTGGACACGACATAGGTTGCCCGTCCCTGATCTGCCGCGGGCTCCACCAGATTGCCCCGGGCGGCCGCGTCCGCGCGATTGGCTGCGCCCGAGAGCGGCGTGCGGGACAGTGTGATGACCAATTGACGGGGACCGCCGGCCTCAAACGCAATGGCCGGAGTTTCGAAAGGCACCAGGCGCCGCACACTCGCGCCGGCGATGGCACGTGTGCCTTCGGTGACGCTCAGGAATCCATCGATGTTGGGGATCAGCTTCAAGCGAACGCTTTCGCCGGAGTTCAGCACCGTAGTAGTGTCCACCTCCTGGTCGCCGCGCAAGATGCTGACACGGACACCGAGCCGGGTGTCAGGAGCCTTGGCCGGCGCCGCCAAGGTTGTCCGGGCGGCACCCCCTCCAGCTCCAGCCGCGTCGACGAAGCCTGAGACTCCCGTTGCCAGCGAATTCTGATAGAAGAGCGAGCGGGCATCCGCCTGCGTCAGCGCGGTCGCGAGCTGCGCATTCTCTGCCTGCACCTGCACACTCTCCTGCACCTTCGCCTGCCTCGCGCCCGTGGCAACCATCACGGGCGTCGCGGTAGCTGACGGAAGCGGCTGGGGAGCCGCGGCAGCTAACGGAGGCGGAGGGGGAGCAGCGGCCATCTCCTTCTTCGCAGGCATATCGAACTCGGCTTTGGATTTCTCCAGTGCCTCAACGGGGACTCGGGCGCCGCCGCCGCTGCCGGATGGCGCGGATGCAACCGCATCGAACGCGCGCCTGCGCGATTCAGCGCCCTGCTGCCCAGCCGGCACAGACTGAGGCGCTCCGGGAGCCGGAATCACCGGCGCGGTGGTCACCGGGGCCGCCGCGGAAGGCCGCGGTGCATCCTGTAAGACTTCCACCGTCAGGTAGCCGTTCGGAACGGGGTGCATGGCGCGCCACACCGCTGTCACCGCAACGGCAAGGAAACAGGTCGTCACCACCCCGGCGACCATCGGCTGGCGCAGCCACTGCCAGAATGCGGCCAACCCGCCGGCGGGCCGGTCCAGCGCGGCCAGCAGTTCACCGCGGGCCGCCGGATCCTTCAGCAGGTCGCGCAGAGACTGTTCGCGCGCCAGTGCATCGAACAGTTCCTGATCCTCCAGGGCAGCGGCGAACAGCGCCTGCTGCTCCTCCGGAGTCAGGTTGCCGGCGGCGTACCCACCCACGAGTTTCTTAATGTCTTCCGGCCTCATGATCGACTCTATTCGCCGAAGCAGGCGGCTCCCAACTTCCGCCCATGGCTTCCAACAGGTTCTTGCGGCAGCGATGGTCCCACGTATAGATGGTGTTGATGGCGGCCGCGCCCATTATCTTCTGTATCTCTGGAAACGTCTTGCCTTGCAGCTTCAGCCGCAGCAGTTCGCGGCAGCGATCGCCCAACCCCTGCATGGCCTTGGCGAGCCGCTCCAACATCTGTTTGCGCTCCACGAAATCGGCCGGGTTCGCGTCCAGATCCGGCAACTGAATATCGGAGAGCGACACCTGCGTATACTCGCCGCGGCGCACCGCTTTCCGCCGCTGGCTCATGATTTTATAGCGCACAATCTGCAGGGAAAGAGGCAAAAGATCTTCCACCTTATCCAGGTGGGCGTATTTTTCGTGCAGCAGCAGGAGCACCTCCTGGGCCAGATCCTCCGCGGAGTCCCTCGATAAATGAGATGCCGCGAAGAGCACGATCCTTTCACGCAGCTTGGCCAGAACCTGTTCGCGCTCCACTTTCACCCGCATCATAGCATTCGGAGAGTGCGGGCCGTTTGCGGCCGGTCAGTAGTTGATATTGGGTCCGAAATCGGGGCGCAGACCCGCGCGGAGCAGCACAATCCACTCCTGAAGTTTGCCGCGGTTGGCGTTCCAGAACTGGCCGCAGAGCTCGAGGTATTCCAGGACCGTGGCGGTTTCACCACGGTCCATCAGGTCTTTCGCAAGTTGCATGGCGGGACCCTGGGACGCGAGGGTGGAACTGCCGGGGGTCTTGCCGGCGGCGATCAGATATTGCTTGGCCACGTCGATCTTGTTCTGGCGCAGCGCGAGACGGCCGAGGATGGTGTTGGCCTGGTGGATCGCGTCTCCGGTCCACCAGAAAACACCGCGTTTCGAGGCATCGAGGGCCTCGTTGGCGAAGCCTTCGGCGCGCGCCCAATCGCCCGCCGCGAAAGCGGCCTTCACCATGCGGGGCAATAGCGGGTTGCGCGTGGTGGCATTCTGGCCGGCGAGCACTTCGAGGTGCTGTAATTCGATCAGCGGCGAAGCCGTGCTGCGCGACCGCAGCATCATGAGCGAGGAATTCAGCCGGCTGGCGAGGCGGGCGGCTTCCGGCCAATCCTGCGCGCGGACGGCTTCCCGAATCTGGTCGAGAACCAGGTTCATCTCCCGCTGGTCAGCCCGCGGATCCGGCTGCCCGGCCCTGGGCTGCGCAAGGGCCATGAGCCCCACCGTCAGCAAGAGAAGCACCAGCCTGCGCATGGAAAAACTGTACTACAGATTGACCGGCACGACTTCCTGAAATATCTCGAGCGGCACGTTGACTCCGCTGATGCGCAGGCGGTCGAGCAACCGGGGGACGATGCCCGTGGCGCGCAGCCGTCCTTGTACTTTGCCGGCATCCGTGACGCCGATGCGGTCGAAGGTGAAGATCTCCTGCAGGTCCACTTTCTCGTCCTTCACGCCCAGCACTTCGCTGACGCTGAGCACTTTGCGCGAGCCGTCCTGCAGGCGCGATACCTGCACCACCAGCTTGATCGCGCTGGCCAGTTGCTGCAGGATGACGCGGGTGGGAATCTCCAGGTCGGCCATCATGACCATGGTTTCCAGGCGGGAAAACGCGTCGCGGGGCGTATTGGCGTGCACCGTGCTCATCGAGCCTTCGACGCCGGTGTTCATCGCCTGCAGCATGTCGAGCGCTTCGGCGCCGCGGCACTCGCCCACGATGATGCGGTCGGGCCGCATGCGCAGGGCGGTGCGCAGCAATACCCGCTGGTTGATGCCGCCTTCCTTGTTCAGGTTGGGCGGACGGGTTTCGAACTTGACGACGTGGCGCTGCTGCAGTTGCAGTTCCGCCGTGTCTTCGATGGTGATGATGCGCTCCTCTTCCGGAATGAAGCGGGAGAGCGCATTCAGCATCGTGGTTTTGCCGGAGCCGGTGCCGCCGGAAATCAGGACGGTGACTTTGCACTGCACGCAGGCGGAAAGAAAGCGCAGGATGCCGGGCGTCAGCGTCTGGTACTGTACCATTTCGTCCTGCGTCACCACGTGGCGGCCGAAGCGGCGGATGCTGAGGCACGGGCCGTCGAGAGCCAGCGGCGGAATGATGGCATTGACGCGCGAGCCATCCTGCAGGCGCGCGTCCACGATGGGCTGCGCTTCGTCGATGCGGCGGCCCACCTGCGACACAATCTTCTCGATGATGTGCAAAAGATGCGTGTCGTCCTTGAAGCGGACCGTCGTTTCGGAAAGCTTGCCGTTGCGTTCGATGAACACCTTGTCGTAGCGGTTCACCAGGATATCGCTAATGCTCGGCTCTTTGAGCAGGGTTTCCAGCGGTCCCAGCCCCAGCACTTCGTCCAGCACTTCCTCGACGATTTTGGTCTGCTCCGCCGTGGTCATCGGGACCCGCTCTTCGTCCAGCAGACGCTCCACCACGCGGCCGATTTCGGCGCGGATGCGGTCCTTCGGAATCGACGAGGCGCGCTCCAGGTTGAGCACCCCGATCAGCTTACGGTGAATCTGCGACTTCAGTTCGAAGTAGCGATCCGCACCCCGCGAAGCAACGGGCAGAGGACCGCGAGGCGTGGGTCGATTGGGTCCCAAGTGTTCTCCCTGGAGAGTGGCTCCTGATGCAGTGTGGTCGAACCCAATTATATCGCGGGGTCTGGAGGGCACTTACGGGAAGCGCGGCGGCACGGAAGCGCGGGAAGCGGAGGCAGGCGTCGAGACGCGCTTTTCGGGGCGTCGCGGTCTTCCTGGCGGGGCGGCGTCCCTTCGGGCAGGACTCTCCCCGGGGACTTCCAGGATAAGGGATGCCCGCGAACGATATCAGATTTGTTAATATTGTTATGCGCCTTTAGCCGGTTCCATGCCGGTCGCATATATGCCGTCTAGCTTATTATTCGCTCTGGTGGTGAAGAGTTCGCCCACCTCGCGGTTAATTCAGAACCTACTCAACAACCCGTTCGCCGGAATTCATCAGCTTGCGTGGTTCGACTGGGCGATGCTCATCCCCTACTTCACGGTGCTGATCATCCTGTCCATCTATGGGTTGCACCGCTACGACATCATCCACACCTATTTCAAGCACCGCAAAAAGAGGGTGGATCAGCCGGCGAAGCGCTATCAGCAACTGCCGCCGGTCACCATCCAATTGCCGCTGTACAACGAGCGGTACGTGGTCGAACGCTTGATCGAAGAGACGGTAAAGATCGAGTACCCCAAGGAATTGCTGCAGATTCAGGTGCTGGACGATTCCAACGATGATACCGCTCCCTTTGCGGAAGCCCTGGTGGACCGCTACCGCGCGCTCGGCTATCCGATTGAGTATCATCACCGCGCCAACCGCCATGGCTATAAGGCGGGCGCGCTGCAGGAAGGTTTGAAATCGGCCACCGGCGAGATGGTGGCGGTATTCGATGCGGACTTCATTCCCCCCACCGACTTCTTAACGCGCACCATTCATTTCTTCACCGACCCCAATGTCGGCGTGGTGCAAACGCGCTGGAGTTATCTGAATAAGGATTACAACTTCCTGACCGAAGTGGAAGCCATGCTGTTGGACGGCCACTTCATTCTGGAGCATGGCGCGCGCAGTTGCGCCGGGCACTTCTTCAACTTCAACGGAACGGCCGGAATTCTGCGCATCAAGATGATCGAGGACGCGGGCGGCTGGCAGCACGATACCCTGACCGAAGATTCCGATTTGAGCTACCGCGCGCAGTTGAAGGGCTGGAAGTTCATGTACGTCCCAGGGCTGGACTGCCCGTCGGAACTACCGGTGGAAATGCACGGCTTCCAGGTGCAGCAGTCGCGCTGGGCCAAGGGGTTGACGCAGGTAGCCATGAAACTGCTGCCCAGCATTTTGAAGGCGCCGATTTCGAAGCGGGTGAAGCTGGAGGCGTTCATGCACCTGACGCCGAACATCAGCTATCCGCTGATGATCATCTTGTCCGCCCTGATGCTGCCGGTGATGATTGTGCGGTTTTACATGGGCGTCTGGCAGATGATGTTCCTCGATCTGCCATTGATCGTCGCGTCGTTCTGGTCGATTTCATTGTTCTACGTGGTGGCGCAGCGAGAGCTGTACCCCAAGAACTGGAAGCGGTCGATTCTGCTGTTGCCGATGCTGATGGCGGTGGGCGTGGGCCTGACCATCATCAATACCCGCGCCGTGCTGGAAGCGCTGTTCGGCGTGGAAACCAGCTTCGTGCGTACGCCTAAGTTCGCCATCTCGGGCGGTCCCATGCGCCTGGAAAATAAGAAGTACCGCGCGCGCAGCGGCTGGCTGCCGTACCTGGAGATCGCCTTCGGGACCTACTTCCTGAGCATGGTGATCTTTGCGATCACCACCTACAATTTCCTGTCGATTCCGTTTCTCTCGCTGTTCGTGTGCGGCTATTACTGGGCCGGCTTCACGACCTTGTACCAGGAACACCAAAAGCGGCTCCAATGGCTCCGCGCGCGCAATCTGGAACTCGCGCGCCAGGCGTAAAGAGCGTCCCCGCCAAGGGTTTGGGAGCCTTGGATCGGCCTATTTCCGTTCGATGATCCGGCCGTCGCGCATATGCGCGGTGGAATCGCCATACGCGGCAGCTTCCGGATTGTGCGTGATCATCAGAATGGTCTGGCCAAGGCGGCGATTCAGATCGCGCAGCACTTCCAGCACGGCCTTGGAATTCTCCGTGTCGAGATTGCCGGTAGGCTCGTCCGCCAGCAGAATCGCGGGATGATTTACGATGGCGCGTGCGATCGCCACGCGCTGCTGTTCCCCGCCGGAAAGTTCGTTCGGCTTGTGATCCAGGCGTTCGCCGATGCCCAACAGCCGGAGCACCTCTTCGAACTCCGGATCTGGTTTGGGATCCGTGCCCCCGATAAACCGCGCCACTGCGATATTGTCGCGAGCGGTCAGGTTCGGCAGCAGGTTGAACTTCTGGAAGACGAAGCCCACGGTGCGTTTGCGCATACGGGTGCGCTCTGCATCCGTCGTGGCGGAGAGATCCTTGTCGCCCACTACGACCTTCCCCGACGTGGGCGGTGTGAGCCCGCCGATTACATGAAAAAGCGTCGATTTTCCCGAACCAGAGGGGCCGATGATGGAGAGGAAGTGTCCCTTCTCCACGTCGAGATCCACCCCGCGCAAGGCATTCACGTCCACCTTGCCGACGCGGTAGGTCTTCACCAGGCCGCGAATCTGGATGATGTCGCCGTTATTCATAGGAGAGCGCCTCGATGGGGTCGTGCGCTGCCGCAGTCAGACCCGGATAGAGCGCGCCCAACAGGGCTCCGCCGACGGTGATCGCTCCCGCGTAGAGCCACCACTCGTGGACGATCACCATGGGCAGTGACGCCGGCTTCAGGGCATGAATCAGGCTGGCGGCGCCGTAGCTCATCAGGATACCGAGGATGGTGCCCCCGATCCCCAGAAACAACGCCTCGCTCAGAATGATGCCCAGGATGAAGCCTTTGGAAGCGCCCAGGCTCTTGAGAATGCCGATCTCACGCGTGCGTTGCAGAACCGCCATGTACATGGAGAGGCAAACGACGGCGAAGCCGATCACCACGCCAATGCCCATCACGACGGCAATGAATCCCGCCAGCGCCGGAACATTGTTCACGCTCAGCAGACTGGTGAAGGCTGCCATCGAGTAGATCGGGTAGTCTTCCAGGTGCCCGCGATTCGGATCCAGCAGGAAATCGATGGTGGCTTGCGTATACTTGGGGTCATCCAGCCGGACATAAATCTGGTTGACGTTGCCCGTATTGCCGCTGCGTTCGCGCATGGTGTCGATGGGCAGGAAAATGTGGGAAAGTTTGCCGCTTTCCATGATGCCGCTGACGCGCCATTTGGAGTTAAGCAGAGTGAGATAAGTTCCCACCTTGGCCTTGGTCTGGCCGGCATAGAAATCATCGATAATCACGTCGTCGGGCCGCTCGAAGGGTCCGCCCGAGAGGAAGCGGATGCCACCGCTCATGGCGGCAAATTCATCATAGTTGATGCCCGCCGCCGTCAAGGTAACGCCTTCCACGGTGGAGCTGAATACTCCGGTCGCGATCTTCACGTGCGGCTGTTTGGCCACGTAAGGGACCAGTTGTTGCGGGATGGGCGCGCCATTGAGGCTGAGCAGGGAAGACGTTTTCGGCCGGATCAGGACATCCGCTCCGCTGTTGCGCTGGCGTTTCTGTGAGTCCTCGATGAAGCCGTGGCTGATGCCCACCAGGCAGAGGATCAGCGTCACCGGAACACCGATGAGCAGGATACTGAGCAGGCTGCGCATCGGACGATGCTTCAGGTTTTCTAGAACGATCTTTCCGGTCACTGTTTCGAGCCTTTTCCTTTGACTGCGGGGGTAGGAGGAGTGCTGCCGGGAACCGGCGCTTGACCAACCACCTGGAGAACCGACCCCTCCGGCTGCGTCAATGCGAACTTTTCGGGCGTCACGCCTTTATTGATGTCCATCTTGACAATGTCGATGACCACCGCGTACTCGTCCTTCGGCCGGTTGATTTCGATGTGCTTGGGAAACGGCACGTTGTCGTAGCTCCGCCAATCGGAGTAGCGCGCGTCGGTGAGAATGTTGCCGTCGGCGTCGAAAAGGAATTGCCGGGCGATGGTCAGGTTGTAGCGATTGAACCAGATGCTGCGGCTCAACTGCAGTTGACCGTTGCTGTTCTCATGCACGATGGGAATGATGTAGAAGGCGTTGTCCTCGTCCGTGAGGTTCATGAGCAGGACCTTTTCCTTCTCCAGGTCGACGGGACGCACCATCATGGCATCGAGGAAATGCTGCGGGCGCAGATTCTCGAGCTTGTTGGTGGAGGGCTGCTCGATTTCGTTCTTGCCCACCAGAAAACGATTTCGCGACGGAACGTATAACTTGAAATCGGCGCCGTTGGAAACCATGTCGAAGGCTTTGGTGCGCACCACCGGGTAGAGTCCGATCAGCCGGATGTCGGTGGGACCGTGGAAAAGCACGTAGGCCCGCACATCTTTGTATTCGGTGATCTTGCTTTTTTCCGTGGTGCCGAGGGCCGGCACCATATCGACCTCAGCGTTGAAATCGTGCACGGCTGCGAATTGCCGGGTGACTTTGTCCAACAGCGTCTGCCGGTCGGCAACCAGCAGCGGCTGGGTATTGCTGGCGCCTTTACGTGCGATGATGCGGCGCCTGGCGAGGCACGAGGAGGAACTCGTGGCGAGTGCACAGACCATCAGTACGTAGATTGAGACGCGGAGAGCCATCGTTTCATTTTAGGCAGCGGGTAAAGCGGACTGTCAATTCGCATTCGCAGCGGTGAGTGTGGTATATTCGGTTACGAGCTGGTTGAGAGGGTCACGTTATGTACGCGTGCCCACGATATCGGTTCCGCCCACCAAAGATGGGCCTGTGGCGCAGTTGGGAGCGCGCTTCCATGGCATGGAAGAGGTCAACGGTTCGAACCCGTTCAGGTCCACCAAATTTCTCAACAGTTTAGGCGACTTCACTCTTGGGCTCCCTCCGCATAATTCCCGCACAACTGTCGGGAAGCCAGCGCTTCTGCATGCTTGTGATGGCACGTTGTCGCCCTGTGGACTCCAGCAGCGTGTACCTCATTGTGGTCTCAGGTTTGGTGTGACCAGCTTGGGCCATGGCTTCAAATACGTTTACCGCCTCCGGTCCTTGCTGAAGAGCCGTTATATTCAGCCTGCGAAACGTCCGCCAGCCAAATCCCGGAAAGAACAGGCCGAGCCGCTTGGCGGTTGGACGCAGATAACGCCGTAGGACCGACCGATCATCTATGGGCTTGCCGTCGATCTGAAAAACGTAATCATCGGGTCCCGCGCCCACCGGCTTGAAGGCCTTGAAGGATTGGCCTAAAGAACCGAGCCAGAGATCGCGGTGCGACTCCTCCGTCTTCGTCTCGCCCTTTTCTCCCCGGTAATACGTCTCCTGAACGCGGATCGTGTTAAGCCCCAGATCGACGCTGCCCCATCTCAGACCAGCGAGTTCAGATTCACGCATGCCCGTGGTCACGAGGGTGGCAACCATGAGCTGAACCGCCTCAGGAAGTTCGCTGATGTAGTTCAGAATCTGTTCGTCGGCCCAGCCATACTTCTTGCGTTTTGTGCTCCTCGGCCCCAGGCTGGTTTTCAGGGCGGGGTTCGTGCCGCTCCTGTAGCCCCACTCCGACGCCTTCGTGAAAACACCGGACACGATTCCTTTCAGATCGTTGCGGGTCCACCAACTCAACCCAGCCGATTTCTTCGTGTTTAGGAAGTGTTGTACGTTCTCTGTACCTACGTCACAGAGTCGCCAGTGGCCAAAAGCAGGACCGATATGGTTCTTCAGCAATGACTCGTACTTCTTCCTCGGACCAGATGCTAGCGTCGGCATGTGCCTCTGTTCGTAGAGGTTCAAAAAATCACCAACCAGAATCTGGCTCTGGAGTGAGAACACCTGGCCGTTGACCTTGGCCATGATCTCGTCCCGCTTTCGCTTTGCTTCCGCCTTCGTGACCTCATCGCAGTAGCCCAGATGCTGGCGCTTCTCCTTTCTTTCGAACTCGCCCGTTTCGTTGTTCAAAAGCCGGACCCGGTACCGGATGTACCAATAGGGTCGCGGCCCGTTAGCCCGGAGCAGTTCCGGGTTCTGATGTTCTCGTCTCGCCATTCGATCTCCATTGAATGGCCCGACGAGGGTTGACTCGGATAAGAATCTACCACGATTCTTGGCGGTCGCAAAACCGCCGTTTCCAACTACATGCTTCTTCGTAGAAGTCACTAGGGGCCTGATTGACCAGCAGTGCTGGCCCTGGGCCGAGGGGATCGAGCGATCCGAGCCTTTGAAAGCGGCTCTGTGGTTGACGGCTGAGCGCCGCCTACCGCAACCCGGCAAAGTTTTTGAGGCCCCAACGAAAAGACTTCTCGATGGGGGAGCAAGCGCCTAAGCGCGTGGAAGGATTCACTTTATTTGATGCGCGAGAACCACGACCGGATTCTTCACCACCTCGCACTGCGGGCCTGTGTACCGTGTCACCACCCACCGTTCACGAGAACTACCCCCTCCCCCAGAGGAGGCTGGTGAGTCCTCCTTTTCCCATTCGTTAGGGTGGTATCTTTCGTGAACACTGCTTGGGAGGGGGGGCGGGTTCAGCAGGGGGCCACCCCGTGGTGATCGGGCTGTGGGCTGCAACCGACCACGTTAAGCACGGAAGGTACCGGCAATTCGTATCCAGCCTGCGCGAGCAACTCGCGGCCCATCGCCGAAAGCGCGTTGCCGTCCATCAGGTCCAGCGCCTCCAACTCTCCAACCGCATAGCAGCGTGTCGAACGTGGCATCTTCAGCGACTGGGGGCTAGTCCCGGCCACAAGGGCATCGACGATGGTGCGCCTGCCGGGGGGGATGCAGTCCATCGCGGCCCGCTTGACGAGGCGATAGTCCTCTGCATTCACTGCATCCCGGCCATCGAGCAGGGCCGAACCTTTGGCGAGTTGGGCAAGCTGCTGTGCCAGACGGGTCGGGGACTCGGGCTGCGGTATGACCTCGATTTCCCTGGCACCGCAACTCGACCTGCGCACATGAGTGCGACCCCTCACCGTGAACTCGGCCAGGGCCGCGATCATGTTGCGGATGTCGGTCGGCAGTTCCGGCTCCAGGGCCGGGAGATTGCCGAACAGATCATTTAGCGCTTCCCCCAGTTCCGCCTTGGCCCGTCCCGAGTCCTGCTCCATGGCTGCGATGGCAGCTTCTATGCCGTTGGCGCGTGGCCACCGAACCATCAGGAAGCGCTCACCCAGGGACTGAAAAACGGCGCTGTAATTGTCAACCTCGGGCGTCACTGCCGCGATGAAGGTCAGCCTGCCCTTCCACTCGTGGGGGTCGTCACTGGCTGTGCCGTATTCCTTACGGAGCTGGCCGTCGTAAATGCGACGAAGGTCCGCGAAAATACTGCCGCATCTGTCGGTATTGCCGGACAGTACCGTGCTGAAGTCAGACACAACGATGATGCCTCGATCTCCAATACGAAGCAGCAAGCTCGCTGGCTTCTTGCTGGTTTGCTGGGGATCGGGAATCTGGCCGCTGATGAAGGTTTGCGGCGTCACAGTGTCGATCAGGTGGACGTTCATTCCAGGCAAGCCTGCCAGGGCCTCAACGAGCACGGTTTTCGCCGATCCGGGCGGGGCCACGACCATCGGCCACACGGGTGTCCCGCTGAGCCTGTGGGCGGCTACTGCCGAGTACAGGATGCGGGCCGCATGTAGAGTCTGGCTGGCAAAAATGCTTGCGCAGGACCGTCTCAACCGCTTGCCACCGATCAGGGCCTGCCATACGCGCCTCCCGCATTCGCCAGTACCGTTTCTATTGTTCGCTGGCCGTAAGTGCTGCTGCCGCGACGCTCGTCCCATTTCGGCCTAAACAAAGCACTCTTGCGAAATAGTCGATCCATCTGCGCGGCTTCGCGGTCAGTCCAGTAGGCCAGCATCCCGCACAGCGCCATGTCGGCTTCGGACTGCGACGGGTAGTGACTTTGCCACCGTCCTTCGTCAAATAAGCGTGTGAACTTCGGGCCACTGGCTGCTTGTCTGGCGACGCGCAAGATCTCGTCGTCGGGCCTGGGCAAAGCGCGTATTGCGGCAGCTTTCTCCATGAGCCTGCCCATCCTGGGTGCCAGCGGTTTCGGTTGTGTCCGTGGTGCCACCTTGTTGGCAACACGGGTCACTGGCTCGCCGGTAAACAGTTGGGAATACAGCTTGTCCACCTGTGGCTGACGATCTTCGATAGTGAGCGCAGTCCCGGCCAAACGCTGACCCGTAACAGTGACGTATCGCGCGTCCGCGTACATCTCGATCTGGCCGCTGCGTCGGCGCGGACCTGGAATAACTCCACGTACGAAGATCCGCAAGCCAGCGCCGCTGGGCGAGACCTCCGTGTAGGAGTCCATCAGGTCAACGATGTCCTGAGCCCACGTTTCGACGGTGCCACTCTGCGGGTTCCGGCAATGGTCCAGGTCCAAAGCCACGTAGGGGTCGGAGGTCGTAAGCACGAACCCGATGCCGGAGAAGTCGCCGTCGCGGCAGGCTGCTGTCGCCGAGTCGTACTCCGACCATGTCGTCGGGTCCGTGACGCTGGCGTGCCAGCCCGACCCGGGATCGTAGGGTACCTTCGTCGCATTGCCGTCTCGGTCTTCGCCTCGCCAGACTACCCACTGCCTGCGCTCGGCCAGTTCGAGAATTGCCGGAATTGTTGAAAGGTCGCCATCGACAATGGGGAGCGGCGCTACCAAAGTGGAAATGCGGTCACACGGCAAACCATCGGCAGCGGTGGCACCGGGGTGGAAGTCGTTTTGCATATACATCTGATGCGGCTGCACCGACTTGGTTTCGCTGACCGGATAATCGATCTGCCGTGGTCCTGGAGAGTCCTTTGTGGGAATCGTGCATCTAAGTCGTTTGGGCTCTCAGCCGGTCAACTTCGCTCGAAGCTAAGCCGCCCGGTCCTGGCGCTTTAGTCGGACGGATCGGCAAATGCCTCCGCGAATTTGTAGCCCTCGGCGAGTCTGCGAAACGTCGCGATGATGCTGTCCCCTGGTCCGGCAATCGGATGAAGATTGCATAACACTTGGCCGACAGCTCGGCAGCCGTTCTCGGCACTTCAACGCAGTTTTGGTGAGCAAATCTGCCCTCTACCCTACTCCCACGAACCTGTGCAGTTACTTCCTGAACAGGGACTCACACACGACCTACGCTCGCTTGCTGCTTCACGGTTTAGGGTACCTACGCCGAATCTCGTCCAACGTAATCGGGTCCACTTGAGAACAGGGAAGAATGCCACTGTGCTGACGAGTCCCGATCAGTGAATTTGCCAGACGCGCCCACTTATCGTTTGGCTCCTCCCGAATTCTCCGGGTCGCTGCCCAAGCCAGCATGTCCGCAATTTGCACTGGAGGCGTGAACCTCATGTCAACGGGCTCGACCTTTGCAATTCTTCCCCAGAACGAGTTTTTGGCGAGCTTCCCAGGGGCGGCACTCTCTAGCCAGCTTGCCCGAATCGATTGAATAAACTTTTCGCCCTGGTCATAAAACAAAGAGGCGAATTCTACCTCGCTGTGTGCCTCCCAATAACGCATCGGCGGATGATACAAGCAGAACTGAGCGCAAACGACAGCGGGGTCTGGCACACTGTGCTTCTCTGCCCGTGCTTGGTCGCAGTCCGCCCGATTGATGGTAAAAACAGCCGAATAGATATTCTTTTTATCAATTCGGGCCAGCAACGATTCAATATCTGATATAAGGACGTCAATCTTGACGTCGGTCCATCCGTTCCGACGCTGAAACGGGTCGCTTCCCGATATCAGATCGGTCATGTGAAGATATGGAGCAACAGGATACCGCTCGCGGAGCAGCCGTGAGGCCGCATCCACGAAGGAACTCCAATGGGAGCGGACCGTATTTGAGTGTCTGATGATCGATGGTGCTCGGGCCGTGGTGGTGGCATGTACCGAGCGCATACACGGTGGTCAGATCCGCGTTGCTAAACGTCGTCTCATTGAAAAATGCTCCCTCAATGTCAGCCTGATGCAGATGTGAACGAACCAAAACGGTCCCGTCAAATCTCACATGGCGCAAATTGGTCCCTTGGAGCTTGACACCACGCAGGTCGGCCCATCGAAAGTCAGCCCTGGACAGATAAGCTCCACTGAGATCGGCTGCGACTAATCGCGCCCAGACAAAGCTAGCGCCTCCAAGTTTCGAATTGGACAAATCAATGCTCTTCAAGCAGGACTCGTTGAGTTTCGCGCCGACGAGGTCGGGAGGATTGTCGGCTTATCCTGCCGCCACTGATTCCACGCCGACGCTCCCTGCTCAAGAATTGCGAGATGTTCGGGGTTGGCCATCAGGTAAGGATTGATTCGATAAAGTAGAGACTAACGCACGGAATCTGGAGCTTTCGCTACTTCCACGCGGGCCTGATCCTCGGATTCGAGAACGTTTCCATGTGGCCGCAATGGCTGCAGACGACGTGCATGTCGCCAGAGTCAGAGGGCAGTTGGGGACTGTACTGCCCAATACCGCAAATCCGGCATCGAAACGGAACGGCACTCCGAAGAAACTGGCCGCCGATTTGCAATGTATCAATTAGCTCGTCCACTAGTTTCAGCAGTTCCTTCGCGTCCTTCATGCAATCTTTCTCGTGCTCAACAATGCACTTCCGGAAAACACGCTTGGCCCAACACATTGCAGGATCGCCTGGGAACATGGCCTCAACGTCGAACTCAGGGTGAGCGTAGTACCAGAGTCGAAGAAATGGCTGCCCGGACAGCATCGCCCAAAACAACTTGCCGAGACAGAAGACGTCAAAAGTTGGTTGAACATCGTCCATCCTAATTCCCAACGCCCAACCCGGCATCCACTCCTTGCTGCCTACGTTCTCATAGGTGTCAGTCAACCGCTCGGTCGCCGCTGAAGGATTTATTACTAGGCCAAAATCGCCAAGCATAAGCCGCCCGTCGTCGCCAACGAAGACGTTGTCTGGCTTGATATCTCGGTGAATGTAGCGAGCCTCGTGCAACTGCGAAACGGCATCCACAAGCGGACGGAACGCCAACAGACTGCCCAGTATGTCGCCGCGAGTTCTGGCGATGTGGCCGCTGAGCGTACCCCGCGAGAAGTACTCCATGACAAACCACTTCTCCTGAATGCTCGCATCGAGGACGTTCACGAGCGACGGATGCTTGAGGCTTCGCAAAGCGGCTAGTTCCCGTTCCATCCGGCCCAGTGCCTTCGCCGAGGCAGCACCTTGGAGTGGATGCAGAATCTTGAGAGCACCTATCGGAGCGTTCGCCTCGGAGTGGATCGCCTTCATCACGGTGACAAAGTCCTTCACCATTGGAAATCGGTCTGTCGGGTTGTAGTTCCGGCAGATATCCGGGAGGAGATCGTTCAGCTTCGCTAACAACTCGGGATTGCGTCCGGAGGACCGTTGAACCTTGAGGACTTGCCCCTGTCCGCCCTGGCCGAGGGACTCCAGTTTGATCCAGCTTCCAAATTGCGTGCGTTCAGTGTTGCTCATGCGCCATGCCACCGCCATCGTAGCTCAATTCGGTTACGGCGGATGGTGCGGATCGAGTCGTTAATCCCCGGCGACAAGTTGCTGCTCGAACTTCCGAACGAAGGCTTGCAGCGTGATGCCCAGGATTCCGCATATCTGGCGCAGTTCCAGCAGGTCCAGTCGCCGAGCCCCGGACTCGTAATAGCTAACGAACGCCTGCGGCTTCCTCAGTTTCTCAGCCATGTCCACCTGACGGAGCCCCGCCTTCAGCCGCAATTCCCGCAGCAACGACAGCAGCGCCTTCTGCTGCTTCCGATTCGCCGTTAGCCGAGGGCCACCCTTCTCCATTCAGCCAGCAGGATAGGGGGCCGTTGACCTATATATGATTTTTATATATTCTTGATTTTGCTCCGTCCTGGCCGATTAACACCCCATAGGCATATGGAGGGATGCGGGAGCGGTTGTCTGCGGGGTTCCAAGCACCAGTGGAAGTTGGAGGTTGCAGGGCATGAAAACACTTTTTGCCATCGTTCTCCTGTTGGCATCAAACGCGGTTGGCCAGGAGCAGGATATCCAAGCCGTGCTTGCCGGTGCCCAGAAGGGGGACGCTGAGGCCCAGGTTGTACTCGGCATCATGTACGCCACTGGTGAAGGCGTGGCACAGAGCGACGCCGAAGCCGTCCGTTGGTACCGCAAGGCCGCCGATGGTGGAAATGCTCAAGCCCAGACTAACCTCGGCACAATGTTCTGCGAGGGACGAGGCGTGCCGAAGGACTGCGCCGAAGGCTCTGAATGGTTCCGCATCGCCGCCGATCACGGGTACACGGACGCCCAAGCTCTACTCGGCCTCATGTACTCGGAAGGCCAAGGCGTGAAGCAGGACTACACCGAAGCCTTCCGCTGGTATCGAAAGGCCGCACTCCAGGGTCACGCCGATGCTCAGTACCACCTCGCTGTTCTACTAGTTCGCGGCCTAGGGGTGACTCGGAACTACAGCGAGGCTGCCATCTGGTGCAGCAAAGCCGCCGAGCAGGGTCACGCTGAGGCTCGTCGCGATTTGAGCGAGATGTCCCCGACCGGAAAATGGGCGACTCAAGCTAGCGCCGAGGTTCCCCGCGTGGGCCTTCCGGCTACTGCGCCAGCGACGCTTCACGATTATTTGGGACGGTTCAGTTTAGAGATCCCGTCGGGGTGGAAAGCAAAGGTGGTGACTTCCGACTCCCTTGTGCTTGTGCCGGTTGCGCCCGGTGGAGTGTCTTTGACAGTGAAGGTTCTGCCGGGGTCGGATGCGAAAAGAATCCTTGAAACAAACTCCCAAATTGGTGGGCCGAGAAGGTATCTGCACGGGGGCTCCGTGCGGTTCTCAGGCCAGTACGAGCCCTATAGAATGTACCAAGGAAAGAATGCGGCTGGCGTGGAAGAGTTCGTACGGCTGGTAGCAGCGAGCTTCCAGGGGCAAACATACCTGCTCACGAGTTCGGCTCCGGCTGCGGAGTTTGACCGGCTTTGGGCAACCTTCGACCAGATCGAGAGGAGTTTCACTCTAGTCCAGCGGAGTGGAGGGGGCACGCGTTCGATATCGCCAACGCCTGCGCTGCCGCCCGCCAACGAGCCTCTAGCCGAAGGACGCCTTGGAAGGCGGCAGTCTCAAACTACATATGACGATCCGGAGTCGCGGTTCACGGTAGGGATACCAGAAGGGTGGAAAGCGATGGCGGTCGGGGCTGACTCGGTGTTGATCGAGCCGGTGGTCCCCGGAGCCGGGTATGTAGCCATATCGGTTCAGGCGAGGGAGTCGATGGGAACGTTGGAGTCAGGTGGGTCGCTGGGAGGGCAAAGCGGGTACGTATCTGGAGGCCCGCTAAGGTTTGCGGGGCGGGACGGACAGTATGCCAGGTACCAGCTAACGAATCCGACGGGACTGACGGTGGACATGCGAATGGTCGCCGTGAGCGACCAAGGGAATGCGTATCGGCTCACGACCTCGGCACCCGCTGCGCAGTTTGACCACTTCCAAGGGATTTTCGAGCAGATCGAGAGAAGCTTCACAATAATCCAACGGGGCAGCGGGTCGTCGATGCCGCCGCCTGCGCCACCAACATCACGCGTGGTCCCACCGCCTTCGCCAAGTTCAGGTCCAAAGATGGTTCGAGAGGGTGTTACTCGGATTTGGAGCAACGGCAAGGAGTTTGCTCGGCTGGATTCCGATGGGGTCTCGGTGGCGGCATCGCTTGACAAGTACAACGGTGTGTACCTAGCCACCGTTACTGTGGCGAACGCATCCAGCGGAACCATTGACGTGCTACCCGCGCGCTTTTCACTCGAAATTGGAAGTGTCCGCCATTATCCGCTCAGCAAGGAAGGCATTCAACAACTCGGCGTACCAACCGGTTGGGGACAGCTAGCTTCCGGGCTTGGGAACGCCACTTTGTTAAACAGTTGCAGCTTCCAGGGCAGAAGTGAAGAGTGGCGACAAAACTGCGTGGCTGAGAAACAGCGCCAGATTCAGCAGGAGCAGGCGCAGCGGGCAGACAATATCCGCCGATTGCAAGAAAGCGTGCTAATGGCGAACACTATACCGCCATCTCGGAGCGTCTCAGGCGCTGTCTATTTTGGCGTTAAGCAAATAGCGAATGGGCAAATGTTCCTGGACATCCCCATCGGCGGGGTCAACGGCTCTTCGCCGACGCTTGTCTTTCGCTTCGCGTTCTAAGAGCCAAAGACCAAGGTCAGCGTTCCACGCAGATCGCGGAGGCCCAGCGGCTAGCGCGGGAGTGAACCGCGAAGCATGACGGAGCCCGGTCAACTGGGGCGCACCGGCAGTCCATTGCCGGGGTCTGTTGTTGCACCGTTTGCAGACGTGCTGGGCCTTTGGCTTAACTCGCGCAACCGCTCAGTCTGTTCTTTCGCATGCTGCGGCCCTGACTGCGTCCACGTAATCGCCAGCGCTTTTGGCGCGATCAGTACACTCCCCGCATGACAACAGGTGCTCCTCTAGTTCAGCAAGTTCTGCTTCGCCCGCTACCATGCCCAGGTGGTATCGCTCCAGGTCATGATCAGATATGTGTTCGGCTTCGCTCATGACAGATGGTGCGACTTGTGCCGCGTTCCTCTCAGGTTTCTTTCCGTAATTCTCCTGCCCCCCCGGCAAAGTAAAGACCACTGTGGTTCCATCTGCGGCACTCTTTTTTCGAAGGGGGACCCGTTCTTGAGAGAAGTTTTTCGGGTGACGGGCGCATGACTTGGGAGCGTTGCCCCCAGCGGGCGACAGGCCTGGGTGGAGCAGGTGGTGAAGAGCCCGTGCCCCGTCATGGCTCTTGGCGGTACCTATATTTAAGATATACGCATCCGTAACTGCCGATACAATTTAAGTTATTAAGATATGCAGGTATTCTGTACGTCAATGCGTAGCAGCCGACGTGCCTATAGGATAACCAGGTCTGATATTGACCTGTAGCCTTTGACGGTGAACCAGATATACGGACCATAAACCATTGATTGGCGTGCACACTGCTAGGTCTTTTGGGCTGCGTTGGTAGTCTTCTTCTTGGTGCCTTCCACTGCAAGGCGCTTCGCTGTGCGTTTCTCAGCGGCTGCTAGCGAGGCCTTCTTGGCGCGGGCCGAGCGTTCCTGCTGAGTCATGGTCTCAAGGCAGCGCTTGCCGCCGATTTTACCGCCTGTGCGGCCAATCTCCCGCATGATCGCACTAAAGATCTTCTTAGTCTTCTTATCCACTGCCTTCCATGATAGAACAAGCTCCAACGTATTGCAAAATAAGGCTTGCACCTAAAGCGTCGATAGGTAATAATAGAGATAGTTCTGATGTTCGATTAGTAAAACGAATCGAACTCTAGAACTGAAACGGGACCGGGTCAGATTGGCGTCTGGCACGGCCCCTAAACACCAAAGTTGAGGATGCAACTTCGATGTCTACACACGAGAATACCGCAACCGAGAAACCGGACGTTTACAGCAAAGTAACGGACGCAATCGTAACCGCAATTGAGCAAGGTGTGGGGAACTGGCGTATGCCGTGGCACACGTCGGGCAAGTTCGCCTTCTCTCCCATCAATGTGGCAAGCCACAAGCCATACAGGGGAGTCAATACTCTCTGCCTTTGGGCAGCAGCACAGAGGCAGGGCTACGAACTTGGCGAGTGGGGCACGTACGCGCAATGGCAGGAACGCGGGGCACAGGTCCGCAAGGGCGAAAAGGCTACCACGGTCGTGTTCTGGAAGTTCGCCAATAGTGCGACGGATTCCCAGGAGGGCGAAGAACAAACCGGCAGCGGTTCCCGCCTGCTATTCACCCGTGGTTACGCTGTCTTTAACGCTGCCCAGGTGGACGGCTACGCCCCGAAGGCGGACGGGCAAGCGCCGATAGAGGAGCGCATCGAGTCCGCCGAGGTGTTCTTCAGCGGGATCAATGCCCGCGTGGCGCATCAAGGCAACAGGGCCTACTACTCGCCCTCAGACGATTCGATCACGCTCCCGCCCTTTGCCGCGTTCGTGACGCCCGTTGACTACTACAGCACCCGAGCGCACGAGTCCGCGCACTGGACTTCCCGCGCTGACCGCTGTAACCGCGAACTTGGCAAGCGCTTTGGCGATGCTGCCTATAGCGTTGAGGAACTCGTTGCCGAGTTGGCCGCTGCGTTCACGCTGGCGCAACTCGGACTCAGCAGCGAACCACGGCCCGATCATGCCCAGTACATCGGCTCCTGGCTTAAGGTCCTCAAGGCCGATAAACGCGCGATCTTTACCGCTGCCAGCAAGGCGCAGCAAGCGGCGGATTATCTGATTCAAGCGTCCGGGCGTAGTGCGGAGGTGGCAGCATGACGGGCCGTTATGTCGTCTATGTTCCCGCTGACAGCGTGCGGGCTGAGAAGCGCTTCGATGCAGGATGGGGCCGATTCGCTGACCTGTGCCGGTCACTGAACCGGGACGGGCTGAGCTACAGCGTGCAACTGAACTTGACCGGCACCACGCCGCACTTGCTTGTTACCGCCAGTGGCGCAGTGCAACCTCGGAAGCCGTCAGCCACCCGCCGTTTGACGCTGACTCAGCCTGTGCCCGCGCAACGTGCCCGCGAACGGGCGTTAGAGGCCTCGTGGTTCCTGCCTGAGAACCGGGAACGGCGCAACAGCAACACCACACATTGGCGCACCCATCACACACGGTATCAGGAACTGTCGCAGATGACCGAGGAGTTCCTCCGGGCTGAGTTGGAGTACTGGCGGGAGTTAGAACTGCTCAGCGGTCAGCGTGAGCACTTCAAACCGGGACGGACGGATGAAACGGCCCGCGCCGATGATGAGGTGGCAGCATGAGCGCAGCACAGGCTGACCCCATGCTGCCCCTTGTAGGCGCTGACTGCGTGAACTGCGGTTCCACGGCGGGCACCGTTCAGCGTGACCGGGAGCTTTCCGCGAACGCGGTCTGCTGCGAAATCGCCGAACTGATGGCGCTTGACCCTCGGGAACCGTTCGCCGACTATGGCGACCTGCTAGAGCCGGAGGTGCCCTGCTGGTTCTGCGGCTCGGTGACCCGTTCCCCGTTCCGCACGGGTGAGCGGGTGTTCTGCTGCAAAGCATGCTGGGGTGACTATGCCGAATGACAGCGAGGACCGGCAACGGTCTCTCGGACTGGCCACGGGGGCGGACTTAGTTCCGCTCCCCGCGCTCCCTTCACAAGATCGAGTCCGCCAGTACATCCGCGCATCCAAGGCCGAGAACACGCTCCGTGGTTACCAAAGCGACTGGCGGGACTTCTGCGCGTGGTGCGAGTCGCACGCTACGTGCCCGCTACCTGCCGCACCAGAAGCCGTAGCTGCCTACATCGCGGAGTGTGCCTCAAGACTGAAGCCGGGAACAATCCAGCGTAGATTGAACGCCATCGCCGAGGCGCACAAAGCGGTCGGCGTAGATCCCCCCACCCGCCACGCCACCGTTACCAACACCATGAAGGGAATCCGTAGATCGCTCGGCACAGCACCTGCGCAGAAAGCGGCAGCGCTGATTGAGGACATACGGGGCATGGTAGACGCCACGGACGACGGCTCTATGGGCGCTCGTGACCGGGCACTGGTGCTGCTGGGCTTTGCCGGGGCGTTTCGTAGATCGGAACTCGTAGGCCTTGACCTGGAGGACTGTGCCTTCGGCAGGGACGGCTTGACGGTCACCCTGCGGCGGTCGAAGACCGACCAGACCGGCGCGGGCCGGAAGATCGGCATCCCGTACGGAGCCAATCCCGACACGTGTCCCGTTCGCGGCGTTCAGGCCTGGGCAGAGCAAGCGGGCGACACCCCTGGGCCGCTGTTTCGCTCGATCAACCGGCACGGCCAAGTGCAACAGAAGCGCCTATCCGGCGTAGACGTGGCGAGGATCGTAAAGAAACTTGCCGAGCGGGCGGGCCTGGAAGCGGCGAAGTTCGCAGGGCACTCCCTGCGCGCAGGACATGCCACCGCTGCGGCCATTGCCGGGGCATCAGAACGCAGCATCATGAACCAAACGGGGCACCGCTCCGTGCAGATGGTGAGGAGGTACATCAGGGACGGAAGCCTGTTCAGGGAAAACAGCGCGGGAAAGTTGGGGCTGTGACCCCTGGGCGAAACCTGCAACAAACGGCCTCTGCCTGACGGCAGAAACCAGGGGACTTCAGAGTTCGTACAAGGCTGGGCCTAGAGACTAGTTTCTGGCGCGACGCCATCGACCATGCGGAACCGCTTTCTTCGGTTACCCTATGATAATGCCGCTTGAGTCGCCCCCCGGGACCGTTTCCAGAATTCTGTGGCATTTCACCGGCGGCCCGTCATGGGACCACGCGAGGAAGTGTCAAGAGGGTCGTCCAAAGCAAGAGAGTGCAGCATACGATGCCCTTCTGAGCATTCTAAAGTCCAAGCGGTTACGTCTGGGGCAGTATCGCGAGTTGATTAAGGTAGTGGTGCCAAAACTGCGGCGCTACAATGCCCAAACACAAAAGCATGAAGTGCTGATAGACGCGCCGGTAATACTGGAGTCGTCTCCAGTGTGCTGCCTCGCAGACATTCCAACTGCACATCTCTCGTACCATGCGAGTCGATATGGGAAGATAGCCATCGGATTTCACCGAGATGCTGCGGTGCGCCACGGCTTCAATCCGGTGTTCTACACGTTACACACGACCGCCATACTCCGATCCTTGAATCGAAGCCTCGCCAAGCTGGATACCCTAACTCCTGAAGCTCTGTTGCGTGAAGCCGAATGGGACCTCGATTCACAAGTAAGGGACCTGGAGTGTGAGCACGGGCATCCAGTGGACCTCGATAAAACATCTTTCCACGCGAGTGACGCGCTAGGAGAGATCGAGGGAACCGTTGGTGACGTAGAGGATGGTCTTAGACAGTTCCTTGCATTCATCAAGACATTCGATCAACAGGAGTTTTCGACGATCTATTGCGAGCGAGAATGGAGGGCGACGGCAGAGTTCAAGTTCACTTTGGACGATGTCGCGATGATCGTCCTTCCGAAGAGCGGCGACGTGTCTTACTTCGATACGTTTGTCTCGGAAACCGCCCGAAAGATCAAACTCCGTCGTTCGATACCAATAATTCCGTGGGAGGACCTCGTTGAGCATTAAAGATTTCCAAACCACCTGGACCGTACCGGGATTGTCGCAGTCGGACATTGCCATCGGCGGCACTAGACCTTCTTAAGCTTTCCCACCGATGCCGGACTCGCGGCATGCCCCGTCGCCTTCATCAGCTTGCTATCCCGCGCTTCTAGGATGACGCCCAAACGACGGCATTCCCGCATCCATCTTGAAAATGTCGAGGATGACCTCAGGGCTGTTTGCACCAGCGTCTCAGCTTCCCTGTAGCCGAACGTCACAGGTGCATCGGGCAGCAGCGCCCAAGCCTGCAGACGTTGGTCCGTATTGAGCACCAGGGGTAGAACCGTCGCGAGGTTGGATGCCAGGGCAAAGTGCCCGTCCTCGTCCATCTCAAGGTACGAAGCGGACTGCTGGCCGTCCCCGCGCTGGCGACCGCCAACGAAGGCGGTCACATCGTTCGCGTCCCGCTGTAAGCCCCAAAGTGATCCCATGCTATTGACGAAGTGGGAGGAGCCCATGATCGACTCGAAGAAGCTGGTGGGGCTGTGTACGAGGTCAATGGGATTTTGAAGATCTTCCTTTTTCGGGTGTGCCGGGACAATGACAGCGGCGTCGTGTTCACGACCCAGGTCGAAGCAGAGTTTCGCAACCTTGTGGATTTTCTTCGGGTCGTTATAGTCGGCGCGGACTACCTGTGCCAAATTGTCCAGCACGATCAGATCCGGTTGGTGCTCTGTGGCCAGGCGATGGACCGCCGCGAGGAATTTCGGATCGTCGATGTTGATCTGTACGTCACCGGCAAAGAAGTCTTCCCGTGTTGCGACTCGGATGCGGCCCTGGGTGTCCCGGTTGCCGATCACACGTTTCAGTTTCTCCTGGAACTCGCCCGGGTCATCCTCAAGGATCAGCAGCAGGGTCCGTCGAGGTTCCGCGATCCTGTAACCGAGGAAGTCAGATGCGCCCGTCGCCAGCTGGACGGCGAGGTCGGTAATAAAAGAAGTCTTTCCGTTCCGTCGTCTCGCTCCCAGGGCGACTAGGTCGCGGCGGTGAATGAGACCGTCAACGAGCGGCACCTTTTGCGGCATCGGTTTTTCCAGGAACTCTTCTGCGGTCCAGGCGCGGGGCGGGATCGGCTTAGCGACGAGTGTAGCTACTGTTTCCATGAGTTTCCTTCAGTTGTTCTGATGGCGGGGTCAGGTCGGCGGGTTTTCGGCTGGTCTCTTGTCGGGTATGGACGATGTGGCCGTTTTCCCAACTCAGAGTAAAGCTCCCGTAGAATCGCGAGGTGGCGAGGAAATCCAGCCAGAGCTTCACGTTTTCAAGATCGCTCATGCGGGCTCCTTCACTTCTGCGGTCCCCGACCTGTAGTCCTTCAGGGATGTGACATTCCAGGTGGCAACGTCGACAAGTAGATGACGGCTGGGCATGCAGCCGGGTCCATCCCAGTTGCAAATGGTTCCGAGAGCATCTATTGCTGAATCTTGGGTGGCGCATAGGCGGATGGTCAGCGGCGAGCAAGTCTGGAAGACCGCATACTGACCTTCGCCCGTGATGGAGTAAGCATCCTTACCGAACTTACGCGCAACACGCCGCCGCCACTTCGGACTTAGTAGTTTATTAAGCACGGTCACCCCCTGTCACGACGAGTCCTGTGGTAAGGGCTTCGCCCACTCCTGGGATGGGGATCTCCGCCGCGTGCGACGGACGTAATCCACTGGCCCAGCGTTCCAAAGTGCGCCGTTCGACTTTGTACCGTTTGCCGAGTTTGACGGCGGGACAGTCACCGAGGACGACGGAGCGTTTCAGTGTGCGGTGATCGAGGTGCAGAAGTTTAGCTGCCGCTCGCAGAGATAATAGATTTAGGTTCATTGTTAGTTACTCTATAGGTTCCTAAGGAAGGACTGCACTGTGTAATCCCTCTCTGAAGACAATCATATACCCTCGCTTTTGCACTAACTGCGCACGCCGTGCCTCGACTATCTCTAAATTCCTCCAGTCGCGCCAATTGTCTGAGAACAGGCCAGTTACTCAACGTCTTCGATCTGGCAAGCATGCCATAGAACTTGCTCCATTTGGCTCTAGGAGCCTGCCACAGCGCTTGGTAACAGCCGGGAGGATGATAGGTGGCACCTTGCCGTTTTGACGTGCTCCACGGCCCCTCTGGCGGCCGGTCTCGATCCGCAATTCCATACGGTTGGACACGATCTGGGGACGGGAGGACGGAACAGTCGAGGCAGGCGAGTAAGAGAAGAAAATAAAGAACTTATTAGGAGAGGCACTATGCGAGGCACCTTCGAGGCAATCGAGGCACTGCCTCCGCCTCGCCCCTGCCTCGACTATCGCCTCGCCAGCCAAGTGCTTTGGAATGTGTGCCGCCTCGACTGACTCGATCCCGTGCGCCTGAGGTCTGCCAGCAACGTGACCGGGCAGCCTCCCAAACCGCCACGTTGGTGTGGGGCAGGCGGAGTGCGGGGCGGACCGTGGGCCAAGCTACTCCGCCCTGCCGCCCCTCCGGCCCGAGATGCCGGAAACGCTGAGCAGCGTACTTAGTACTACGCCGAGATGCGGATGGCAGCCGTTGATTTCAAAGGCCAAGACTCAACCGCGTGACGACTACTATATAGTCCTAGTGATATCTACTCTATAGGTACCCTAACGGTGGCTCCGGCCCTCGGGAGCAGCCCGATATCACTTGGCACCCACTTCCAATCCAGGGCTAGCGGTGCAGGAGACCGGGACGGTCGAGTAGGACGATCAAGGTCGCTCCGGCCAGCACGAGACCGAGGCTGGCCGGTTTCCGCACCGTGGGCGGCCAGCCTTGCCGAATCGGCGATTGGTCTACAATCGTGCTGTGCTGCGAGTGTTCTCCGGCGTCGCAACTTAGTCCCTTGGAGCGAATCCGTGCCAGACGATGCGCCCGCCCCTTGCTACCAGTCGTTGCGGATGAGCGACGCCTGCTCAACCTGCGGTCGCCGTCCGATCTTGGTTCACGTTCCGACGGCTCATACTGGCTACTACTGCGCGGAGTGTTGCCCGGGCTGTACGAATGAGAGGCGTCCTCTACAGCGAAGAGCGGTCGCAAGGCGTCCCAAGCCGGCACCCGCCGGGCAGCACGGTATCGGGTCGAGAATGCGCAAGAATCGGCCTTGAACCGCGCAGCGGGGATACGACTGCCGATGTTGAGAGCCAGCGGTAGCAAACGCCACGTTCAGTCATTTCCTCTGCGAAGCCGTAATTTGATTTCGACAATCTGAGGTGATATCGTGCGCATCACATGTCTATCCAATTCGTTTCGGCCCTCATGTTGGCTACGTGTCTGGGGCTCGCGTTCTCGCGCTCTTCGTCCGCTGGCACTCTGGCCGGTTCTGTTTCAGCGAGCTGGACAGGGTATACCTGCGTCCTAGACCCTTCTGAGCCTATCGCCCCGTGCGTTCCACCGTACACGCCAATAGGCGACTCGACTTCCGACACCGGCCCGAATGTCAGCGTAGGCTTGGTGTTTAACGATCCTGCAGGGTCCTTGAGCGTGAATGCAATGGCAAGTGCGCGGTACGGATCGGCCAATGCTTTCGCCCGGTCTACTTCGGGTGTTTTCGGCAGTCTTCCCAATGTGCCTCTGCGACTCGGGCCTGTAACAGCCCAGGCCAGCGCCAGCTTCGATGACATGATTACGATCTCCGGCGGCAGCGGGACCGGCACACTGGCATTCGATCTCGGTGTGAGCTGCCTGCGATTTGACGCCAACGTAAGTGCAAACTTGACAGTCGGACCGGCGATTCAATTCTGCATCGGTGGATTCATTCAAGCCGTTTTGTCTACCACGTTCTCGTTTGATGTGCCCTTCCATGTCCGAGGCTCCGTTTCCACTACGGCGATGGATGTAGAACCGCTCAACCCGTTCAGCGGTTCTTCCGATGGCACAGTCGTCGCGCAGCTCCGCAACCTAATCGTGTCAGATGGGAACGGCCAGCGCTTGACAGACTTCACGTACAGCAGTGATTCAGGGTCCCAATACGCATTTCAGGATGGAACGTTTATCCCAGAGCCGGAAACCGCGAGCATGGTCCTGCTTTCCCTGGTAATTTATCAAGGGCTAAATCGGCTGCTGAAATCGCGCGGCACGCATCGCGGAACGTCTCACTGAGTAGCGTGAAGCCGCTTCCACTCTTCCCGAGCTTCATGAGGTCGCGCAACCGTTCGGGCGATAACATAGCGAACATGGCCGACAATAGAAATCGGAATCGCGAAAGCTATATCGACGTTGTGTTCGACGGACCGCCCGGCCCAGAGCCGCCAGCCGCCATGAATTCCTTCCAGGTTGTTCCGGTAAACAGGTCGAGCCAGTATCCACGTTTCTTCATGTCCTAGGCACCCAAGATGACTATTAGAGCACTTGGCACAATCTGCCGCCGCCGATGGCACTGGCTAGAGAATAGCCTTCGATTGTAAACTTCCTGGATCGTGACCGGAGTGCTGCTGGGTTTCCGTTCGCACGGCTACAGAAGAGAACCGCACCGGAGATGAGCCATCCAGGGACGTAAGATGGACTCGCCAAGTCGGACACGGTCACATCCGTGCAAGACACCCCGGTGACGATGGTGACGAAGGTGACGGTGATGACGATGCGTCAGGGAAACCGTGGCGGTAAAGCACGCGCACAGGCAACCGTGTCCTTGGCATGACGAGAATCTGTCGCGAGCGGACCACACCCGTGCCGCCACTGTCCCAACCGTTTGCGCCTGACGACGATGGTTGATATCGTGTATTGTTCGACACACTGCGGAGGTTGAAATGTTTTTTAAAGATCCTATTAGATTTGTCGCTCTGCTCCTCGTGCCTTCGTCGGGTTTATGGGCGCAAACTGGCCTTGCACCTGGGACGCTCTACAAACAGGCTTCACCGGCAGTCGTCGTCATCGAAGCTTTGGGAAGCAACGGGAAGGTTGCCAGCACCGGCAGTGGCCTGCTGGTAAGCGCCGATGGAAAACTGCTGACAAACTACCATGTCGTGGCCCACGCAAAGCAAGCTACCGTAAAACTGGCAAATGGCGACGCCTACGACATCGTCGAAGTGATTGCGGTGGACAAGCGGAAGGACATAGCCTTCCTCAAAATACCGGCGGTTGAGCTGCCGTTTGTGAGGCTGGGACGTTCAAGCGGCGTTGAAATTGGGAACACGGTTTACTCCATAGGGAGCCCAATGGGCTTACAGAACACGCTGTCCCAAGGACTCGTGAGCGGAATTCGTGACATGGATGGCTATCGCCTGTTCCAAATCAGTGCGCCAATCAGTCACGGGAGTTCGGGCGGCCCGATTTTCAACATGACCGGTGAGGTTATCGGAATTGCGGTGTTGACCATCGACGGCGGGCAGAACCTAAATTTTGCAATCCCAATTGACTACGCGAGGGGGATGCTCGGCATGTCACAAACCCAGCCCCTCACCAGCATCTACGAACCTGAGCCAGCAGCACCCAAGTCCGAACCTGAGCCAACAGTCCCGCCGCAACCCAGCACTCCTGCTGCGCCTGCTGCGGCAGCCACGTCCCTAAGCCCGACCGAACCGCGCAAAATTCCCGACGAGATGCGTACGAACGTGGCTGGCTTCCTGGAGAAGAAGCTGACGGCCTGGACTGAGGACGAAGCCAAGGTTCCACTCGGCGAGCCAGCGCGCCATCGTTATGGCTACGATCAGCAGAAGACGATAGTCAGCAACATCTTTGCGTATCGCGATCCAACTAACGTTTACCGCGAGTTTGAACTCGCGTTCGATGCCAAGACGAAACGTATGGTCGGAGTCTACCTGTATCCGGTCAACATGACTTGGGAACAATGCAAGAAGCTGTGGGGTGAAAACGTCAACACCATTAAGAATGCGGATGGTTCGCGGATTTACGCTTACAAGGAGCGCCACGTCAACGTTCTAATCACCAAAGAAGGAAAAGTAATAAACGTCGGGCTCTATTGAGCCGCGATCTGCGTGGGCGGGGCTATCGAACTCGCCCCGGCAGAATTGCGGCCTGGGAGAAGTGGGCCGGTTGGGTTTCGGGAAGGTGAGTCAACCCCCGCCGAGCCGGTTAGGTTTCCTTCCCGCATCATTCCCGCAGAATTCCGCAATCCCGCAGTTTTCCCGCACTAGCGGGCTATCAGGACCCGATTAAGTAGCGTCTTTTCAGTGAGGTACCCCTCCCGCAGAACCCCTAACCTTCCATGGCATGGAAGAGGTCAACGGTTCGAACCCGTTCAGGTCCACCAACCCCATCTACACCCCGCTTCCTCCGGTTGAACCGGGCCGGCAAGGGTGACTACACCGAGATCGCCTGGAATGGCAGTGGAAGAGAGCGCCCTCATCATGGAACTCGTCGAAGGCGCCTCCCCGGCCGGCCCGATCGCGCCCGCCGCCGCCCTCCCTCTCATCCACCAGTTGATCGAAGCCCTCGAGTACGCGCACGAAAGGGGAATCGTGCACCGCGATCTCAAGCCAGCCAACATCAAGGTCACTACCGAAGGCACGCTCAAGCTGCTCGATTTCGGACTCGCCAAAGCCGTCGAAACCATTCACGCTCCCGCGGCCGCGCCCCTTGCCGATTCCCCCACACTCACCATCGCCGCCTCCCTCCCCGGTGTCATCATGGGCACCGCTCCCTATATGAGCCCCGAACAGGCGCGCGGCGGCAAAGTGGATCACCGCACGGATATCTGGGCCTTCGGAGCAGTCCTCTTCGAACTCCTCACCGCGCGCCACCCCTTCCCCGGCGACACGGTCAGCGACACACTCGCCTCCGTCCTCAAGTCCGATCCCGACTTTACCCTCGTCCCCGCCCGCTTCCGTCCGCTGGTGGAACGCTGCCTCGCGCGCGATCTCAAGCGCCGCCTCGGTTGGATCGGAGATGCCCGCCTGCTCCTCGACCCGCCCGCGACCGCCGCGTCCGTGCGCGGTCCGCGCCGCACCACTTTCGCCGCCCTTCTTGCCGTCACCGCCGCCGCGGCATTCTCCGCCGCCCGCTACTGGCCCGCCGCGCCGGTTCCCGCCCGCCTTCCCGCCGCCAAACTGACTCGCGTAACCAACGGCGGCAGCGCATGGTCACCCACTGTGTCCGCCGATGGCAAGCTGGTGGCCTACCTCGCGCGCCGCGAAGGGCGTCAGAGCGTGGACCTCTGGGTGCAGCAGGTGGGCGGCGCCGGCATTCGCCTGACCGACGATCCGGGCATCTCCCCGGGGCGTGGACCCGTCTTCTCGGCCGACGACACCAAGGTCTACTACCATTCCAACCGCGAGCCCGCGGGCTTCTACGAGGTCCCCGTCCTCGGCGGCGAACCCCGCCTCGCCGTCCCAGACTTGGGCGTGGTGGGCCTGCTTCCCTCGCCCAATGGCAAGTGGTTGGCCTACGTGTTCGATGGCAAGCTGCTACTGCGCCCCACCGAAGGCGGCGAGCCGCGCGTGCTGCTTCCCAAACCCGCCCGACCCGCGTCTTGGTCTCCCGATGGCAACCGCCTTCTCGGCATCATCCCCTCCCACGACGACACCCCCAGTCTCCTCAGTATCCCGCTCGATGGCTCCGCCCCCTCTTCCCTCGCCAGCCTCTGGACCAACCTCCGCAGCCGGGGTTTCGGCGACCTCAACAACGTTCGAATCGTGGCCTGGCTGCCCGGCGACGATATCGTCTTCAACGCCCGCTACGGCGATGCCATCAACCTGTGGCGAATCCCCATGGCCCACTTCGCAGACGCCATGCCCTCCGTGGTGACGCTCGGACCCTGGGACAACTGGCTTGCCTCAGTCCGCGGCAAACATATGGTCTTCTCCAATCTCCGCGAAACCAACCAGATCTGGCGTCTCCCGGCCGACATGAATGCCGGAAAGGTCAACGGGCCGCCCGAACGCGTCACCGAGGATATGGTGGAAGCGCAGTTCCCCAGCGTGCGCCCCGACGATTCCTCCCTCGCCTACATCAGCCGCAAGATGGGTGGGCAGGGGGTCTTTTTGATAGACCTCAAAACACGGCGCGAACGCCGTATCGTTCAAGGTCCCCAGAATTCCGCCTATGCCACCTTCAGCCCCGATGGCTCACGCGTGGCTTTCGGCCGCGGCGGCGATAAATGGCCGGCCGCCACCGTCCCCGCTGCCGGCGGAGATGCCACGCCAGCCGGCAATGCCGAAGGCCGCATCCGGGGCTGGACCCTCGATGGCCGCTACCTCCTGGTCTGGCGCGTTCCGCAGGGCAAGCCCACCACGGTCGGCCTACTCGATCTGTCTACCTCAAAATCCATGGAAATCATGCGGGCGGAGCAGGAACTCGGCTCACCGTGCCTCAGCCCAGACAACCGCTGGCTCGCCTTCCAGCGCGAGAGCGATCAGCGTGGCGCCATTTTTGTCGCCCCCTTTCATGGCGCGACGCCGATTCCCGAATCGGAGTGGATTCGCCTCGGCCCCGGCGTCAACCCATGGTGGTCGCCGGACTCCCATTCGCTCTATTTCGCCCGCTTTTCCGAAGGCTCGTCAGATGCCTCGCTCGTCATGCGCCAACCGCTCGACACCGCCTCCGGACGTACCACGGCGCCCGTCACGGAGTTCTATCGGGCCGACGCCAACCTGAATAGCAGTGTGGTCAATACGCCGGTGGCCAGCCGCTCCCACTTCTACTTCGTGGCGAGGAGGGGTCTGTCCGAAATCTGGATGGTGGACCTTCCGTAGTTGGCTCGCACGCTGATCTTCCGACGAACTGAGCTTAACTCCCACGTGCTTTCCCCCACCGACGCCAGGAGTTAATAATCATATGATGAGGCATGTACAGGAAGGTCTTCGTACTGCTGGCAGTTCTCTCCCTATCTCTGCATAGTGCCGGCGATGAGGCGCTGGATCGCGCTACGCTGCGGGGGGTGAAGGCGGTCAATGTGGTGGCCGACCCGGTCGCTCCGGAACTCGAGAAGGAAGGCGCCACGTCGGATGCACTGCGGACCCGTCTGGAGCAGAAACTGCGTGATGGCGGGATCGAAATCGATTCGGCGGCCCTTGAGTTTGTGGGGTTGCGAATCACATCCGTACGGGCCGCACGGGGACCACTGGCCATCACGGCGGACATTGCGATCTACCAGCCGGTCACGTTAGTGCGGGACCGCACTGTGAAGACCACCACCAAGACCTGGGAGGCGGACACCATTGTGCTCGCTGACACCAAGCAGGTGTATCGAGCCTGCATGGATTCCATGGACGAACTGGCGGGCCGGTTTGTAACGGCGTACCGTTCCGTGAACCCGCAAAAGGGCAGTGACCGCGCTGACAAATGAGAGCCACCGCACTGTATTACGTATTCCGCCTGAACGATTTCCACCGTTTTCCCCTGCCCGCGTTCCTGCACGACCCTACGCTGATCAAATTGCAAACCTGGTTCACGCTGGCCGCCGAGTTCTCGCTCGGCGTTCTGATCTGGATCAAACTGCGCTACCCCGTGCTCTTGCTTGGCCTGTTCCTGCATCTCACCCTGGAATACAGCATCAACGCGCCCATGTTCCAGTGGACGATTCTGGCGCTCTACCTGACATTTCTGGATGCCGGCGCTCTCGCGACAGCCTGGTCGTCTATCCGCCAGCGAGTTGTCCCCGCGGCTGCGGAGCCGGTATTGGTGGAGTACGATCCGCAGGTGAGCCAATCCCGGCGCGGTGCTGACGTGCTTGCCGCCCTCGATATCTTCGGCCGTCTTCGACTGGTGAACCGCAGGGCAGGTCTGTTGGCGCGCTTCCGATTGCCGGAATTTCTTCGCTGGTCCGCATCGCTCCGCGACTATGGCTCGGCGGACGCTCCCCTGGCATCGCTGCGGACGCCTCTCTCGGCGCGGGCCTCACCCGCTAGGGATCGAATCTCGCGCGCTCCCCTGGTGCGCCAATTGGACAGGCCGCCCGGCGACGAAATACCCGGTGCCGCCAGCGAGCAACCCAGTCGTAAACGGCGTCCCGAATGGGACGCGGGATGACCCGCAGCATCGCTGCCACCAGGCGCCAACGGCCGCCCAGGCGATCCAGGATGTGCACCCAGGCTTCCGATTGCATCAGCACTCGCCCATCGCGAGTCTGCACCAGCATGCTATCGGGCAGCGCGGAGGTGAAAGCGGGTGCCAGCGACTTCCGGAAAGTATCGCCTTGCAGGGGAGCAAAGCGGAATGCCCTTCCGCCCGGGTCACGGCTTAACACGAAGCGAACCCCGCGATTGCACAGGCCACACTCCCCGTCGTAAAAGATCCTATCGGTTTGTGCCAGCACCGCGGCGCGATTTGACGGAGCAGTCATCTTCGTTCACTGTACCTGAACGGGTCCCTGCCAAATGATCGTTCCGTCACAGGGCTGGCACGGACGCGGGGCCGGGCGGCGTTTTGCAGCACAGTTGAGCGTTGGTGCCCGCTCCCCCGGGGAGTATGTCGGGCATCGATTCGCAGCGGGCCGCTCCCTTGTCATATACTGTCAGCCAGCATATCTGGAGGGAAATTTCATCATGAAGACACGACTCAGCAGGCGTGCGTGGATCGCCTCCACCGCAGCCGCTCCGCTTGCCATGGAAATGCCGCTCAGCGCGGCCACGCCCGGCGCGCCGCCCTATACGCTGTCCATCAACCTCGAAATTATGTTCCCGCGCACCATGCCGCGGTCGCAGCGTATGCAGATGGTCGCGGACCAGGGTTTCAAGGCCTACAGCGTCTGGAATCCGCCCGAGGAAGAGCATGACGCCATGCTCAAAGTGCAGGAGAAGACCGGCCTGAAGTGCACCAGCATTACCGGTCCCGGAAACTCCGTGAGCAACACCGGATTGACCAAGCCCGGCGCGGAAGAGGTGTTTCTGAAGGACATGGAAGCGCGTGCCAAAATGGCCGTCAAATTCGGCAAGGCCCAGTCCATTATCTTCGTCGGCCGGCAACAAACGGACGTCCCGTGGGACCAGCAGCGAGCCCAGATTGTCAGCGGCCTCAAGAAGGTCGGCGACATCGGCGCCAAGTACGGCATGCAGTTCATCCTGGAGCCGCTCGCCACCAATCCCGGACAGGGGCGCATGGCCTGCGATACCGCCGCCGTCGCCTTTCCCGTGATCCAGGAAGTGGCCCATCCGAACGTCAAGATCTGTTTCGATTTTTACCATCTGCAGTTGATGGAAGGCAACGTCATCACTCACCTGCGGGAGGGCTTGACGAAGGACCTGATCGCTCTTGTGCAGATCGGTGAGGTCCCGGGACGCAAGGAACCCGGCACCGGCGAGATCGACTTCGCGTACGTCTTCCGCGTGCTCCGCGAAGTGAATTACAAAGGGTACCTGGATACCGAAATGGGTACTTCCACCACGCCCGAGGCCGCGATGCAGTTAACGCGAAAGATGTCGCTCGAAAACTGAGCAGGCGCATCGCAAGCTCCCGCTCCTCGCTTCACAAATTTTCTCGATCCGCGAAGTGAATAGGCGCACGGCGGCACCGGGCGTGCTAGGGTCTGACTGGGGACCGTCATGAAGTGCATCGCAATAGGCGTGTTGTTGGTCACTGTAGGATTCACTCAGACCGATCCGGTGATCGAGGTGAAGCCCGGGCCACAGGTCATCAAGGACAAAGACATCTACGACAACACGGGCATCGTCCACCCGTTCCGCCGCATGCCGCGCTACATCCTGGCCGACCAGAAGGCCATCTGGACCAGCCCGTTTCACACCGCCAAAAGCGACATCAAATGGTGGGCGATCTTCGGGGGCGCCACCGCCGTCGCGATCGCGACCGATCACTGGACCTCCACGCACCTTCCCAATTCGAGTTCGCAGATTTCGGTATCGACCTGGGCGTCGCGCGCCGGGTCGGCATACGTGCTGATTCCGGTCAGCGCGGGCTTCTACTTCATCGGCACGGCAAAACACGATGACCGCTTTCGCGAAACCGGGCTGATTGCGTTCGAAACCCTGATCGACGCCACCATCGTCGGCGAAGCCATAAAGCTCGTGGGCGACCGCGCGAGGCCAACCGAAAGCAACGGCCGGGGCCACTTCTTCGACAGCCCGAACGCGCGCTGGGATTCCAGTTTCCCCTCAGGCCACGCCATGAGCGCCTGGGCCATGGCATCCGTAATCGCGCACGAGTATCCCAAGCCGATCGTCTACGTCGTGGTGTACGGGTTGGCCACCACGGTGGTGGCGGCGCGGGTAGGCGCTCGCCGGCACTTCCCGGGCGACGTGATCGCCGGCGGAGCGGCGGGCTGGTTCATTGGCGATTACGTGTACGGACGGCGGCACAATCGCGCTCTGGACAAAAAGGCGCCCATAGTGCGGCGCATTCTGGACCACGTTCAGATCGGCGCGACCATCGAATAGCTCAGTTTCCGGCCCGATAACTCTCCGGCGGACCGAGGTAGCTCGGCTTCACCCCGCCCAGATTGACGACCACCTTTTCCAGCACCAGCGCCGGATCCACCATCCAGATTTTCAGCGTGTGGACTCCCGTGCCGTTCACAGTGTGCACCGATTTCACCTTGCGCACGCTGTCTTTCACCGTAGTCTCCCAATCGCGATTCGAGTTCTTCTCCAACGAATCGACAATCTGCGGAGCCTGATCGTCGAACGCAATGGCGTAGCGCAGGCCGCGTCCGGCAACGAAATTCAAGGTGGGCGAGAGAATCGTCTCCACCTCCACCTTGCCCGGTTCGAAGAGGTACATGTCGTATTCCAGGCGCGCTCCCTGTTGCGGGGGCACGGCGCTGGCAGCGGTAACCGGGAAGATCGACATGGCGGAAATCGTGCGTCCGTAGTCTTCGATCTTTTCCCACCGGACCCCGCCGGCGTCCACCTTGCGAGTGAAGTGCTCCGCCTCCATCGACACCAGGCCATCCGCCTCCACGAAGCCCTTCACCGCATTGCGGGCCGGGACCTGCGGATTCTTCGCCTGCAGTTTCACCACCACGGGATCGCCCGTGCCGGTCAGCTTTAGGGTAGCGCTAGCCGTGCCCTTGGGCGCTTTGCTCCAATCCACGCTGACCCAAAGGCGCTGCTCTTTTTCCACCGTGCCTTTCGCTGCGCTGAGGGTGACCCACGGCTCGCTGGCGGTAGCGCTAAAAGTAAACGGCGCCTTGCCGCGATTGAACACATCGATATAGCGGCGCGGGCGATTGAACGCGTCGAAGGCCAGCTCCGCTTCTTCCGTTGCGCCGGGCCATGCCGCGGCAGAGCCTTCTACCGCGACGCCAAGCGCCGCCGCTTCTGGCACTTCGATTTCCTTCACGGCCGGCATGGAATTGGTGCGCGGCTCCTGCCAGTAGGTGTAGCCGATGTGGGTCTGATCCATCATGTGCCTCCACTTGCCACCGGCCAGCGTCTTGTTGAAATAGTTGGTGAGGTCGATATCGGCCTGGTAGAGGGCTTTCGCCTGCGCGGCCAGTTCGTTAGTGCTGGCGCGTCCCTGCGCGGCATAGAGGTGGTTCTTCGCCACCGTGACATAAAGTTCGGTGACCTGCGCGGGCGCCTTCGCCGGATGCGTCACCAGTTCGAAGAACGCATCGCGCGCGTTCTCCGGCAGCGTTGCGGAAAGCTTCTCCGCACGCGCGACCACGTCCTTATACTCGGCGACCACGCGGTCAGCCTCCTGGTAATCCGTAATGCTGTATGTTGCCGGTTCCAGCAATTCCGGCTTGCGCCGCGCGTTGTATTTGAGCGTCTTCGACACCAGGTCCGCAATCTCCACGGCATGGCCGCTACCGAATTCGCGCTCGGCCCAAAGCCGCGTAAACTCGCCGATCTTTTCCTTGGGCCAGCGCTTGGGATCGCGGGCGAAGCTCAGGAAGAAATCGATGGGGAATTCCATGGGCTTCAGGTCGCCCACGTTCACAATCCAGATGCGGTCCGCGCCGTACTCGAGCGCCAGGTTCATCTGCTCCCATACCTTCGGAATGGGATTGGTATTGATCCATTTGTAATTGCGCGGTCCGCCGACGTAATCGAAGTGATAGTAAACTCCGGTGCCGCCCGAGCGCTTGCGTTCTTCCGCGGTGGGCAGGCGGCGGATGTTGCCCCAATTATCGTCCGCCCAAAGCAGCGTGACATCGTCGGGAACGCGCATGCCGCCTTCGTAGTAGCTCTGCACTTCCTTGTAGAGCGCCCACAGTTGCGGAATCTTCGTCACGTCGGGGTTGACTTCCTCGGCGAGGATCTTGCGCTGGTCTGCCACCACCTGCTCCAGCAGCTTCATGTTGGCGCCGAGATCGTTGCCGGCCATCGGCATGTCGCCATCGCCGCGCATCGCCATGGAAACGATGCTCTCGTAATTCTTGTTGCGGCGGACGCCTTCCGCCCAGAACTGGCGCAACACTTCGGGATTCTTGGCGTAATCCCACGCGCCCTTTCCGTGCCGCTTCCACTCCTGCTGGGCGCGCAGCATGGGTTCGTGGTGGGAGTTGCCCATCACGATTCCCCATTCGTCGGCCAGTTTGGGATTCAGGGGATCGTCCTCGTTGAACGCGCTGCCCCACATTGCCGGCCACAGGTAGTTGCCCTTGAGGCGCAGAATCAGTTCAAACACGTGGACGTAGAACTTCGAATTGTAGTCGCCGAATCGCTCTTTCACCCAGCCGGTGAGCGCGGGCGCTTCGTCATTGAGGAAGATGCCGCGATACTTGACGGGCGGCTCGCCCTCGACATACTTGCCCTGTTTGACGAACAGCGCGTCTTTGTGAACCACCGGCACGTCCGCCCAGAAATACCAGGGCGAAACGCCGATCTGCTCCGACACATCGTAGATTCCGTAAATCGTGCCGCGCTTGTCGCTGCCGGCGATCACCAGCGCGCTGGCAACGCCCGGCAGCGGGCGCGCCACGGTCTGAATGACAAACGCTTCCCACTTGCCCTTTACCTGTGAGACATCGAGCTTGCCCTCGCGGATCAGGCGATCGATCAACGCACTCTTGCCGATGCTGCCGGCAAGCACCATGTTGGCGCGCAGCGATTTTTCGTCGTTCACCACGACGGCGGCCACACCGCTGACGCGCTGGACGTCCGCCGCCAGGTCGCCGGCCGCGCGAACCACGCCCGCGTAGTCGGCCGCATCCACATAGATCGCCGCGGCCGTCTTGTTCTGTACCAGGGGAAAACTACCAGGCGCGCCGGTGTTCAAAACATAGCGCGCCTGGCCCAGCGCAAAGCCGTTGGACGCCAGGCAAAGCGCCAGAATAATCAGTCGCATAGGGCTTACCGTGCTTTCTTAGCTGTGTCTACGATTGCTTGGAATGCGGGTTTGGGTTTGCCGTCTTTGTCGAACAAAAGCGGGTAGCTGGTGCGTCCGCGAATGGGCCAGCCATTAAGCCAGCTATCGCTATCGCGCACGCCCCAGAAAGTGATGCGCGAGACCGTGCCGCGATACTTACAGAACACCGCGAAAAGGTCGGCATAGCGTTTCGCCAGCGCCTGCTGCATCGCGTCCGGCAGACCGTTGGCGTAGGGGTTGAGCTTGGCCTGCGCTTCCACGCTGAGGCTGACATCGGCGGTGCGCTGCTGCGTGGCCTGCGGCAGAACGTCGATATCCAACTCGGTAATGTTGACCTTGATGCCGAGATCTTTGAACGCGACGATGGTGGCTTCCTGCTGTTCCAGCGTGGGCCATTCCATCTTGTCGTGACCCTGGAGCCCCATGGCGTGCACGGTCACTCCGGCCGCCTGCAAGCTCTTAATCAGCTTGACGGCGCCGGCGCGCTTGGCGGGGTTCTCCACTGAGTAATCGTTGTAATAGAGTTCGGCCTTGGGGTCGGCCTCGTGGGCGAACTGGAAGGCCTTCACCATGAAGTCTTCGCCAATGATCTTCAGCCACGGGCTCTGCCGCAGCGTGCCGTCTTCGTTGAGCGCCTCGTTGACCACGTCCCAGCCGTTGATGCGGCCCTTGTAGCGGCCCACCACGGTCTGTATGTGTTCCTGCAAGCGTTTCAGCAGGCCCTCGCGGTCGATGGTCTCGCCCTTGTCGTTCTTGAAGACCCAGGCGGGAACCTGACTGTGCCACACCAGCGTATGGCCCACGATGAACATTTTGTACTTCTCACCGAACGCCACATACTTGTCCGCCGCGTCGAACGCATAGGCGTCCACCCGCGGATGCACCACTTCCCATTTCAAAATATTCTCCGGGCTGATGGTGTCGAAGTGGGTGCGGACGATGCCGGCGCCGAGCGTGTCATGCTCTTCGAACTGGGCGGGATTCAACGCCGCGCCCACATGAAAGAATCCCTTGAATGCGTCCTTCAGCGCCGGGGTCTGCGCATGGGCCGCGATGCCGGCGAAGGCCAGCACAGCGGCGAGTTTCCTGATAGACATCCTGCTTCTCCTTAGATTGCTTCGGCGAATTTTCTTCTCCGCTCCGCCAGATCATCCTGAATCTGCAGGTTAAAGCGCTTGCCGATCTTATAGCAGAGAAGACAGACGATCACGATCAAAAACAGAACCGCCGGATACACGCTGACCGTCATGCGTATGCCATCGAGCGCCTGCGGCGATTGCACCTTGTTGGGCGTGTAGCCGTAGCCGGACAGCAGCCAGCCGGCGGCAAAACCACCGAGGCTCAATCCCGTCTTCAGCCCGAACAGAATGGTGGCGAAGATGACGCCCGTGGTGCGGCGTCCCGTCTTCCATTCCGAGTAATCCGCCACGTCGGCGAACATCGCCCAAATCAACGGGATGGTGACCGCGTAGGTAATCACGCGAAGGTATTCCATGACGAACGCCCCGACGATGGACTGCGGCGGCAGCAGCACGAATGCCGCCATGAAGACCGTGGTCGTGGAGAACCCCGCAAGGGCCACCGCCTTCTTGCCAAAGCGCCGCGATAGCGCCGGAGAGCACAGCACGCCAATCATGGTGACGAACTGGCTCGAGATGTTGAAGACGCTGAAGCCCACGCTGGCTACGTTGCTGCGCTTGGCATCCACCACCAGCCCGAAGGTATTCATCAAGAAGTTGCTGTGTTCGCCGGTGAGCCCCACGGACTGAAGCAGGTCGAACAGGCGGTCCTGATCCATGTAGTACTGGAAGTAGTAAAACATCGTGCCGCCGCGCATGGCGAGCACGGCGAAGTGCGAGAGCGTCAGCACGAACATCGCGATCCACGGACCGTTCTTCAACAGTCCGCTGAAATCCTTCTTCGGATCCGATTTCTGCGCCGGATCGGGCCGGATGCGCTCTTTGGTGGACAGGAACGTGATGGTAAAGAGCACCAGGCAAACCACGGCCCACAGGCCCATGGTCATCTGCCAGCCTTTCGAATTGTCGCCTTGCCCGAACTTCGCCACCAGCGGCAGGGTGAAGCCGCCCACCAACAACTGAGCCACCATCACCGACACAAAGCGGAACGAAGAGAGGCTGGTGCGCTCGTTGACATCGCCGGTCATGACACCGGACATGGCCGAGTAAGGAGTATTGTTGGCGGAATACAACGTCATCAACAAAACGTTGGTGAGGCACGCCCACACCAGGTTGCCGGTGGAGCCCAGCCCGGGATTGGTATAGGCCAGCACCATGACGACGGCCCATGGCACCGCGGTCCAGATCACCCAGGGACGGAACTTACCCCAACGGGTGTTGGTGCGGTCTGCCATCACACCCATCATCGGGTCGAAAAAGCCGTCCCAAAGGCGCCCGACCAGCAGCAGAGTGCCGGCGGCTGCGGCCGTGATCCCCAGCGTGTCTGTATAGAAGCTGAGCTGAAACAGGATCATCGTTTGGAAGACGAAGTTAGCGGCAGCGTCACCGAGGCTGTAACCCGCCTTCTCACCGAACGACAGTTTCTGCGTTTGTTCAGGCATGTGCGTTCCTAGAGTACTTTGAGCATTACCTTCTGTAAGTCAGCGTCGCGCGACGAGTTACCAGCCATGATTTCGAAGTCGCCCGCCTCGACAGTGAATTTCATATTCACGTCGAGGAACGCCAGTTGCGCAGGCCCAATGTCGAACTTCACCGTGGTCGCCTCGCCCGCCTGCAGCCACAATTTGTGGAAGGCCTTGAGCTCTTTGACAGGACGCGTCACGGAGCTGAAGCAATCGCGAATGTAGACCTGCAACACTTCGCTGCCCGCGCGCGGGCCGGTGTTGCGCACGTCCACCGATACCTGTGTCATGCCGTCGCGTTTGATTTTGGCCTTGGTGAGGTGCACGTTCGAGATTTCGAAAGTGGTATAGCTCAGGCCGTAGCCGAACGCGTAGAGCGGCGATACGTCGTCAAACAAATATCCCCGGCGCGAGGACGGCTTGTGGTTGTAGTAAGCCGGCAGATGGCCGGCGGAGCGCGGAACCGAGATCGGAAGTTTGCCGCCCGGGTTCACGTCGCCGAACAGCACGTCCGCCACCGCGTTGCCGCATTCCTGCCCGAGATACCAGCACTCCAGAATGGCGGGAACGCTTTGGCTGATCTCGTTGATGGCCAGCGGGCGTCCATTGAACAGCAGCACCACTACCGGCTTGCCGGTAGCAAGCATGGCGCGCACCAGTTCGTCCTGCCGGCCTACCAGATCGAGCCCCGCCCGGTCGCCAAGATGCTTGGGCGACCACGCTTCACGCGACGTCTGTTCGTTGCCGCCGATGGCCAGCACGATCACATCCGCCTTCTTCGCCACCTTCACCGCCTCGGCGATCTGCCTGCGGTCTTCCGCCGGATCGCTGGGCGTCACTTCGTCCTGCTGCCACGACCCGCCGATGGTGATCTTGCAGCCTTCGCTGTAGAGCACCTTCACGTTCTTTCCGGCGCGCGCCTTGATGCCGTCGAGCACGCTGACTTCGTACTTCGGCACGCCGCTATATCCGCCCAGTAGCGTGCGGTTCGCGTTGGGCCCGATGACCGCGATGGTCTTGACTTTCGTTTCATCCAGCGGCAGCAGGTTGCCTTCGTTCTTGAGCAGCGTGATGGTCTCGCGCGCCGCCTGCCGCGCCAGTTGCGAGTGAGCCTCGCAGCCCACCAGGGCATCCGCCGCCTCGGGATCGACGTAGGGATCGTCGAACAGACCCAGCTTGAACTTCCACAGGAGCATCGGCTCCACCAGTTCGTCCAACTGCCGTTCCTTCAGCACGCCCTTCTTCACCAGGTCCACCAGGTGTAGGTAGCAATCGGGCTCCGGCAGTTCGATATTCACGCCCGCATTCACCGCGAGGACGCACGCCTCCTTCTTGTCCTTAGCGACGTAATGGCCGTGCGATTCCGGCCGGTAATTCATTTCGTAAATGGCGTAGTAATCCGAAACGACGAAGCCTTTGAAGCCCCACTCTTTGCGCAGCACGTCGCGCAGCAGCCACTTGTTGGCGTGCGACGGCACTCCGTCGATCTCGTTGTAAGACGCCATCACGCTGATAGCGCCGCCCACTTGCAGCGCCTCTTTGAAGGTGTAAAGGAAGGTCTCGCGCAAGACCCGCTCGGACACGTTGACGGGTGCGCAGTTCAGGCCGCCTTCGGGCTGTCCGTGCGCCGCGAAATGCTTCAGGGTCGCGATCACGCGCGTCTTGTCCTGAAAGGTTGCGTCGCCCTGGAAGCCGCGCACCGCCGCGATGCCCAGGCGCGACACCAGGAACGGATCTTCGCCATACGTCTCTTCGACCCGGCCCCAGCGCGGTTCCCTGGCGACATCCACCACCGGGGTCAGCGCCTGATGCGTGCCGCGGGCACGCGCTTCCGCCGCCGTCATGGCGAACAGCGATTCCACCAGGTCGGGATTGAAGGTGGCGCCGAGACCGATGGGTTGCGGGAAACTCGTGCCGCCGGGGGCCGCGTGTCCATGCAGGCACTCCTCGTGGAAAATCACGGGAATTCCCAGACGGCTGTTTTCCACGAAGAACTTCTGAATGGCGTTGGTAAGTTCCGCCATGCCGCGCGCATCTTTGCCTTTGCCTGCATCGCTCGGACGCCCAACCTGGCCCAGCCCGCGCCGGGTCTTGAAGGCAGCTTTGGCTTTGGCTGGATCGAAGTTGCCTTCTTCGTTCACCAGGGTTTTGGCTTTTTCCTGCCAGACGCACATCATCTGGGCAGCCTTCTCTTCCAGAGTCATCCGCGAGAGAAGATCCTTCACCCGCCTGGCAGCGGGAATTGCCGCATTTTTGTAGACTTCGATTTTTTCGGAGGAGGCCATAAAGTTGTGGATTACAAACTATAACTTGATGCACGTTTGTTGAAAAGGCATTTTCGGGTCTGTTGTACACCGCATAGGCGGGGTAGTGGCAGGTATTGTGCGGGTTAAACGCTAAAGTGCTTCTGCAGCACGAGCGCGACGGTGCCGCGCAGGCGCGCCATCCCGTCTTCAAACGACGGGGCCAGAACCGGTGCGTGGCCCCCGGCCAGCACGTGCTTCTGAATCTCGGCCTGAATGATGCCGCCAAAACGCTGCCAGGAATGGGTAAGATCGCCCACCACGACGATTCGCTCCGGCGCCAGCCCGGCCACAATCATGCGCATGCCGCGGCCCAGGTATTGCGCCATGCGTTCCAGTGCCAGGGCGGCATTCGCGTCGCCCAGATCGGCGCGGCTCAGCAGGTCGGAGAACGTGAGGCCCTCGTCCGCGCAACCGGCTTCGGCGTAGTAGCGAAGCGCGGCGCGGTTAGAGGCAAATACCTCCCAACAGCCGCGGCTGCCGCAACTGCAGAGCGGCCCCGTGGCATCCACCGGCACGTGGCCGAATTCCCCCGCCATGCCGTTCAACCCGCCCACCAGCGCTCCGTTGGCCAGAATGCCGGTACCGATTCCTTCCGAGACGGTGACCACCACCAGATTGCGGCAGGCGTGAACGCGGTCAAACCAGACCTCGGCCAGGACGCAGGCGTTGGCCGCGTTTTCGAACTCCACGTCCAGCCCGGTCTGCTCCACGATGGGGTCGCGGAAATTGATGGCCGGCCACTTCAGATTGGGGGCGAAGACCAGGCGGTTGAGGGTGTGATCGAAACGGCCGGGCAGGCTGATGCCGACGCCCTCAATCATCTTTCCGCGGCAGGCATTTTTCATCCGCTGGATGGCCTGAATCAGGCAGTCCAGCGCCGTTTCCGGATTCGGCGGCGTCTCCAGCACTTCACGGGAAGAGAACTTCCCGTTAGCATCGGCCAGCGCCACGGTGGTCTTCGACGGGCGCACGTCCACACCGATGATCACGCGATCTTCGTTCAATCCGAGGAAGGTAGGTCGGCGCCCGCGCGGCAGGCGTCCCATCGACCCTTCGAGCACCCAGCGCTCCTCAATCAACTGCTCGACGATCAACGAAATGGTGCTGCGCTGCAGGCCGGAGGCTCGCGCCAGGTCGGCACGCGAAATGGGCTGGCGGGTGCGGATGAGATTCAGCACAATCCGCCGGTTGATGTCGCGCACAACCTCGCTTGACGCACCAAGATTCCGCTTGGACACACTCTCCCGCATTCCGTGCCGCTGTCTCAGACTTTCCGTGTTCAGTATGCCCACAGTGTAACTCAGGCGTCCTGTGGACGGCGTGAGATCATAAATGATCCATGCACATGCACGTTGAATCGCACTTCGAGGCCTCGGACACCGTGCGCGATGTAGTCATCGGGATGGCGGACGGGCTGACCGTTCCCTTCGCACTCGCCGCCGGGCTGACTGGAACGGCGATCGCCACCAGCAAGCTGGTAGTGGTTGCCGGACTCGCCGAAATCGCCGCCGGCTCGATCGCCATGGGGCTGGGCGGCTACCTGGCCGCGCGCACCGATAGCGACCACTACCAGAGCGAGCGGGCGCGCGAAATTCGCGAAACCGTGGAACTGCCGCAGAAGGAACGCGACGAAGTGGCCGACGTCTTCCGCGAATTCGGCATGAGCGACGAACACATCAAGCCAGTGGTCGATGCCATCAGCTCCGACCAGAAACGCTGGGTGGATTTCATGATGCGCTTCGAACTTGGGTTTGAAGAGCCAGACCCGCTGCGCGCCCGCAATAGCGCCGCCACCATCGCCATTTCGTACATTCTCGGCGGCATGGTGCCGCTGTCTTCCTACATGTTTGTGGACGATCTGCGTGTGGCGCTGCTGTGGTCGGCCGCGGTCACTCTGCTCGCGCTCTTTGTCTTCGGCTACGTCAAGGGTAAGTTGACGGGGATTGCGCCGCTGCGCGGCGGGTTGCAAACTGTAGTAATCGGGGGCCTTGCCTCCGCTGCCGCTTTTGGACTTGCCAGGTGGATCAGCTAGACCAGACTCCGCGACGCGCGTTCCTCTTCATGCCGCTGGCTTTTGCGGGCCTGATGGCGGTGTGGTATCGCCGCGAACGTCATCTGCCCGACCCGGCGCGGAACGGCACAGGGCCCGGGATTGAACTGGTGCTTTTCCGGGATAATGGAAGTAGAGGGGAGACCATCCAGGTGAACAAAATCGTCAAGTCCGACGCCGAATGGCAGAATGAACTTACACCCGAGGAGTTTGCCGTTACCCGCAAAAAGGGTACCGAGCGGGCCTTCACCGGGCAATATTGGAACAATCACGAAGCTGGCGTCTATCGCTGCGCGTGCTGTGGCACGGCGCTCTTCCGCAGCAATGAGAAGTTCGATTCCGGCACCGGTTGGCCAAGTTTCTGGGCCCCTGTGGCCCAGGAAAACGTATCCGCGGAAGACGACAAAAGCCTGGGGATGCGGCGCACCGAAGCCCTGTGCAGCAAATGCGATGCGCACTTGGGGCACGTGTTCGAAGACGGACCCGACCCTACCGGGCTGCGCTATTGCATCAATTCCGCGTCACTGCGCTTCACGCCCGAAGAATCGAAATAGGCGGGTGGTTCCGGCGGCGCACTTGCGCCGCCATGAGACCGGGGTCAGGCCCACGACGTTCCTGAAAACCGCGGCAGCGGACTGAACGCGTCCGCTTTGCGGAGCTTCGTTGCGATAAAAATATCACCAGGAGGGTAGTTATGAATCGAGTACCGGACGCAGAATTGATTCTTGTCCCTGGCGGCACTTTAATCACGGCCACCGCGGAAGAGGGGAGGGCCTTGGCGTTCAAGCTGGCCCGGCATACGATCCACAATCTCCAGCCCGATCTGGACGTTCTGAAGGGGGGCCGGCCAAGCTACTCAACCAGCCCCGATAGCCTCATTGCCGCCAGCCAGGTGGTGGCCATTGAGTTCCAGACAATTGCGGCCGCGAACAATTATTGGCGATGATGCAGACTGGCGAAGTTGGTTCATCAGGGAGGGGAAAACCATGGCCAGGCTGCAAGGAAAACGTGCACTCATCACCGGAGGCGCCAGCGGGATCGGACTGGAGACGCTGCGCCAGTTTGTGGCGGAAGGCGCGCGCGTGGCCATCACGGCCCGCCGCGCGGAAGCCTTTGAGCCGGTGCGTCAGGAGTTTCACGATGCAGTGCTCTACATCGTCTCCGATGCCGGCGACGCGGCCAGCCAGGCGCGGCTCGCCGAAACGGTTCGAGAGAGTTTCGGCAAGCTGGATATTCTGTTCGCCAACGCCGGCATCGCGGACCTGAGGCCGGTTGAGCAATGGAACGAGGCAGGCTGGGACCAGTGCTTCCAGACCAACGTGCGCGGCCCGTTCTTCCTGATTCAAGCTTTGTTGCCGCTGTTTGCGAACCCGGCTTCCATCGTTCTGAACGCCTCGATTAATGCCCACATCGGAATGCCGAACACCAGCGTGTACGGCGCCAGCAAAGCGGCGCTGCTCTCGCTTGCCCGCACGCTTTCCGGCGAGCTCATTTCCCGCGGTATTCGAGTCAACGCGATCAGTCCCGGACCCATCGCCACGCCTCTATACGGCAAGCTCGGGCTTTCCGCGGCCGATCTGAAGACCGTCTCCGAGTCGCTGCAGCACCAGGTTCCTGCCGGGCGCTTCGGCACGCCCGGCGAGATCGCAAGCGCGGTGGTCTACCTGGCCTCCGATGAATCCGCGTACATGGTGGGCAGCGAACTGATCATCGATGGGGGGCTGGGGCTGTAGACATCCTCGCGTCACGGACAGTCGCGAGCGAGAATAACGTTGTTTTCGCGCGATGGGGGTGAATGACGACCAGGCGTAACCTACGCTTGCTTCAAAATCCAAGCGGCGGCGCCAGCCAGCGAATCCGTGACGAAATCTGGAGCCTTTTGTGGCGCCTGCTCTTTGTGGCCGCGATCGATCAGCACGGTGCGCACGCCCGCGGCGGTGCCGCAATCGATATCGCGCCAGCGATCGCCCACCATGAAACTGCGCGCCAGGTCCACGTGGTAGCGCGCCGCCCCTTCGAGCACCATGCCAGGCTTCGGCTTGCGGCAATTGCAGCCGTGCGCATTATCGTGCGCGCATACGAGGAAATCGTCCAGCGGCAGGGTGGCCGCCATGGCCACGTTGATTTCGTTCACCAACTCCATGCTGGTCACGCCGCGCGCCACATCCGGCTGATTGGTGACCACCAGCAGCAGATAGCCCGCTTCCTTGAGACGCCGCAGCGCATCCGGCACGTCGGGATAAATCACCAACTCGCGGAGGCCATCCGGCGGACGCGGTACGCCGTTCGTGTAGTACATGACGTTGAGTACGCCGTCGCGATCGAGAAAGACGGCCTTCACCGTATCGATTCCCATTTGGTCTCTGCCACCTTCAACGCCGGATGGGTGACCAGCAGGTGCCAGATCACGGCCTGAAAGGCCTCTGCGTGCGGCGTGACGTGCTTCGCGTTCACGGTCGGCACAATCACGCAGGCATCGGCATGCGCAGCGGTGTACCCGCCATCGCGCCCGACAATGCCGGTGATTTTGGCGCCGATGGATTTCGCGTATTGCACGGCTGCCACCAGATTCGGACTCACGCCCTGTTCCAGATTGCCGCCGCCCACGGAAAACACCAGCAGGGCGTCATCGGCGCGCAGACGGCTGACGCGCAGCCACGCTTCGAACACGCTCGCCCAGCCTTCGTCATTGGTGCGCGCGGTCAACTCGCTCACGTTATCGGTGGGTGCGTAGGCTTCCATGCCGCAGATTTTGCGGAAATCATTGACGGCGTGGGAAGCGTTGGCCGCGCTGCCGCCTACGCCCAGAATGAAGAGGCGGCCACCGGCAGCCCGGCACCCGGCCAGGGTGGCCGCCATGCGCTCCACCGCCGCGACATCGATCTGCTGTAGGATCTGCCCGGCTTCGGCCAGGAACTGTTCGCTAAACGTCATGCTCTGAGAAACCTCTCCAGATCTGCGATGCCTGCCAGCGAGCCGATCTCGTAGAATCGCTCGGGCGATTCCCAGGCCGCCAGTTCGCCGCGCCGCAGCAGGTCCCGATACACCGCGGCTAAATCATAGGGTACGCCGTCCGGCACGTCATCGAAGGCGGGCGCGCGAAAAGCGCCCAGGCCGTAATCGATATGCCGCATGGCGGGGGTGCGGCTCGCTTTGTCATAAACCGCGATCCGGCCGGCCGTGAACTCCACATTGCTGGTGTCCCACAGGCCTTCGTTGCGGTACACCGTCATCAGTCCCAGCTTGCCCGATTTCCGGAACGCGTCCAACGCCGCGGCATAATCGCAGCGCAGGTAGCTATCGCCATAAATCACGGCGAACTCCTCTCCCAGCATGGGTAGGGCGCGCTTCAAAGCGCCGGCGGTGCCGAGCAGGCGCGGGCCGTCGAACACATATTCCACGGCGAGTCCGAAATTGCGCCCGTCTCCGGCGAACGCCTGAATCTGCTCTCCCAGGTAGCCCACCAGCATCACGACACGCTGGAAGCCGTTGGTGCGCAGCAGGCGCAGTTGATGCGCCAGGAACGGCTCGCCCGCCACTTCGATGAGGGCCTTGGGGATGGTTTCGGTGACGGGCCGCAGGCGGGTTGCCAATCCACCGGCGAGGATGGCGACAGGCGGCAGCATTTACGACCGCGTGACCAGTTGCGTACCTTCGAAATCGAATCGCATACGCACTTCCCGCAGCCCCGCGTCCAGCATGGCGTGGCGCAACCGGGTCTTGTCTTCGGTATAAAACATGAGGAACCCGCCGCCGCCGGCGCCGATCAGTTTTCCGCCCACCGCGCCGTGGGCGCGCGCCAGGTCGTAGAGGCTGTCGATGGTGGAATTGGTCATCGCTTTCGAGCGGTATTTCTTGCGTTCCCAATGCTGGTGCATGATGCCGGCAAAGCGCCGGAGGTCGCCCTCTTCGAGCGCGGACTTAATCTCGTAGCCGTACTGTTTGATCAGGTGCAGGTGTTCGATCATGCCGCTGTCGCCGCCGCGCGTCTTCCGGTCCTGCTCGGCCAGGATGGCGGAGGCGGACCGCGTGAAGCCCGTGAAGAACAGCAGCAGATTGTCCTCCAGGTTGTACAGCGTCTCCTTGGAGATCTGCAGCGGCGTGACATCCACCGAATCATCCTGGCGGAATTCGAAGGCGGTAATCCCACCGAAGGAGGAGATGTACTGATCCTGCTTGCCGATCGGTTCGCCGAGGATATCGATCTCAATCTTGCAGGCCTGCTCGGCCAAGACGGAGCGCGGCACGAATTCCTTATTGAGGGTGTGCAGCGCGCGCAACAGCGCCACCGTGAAACTGCCCGACGAACCCAGACCGGTCCCGGCCGGAATGTCGGAGAGGCTGACGATCTCCAAATGGGGCGCGCTCAGGGCCACCATGCGGAGCGCTTCGCGAATAATCGGGTGCTTGATTTCGTCGACCGTCTGCACCACTTCGGTGGCCGAATACTTGATGAGGAATTCCGGCTGGAAGGTTTCGTGCAGCGTGATGTAGACGTACTTATCGATGGCGGCGGAAAGCACAAAGCCGCCGTGTTCGCGATAGTAGGAGGGCAGATCGGTGCCGCCGCCTCCGAGTGAAATCCGCAGCGGGCTGCGGGTGATGATCATGACGTTTTCCTGCTGTAGACCGTTTCAATCACGCGCAGCATGGCCTGCGCGTCGGCAATTCCGGGATCGGGCTGGCGGCCGAGGCGGATGTCTTCCAGAAAGGCGGCGTTTTCCATTTGCCAGGAATCGTCCGCCATCGGATACTCCCAGGCGAGGGTTTCGGGCGGTCCCATCTCAGGCGACATTTTGTACCAGGCGAGGCGCTCCGTTCCGTAACTGCCGCCCAGGCCGTTGATTTCCAGCTTGCCGGTGCGGCCCGCGATTTCGAAGCAGAACAGGTTCTTCCACTCGGTCCAACTGGCGTGCAAAAACGCCACCTGACCGCGCGCGGTCTCGAGCAGCAGGAAGCCATTGTCCTCCACCGGCATGTCCCAGAAATAGGTGCGGGCGCTGCCGCGCACGTCGGGGAAATCGCCCAGAAACCAGCGGGAGAGGTCGATGAGGTGCGCGCCCTGATCGATCAGTTCGCCGCCTCCGGAGAGGGCCGGATTGGCGCGCCATTCGCGATCGTAGCCGGGTCGGCCGCCATGGCCGTAGCGGGCGCGAATGAACATCATCTCGCCCAAGGCGCCGCTCTCGAAGATTTCGCGCGCCTGGCGAAAAGCCCGGTGATAGCGATGATTGAACCCGATGCGCACCAGCGCGCCGGTGCGGTGGGCGGCGGCAGCGACGGTATCGAGATCGGCGGCGCGGCAGGCGCCGGGCTTTTCGATGAGTACGTGTTTTCCGGCACCGGCGGCGGCGGCGGCCACGGGCGCAAGCTGGTCGTGGGTAGCGGCCACAAATACGGCGTCGATATCGTCGCGGGTGACCGCGGAGCGCCAGTCCGTGGAGGCCAAAGCTCCATACTTGTCAGCTAATTGGGAGGCGCGGACGGGGTCAGGGTCGCAGCATACCGCCACGCTTCCTGGCGGTAGCGCGGCGGCGCGTTTCTGCCCGATGAAGCCGCAGCCGGCAATGGCCGCGCGCACTACAATTTTTGGGGTCAAAATGCATTGTAGCGCCCCCGGAGGTGGTGAACTAGTACGTGTTACCAAATGGTCAGCTTGAGTTTTGTCCTACGGAAAGCTTACCCTGGGTAGAGTTTGTCCTGTCTGATGTCTTACCTGGAGAAGTGTCATGGGCGCACGGTCTGAACGTCTAAAACTTGGGGACGCATACCGGCGCGTTTATACCGCTGCGAATTATCGTCTGCGCACCGTTTCCGGTGGTCGCTGGGCCGACAACTGCCGGCCTACCGATATCGGCTTCCTGATGACTAACCTGTGCAACGCCAAGTGCGTGCACTGCGACATCTGGAAAAACAAGGGCAAGGACGACACGCCCACGCTCGAGCAATATAAAGCTACGTTGGACGAGATGCGCGCGTGGCTGGGTCCGGTACACATCTTCTTCAGCGGCGGCGAAGCCCTGTTGCGGCCGCATACGCCGGACGTGCTGGCCCACGCGGCCTCGGTGGGATTGTTTGCCGAAATCCTGACGCACGGGTACTGGGACGATCAGAGCCGGATTGAACGCGCGGCGCTGGCCAATCCCAGCCGCATCACGGTGTCCCTGGACGGAGTGGGCGAGGCGCACACGGTGATCCGGGGGCGGGAGAATTTCTGGGAGAAGACGACGCGCACGCTGGAGACGCTGAAGCGCCTGCGCAGCGAGAAATCGCTTTCGTACATCATCCGCCTGAAGACGGTGGTGATGCGCCAGAACCTGCACGATGTGGGCAATGTGGCGAAGTTCGCGGCCCAGAACGGGATGGAAATCTTCTACCAGGCGGTGGAGCAGAACTACAATACGCCGGAAGATTCGCGCTGGTTCGAGACCAGCGAAAACTGGCCGGATGACACCTCGCGAGCGGTAGCCGCGGTGCGCGGACTGATCGCATTGAAGAAGCAGGGCTTGCCGATCCGTAACAGCTTCCAGCAATTGGAGACGATGATTCCGTACTTCGGCGACCCGGATTCGATGCGCGTTTCGGTGCAACAGCACACTGCGCACCTGAAGCACCCGATCTGCTCCGCGCTGACAACGATTCAGGTGATGCCGAACGGCGATGTACTGAGCTGCTACGGCATGCCGGCGGTGGGCAACATCAAGGAAGCGCCGATCCGCGAGATCTGGGCCAATCGCCCGCAATGGTGGAAGGGCGGCTGCTGCCTGGAGAAACGCATGACCAAGGGGGAAGCGGAAACACGCGGCCTGGTCATGCTTGGCGCCAATACCAGCACCACCACGACCCCCGTCTAGCCTCCGCTATTTCACGCCCTGCATAAGCCGCACCGTGGGCTTGATCAACAGAAACAGCGCCACTGCCGCCAGGATGCTGAAGGCCGCTACCGAGCCGAACAGGGTGGGCAGCGGCATGGTGCTATAGACGCTGGCGGCTTCTCCCGCCAGCCAGTTTCCGATGCTGGTGGAGAGGAACCAGATTCCCATCATGAAGCCGGCGGCGCGTTCCGGCGCGAGTTTGGTCATGGAGCTCAAACCCACCGGACTCAGGCACAATTCACCGAGCGTTTGCAGAAGGTAGGTGCCGGTCAGCCAGAACGGCGACACCTTGTCTCCGGCCAGGACATGGCGCGCCGCGGGCACCAGGATCAGGAAGGCCAGGCCGCCGAACAATAGTCCGAGGGCGAATTTGGCGGGGCTGGAAGGCTCGCGCCGCCCCATCGCCAGCCAGAGCCACGCGAAGACGGGCGCCAGTGCGACCACGAATACGGGCTGCACGGTTTGAAACCAACTGGCGGGAAAGGCATAGCCGAACATCGTACAATTGGTGCCGCGTTCCGCGAACAGGCTCAGGGAACTGCCGGCCTGTTCGAAGGCCGCCCAGAAGAGTGCGGAGGCGATGAACAGCACCAGGATCGCCGCGCTGCGTTTGCGCTCGATCGGGGTCCATTCACCCAGAAAAATCAGCCAAGAGAACACCGCCGCGGAGATCAGTAGCAGCAGCCAGCCTTGCGCGTTGGAGAGCATGGTGGCGCTGATTTCGACCACTCCGCTGAGGCCGAGCGCGGCCAGCAGCGCCACTATCGCGGCGCCAATTCCCAGCGCGCGGAGGGCGCTCTTCTTTTCGCGCAGGTCGCGTTCGGGATCTCCCGTGGACGCGGGATGCAGTCCGGCGGACCCCAGGTGATGGCTGGTGATGACGTATTGCACCAGCCCCGCGAGCATGGCCACGCCCGCCACGCCGAAGCCGAGCCGCCACCCATAGTGCTCGCCGATCCAGCCGCAGATCAGGGGCGAGATGAGGGCGCCCAGATTGATGCCCATGTAGAAGATGGAGAATCCGGAATCGCGGCGCGGGTCGCCCTGTGCGTAGAGCTGTCCCACGATGGTGCTGACGTTGCCTTTGAGCAGCCCGGTGCCGCAGACCAGCAGGACCAGTCCGAGATAGAAGGAAGCCTCGCTGGGCATCACCAGGCAGAACTCGCCGGCGGAGATCAGGATGCCGCCCATCAGCACGGCGCGGCGCTGTCCCACGACGCGATCTGCCACCCAGCCGCCGGCCAGGCACATCAGATAAACCATGGATGCGTAAAGCCCGTAGACCGCCCCGGCCTTGGAATCGGCGAATCCCAAACCTCCTTTTGCCACGCTTGTCGTGAGGTAATAGATGAGGATGGCGCGCATGCCGTAATAGCTGAAACGCTCCCACATCTCGGTGAAAAACAAGGTCGCCAGCCCGCGCGGGTGGCCAAAAAAACTCTTGTCCGCGCGAGCGGCGGCTAGCGATGCGGCGGGGTCGTGGGGAGTTGCCATAGGTTATCCGGCAACGCCAGTGTAACGGATGGGGAGTACGCTGGCAAACCAAGGCGCCGGAACAGGGATTGCGAACGGACCTCCTGGGACGTATGCTTTCTTACAGAACCGGGATGATCAGTTAGCGGATTTCCCCATCGACAGAGGTTTGCACCAGGAAGGGTTATCGTCTGTGCCTCAATTCTTTCGTGAACTCTTAAGCCGGCAGTTCATGCCCCATGGCATGTGTTACTACTGGGATCCCGCGGTGCTCTGGCTCAACGTGATCTCGGACGTGGTGATTGCCGCTTCGTATTACGCCATCCCGTTCCTGCTCTTTTATTTCGTCAAGCGGCGGCGCGACGTCAGTTTCCAAGGGATTTTCATTGCGTTCGGGCTTTTCATTCTGGCCTGCGGCAGCAGCCATTTGATGGGGGCGATTACCGTTTGGGTCCCCACGTACCGCCTGGAGGGAGTGGTCAAGGCGATCACAGCGTTAGCCTCCCTGGCGACGTTCGTCATGCTGCTGCCGATGATGCCCCGCTTGATCGCGCTGCCCAGCCCGTCGCAACTGGCGCGCGTCAACGACTCGCTGAATCGCGAAATCTCCGAGCGGCGGGCCGCCGAAGAAGAAGTTCATAGAATTAACGAGGAACTGGAGGAGCGCGTGCTCCGCCGTACCGCCGAGCGCCTGGAACTCGAAGACCAGCTGCTGCATTCGCAGAAGATGGAGGCTGTGGGCCGGCTGGCCGGGGGCGTGGCGCACGATTTCAATAATCTGCTCACCGTCATTCTGGGCTACAACGAGATGGTGCGCGAGCATTTGCGGCTCAACCCCGCCGCGCTGGAATATGCCGAGGAAATCCGCCACGCCGCGGAGCGGGCGTCTTCCCTCACCAATCAACTGCTGGCCTTCAGCCGGCGGCAGGTGGCCGTACCCCGGGTGGTAGATCTGAACGAGATCGTCGAGGGAATCGATAAGATGCTGCGCCGCATTATCGGCGAAGACGTTCAGTTGGAGTTACGCCTCGCCCCCGGCTTACCGGCGGTGAAAGTGGACCCCTCGCACATCGACCAGGTGATTATGAATCTGGCGGTGAATTCGCGCGATGCGATGCCGGAGGGCGGCATTCTTACGATCGAAACTTCGGTGGTCCAACTGACGGACGCCTATGCCGGGCATCACATCGGGGTGCAGCCGGGACGCTACGTCATGCTCGCCGTGAGCGATACCGGCATGGGAATGGACGCCGCCACCAAGTTACGACTGTTCGAGCCGTTTTTCACCACGAAAGAGAAAGGCAAAGGGACGGGGCTCGGACTGTCGATCGTGTACGGCATCGTCAAGCAGAACGGCGGAGAGATCCTGGTGTATTCCGAACTCGGGCGGGGCACGGTCTTCAAGATTTACCTGCCCGCGATCGATGCCGCGGCGGAAGCACTGGTGCGCGCCGGCGACGGGGACGTGGTTGTCCCGGCGACCGAAACCGTGCTCCTGGTGGAGGACGATCCCCAGGTGCGCGGGCTCACGCGCACGATACTGACTCGGCTGGGCTATCGGGTGTTCGAAGCGGATTCGGCCGACCAGGCCATGAACATCTCAGCCACGCTGGTAGGGCCGCTCGATCTGCTGTTGACGGATGTGGTTATGCCGCAAGTCAACGGTACGGAACTGGCGCGCCAGATGCAGGCGGCGCGTCCCGACGTTCGGGTGTTGTACATGTCTGGCTACACCGATAGCGGCGTAATCGATCAGGGAATGCTGAGCGCGGACACGCCGTTCATCCAGAAGCCGTTCACGGCGGAGCTATTGAATCGCAAGATTCGCGAAGTGCTGCGCAGCGGAGTTTAGCGGACTTCGAACCAGAAGGGCATCATGCGCAGCATGCCGCCGCGCAGCCAGGCGCGGACCGGCAGACGGCCCAACACCTGGGAGAGTTTGGCTTCCAGCATGTCTTCCTTGGACTTCTTCAGGATCAGGTCTAAGATGTTGCGGCGTCCGGGATAGACCACGAGGCCGACGCGCTCGCTGTTGGGGATTTTGGCTTTCTGCTTGACGATTTCGATGGCCTTGTCGATGCCGCCCACTTCGTCCACCAGGCCGCGTTCCTTGGCCTGCGAGCCGAGCCATACGCGGCCCTGTGCCAGCGGTTCGATCTCTTCGAATTTGCGATGCCGCGCTTCGGCCACCTTGGTGACGAAATCACGATAGCTTTCATCGATGCCGGCGCGCAGGGTGGCGCGTTCGTCGGGCGTGAGCGGCGTGTAATCGGAATCGATGCCGGCGTGCTTGCCGCGCTGGATGGCGTCTTTGGTGACGCCCAGTTTATCGTACAGGCCGTGCAGATTCGGCTTGCCGAACACCACGCCGATGGAGCCGGTGAGCGTGCCCGGGTAGGCGACAATCGGGTCGCCCGTCATCGCCATGAAATAGCCGCCGGAGGCGGCCGCCCCGGACATGGAGATCACCACCGGCTTCTTCTTGCTGAGCAGATTCATTTGCCGCCACAATTCGTCCGACGCGGTGACTTCGCCGCCCGGGGAATCGATGCGGACGACCACGCCTTTGATCGAGGAATCGGCTTCGACGCGGCGCAGCAGCTTGTTGAAGCCGTAGGAGGTGAGATTGGTATCGGCCGCCCCGTCGTCACCCGGGCTGCCGCGCACGATGTCGCCTTCGCCGACCACGACGGCGATGCGATTTTTGCCCGAGAGGCCCAGCGATTCCGACGTGATTTTGGAATATTTGTCCATGGAGAGCTTCGCCGGCTCGACCTTCAATTTGTCCTTGAGTTCGCCCCACATCTGGTCTTCGAAGCGCAGTTCATCCACCAGCCCCGCCTTGAGCGCCTGCGGCGCGGTGAACGGACCCTGGTCGATGATGGCGCGCACTTCGTCGGGCGTGCGTTTGCGTCCGGCCGCGATGGTCGCGACTATGTCGCCGTAGAGTTCGTCCACCACGGTGGTCATGACTTCGCGGGTCTCGGGGCTCATATCGGAGCGCGTGAACATGTCCCCGAAGTCTTTGTACTTTCCGGCATGCTCGATTTCGACATTGACGCCGAGCTTGTCGAGGCTGTTCTTGAAATACATCATTTCGGCGCGCAGGCCTTTGAGCATGACCGGCTCCGAGGGTCCCAGATAGATGCGGTCGGCGCCCGCGGCGACATAATATTCCCGCGTGCCGGGCTGGCGCAGGTAAGCGAAGACCGGTTTACCGGACTTCTTGAACTTGTCGATGTCGAGGCGGAGCTCCTGCAACTTGGCCCAACTGGCGGACAGACCCTCGGGTTGCAGCACCACGGCCTTGACCCGCGAGTCGGCCGCCGCCTTTTCGAGGGTGGACCATACACCGATGACGGTGACGGGGGTGTGATCTTCGCCGAGGATCGAGGGCAGTTCCATGGGCGGCTTCTCGGGCAGGTCGCCGCTCAAGCGCAAGATCAGCGCGGAATTGTCAGCGATGGTTGGCGGGCTGTCGCGGAATCGCAAGGCCACCACGAACAGCAATAGGACCGAAAGGAAGACCAACGCCACGCCGGTAACAAGGCCGATCAGGAACTTCACCATAAGACCAGGATAGTCCTCGCGGCGCATCGCTGCGGTCCGGTAGCGCACAGCGGCGTTCCCCCGGTGGTTTGTGTACTATCAGTAAATGCCCAACCGACGAGATGTAATTAAGCTGGCGGCACTGCCCGCGGCACTTCCGGCTATGATGGCGGCTATGGCCAACAAGATTCCCGACGCCACGATGGACAAGAAGCAGGCGAAGGTGACGCACGAAGCGTTCGGCGACATCAACCTGTATTTGGACGGGAGCACCGACCAGTTGAGTTCGCTGGTGTTCGGCAGCCTGCAGTTGAAGCCTGGCATGGAGCCGCATCCGCCGCACCAGCATCCCGAAGAAGAGATTATGGTAGTGACTGAAGGCACTGGCGAGATCTCGGTGGACGGCAAGATTACGAAGGCAGCTTCGGGTTCCATGATGTACTGCAAAGGCGGCAAACTGCACGGCATCAAGAACACGGGGAAGACGCCGATGCTTTTTTACTATATGAAGTGGAAGGCGTAAGGAGAATCCATGAAGGCAGTGGTCTGGGGACTGTTTTTGTGCGGCCTGAGTTTCGCGCAGGCACCCGACCCTTCGATGGTTTTCGAAGTGGCATCGATCAAGGTTGCTCCGCCGCCGGAGGCCTCGCCGATCGGACGAGTGGCGATGCGGATGGGCTGCACGGGAGGCCCGGGTACGCAGAGTCCGGGACAATACACGTGCATGAATTCACCCGTGAGCGTCCTGATCAGCCAGGCATTCGGGCTGAGGGCGTATCAATATCCTGCCGTGGCGTCGGGGGATGGGCCACGGTACAACGTGTCGGCAAAGATCCCGGCGGGCGCCACCAAAGAGCAGGTGCAGACCATGTTCAAGAACCTGCTGATCGAGCGTTTCAAGCTGGCGTACCACTTCGAGAAGAGGGAGATGCCGGTTTACGATCTGGTGGTGGGCAAGAACGGGTCGAAGCTGAAGCCTTCACCGGAACAACCGGCCCCGCCGCCGGATGGCGCGCCGCGCGGTCCGGCAGGCGGCGCTGGTGGCGCCCCGCCAGGACTGGCCAGGCCGACGATTGGTCCCGATGGTTTCCCGGTCATCCCCGCCGGGCGAAATTCCAGTTCGATGTTTATGATGCCAAACGGCGGCACGCGCCTGACCACCAGCGATTCGTCGATGGAGCAACTGGTCAACATGCTGACGAATCAGATAGGGCGCCCCGTGGTGGACGCCACCGGATTGAAGGGGAAGTACGACTACACGCTGACCTTCACGCGTGAGAACCTCAACGCGAATGGACCGATGGCGATGGTGGGAGCGGGCGGCACGGGTGAAGCGCCACCTCCGCCGCCGAGTGACGCGCCATCCATCTTCTCGGCTGTACAGGATCAACTGGGGTTGAAGCTGGAACAGAAGAAGGGCGCGATCGACTTTTTCGTGATGGATCACGTCGAGAAGAATCCCATCGAGAACTGACGGACGTTCTATTTTCAAAGAACTTTGTCTTGCTGAATGCTGCCCGGGGTGAGCCGGGACAGCGAAGGAATCGATTCCTTTCTCCTCTCGAGGAGGAGCAGCTGCCGCTGTTGGCCGCCTATCGACGTTGAAACTATGGGCTCGGGATTATCGAAGGCCCCCTCGAGGTGTGTGGGCTCCCGCATAGAGTACCGGACGGGTTGCTTCTCGGCGAGCGAGCAACTCTTTTCACTTACAGAAATAGCACCCTGATTTTGGGCTGGCCGGCGGCGAAAAATCTAAGTGCCTGATAGCAGGGCGAATAAAGATTTTTTGTTTACTAACTACTGCCAGCACGGCGGCCTCGGCGTGCTGGCTTCTTCCGTGCTGTGACCGCGGGCACCACCGACCCTGCGCACGCCGCTTGGCGAGCTGGCCGCTGACTGCTGATCGCTGAAAGCTCGCCGGTGGCGAAGGGGAGCTACTTCCCCTTCAGAATCGCTTCTCTCACCTGCAAGTACCTGGTTCCGCCGAGCGATTTCGCAATTCGCTTGGCCTTCCAGAGGGTCGCCTGCCGCAGGCATTGCGCCGCCCGCCCGGCGGCGAAGCCGGCGGACCACTGGGGCGACATGCCCCGCTGCACCACATACCGCCCCAGCACTCGGCATCCGGCAAGCATGTCCACCTTCGAGGTCGGTTCACTGGTGAACAGCGCCTCGATTCCGGCGGCCGCGGCCGATTCACCGACCGCGCGCGAATAATACCCTCCGGGTACGGACGCCGTCTTCACCGGTTCGCCGAGCAGCGACGAAAGGCGCGCCACGCTCTGCCCCCACTCGCGGTCCAGTTCCGCCCGGCTGAGCGCCGCCATGCGGGTCGGGTGCGAACAGGAGTGGCTGCCGATAATGTGGCCGCGCCCGTGCAAGTCCCGGACCTGCGCTTCGCTGAGAAACCCCGGCGTGCCGATGCGGTCCGTGGTGATGAAGAAATGGCCGCGCCAGCCGCGCTGCTCCAAGAGTTCCGCGATGGGGTGGTGGAAGCTCGCGCCGCCATCGTCGAAGGTGAGCAGCACCGGCCGCCCGCTCAGTGACCGCACCGTGCTCACGGCGACCGTAGCCGCGGCGATGGCATCCAGATGCTGTACAAAATCCTCGCGCCGCAACTTGTACACGTCCGCGCCTTCACCCGGAAATCCGCTGGAAGCGAAGTCCCCGTTCTCCACGACGTCGTGATACATGATGCCCAGCGCCCGCATTCTCCTAGAGTGGCACATGGCCCTGTCTTGCGCATGCGAGCGCAGTTGATGACCTCGCCGCGGTTGCCGGAATGAAAGCGACGCCCGGAAAATGGACGGGCGCACCGCCCGCCAGAAATGCCCGGATCTGCTCCAGGCTCGTCTTGCATGAGACAAGAGTGCGCGAGCGGCACGCAGGCAGGCGGATGTTATCATGAGCGGGTGTTAGTGTCGGTAGTGGTGCCCGTGTACAACTCGGAAGGGAGTTTGCCACTTCTGGTGGAGCGCTTGATGCAGGTGCTGACACCGGGGCGGGAACTGGGCGAGTTGATTCTGGTCAACGACGAAAGCGCCGATGAAAGCTGGCGGGTGGTGGAAGAGTTGGCTCGGCGGCACCCCTGGATTCGGGGTGTGAATCTGATGCGCAACTACGGCCAGCACAACGCGCTTTTGTGCGGCATTCGCATGGCGCGCTTTCCGATTGTGGCGACCCTTGATGACGATCTACAGACGCCACCGGAAGAACTCCCCCGCATGCTGACAAAGTTGGACGAGGGTTTCGACGTGGTGTACGGCACGCCGCACAAGCAAACTCACGGATTGTTTCGCGATCTGGCGTCGTGGATCACGAAGCTGGCGCTGCAAGCCGCCATGGGAGCTTCGACCGCGCGCAGCGTGAGCGCCTTTCGGGTTTTTCGCACGCATCTGCGGAACGCTTTCGCGAAGTATTCGGGGCCGCACGTTTCGATCGACGTACTGCTCACCTGGGGAACGCGCAAGTTCGCCGCCATTTCCGTGCGTAATGACGAGCGCACTATCGGCACCTCCAACTATTCGATAGGCAAATTGATCCGGCACGCGATGAACATGATGACCGGGTTCAGCACGCTACCACTGCAACTGGCCAGTCTGATTGGTTTCGTTTTTACATTCTTCGGGCTGGTCACGCTGGTATTTGTGCTGATCCGTTACTTCGTATCGGGCGGTTCCGTGCCGGGCTTTCCGTTTCTGGCGTCGACGATCGCTATCTTTTCGGGTGCGCAATTGTTCGCGCTCGGCATCATCGGCGAGTATCTGGCGCGCATGCATTTCCGCATGATGGACCGGCCGAGTTACGTCGTTCTGCAAGGGTGCGGAGAAGGTCAGGATATAGCCCATGGCCGCGAAGCTTAACCTGGCAGCGCCGGCAGAGTGCCTGGAGTGGGACTCGCACTTTTTTCAACGCCGAATTGCGCGCGCCCGGGCAGAGTGTCTCACGGATGCGGAGGCCGTCGAACTGCTGGCGTGGTGTCAGGAGCAGCGGATCGACTGCCTGTATTTCCTGGCCAAGGGGGATTCGGCCACGGTTCGCGTAGCTGAACGTCATGGGTTCGAACTGGTGGATATTCGTGTGACCTACGAGCGTGAGTTGAGCGTGCTGCCCGAGCGGCCCGCGGGAATACGCGCGGTTCGCGCCACTGACGTGGAGCGGTTGAAGCAACTCACGGGGCGAAATCTGGCGGACTCGCGCTTTTATGCCGACCGGCATTTCGACCCGCGGGAGTGCGATGCGCTGTACGCCGTTTGGATCGAACGGAGTTGCCAGGGGTACGCGAACGGTGTGCTGGTGGCGGAGCGAAATGGCGAAGCGGCGGGCTACGTGACTTGCAATCTGGCGGAGGGCGCGGGCTCTATCGGGTTGATTGCCGTCGACACCGCGGCGCGGGGGGAAGGCATCGGGCAGCGCCTGGTGGGCGCGGCCTTGCACTACTTCCGCGAGCAGGGGATGACGCGCGCCACCGTGGTGACGCAGGCCAGGAATATCGCTTCCCAGCGGTTGTATCAGCGCTCGGGATTCCTGCTCGCGTCCACCGCTCTTTGGTATCACCGCTGGTTCGTCCAGGAGCCCATGGCGGACCCGGCCAGGTAAAGCTGCCCTATGGAATACCGGATACCATTCAACCGGCCCGGCTTGATCGGGGACGAACTGCGCTACATGGGCGACGCCATCACGCGCGGCCACGCCGCCGGCGACGGGCACTACACCAAGCGCTGCCACGAACTTCTGGAGTCGACGCTTGGCGTGAAACGGGCGCTGCTCACCACGTCGTGCACGCACGCGCTGGAGATGGCCGCACTGCTGCTGGATATCGTGCCCGGCGACGAAGTGATCCTGCCCTCATTCACGTTCGTATCGACGGCCAACGCGTTCGTGCTGCGCGGGGCAACGCCGGTATTCATCGACGTTCGTCCCGATACGTTCAACCTGGATGAAGGCAGGTTGGAGGAACTGATCACTGCGCGCACGAAGGCCATCGTTCCGGTGCACTATGCGGGCGTAGGGTGCGAGATGGATGCGATTGTGCGCATCGCGGGCAAGCACGGGGTTCCCGTAGTGGAAGATAATGCGCACGGGTTGTTTGCGCGGTACAAGGGGCGCCCGCTGGGGACCTTCGGCGCGCTGGCCACGCAGAGTTTCCACGAGACGAAGAATGTGATCTGCGGGGAAGGCGGCGCCCTTTTGCTCAATGACGAGCGACTGGTGGAACGTGCCGAGATCCTGCGCGAGAAGGGCACGGATCGCAGCAGGTTTTTCCGCGGGCAGGTGGATAAATACACCTGGGTCGATATCGGATCGAGCTACCTGATGTCGGATATTCTGGCGGCATTTCTGTGTGCGCAGTTAGAGGGGTACGCGAGGATTGCGGCTTCGCGACAGCGGATCTGGGAGACGTACGAAAGACAATTGGCCGATTGGGCAATGGAACAGGGAGTGCGCTTGCCGGTGGTGCCGACGCATTGCGAGCAGCCTCACCACATGTTCTATCTACTGATGCCGTCCCTGCAAGCGCGGCAGCGACTGATTGCGCATCTGCGCAGCAGGGGCATCCTGAGCGTGTTCCACTACATTCCGCTGCATCTTTCGCCGATGGGGATGAAGTTCGGTGGGCGCGCCGGGCAGTGCCCCAACACCGAGCGTGCCGGCGATTGCCTGCTGCGCCTGCCCTTCTACAATCAGCTCTCCGAGGGTGAACAGGCGGAAGTGATCGCGTCGGTTCGGGACTTCGACTGCGGCGAAGCGGCGGCGCCATGACAGGTACGGCGACTCCGCAGGGAGGGTACGATCCTGGTCACTTCGAGAGCCTGTTCGCGGCGGAAGACCGGCATTTCTGGTTTCGTGCGCGGAATCAGGTGATCTCGGCGTTTGCCAGGCAGTTGACTGAGAACCTGGCGCCGGGCTTTCGCGTGCTGGAGATGGGCTGCGGCGATGGCAACGTGCTGCGCTTCCTCTCAGACGCCTGTCCAGACGGAACCGTGGTCGGGATGGATTTGTACGGCGAGGGCATACGCTACGCGCGCTCCCGAACGTCGTGCCCGTTGGTGCAGGGCGACGTGCGCCGCGCGCCGTTTGGCAAGCAGTTCCAATTGATCGGCATCTTCGATGTGCTGGAGCATATTCCCGACGATTTGCAGATACTCCGCGATCTGCGGGAACTGCTGCACCCGGAGGGCGCGCTGCTGCTGACGGTTCCGGCGCATCAATCGCTGTGGAGTTATTTCGACGAATTGTCGGGACACTGCCGGAGGTATAGCCGGGCGGAACTGGAGACTAAACTCGGCGAGACCGGCTATACGGTGGAGTTCCTCTCTCCGTACATGGCGAGCCTGCACCCGCTGATGTGGCTGAGCCGCAAACTCAGGGGTTCGCAATCGAGCGGTGTGGATGCAAAGAAGCTGCTGGAGGAGGAACTGCGCGTGGTGCCGGTGCTGAATGAAGTGCTCACGTGGCAGTTGGGCTGGGAGACGCGATGGCTGCGCGGCAGGCGAGAATTGCCGTTCGGAACTTCGTGGCTCGCGATCGCGCGACGGAAGTGATCAGTTCGCCGTCGCCGCTTTTGCCTGAGGCGGGCGCGTGGTGAGTTCGACGAGTTGCCAATAGACGTGGACACTACCGGAGTGTAAGTCGCGCGTACTGAGCAGGTCGTAACCAGCGCCGACTTTGGTCAGCGCAGCCAGCGCATCCTGGACCTCCTGAGGCGTTTCTCCGAGGATGGCGAGGTAACGGATTTGCGGATTGCGCAGTCGCTCCATTTGAAGATCCCCGAGGAATGGCATGCCGCGATCCGAGGGCGGATTCAGACGGGTGTTGCTCCAGACGTAAGTGGACTGGATGGAGTTGATGGGGTTGCCTTCGCGAGAGGTATACCAGAAGACCAGATTGCCCGGACCCTCGCTCAGCTTAGGACATTCCTTGATGAATTGCAGGGCGACGCGATAGACATCGGCTGCCATGTCTACGCGTACGCCGGGGGGGCGTGCCAACTGGTAGACGTTGTGCCTGAAGCCCGCGGAGACGGAGAACGCGATCAGTGTCACGGCAGCCAGCGAAAGCGTCGCCCGCAGTTCACGGGAGGCCCAGTGGACGCGATTCAGCAACAGCACGACGAGCGTGACGCCGGCGATTCCGGCCCATACAGCCGGGGTGATCTCCGAATACCAAGACAGGCCGACCGTGATCAGGAGCAGCGGAAACAGAGTCGCCGCCACCGCAACCGCAAGAAACACGCGCGCCTTTCCGGGATAGCGCGTCAAGATCTCCTGCCAGAGGTAGAGCAGCAACAGAAAGGTGCCAGGCAGCGCATAGGAGAGGTAGTAGATCAGCTGCAGTGTGTCGCCGGCCATGAGGAATTGGTGGACGTACAGAAACGAGATTACGCCGGTTCCGGTGGCGACACATACCGCGGCTTCGAAATGGGGACGGCGGCGCGCCATCAGAACCAGGCAGCACAGGGACAGCAGGACGGGGACCAGGACCTGGAGTTTCTCCAGCACCCAAGCAAACCCGGGGGTACGGTAACCTGCCATGCCGCCGTGAGTCAACTGGTTGGCCATGTTGAAGGTCGAGTTGAAAATGTTGCGGGGCTCGCCGAAGAAATGCCAGTAGTAGGAATAGCCGGCGGCGAGCACCAGCAGGAATCCGGCGGCCAGCACGTACGCACGCTGCAATAACACGCGCCAGGAAGTTCCCATCCAGAGAGAAATTGCGAGATAGACGATGGCGAAAATCCCAAAGATCACACCCGTGAAGACGTTGCTGTTGACCGCCATGGAGAGGCAGCAACCGGCCAACCCGTCGCGCCACCAGGAAGGCGCGCGATCCAACAGCACCAGACACAATGCGGCCATCATAAACGGCATACCGGAGGCGTCGGGATGGTCCCACAGAAGGGTCCGCCAGAACCAGGGGCTGGCGATCAGCGCCAAATAGGCGAGAATGGCGACCGGAAGGCTGAAGAAACGTTTCGCCACCAGATATAACGGGATGCCCGCGGTGAGCGCAAGGAAATAGCGGAAGGCGAAGTAACCGGGTATGGAACCCAGTGTCAGGGTAAAGAACCGGGCGGGGAGAATCAGACCGAAACGAACGGCATAGTACAGAAGATCGAGGCGGCGCAGCAGATCTTCCAGATTGTTGATGTAGCCGGTGTAAAAGAAGGGGTCCAGCCCGTTCTCATGGTTCATCGACAGCGGATTGAAGAACAGGAAGATCACCGGCGGCAAGCCCAGGAGAAAGATGACTTCCAGCCAGCGCGGATAGAAGGTCGCCGGAGGAGCGGATTGGCGGGATAGCTGGTCTTTTGATGGCATGCCGGAGGGCGAATGACACTCTACATTAGGTCACGGCAAGCGTGGTGTCAATTCTTCGCATTGCGGTTACCGGCCGGCGGGCGCGAAGTGATCTTCACCCTCATCGTCGCCCGCGCCGAAGGCCGCAACCTGGCGAAAGTGGGAGTGGAAAAGGGAGCGGCTTCCTCGCCGGGCTCCGCGAGGTCGAGTTTGGTTTTGAGCGCGGGAATATCGGCGTGGGTGGCGCAAACGTATCCGGTTCGGCCGCACAGATGGTAGAGACATCGGCGAGCAGCTGTTCGCGTTCAACGGCCCTGCGCGCAGCCGTCTGACGAGCGGAGCAGAGGTTCGATATTCTGGGGTGTTCGCTAGCGGATCACTGTCCCTCATGTCTTTGCCACAACTTCTTGGTGGAATCCATGGCCTGCTGCTGGTTGGGCTCTCCTGGCGATCCGCCGCGCGCCTTTGCGATGGCGGGATCGCGCGGGTTTGCGGTTGGTTCCTGCTGGTCTGGAGCAACCTCGTCTACACGGCTCTGCTGCTCGCGGCATTCTCCAGACTGGACCATCGTCCGCTCTACTTCGCCGTCTCGCTGACCGCCTCCGTGGTGTTGGAAGCCCTGTTGTGGCGGCGCAGGGTCCACGCATTGGCCGCGCACCCGGGACATCCGCCTGAACCTGCGCCGCACCGGGTGGACACGATCGCGCGGCGCGTGTTGGGCGTAACGCTGCTGTTGGCGGCCCTGGCATCGTTGGTGATCTGTTACTTCTATGTGCCCAATAACTGGGACTCGCTTACGTATCGTTTCAGCCGCGCGTTCTTCTATCTGGGGCGGGGCGACCTGCTCCACGTGGGCAATCCACTGGACCCGCGCCTGCATTACTACCCGTTGAACGGAACGCTTTTCTATCTGTTTTTTGCGATCTACCAGTTTTCCGCAATCTGGTTCCACGCCGTTACCTGCCTGGCGTGGATTCTCGCCGGGACGGGCACGTTCTATGTGGCGCGGTGTCTGGGCGCGTCGCCAAGCGGAAGCTTTGTGGCCATGTGGATCTGCCTGCTGTGTCCCAGCGTGCTGGCGCAGGCGGCCTCGACCAATGACGAAGTATTGTCCGCCGTTCCCCTGCTGCTGGCTCTGGCCTTTCTGCTGGAATGGTTCGCGGCGCCACGGTGGAGGTATGTGCTGCTGGCGGGCCTGGGGCTGGGACTGGGACTGGGCACGAAGCTCCACTGGGTTTTCTACTGGGCTGCCGCCGCGGCCGCGGCCGCGATCGTGCTGGTCCGCATCGTGCGTAACCCGGCATTTCGTTGGGACGTGCTGCGACGCATTCCCGCGGCACTGGCCGCGGGAGCCGTGGCCGCCCCGCTCGCCTGCGCTTTCCTGGTGGCGAACTACCTTTCGGTCCACAAGCTGACCGATGAGGCGTTTAACAACGTGGTCCTCAATCGTCCTTTTCGGCTTTCCCTGGCGAGGGAGAAGATTCGCATCAACATGGCGAATCTGTTCGTCAGTCCACTGCCCGACCTGCTCACTCCGGTGAATCATTACGAGCGCAGGAAGACCTACACGGCATTCAACGGGTTCTTCATGCGGTGCTGCTTCTCCGATCTGGTGGAGACCACCAAACGGTCGCCCGAAGGCAACCTGTTTGAAGGCCCGGCGGATCCAGAGGGCGCGTGGCCTCACGAGTACACCGTGTGGCTTGGCTTCATGCCGCACCTGATGCTGCTGGTCTGCCTGGCGGGCGCGTTTTCGCGAGGTTTGCCGCGCGGCGCAATCGCCGTGGCCGCAGCATTCTTCTGCTGGTGTGTGACCTGTTCCGTGAGCAGTCGTTTTATCCCCACGGCGTCGGTGTACTACAGTTTCCCCGCGGTGCTCGGCATCGCCGCACTGGGTCCGGCCTGGGACTTCGCGCGCGGAACGCGGCGCTGGTCGCGGGTGCTCGCCGGCGGCTTCGCTGCCGTGATTGCCACGCATATGCTGCTGGGCGCGAATTTACTGGCCTTCGGCGGCATGAGGAATTTGCAGTTCGCCTGGCACGGAAAACCCGCACCTGACGCGCACCCGGTAGCGCCATCCGTAGCCGAAGCCATTGGAGCGGCGCGGCGGATCTACATTCCGTACTCGCACTGGGAGGTGCTCTACTGGAACTTCATGCGCTTCAACTTCGCCGCGAAATACTCCACCGGAGTCGACCTGCGCACACCTTCGCCCGATACGATGATGCTGCTCACGCTGGCGCGCGAAGGAGACAGCGACTTCTTTCCCGCTCGCCTGCCGGCAGGCACTGCGGCTGGACTGGTCTACCTCGGCGATGCCGACGGGCAACCGATTCTGGCGCAGGGCGGCGGCGCAGAGAATCTCCGGTCTGGCCGCGCGCGCTATTTGGTTCTGCCGCTGTCGTGGCGGCTGGGTCCGGAATATCGCGTCCCGGGCGTGACGATTCAGGTTTCACGCGGTTCCCAGCAGAGTGCCTGCTGTCTCGGCGTGACCGCCTCCGATGGGATTGAGTATCGTTATGAGCTGCGGTCCACCAGCGGCGCAAGCGCGAGCCGGGAATGGAGGCTGGTGGGCGACGCGGACCCCGGAATTCCACCTGACGGGCGCAGCATGTACGACTCGCTGGTGGTGGAAACCCGCCTGCGGCAGCGCCCCGGGGAGATCGCGCGCACGGAGCGGCGCGCGTCCCCCCTACCGTACGATCTCAGCAAGGACGGGGACGCACGATGACGCCGGTATTCCTGATCGCCACCCCTACCTTCAACTCCTGCGAGTTTATCGACCAGACGATTCAGAGCGTGATTTTTCAGGCCGGCGCATTCCGCATACGCTATCACGTGCAGGACGGTGGTTCGAGCGACTCCACCCTGGCGCGCCTGGAGCATTGGCGCGCGCTGCTTCAATCCGGCACGCTTCCCCTGCTCTGCGAAGGCGTGGAGTTCAGCTTCGCCAGTGAGAGCGATCGCGGCATGTACGATGCGATCCAACGCGCGTTCGCGCACCTTGCCGCCACCGGCGAGGAGTACATGAGCTACATCAATGCGGACGATTGCCTGATGCCCGGCGCGCTGCAGGCGGTCGTCACCGTCTTTACCAGCTACCCGGGCACGGCGTGGCTGAGCGGCCGCTCCTGCGTGATGAACCAACAGGGTGAGACCACGCGTATCCACGACGCGCAGGTCTATCCGGCGGCTACCTTGCGGGCCGGGCTGCACGATGGACGCTCACTCAGCTTTGTGATGCAGGAGGGCACGTTCTGGCGGGCTACGTTGTGGCAGAAGTCGGGCGGGTTCCGCACGTCGTTCCGGCAGGCCGGCGATTGGGATCTCTGGCGCCGTTTTGCCAGGGAGAGCCCCTTGGTGACTATCGAAACGGTGCTGGCCGCGCATCGCCGCCGCGATGCCCAACTTACGGCTGACATGTCCACGTACTACCGGGAGGTGGACGAGACGATTGCGGCCGAAGGCGCCGAACTCCAGGCCGCGGAGTGGAAAAGCTATGGCGAGTGGGCCAGCGGCGCCGGCGAGGACGGCGATGAGCGCTATTACGGCAGTGTGCTGCAATTCAAGAAAGCAGCGGCTCGCGCGGGCAGCGGACACTGGATCGCGCGGCTGGCGCCCTACCGTACATCGCTGAGAACGAGCCTTGCCGTGACCAACGGTTTCACCCGCATTATGCTGGCCGCGGAGTTTGGCGAAGGATTCGGGCCGTCCTGCGATGCGGATCAGGAGTTGAACCTGCTCGCCGGCTATCGCGTCACCCAAGGCGCGGTGTGCCGCCTCAGTTTTGAGGCGAAGGGCGAAGGACTGCATCGCATCTTCCTGCGATGCCGGGTCTTCGACCGCGGTGTGCACATCGAGCTTGCCGACGCCAGGCGCACCATCCTGCGCGCGCAACCGCCGGTGACCGCTCACGATCGCGATTGCGTGATGATGGCGGAATCGGTATTCGCTCCCGGGCGCAATGCCATCGAACTGCATGTTACCGGCGAGGATCGGGATAAGCAGCTGTTCGTCATGGTGATCACCTGCGAGGCCATGGCAACGGTTTAGAGTTAGCCAAGGGCTGCGCCCTTGAAATCCCAGGGAGAGGCTGACGCGAGATTACGGCGCCTCTTTGCGGCTTGGCGACTTTGCGTGATCATCGTCTTCGAGTCCATTGACGATTCGCGTGATGCCGTCTTTGATCAGCGGCACGTGGAAATTGATCAGCAAGCCAAGACGCTTGTCGGCAAGCCGGAGATAGGTCAGGAGTTGCTTCTTGTGCACCGGGGCCAGGGACTCGACCGATTTGATCTCCACAATGACCTTTTCTTCGACCACCAAGTCAGCGCGGAATCCGGTATCGATCCGGATACTCTCATATACTAACGGGATCGCCTGCCGGCTCACGGCGCGTAAACCCCGGCGGCCCAACTCATACGCCAAGACCATTTGATAAACGGACTCCAGTAAGCCAGGCCCCAGTGTGGTGTGTATGCGAAAGGCGGCGTCGACAATCTCTTTGGCAATGGCGTTCTCGGTCATCGCAACCTTCCTTTGTTTCTCGCCAAGTCGCCAAGACGCCAAGAACGCCAGGGCTGCCAGTGGCCTGGTTGATTCCACCGGTCGCCCGGGCAGATGATTTTGGTAACGAGCCAAGTCCCCTGAGGAGGCGACCGATGGAAACCATCGCGAAGCTTTTTCGACGCTTCCTGGTCTTTGTAGATCATTGTTTCGGCCGCATCGTCATCCAGGGATACTTGCCCCTGCTGACCCGCCCCGAGCACATCGTACATTTCTTCCGCGATGTGCATGGCCAGTATCCCATCACTCCACAAGTCCGGGCCATGCGCACCCTGGAATACCGGGGATGGGTAGACGGGCCTCACCTGCAACGTCAGGATCGCCACGGCGTGTATTGCATCTTCACCAGCATGGAGATGGGTAGCACATTCAAATTCAAAGACTACCGAAGGTAGGGAGCCTGGAGGTTCATGTCGCCTGTCTCCTGCACCGCCAGGGATGGCTACTAACCCTCATTTTCGGAGATTACTCTGCGCACCCGCATCCCGTCACTGGCCACACTCCAGGAATAGACCGACCCTCCCGCCGCGGGATCGTGGGCCAGCAGGAATTGTTGTAGCTCAGCCGCAGCCTGTGGACTCTTCGCCAGCATGATCATGAAGCCGCCGCCGCCGGCGCCAGCCAGTTTCGCGCCGTGCAGAAACGGCCGGGCGGCTTCCAGCAGACCATTAATCGGCGCATTCGCGGTGTTGGAATCCAGCGTCTTGTTCAACTCCCAATGACGGTCCAGCAGCCTGCCCAAATGGTCCCACTCGCCATCCTGCATGGCGTAGGCCATTTCCATCGCCAGGGTTTTGATGCTATGCAACACCTGCACGCAGGCGGTCTCGCGCGCGAGATAGCGTCCCACTACCTGACGCAGCAGGCCGCGCGCCACGCGCTGGATCCCCGTGTAATAAAGCACGACCAATTGCTCAAACTCCGATTGCCGTTGCGGAGTCCACAGCAGAGGCTGGACGCGGATCCGCTGTTGCAGTCCCGGACCGGTGACGGTAAGCTTCGCGCCCGGAAAGATTCCGCCGGTCTGATCCTGCCAGCCGCCACCGGTAGTCATGCGCTGCTCCAGGTCCATCACGTGGTGGGCCAGCGTCCGATCGCTGACGGGCCAGCCCAGCATTTCGGCCAGAGCGCGTAAAATAACCGCGGCCACGATGCTGCTGGTGCCCAGGCCGGAACCCATGGGCAATGCCACCGCCGTTCGAATCTCGATTCCGCCCCCCATACGTTCGAGGGTCACAGAAAGCGGCTCTTCCTGTTGCAGGAGTCCATAGAGGCACAGGGCCGAGCGGGGAATGGAAAACGGATCGCCGGGGCGGGGCGGGAGCAGCAACTCTTCACGGCTGCGATAGTGGGCGGTCAGGCCATCCTCATCGGAGATGCACCTCACCACCGGTTCGGGAAGGCGCCGGATGGTGGTGCGAATCGGGTACGCGCCGTTCAGCAGCACGGCCACATTCAGCACGGTGCCGCCCCAATCCAGGCAAAAGGGCGGCGTGTCGCTCCAGCCGCCGCCAAGATCGATTCGGGCCGGCCCCTCCACGGTCACTTCCTGCAAGGCCCACTTCGGGGCCGTGGCGGGCGCGGCCGCGTAGTTGCCGGCCCGCACGGCGCGCTCCACCAGACGAAACGCCGCGGTGTGCGCTTCCGATGCCTCGTCCAGCAAGCCAGCCTGCCCGAAGAACAGGTTGGCGGCGTAATACCGGCTGGCCGATTCCGTCGGCGCCTCCGCTTCCAGTTCCCGCGCTCGCGCGCACAGCGCTTCCCCGGTGGCACTGAGGGCTGCGATATTCGGCGCGTTGGCGAGAAGCGGCCGTATGTCCGCTCCCGAATCCACCAGGGACAAGGCTAGAATCCGCCAGGTGGCCTGTAGCCGGCGCGACCGTGCCGCTTCCAAGGCTCTGCCGTCGGCATACTGCGCGCCGCCGCCGAGTGAAAGCCGCTCGCTGCGGCGCCACTTTGCGACCGGATAGTCCTGGTCGAGAGTCAACATCCAGCGTGCGCACGCCCATGCTTCATCCACCGAAGCGACGGGAAACAGCAGCGCATTCCACAGCGTCCATTGTTCGGGCGGCAGCCCGGGCCACACTTCCTCGGTGCGCAATCCCAGGGCCTGCACGGCTCCGAGCAGGGGGCGGCCGAACCAGGTGGCCGCGCCTTGCGTCACGCTCACCTTGGCGTCGTCTTCCACCCCGTACACGCGGAGTACGATGCCGCTGCGCCCATCCGGCAGTTCCACCGGGAGTTGATGCACGACCGTATCTTCCGGAATATCGATCGCGCCGGAGATGCCATCGAGCCCGTGCAGGACGCTGCCCGACGCGGCACGCACGTGCGAATTCAGATGGCATTCGATCACCACGCTGTTGGCGCCCAAATCCGCGCCACCGGCTAGCACACTGTCGGTGACCACGCCGGCCGACCGCACACCGGGCTGGCGGGTGGCGCCCAGCCGCTGCTGCACCGCCTGCAGATCGCCCGGCAGTTTGTCGCCAGTCATCAACTGGCGGAATAGCGCGGTGGTGCCGATGTGAGTGAAGTCGCCCGAGACTATGGAGCACCAGAAGGGGATGTCTCTCAGGTGGCCGGCGAGTGTATGGAGCGCGTCGCTATCCTGCGGTCCGGGCGTCCACTGGCCGGTGAGCGCCATGGTGACGTGCTGATAGAGGTCGATCTCCGGAGGCTTGCCATCGGCGGCGACGGCTTGTCCGATGATGCCGTCGCCGAGTCGATAAATGCCGTCCACCGGCTTGAGGCCCGCCAGTTCGGTGAGGCGCGCGGCGGCGTCGGGCGCGAAACGCATCAGGCCGCTATCGAGAGCCACCTGGTCACCGGCCAGCAGCCCGCCCGACGCACTCAGTTCCGCCAGTGACGGCTTTTGGAGAAACGCGTAGATGCGTCCCTGCTCGTTGGTCACGTACACGCCGTGCTGGGTTCCGGTGACGGCCGGTTGACGCATCGCCACGCCGCTCACACCGGGACGATCCCAGTTGACTTCCGCGGCATCGAAGGTGAGAATCACGTCGCCGGAGCCTACGACCAGACCGGAGGGCAGGCGCTCCACCCAGGCCGTGGACAGTCCCAGCATCTCGTCGAAAACCGTACTGGTCTCGCCCCACGGGGTGCTCACGGGCACGGCGCTAAAGAGTTTGCCGGATAACGAATATTGCGGCAGGCGGCGCGAATCGCCGCCGGCGTGGATCATCAGCACGCGCTGCGCGCTCCACCAGGCGGTAAGGTCGAAACCCGGCGGGGCTCCGCCGTTCTGGAAAAGCTTCACCGCCATGAGCGCGTGCAGCGCATTCAGCGTGGCACCACCGCTGCCAATCCGCTGGTCGGCGACGTCCGGGACGACGAGATACGTCACGCCGGAGGGAATCTTGCCGCCATCATGCCGGCGTTGAAGCTCCCATTCGTAGCGCGCCGCCTGCCGCCGGGAACTGGCTGTCAGAATTACGGCGGTCCACCACTGCGGCGCCAGGGAAGTGTTGGCCACCCGAGCGGCATAGAGTCGCCGCGCCCTGGCTGCGACCGAAGGCAGTCCCGCGCCGGTGGGTTGAGTACTGCCGCTCATGACTTCCCGACGACGAAATCCTCAATGGCCAGGCAATCGATACCGGAGGCGTAGAAGGTCTTGAGGGCGTCGGCGGGACTGCTCACGATCGGCTCGCCGCGCAGGTTGAATGAGGTGTTGATCAACACCGGAACTCCGGTGAGCGCGTGGAATTCGCGCAGGATTTCGTAAAGGTAGGCGTTCTGCGCGGCGTTCACGGTCTGCACGCGGCTGGTGAGGTCGGCATGCACGACGGCAGCGGTGGATTCCGGACGCAGCGCTTTGTGGGTGAACAGCATGTAGGGGCTGGCAGCCATGCCGAGCGTCTCGAAATATTCTCCGTAGTGCTGCTCCATGACTACCGGAGCGAAGGGACGAAACTCTTCGCGGAATTTGATCTTCGCGTTGAGGTGGTCCTTCATGCCGGCCTGGCGCGGGTCGGCGAGAATACTGCGCGCGCCCAACGCCCGCGGTCCCCACTCGTCGCGTCCGTGCACAATGGCGACGACGTCGCCGTTGGCGAGGCGGCGCGCCAGATGCGCGGCGGTGTTCACGGGGCGCTGGAAGGCCACGCCGCGTGCGGCCAGCGCCTGCTCGATCTGCGGCGCGGAGAACGACATGCCCAGGTAAGGCGTAAATTCGGGCCGCAACAATTGATCTTCCGGCGAGTGCCTGGCCGCTTCGAAGAGCGCCGCTCCCAAAGCTCCGCCGGCGTCGCCGGCAGCCGGGTGGATGTGGAGGCGGATGCCGAAATCGCGGATCAGGCGCGCGTTGGCGGTGCAATTGAGCGCCACCCCGCCAGCCAGGCAAACGTCCTTCCCAGGATATTTGAGCAGCATGGCGCGCAGCAGATTGCAGACCGCCAGTTCCAGCGCCTGTTGCACGCTGGCCGCGAGGTCGCAGTGCGCCTGCGTCATCGGGTCCGCCGCTGTGCGCGGTGGAACGCCGAGGTGCGCGATCAAGCGATCCCGGTAGTGGCGCTCGATGCTACAAAAATTGAAGAAGTCCAGATTGAGGCGAAACGTGCCGTCTTCTTCGAGGCGCAGCACCGGGCCGAGTATGCGATCGAGCAACGTGGGTTTGCCGTAGGGCGCCAAGCCCATCACCTTGTATTCGCCTTCGTTGACTTCGAAGCCCAGATACTGGGTGAAAACGGAATAGAACAAGCCCAGCGAATCCGGAAAATTGATGGAGAGCACGCGCTCCAGCCGGTTGCCCCTTCCCAGAAAGACCGCGGCGGATTCGTACTCGCCGACGCCATCGAGCGTCAGTATCAAGGCGTTCTCGAAGGGCGACGTGTAGAAGGAAGAGGCGGCGTGCGACTGATGGTGATTACCGGTCACGACATCGCGGAAGCCAAACTCCCTGCGAAGCATGTCGGCCACCGGGTACTTATTCTGCAGATAGCTCGGGATGCCCACTTCCTTCAGCAGTTGGCTGTCGGGCCAGAAGCGCTCCGCCTGATCCTGCAAGCGGCGCAGTTTCAGCCCGGGGTCCTCGTAAAACACCACGCGGTCCACGTCTTCAGGCCGCCACCCGTTGTGCTGCAAAGCCGCCTGGATGGCCCTACGCGGCAGCGAGGCATCGTGCTTGGCGCGAGAGAGGCGCTCCTCGTGAATGGCAAAAGTGATGCGCCCGTGGTCGAGTGACGCGACGGCGGCGTCGTGATAAAAGCAGGAGACTCCTAGGATCCGCATGAAGGGGCGCATCACCAGAGAGGGTAGACTTTGGTGCCTGGAAGTTGCGGCTCTGACGCTGTATCGGGCATCGCCGGCGCGGACGGCACGAAGGGGCGCGAGGGTCCCGATTGCCGCTTAGGCAAGCGGGGCGCGAGGGCCTCGCGCGCGACCGCGGCCAGTTTGTGGTAGATCTCCGGACGCGGATGGCAGGGGTCGAAATATCCTGAGGCGAGCACTTCCGGGTCCTCCGGGCGCCAGGCCTCGAAGAGGTCGATCAGAATGGCGCCGAAGGCTTTGCAATAGCGCCGCACGAAGGCGTTGTAGCGTAGCAGGCCGGTGTAGATTTCGCGCGTCTTTTCGGCATCCAGCGGCCACGAGCCCCAGCCGGCAAAGGGGTTGCCCCTGGCTCCGTTGGTGACCCAGTGCTGGATGCCATGCTCGCAGGCGTATTCGTCGATTCCGGCGGGCAGCGTGCAGAAAGCGGTTTTCTGATTTTTCCCGCAAAACGAATCGAAGACCTCGTTCCAATACACTTCGTCGTGCCGGTTATAGACGAGATTGTGCCAACTGCCGGTCACGATAGTGGCCTCGAATTGGACCTGCTCCCGCAGTTCCTGGAAGCGGGTTTGCATTCGTGTGAAATCGTGCCCTTCCACGGAGGTGAGCAGCGCCTGATAGCCCGGGATGTCGAGGCGAAACGGCCACGCGTCAGTCTCGGATCCGAAGCTCGCGCTGTCGCCGAAGACGCCAATCACCGCGCGGTCCGGATCCAATTCCTCGCCTTTGCACGCGAGTGAGTTGATACGCATGGTCAGACGGTCGCCCACCCAGACTTCGGTGCTCGGGATCAGCAGCCCCGTGCGGTAGTTCAGGAAGTTGATCTGAAAATCTACGAAGTCGGCAAACCGTACGCCGGCGGGGTAGAGTACGCGACGAACCATGTAACGCCTTTGTACCATGAGTCACTTTGGCGGCGCGATAGCGGTGACGGAAGTCTCGAGAATCGCAAACCGGCTGGGAGCGGGAGTCGCATTGTTATTGGCGATGCGCATGAGCACGGTTTGGCCGGCCTGCAGAGGTGCGGTAAAGGCCAGGATGTGGCCTTCGGGGGTCGAGCGGCCGCCGATGTCGTTGGCGAGCCAACGCGATTCATCGGCCGGAAACGCACCGAACGCGATCTTCCCACTTAGTAGCCGGAACTTGAGCTCGAAGCGGTACGTGGCGGTTTCCGGTACGATCAGCGGTGCATACGTGAAGGCGTAATCGCTCGCACCCGGCGGGGTCTGCGCGGTGAGGTCGCCCGCGATGCGCTGCACCGAGGCTCCGGCCGAAGCGCCCCACATTTCGAGCGGCAAGTAGCGCAGTTCTACCGCATCCGGCACGAGTTCGAGGGTGCCGCGCCCCTTGCCGTCGAAATTGACGCGCAGCGGGCGGCGCTGCGAGAAATCGTCTACCGCCTTGAGCACTACCAGGGTGTACGGGTGTTCCGGCCGGTCTACCCGCTGCACGGTCTGAAGGGCCGGTTTGACTCCGGCGCTCTGCCAGCAATTGGTCAACGCGCTGATGGCCAGGTCCGGTGTATTCGGCTTGCTGGACGTGACCACGGCGAGGCTGCCGGGTTCGACCTGCGGATCGCAGTCCCGCGGAAAACGTTCGCCGATGCGCGCGAACTCCGCCATGTAGCTGGCGTTCAGCGCGAAATACTCGAGCCAGCCCGGCTCCTCGCGGTCGTACCAGAAGCGTGTGGGTTGGCCGTGACGGTCCTGTTCCACGATGCGGCGATTGTTCATCACGCGCACATATTCCTGGCGGGTGCTGTGGACGCCAACGTAGTGAAAATCGCCGTCGTACATCATGCTGGTGAGCAGCACCAGGGCGGAGAGCGAGAGCCAGGTCCCGAGCGTCGAGCGGCGGAGATAGAAGGCGGCGGCGAGCACACCGGCAGTCAGCAGCAACGGCACCCACGCGGGCAGAGCTTTCAGCAGGATGCCGTTGGAGCGTGGAGAGACCCAGATCAGGCCGAAGGCGAGTGTGGCAACGACGCTGGTGATTTGCCAGGTCTTGGCGTCCATCGTGCCGGTCGCCTGCCAGTAGGCCGCGGCCAGCACGAGGAATACGGCCGGAAACAGGTAGCAGGCGTAGTAATAGTGGCCCAGCAGCGTGATACCGCGAAATTGCAACAGCACCATCAGCGTGGTGGGCCCAAGCAACTCCACGGCGAAGAGCAGGCCGGCTGTTTTGCGCGACTCCCGCACCTGTTTCCAGGCAGTGGGAAGCAGGGCGAGAGCCACGATCGAAGCGGCGGTGACAATCCACAGGTAGCTCACCAACTGCCCCTGATACCAGAGACTCTCCGTCCAGATGTATTTCGTTGTGACCGCCTGCGCGGTGCGCAGCGAGGGCGTCCAGAACCAGAAGTTGCCGTCCACCCAGAGACCGTTGATTATGCAAAGTGGCGCGGTGAAGAGGGCGAACCCGCTACCGGTCCACAAGCAAAATCGAGCGAGGGCGCGGCGTAACGGCTCCCGCTGCCAGGTCCAGACCAGAACGAAATAGTGAAGCGCCAGGAAGGGCGCAAAGGCGGCGAGGTAAAGGTGTGTCCAGATGGAACCGGCAACGGCCATGCCGGCCGCCAGCAGAGTCCACGGGGGCGCAGGCTTGTCAGCGGCGCGCGTCAGCAGCGCCATGGCCAGCAGGTAGTAGGCAACGGCGGCGCCGTTCACGTGGTCCCAGCCGGTGGCTGCCCAGAGCCAGGGGTGGAGTCCGAAAATCATGGCGGCCAGGTAGGCGCTACGGATGCCGGCGATGCGGCGCAGGGTGAAAAAGAGGCTGAGCACGCACACGGAATGCACGCCGAGGTGCATGATCGCGTTGGCCAGGAGCGGTGAAAACAAGTGGTGCATCGCATATCCCGGGAGCACCCAGGGGAGGCGACTGCCGTAATAGAACCCGGGAAACAGGTCGCGCTTGAAGTTGACCAGATCGCGGAAATACCCCAGATAGAACCACGGATCGGTCTGCCACAGCGGGGTATACAGCGGGTCGTCCTGGCGCCAGAGCACCAGCACCGGCAAAAGCAGCAGCGCGACCACGTAAGGCAGGACGCGCGGGGGTGCTCCGGCTTGCGGTTGGGCAGGAGGCGCTTTGACTGGACTGGGTGCGCTCACGTCTTGAACTGCGGCGCGGGTGCGTCGCTCTCCACTACTACGAAACGCGGCATATTGCGCGACTGTTCGTAAATCCGCGCGATGTATTCGCCGAGCACTCCCACGGAAATCAACTGCACGGCGCCCAGAAAGGTCACCGTCATGATCATCGAGGTCCAGCCCTGCACGGTGTTGCCGCGCGAAAATTCGATCACCGCATACAGGCTGTAGAGCAGACAGAACAACGCCGTCAGGCAACCCAGGTACAGGGAGAACCGCAACGGCTTCGGCGAGAGCGCCGCCGCGGCTTGAAACGCGAGCTTCACCATCTTGCGCAGCGTGTAGGAACTGGCTCCGGCGGTGCGGGCCGGCGCATCGTACTCGATGCGCAAAGGGGTGAACCCGAGCCAGGCGACCAGGCCACGCAGGAAGGGTTCACGATCTTTGAACATCAGGATGGCGTCCACCACGTGGCGATCGAGCAGTTGATAATCTGCCGCGCCGGCGGCGATCGGCACTTCGCTGACGTGATTGATGAACCAGTAGAACGCGCGTGACGAGGCGCTCTTAAACCAGCCGGCGTCCGCGGTCTGACGGCGAACCATCTGCACCAACCGGGCTCCGTCGCGCCATGCCTGCACCATCTGGGGCAGCAGCTCGGGAGGATGCTGGAGGTCGCAATCCAGCGTAATGACCGCTGCGCCGCCCGCGGCTTCGATGCCCGCGAGCAGGGCGGCCTGATGACCGAAATTCCGGCCGAAGCGGATCAGGCGAACCCCGGAATCCTGCTGGCGGAGTTCGCGCACGCAACGTGCGGTAGAGTCCGTCGATCCATCGTCCACAAAAATGATTTCCAGGTTTTCGGAAGTACCAAAGACACGCCGGATGTTTTCGTGAACCCTTCGAATATTCAGCTCCTCGTTAAACGCGGGGAGTACCAGGCTGACAAACTCACAGCCCGAAGAACCGGAAGTCATTTTGAGAGTTGGTAACATTCAGTATACATGCTCGACCGGCCATTACCAATTGCGCAGCCACCCTATGTTTCCGTGATCGCGGCGGCAACTTGCGGCGCCGGGAGCGAGGCCTTTTTGGCCCACTGGAATGCACTGGCCACGCAGTACCAGGTGGCGGCGGAAGTAATGGTAGTGGAACCCGGACAGCGCAATGCGGCGCTGCGGGCAGCGCGCGGAGAGTTCGTGTTATGTACGCAAACCAACGTACGGTTTTCTAACGAACTGTTTGCCTTCCTGGCCGCGCGCCGGCTGGTAAAAGGCCGGCTCTACCGCATCGATTGCTACCAGGGCGATTGGCTTCACGCCCGCGAAGGCAGTTTCCGCCTGACGGCCGATGGCTGGCGCGCGAATGCGGCGGACGACATCACGCCACCCGATTCGGGCATTCACTTTGGCGAGGGCTGGTTTCCGCCGGAAGGGGATGGCGAGGTTTTCCGCTGGATGGCCGGCGCAGGCGAAGTGAATTTGCGCGCGGGCCGCCCAGGCGCGGCGCTGGAGTTGGAACTCGAACCGGGGCCCGGCGCCGGCGCCCTGCCACAGACTCTGCATGTCGTCGACCCGGAGGGCACGATGGTCGCGGAGTTTGCCATCGCGGAGCGCACCACCGTACGGCTTTGGCTTCCCGAAGACACCCGCGCCTTCCGTCTGGTGGCAGAGGACGGCGGACTCCCCCTGCTCGACGATTTGCGCATTCTGGACGTCCGCTGTTTCCGCTGCGAGTGGGCTCGACCGGCGGGCGAGCAAGGCACGCTGCGCGATTGGGGAGCCATGCGGCCCACGCTGGTCCGCCAACTCGCCGGGGGCGCCCGCCTGCGGATGCTGCGTACGATCGGCTGGCTGCGCGCCGCAGGAAGTAATATTTTTGGCCTGGGCATCGAGTATTGGGGCGAGGGCTGGCACCGCCTGGAAGAGTCGGGAACGGAGAAGTTCCACTGGGCCGCCGGCGATGCGGAACTAGTGGTTCGCATCGGAGCAGAGCAGCAGGATCTGTGCCTGGTAGTGGAACCCGGTCCCAGTTTAAGTGGACTACCTTTCGAACTCGTAGTGCGCCTGGAAGACGGTCCGGTGATCGGCGCCGCGAAAGTGAAGGGCGTGACGCCGTTGCGCATTCCACTGCCGCTGGCGCCGGGCAGCGTCGCCAAACTGCTGCTGGCGCCCGACCGCGAAGGCAAAGCGCTGCCGGGCGATACCCGTATGCTGAATTTTCGCGTGCTGGCCTGTGCGTGCAGGAAGTCGGCGACCGCTGCACTCCCGATGAAGCTACCGCGGCAATGGATCTCCAGCGTGACCGGCGAGCGGTCCGTCGGCATCGATTGGGAGACGCGACTGGCAGGAGCGCAGGCGCAGCGCAGGGAGATCGGCAGGCCGGCCTTCCTGCACGTGAACGCCTGCGATTTTGTACTGATGGATCGCGAGCGCTGGCTCGATTTGCGCGGCTATCCCGAGACTGGCGAACTGCCGGAACATCGAGATGCACTGCTCTGCTACTCGGCGTACTTCGCCGGGGCGGAGGAGGAAGTGCTGCGTCTGCCGCTGCGCATGACTCGCGCTGAAGGCGACTACACGCCCGCGCCGCTGGATGAAGAACTGGTCTGGCTGATCACGCAGATGCGCCGCTTGCATACCCCGGTCATTCTGAACGTAGAAGGGTGGGATCGTGGCGACTGACCCTCCCTATGTTTCGGTGGTGGTGGCCGCGCGCAACGACAATCACGGCGGCAACATGCTGGGTCGCATGCAGGCGTTCCTCGATGCGTGGATGGTTCAGGCGGAGCGCTACGGGCTCGCTTCGGAGATCGTGGTGGTGGAATGGAATCCGCCGCCCGGCAGTCCGCGATTGAACGAAGCATTGCGATGGCCGCAAACGGCCTTGTCCTGCGAGGTGCGGTTTGTCGAAGTCGCCGGCGAAATCCACGAACGTTTCGCGCACTCGGATGTGATTCCGCTGCACCAGATGATTGCCAAGAACGCGGGCATCCGGCGGGCGCGCGGCGAGTTCGTGCTGGTCACCAATCTCGACATCATCTTCTCCCCGGTGATGATGCAGTTCCTGGCCGCACGCCAATTGCAGCAAGGCGTGATGTACCGCCTGGACCGCCTCGACATCGCGAGCAGCCTGCCGGAAGGCGGCGATGTCGATGAGTTGTTGCGCTTCTGCGAGGGCAACGTGCTGCGCGTGTTTGCGCGCGAAGGCGGTTTCCCGCTGGATGCAGAGGGCTGGCCGCTGCCGATCGAAAACGACGTCTTCACCAGGGAGTCCGGAATCCGCCTGGGAAGCGGCTGGCACGAGATCGAACGCAGCGATTTCGATTGCTACCGGTGGACCGATCCCGAAGCGGAGTTCCGCTTTGAGCGTCCGCGCGGCGCGGCCCCGCGACTGGTCATGGATCTGGAAGCCGGCCCGAGCGCGGGTGACGAGCCCGTGACGCTGGAAATCGCCGATCTCACGGACAATGTTCTGGCGGCCGCCACGCTGCGCGGGCGCGCCATCATGCGATTGCACTTGCCGCCGGAATTGACGTCCGGGCGGCTCCGCTTGCGCACGAAGGGGCGCGGGCTGGCCCTGATTCGCGATCCGCGGATTCTCCATTTGCGCGTGCTGGGCATGGAATGGGAGACCGCGCCGGAGTGGATGCAGGCCACCGCGATGCCGCCGGAGAGCAAGGGTCGGGCCGAACCGGAAGTGCGGGTGGTCTCGACCGGCGAGCGGCGGATTCAGTTCGCGGTGCGGCCGGCATCGGGGCAATCGCTGCGCAACTTCGCGGTCGAGTTGAAGGATGCGGCGGGCAACACTGTGCTGTCGGCGGCGCAGCAGACGGGCGACGGCGATCACCTGGTCACCCTGCACCTGGATTTTGAACTGGCCGGCGGCGCGGGCGACGCCTCGCCGTGGCTGTTGGAGACTGTGCGCGAAAAGAAGGCGTACGTCTGGGAAGGCCAGTTTCACGCAGTGAATCCGCGCGCCGCGAAGATGGTCAAGGCCACCTATCTGCATACGCACGCCTGCGGCGACTTCACTCTGTTGGCGCGTGACGACTGGTTTGCGCTGCGCGCCTATCCAGAGTGGCCGATCTGGCCGATGCATCTGGACGCGCTTTTCTGCTACTCCGCTTATCATGCGGGGATTCGTGAGGAGATTTTGCACGATCCGCTGCGTATTTATCACATCGAGCACGGCACGGCCGCCGGATGGACTCCCGAAGGCGAAAAAGCGCGCGCCGCGCGCCTGCAGGCGAAGGGACTCAGCGAACTGCAATACCCCGAGGTCGTCCGGTGGATTAATCTGATGCGCCGCTTCAACGCGCCCCTGATTTTCACGCTTTCGCAGTGGGGATTGGCCGCCGAGAGGCTGCCGGAGACGAGGGTTTAAGTGTCACGCGCCAGGCAGCAATGGGGGTGGGCGGCGCTGTTGGTCGCGGCCAACTGGTTCGCCAATTTCCTGCATTTCCGCGGCATGGGGCTGTACGAAGACGATTGGTATTTTGTGGGCTACGCCTTCACGGCGAGTTTCAAACAGTGGATGGTGGACTGCCTGTGGAATCAGTGGAGCATTCCCGCAGCCTCCGTCGGACGGCCCTTTCAGTTTTTGTTCAGCTTCAGCTTTGCGGAAATCGGCGCGCTCGCCAACAGCCTGGCCGTCGATTACGTCATCGCGTTTCTGGCATCGAGCCTGGCGGCGCTGCTCATGTACCGCATGCTGACGCGGCGCTTCGGAATGCTGCCGGCGGGGCTGGCGACGCTGTTGTTCGTGATTTCGCCGCTGCACACGCTGCACCAGTCGCTGATCTACCAGTTCAGTTTGGGCCCGGCGTTTAGCCTGCTGTTCGGCGCGATGATGCTGTATGTCGCCGGAAGAAAGCGTTGGAGCTATTTCCTGGCCGTGCTTTCCCTGTTGACCTACGAAAGCGTGTACTTCCTCTTCCTTGCGGCGCCCCTCATGCGCCGCGGCCGTATGTGGCAGGGCCGGCGGCGCGAATGGCTGGCGCATCTCGCCATGTGCTCGCTGATTGTGGCGGGCTACTATGCGTTTCGCATGTTCACCGGCGAGGCGAGGGTCACCAGCCTTCCTCACGGCCGGGAATTGCTGGAAAAAGTGGTGAGCACGTGGCTGGTATACATGGCCAATTCGTTCGCCCCTTACTACTACGCGGCACTGCGCGCGTGGCGGGAAGGGAATGTCGAAAGCTGGTTCTACGCCTCCGCATTTGGTGCGGCAGCGGCCGCACTCGCGCACCGCGCCGCGCCGAAACGCCGTGTGCGGTGGCTCGCGAACCTGGTAAGGCCGGCCATGGTTGGGCTGGTATTCCTGGCGCTCGGATTCCTGCTGGCCTACTTCGTGCTGCTGGAACCAACGCCGCGCCTGCCTTTCACCGACCGCAACACGCGCGCCTCACTGGCAGCGAGTTTCGGATCGAGCGTGTTGGTGGCGGCCTTGCTCTGCGGCTTGCTGCGCAGAGTGTCACTGGCCGCCGTATCCGCGGCGGGTATCGCCATCCTGTTTGCCTACGCCTTTCTGCTGCAACAGGACTACGTCAAAGACTGGGCGATGCAGGCGGCGACGGTGCGCCAATTCATGGCACTCACGCCCGATGTGGCGGAGGACTCGATTCTGATTCTGCGCTTCCCCTCGGTGGACCCAAGCCTCGCCGGACAGCCGGCAATTGGCGCCGACCAGGACGGCTTCGACGAGGTCATCAAGCACACCTTCTCGCGCTCGCAGAAACTGCCCACGTTATTCATCGTGGTGTCCGACGACTGGCCGAACTACCTGCAGCGCACGCCTGACGGCTTCCTGGAGTGGAAGGCGCCCTTCTTCCCGGGCCGCTGGTACGCCTCCAGCGGCCGCTACCGTCCCGGGCGCTTCATCGTGCTGGACGAACAAACGCGCGGGCACATGGTACGCAAGAACGACCCGATGATGGTTGCGGGCCAACAGATCGTTCAGCAAGCGCCCCCGGTCACACCGGAATCGAAGCTGTGGACATCGCTGCAACGCACTCCGCTCTATGGCAAACTGCTGCCGCAGGGAACTCCCTTGCGCTAACGTGCTAATCTTTACAGTTCAAAACACATGGCCGACCATCATCCCATCATTGCCCGGTTCACGCCGTTCATCGGTACTATACCGCCTTACTTTTTCAGCGACTTCCTGGGGTCGCTGATCAGCCACGAATTCATCGCTGGTTTCGTCGCGCCCACCCTGAAGCCGCAGGTGGGGACGCAGCCTCCGCCGAGCTTCGACGAAGAATACTTCGAGTGGATCGATCTGCTGGAAGCGGTGGACGAAGCCAAGGACAGCTTCACCATGGTGGAGTTGGGCGCCGGCTTCGGGCGTTGGGTAGTGCGCGGCGCCCTGGCAGCACGCCAGCGTGGCATCCCCGTGCGGCTGGCCGCGGTGGAAGCCGAGCCAACGGTCTACCAGTGGATGATCAAGCATTTCGTCATCAACGGGCTCAACCCGGAAGACCACCTGCTGCTGAAGGGCGCGGTCACTGAAATTCCCGGCGAAGTGAGATTCAACATCGGCGCCCCGCACGGCAGCCCTTGGGAGAAAGATCCTAACGCCTGGTACGGGCAGCACCTGACCAAGGATTACGACGTCGCTAACACCACCTCAGTGGCCGACGGAATGTATGCGGGCCACCCCGTGACACGGCATCCCAGCGGGTGGCGGTCCATCGGGGTGCCGGCCGTGAGCCTCGCCAGCATCCTCGCGAAGTATGGCCGCATCGACCTGATCGATATGGACATCGAGGGGGAGGAACTCCCCACCGTCACCGCCAATCTGCCGGCGTTGAACCGGCAGGTCAAGCGCCTGCATATCGGCACGCACGGCGTGGAAATCGAGGCCGGCTTGCGCCAGGCCCTGGCTGCGAACGGTTGGAAGTGCGGCGCCGATTATTCGGTGTTCTCGAAAACGGAGACGCCGTTTGGCGAAATTTCCTTCGAGAACGGTGTGCAGAGCTGGGTGAATCCCAGGCTGTAGCCGGCAGCCCGCTTAGCGCTTGCGCCACACGGGTGCGTCGGCAAGGATGCGGCGGGCCAGAACGCCAAACGTGAATTCGCTGGCGATGCGGTGCTGCAGGTAGCGGGACACGTCGCGGCGCTTCCGCGGGTCGGTCAGGAATTCGTCCAGCAAGCTGTTGAGGTGCTCCACGGAACGGTACATCACCTGATTGGCGGCATCGCCCATCGTGGTGAGGAAGTCTTCCTTGTAGTCGAACAGGACCACCCCACCGCAGGCGAAACAGCCCATCACCTTGGGAGAGATGCCGGTGTTGTAGCCGAGATTGATGACGTCCACAATGACGTCGCTGTTCATGAAAAGTAAGGGAAGCTCGGTGAAGTAATCCAGACACTTGCGGAACTCGATGTGGTACTGGCTGCCGAGAGCGCCGGTGCTGTCCGGCTCCACGAAATTTCCGTAGAATTCGAATTCGCGTTTGACCCCGGTGAGCACGTTGAGGCGCGCTTCGGTATTGCCCACCAACTCGATCTCTTCGTGCATGAAATTCCAGAAGAGGGTGGAATCGGCGTCCAGGCGGAGGTCGGCGCGAGTTTTGTCGCCGAGGGCTTCGATCTCGGCCATCAGCAGGTCCCACAGGCACTCGGTGATGCGGGTCTTCTTGGCCGCCAGGGCGCGCGCTTCGATGGCGGCGAGTTGCGGCACGCCGCGGAACGGCAGGTCTTTAGAGGCCTTCAGATACACGTTTCCGGCGAACGCAATCCGCGTGCGGAAGGCGTTTGATGGCGGCGTGCGATAGCCGTGGCGGACGAAATTGGGGTACGCCGGCTGGAGGAAGAAATTGACATTGGCGGCGGGCACGATGCCCAGCCGGTCCAGCGCGGCGATATGTCCGCGGTCCGGCGAGTAGTGGAAAAAGAGCGGGTGATTGAGTTCCTGGCGCAGGCGGCGGAGGGCGTCGGGCTGGGCCTCGGCTGGTGTCGTGGGAGTGTGGTTGAGAATCTGCCGGGGCAATTGTAGCAGGCCGTGATCCCACAGCATGATGGTGGGAATCTGGAGCACGTCGCGCAGCACATTGCGGCCCTCGCCGGTGACGCAGAGTAGGGCGTAAAGGGCGTTGGGCAGCGGCAGCGCGACATCGGCGCGGAAGGCGCGCAGGGCGGCAATCACGCCTTCGATGTAGGTGGCATTGCCGCTGTGGAAGCCGGCGATGTCGAGTTCGAAGACCTCGGCGCCCAGCACACGCAGCTCTTCCGACATTTCAATTGCGAAATCGTAATCGACGCCGCCGAACCAGACGTGGGGCGGAATGGTTACGGCGACGCGCAAGCCGGTGAGCGGGCCGGGCATTAGCGGAACCTCGCAAGCAGGATGCGCGCCACGTGCACGGCAAAGCGCGGCAGCCCCAGAATTCGCTTCAGCGTGCGATAGCGGGCATGCCCGGCGAAATCGGGAATGTCGACCCGGTCCTGGCCAATGACGGCGCGCGCCAGCTTGAAGCCCATCAGGTTGGGATCGGGACCCCATCCGAAAGCTGCCGGTGAACGCGGGTCCGCGACTTCGAACGTCAGGGTCAAATGCGGCGCGGCCGTCAGGACTTCCGCCGGCAGGTTGAGGAATCGCGTATGCGGTTTGCGGCTGTCCAGGCTCCACTCCGCCAGCGCCGTGCCATTGGCTTTGACCACCACCGCGAGAGTGGACCTGTCGCCGTGCACCATGCAATCCGAAATCACGAAGCCTATGGGCGCGCCTTGGGTGACGGGCCGGTCGAAGGGCACGACTATCGATGAACGGTGCCCGATATTCCACAGGCCCCACGCGTCGGGCGCGGACCATTCCGTCCCGATGGAGCCATCGACGAAAGCCAGAGCTTCGCCTCCGGCAGTGAACTCCATCGCGTCGCCGAGGCGGTATTGCAGCTTCGGCGCGATGCGCAGTTTGTTGAGGCGAATGCCGCGCGGGCGCTTGTCCCACGTCGACCATCCCAGGGCGAAGGAGGAACGCGGATCCTTCACGTGGAGCGCGATGCAGATGGGGTTGAGGGTGCGGAAACACTCAGGCGGAAGGTCCACTGTCAGGTCATCCGAATGGCGCTGCGCCCACCTGGTCCACAGGGCCACGGGCTGGCCGTTCACCGTGACGCTCACTTCCGTATCCGGGTGGCCAGTACCAATTCCGGCATCGTTAATAGTGAACGTGGCGGCCACGGGGACGCTGGTGGTCTCGCGAGGCCAGAGCACAATGGACGACCGCGGACCCAGCGTCCACGAGCCGAACTCATCGGGCGGTGTCCAGCACTCGTCTGCATGCTCGATGCCGCGGCCGGATGCCGTGAAGTCGAGCGTTTCGCCCGGGGAGTAGCGCCAGGGATCCTTGCTGGTGAAGGTGAGTTGCTGCACCTTGATGCCGAGTTCGCGCGGGTCGTAGCCGACAGTCTTCTGGCCCAGGGCGTCCGCCACGCGCTGCGCGGATTGCGGATTCTCCACGTGGAGTTCGATGCGGCAAACGGATTTCGACGCCAGCAGTCGCGCGGGAAGCAGCAGCTTGCAGACGGTGATGCCGAAGCGGGTGAAGAGGGTCCAGCGGGCCGGGGGTTCGCCCTCGAAAGAGGCGCTCACGCGGATGGGCTCGTCCTCGGGGCCGATGAAGGCCTCATTGACTCGAAGGAAAGCGATCAGGTCGTCATCCACACGCTCTGGAGGCGCGAACAGGATCCAGGCGGTGTGGCCCTCGATCCAGGTTCCGGAAAAATCCATGCCGCCCCAATGGCCGTCTTTGCAGCGCCCGGATTCGCCGGTGGAAGTGAAATCGATGGACGTCGCGGGCGTGGCGAGTGGCAGCGTATTTTCCCACGGGCCGTAGCCGAAGAACGAGCGCATGTCGTCTTCGACATACTTCCAGGTGTGGCCGCGGTAGAGCCGTTCATCGCCGGTGCGCGGGCGGCCCTTGCGGACGTGGGTGGAGAACGGAGTTTCAGACAGCAGCAGAAACTGCGCGGCGAAACGTTGAAAGAGGTGACGGTTCGCGTTGATGACGACAAATTCCGGAATCGGGCCGCGGCGCGAATCGGCCAGCAGGGCGCAGGCTTCGAGACACCTGGCGACATCGCCCAGCCGGTAGCGCAGTTCGCGCGGCCAATCGGTCACGCGGGTAACGGTGTCCTGCCGGGAATCCGCATCGAGTCCGAAATCGAATATCAGCAGATCGTAATCGGCCAGCAGAAGCTCGGCGGGCGCGACGGAGCCGGCGTCGAAGAGCGGGTGGGTGAAGCCGAGCTCCGCGATGCAGCGGGAGGCCAGCGCGAGCATGCGCGGATTGGCCCCGGCGTAGGCGAAGCGCGCCGAGCGCGGGAACGTGGTGAGGTTGCCGGCCAGGTGCGGCAGGACATGCGCGGCGTGACAGGCGACGAAGTTGCGCACGTCGTTGGCATCCACCAGGTAATCGTCGAGCTGCGGCGCGGGGAGCGCGGCCTCCAGGGCGATGGTGAAGCGGGCCTGCGGGTCGTTGTGAAAATCGATTTCTTCGATGAACTCGCCGGGCGCGCCCCAGGTATCGGCCTGGTCCGGCGCCACGGCGTCCTCCAGATCGAAGGCGAACGTGCGGATGTTGTTTTCGAGCTTGATATCCAAACGGTGCGCCAGCGTGGCGACGCGCGTGTGATCGCAGTGATAACCCTTCACGCGGCCGGCCAGGCTCTCCGTGCGGTTCCCGTAGAACAGGAAGAAGCGCTTGCACATGTTGGTATCGGCGTGCCAGCCGTGAATCATCCGTTCATCGAAGCCGTGGATCTCCCACAGGGCCTGGCGCGGCACGAGCTGGAAATCGCCGGGCTGATCGAAGCGCATGTAAGGGAACGACAGGGCGATCTCTTCCAGGTGCAGCCGGGGGCCCAGTTTCTCGCAGAGGTGCTTGACCTCGCTCGGGTCGCTGCGCGGGAAGTTTTCCCAAAGGGGCTCGGGCAGTTCGTAGCGCGGAACGATGTAGAGTCCGTCGGCGAGATCTTCCACCGCCTGGGACAGGCTGTCGAATCCCGTGCGCGGCAGGAAGATCATGTCGGTGTTGGTGAACAGCAGCCAGCGATTGCGGGGGTTAGAGCGCCGGATCGCGATGTTGCGCGAGTGCGGTTCCAGCGCGGCGAGATGCGTGCGGCCCACCAGCCGGGCGTGCAGTTCAGGACGCACGCGCAGCACGCGCAGGCGGGCTTTGGCTTTCGGCGTCAGGGTGTCGTAGATGGCTTCGATGAAGGTGGGAAGATCGTTGGGAGTGTTGTAATCGACAAAGACGATTTCGTCATCGGGGTGGCTCAGCACTTCCGCGATGCAGTTGAGGCTGATGGCGGCGCGTTTGGGAAGATTGTAGCCGTGCGAATCGTTTCGCCCGTAGAGGATGACAGAGATCATGAAAGAATTCGGAAGACCAGACCAAAGAGTATAGCCTCTCACGCCAGAGGCGTCGAATATAGGCCTGCTCGCGAGGCTCGAATTTTGGACACAATTCGTGCCATTCGCTATACTTTCTGGTCTAAGCGACAGCACGCAAAACAACGGAATGGTCTCGGTAATCCTGTACGGCCGCAACGATTCTTACGGCTACAACCTACACAAGCGCGGCGCCATCAGCCTGAACTGTCTGGCCGCGCTTTTGCAGGACGAGAACGACGAGATCCTGTTTGTCGACTGCAATACGTCCAACGACCTTCCGACTTTCGTTGAAGCCATTTACGATACCCTGACGCCGCGGGCGAAAAAGCTCCTGCGCGTCTTTCGGGTGCGCCCGGAACTGCACAAGCGGCTGGTCGGGGGATATACGCACCTCATGGTGGTTGAGCCGCCGCCGCGCAACATCGCGCTGCGGCGTTCGAACCCGCGCAATCACTGGGTCTTGAACACCAACACCGACATTCTGCTGGTGCCCAACCCGGAGTTCGCGAGTCTCTCGGATGCGGTGCGCGATTTGGAGGACGGCCTCTACACGCTGCCGCGATTTGAACTGCCCGAGGCGTTGTGGGAATCGTTTCCCCGCAATGATCCGGATGCGATTCTGCAAGCCTGCCGGGAACTGGGTCCCCGCCTGCACCTGGACGAAGTCACTCTCTCGGTGCCGGAGAGCCGCTTCGATCAGGTGGGGGATTTCATGCTGTCACCCCGCCAGGCGCTGTGGGACATACACGGCTTCGACGAACGCATGATTCACGGCTGGCACTGCGATTCCAACGTGTGCAAACGCCTGAACCTATACTACGGCGGACGCACCGAGAGCCTGGCCGGGCGTTTGAAAGGCTACCACTGCGATCACACCCGCGTACAGACCGGCATGCACCAGTTCGACATGAAACTCGATAACAACGTGCACGAGTTCGTGTTCTCGGTGAACGATCCCTACGCGCGTCACCAGGCCGAAACGTGGGGCCTCCCCGACGAGCCGATCGAGGAACTGGATTTCGTGGATGACCCTCTGGCGCGCTACGTCGCCGCGGTGGAAGGCGCCCTGGACGGTCCGCAGCAGACCTTGTACGAAAGCGACGCGCTGGGGCTTCGGAACTTCCTGCCTGTGCACGCGGATCACGTGCTGCCTTACGTGGCCAACGACCTGACTGCCTTCCGGAAGTCGGCGCGTTTTGCGTATGCGGGCAACCATCCGCGTATGCTGGCGCTGGCCGCGCATTGCATCGCGGGATTGGGATTTGGCGCGCCTCTCGCGTATGCACCGGATCTGCTGACCAGCGGCGCTCCGCCGCCGGACGCCACGCCCATCCCAAGCGCCTGCCTCGCCGAAGCGCTGTTGGATTACGACCTGGTGATTTTCGATTTCAGCCTGGACTCCGCCGGACTCGGAGGAAAGACGGCGGAGCGCGTTACCGATTGGCCGCGCGATCTGCGCTATAGCCTGGGCGCGGTGGCGAGTTGCCTCGAAAAATGCGCGTTACTTGCCGGGGCAGGAGGCACGCGCGTGCCGGATGTCATGGTGATCAATGCCAATCACCACATCTTCCGCGAATTCGTGAATCAGTTCCTGCTGCTCACCTTCACACCGTTCGCCACCCACGTGCGCAAAGGGCGGCCCCGCTTGGGCGAAGAACGCCGCTACCGCTCCAATATCTGGCGCCAGACGGAGGACGACATGCGTTCGTTCTTCGGGTATCAGGCGGACCTTGCGGTGCCGCGCGCGGCCTTGAACGAAAGCATCGATTTCAGTTCGGCCGGTCGCTCCGCATCGCACAAGGACGGCCATTGGGGCGCTGCCGACCACACCGGCACCTGGACCGATGGCGCGTGCGCAATCCTCGCCTTCCGCCCGCCCCCTACGACGGGCGACGTGGTGGCCGTAGTGCGCGTGAACGAGACCTTCATCGGGCCGGGTGGCGAACCGATTCGCGTGGAAGTCCGGCTAGACGGCGTCGCGTTGGCCAAGTGGAGTTTCTTTTCGCGCTACGAAGTGGTGGACGCCAAGGTGACGATTCCGGCGGACCTGGCGGAGAAGGCGATTTGCCGACTGGAATTTCACGTGGAGAATCCGCAATCCGTGGCGGAATTCGTGCGCGCGGGTGGAGATTACGTAGTTGGCGACGACCCGCGTATGCTCGGCATCAAAGTGCACAGCATACTCTTCCGCGACTCCTCCGCGCTCCGCTATCAACCGGGCGAGTCGCTGGAGTTCAGGCCGGCCGGCGCCGGCGCCGCGCATACCAACGAGTGCTGGTCGCTGCCCGATGAGTTCGGAAGCTGGACTTTCGGCCCGCGCGCCACACTCACGCTGGTGCCCTCGCAGCCGATGGCGCAGCGCGCGCAGGCGGTCTTCACCGTCAGCGACGCGGCCATCAACGGACAGCATCCGACGCAAAATATCCGCGTGTTGTTCAACGGCAGCCTCGCGGGGGAATGGACGCTAGGGCCGTCGCGCGATGCCGGAGAGCTTCGCATTCTGCTGCCGCCGGATGCGCTGCGCACCTGCGAGCCGGTAAAGATCGCTTTCGAAATCGCCGCGCCGCGGCGGCCGGTGGATCTTGGCCTGTCGAGTTGGGATTCGCGGCCCCTGGGCATCCGCCTCTCGAAGCTACGCATCGTTCCGGTGGGCCGTCTCACCTATCACGCAGGCGACCCGATCGATTTCGTGGAGGGCGGCGATTCCCTGGTCTTTGTGGGCGACGCGATGGGCTCGCAGTGGTCGTTCCCCGGGCCTCGCGGCTCCTGGACTATCGGCACGCGATCCACCTTCCGCGTCACTTTCGATTCATCTGTATCGGGCGATTTGCCCTGCGCGTTTGTGATCTCGGACTGCATGATCGGCGCGGCAGCCGCGCAGTTGCCGGTCACGGTCAGAGCCAATGGCGAGACCATCGCCCAGTGGGTGCTGCGCGACCGCCAACCGCACCGCCAGCTTGCCACCATTCCCGCAGCGGTGCTCGCGAAAGCCCCGGGCGAGACACCGCAGATTACACTGACTTTCGAAATCGCCGAACCCCGGTCGCCGCAATCCCTGGGCTGGAACGCCGATGCGCGCCCGTTAGGCTTTCAGCTCGCCCGGGCCGTGATGGGCAGCAGCGAGGTGGAGACTCCGAAATTCAAAGTTGCCGGCCGCGAGCGCCCGCTGCACCGGCGCCTTCTCGGCCTGCCGCAGTATGCCGTGCATCTGGCGCACACCCTCGCCAAGAGGTACCGCCGATGAACGTGCTTGCCGGTGCGGAACTGCCGCTTGCGGGACTTCGCATCGCCGTCACCATGCCGCCGCACAAGTGGTTCGGCGGCGTGGACTACAACTTCGCGATTGAGATGTCGGAAGAGTTGCGCGCGCTGGGCGCGACAGTCTTCGACTTGGACGTGGCCGGTTTTACCGCCCGCAATGAAAGCTATATCGCAAGCGCAATCGAAGCGCTGAAGGCTTTCCGCCCCGATGTCGCGGTGTCGCTGCCTAATGCCCTGTATATCCTGCACTGCGTCACGAGTGAAGGAAAGAATGTTTTCCGCGATATCCTGCGCGTTCCCACGCTGATGTTGTGGGATCACGGCCTGCTGCAACTGCCGCGGCAGATACTCAATCACAATCCAGGTACGCCCGAGGAAGCGCAAAGCGGCGCGGTACGCCGCATCCGCGAGGTTCTGGACCACCCGTTGTACCTGCACTATTCGCCTGACAAAGGGCACATCGCGGCGCTCGATAAGGCTGGGATTCTGGAGGCCGGCAAGGTACGTTTTTTCCTGCAGCCCTCGTATCCCAACTTCGTCCGCTACGGCTACCGCACGCCGCCGCGCAACATGTTTCGCAGTACCGTCGCCTTTGCGGGCAATGTGTATTTGAAGGCGGCCCAGGACCTGCCGTTTCGGAATCAGTCCCAGTTGGGCGCGATTGAAACCCGCGTGATGGAGAACAAACAGGCTCGCCTCACCGAGTGTGTCTGGGACCTGTTGATGGCGGAGATCGAGGCGCTCGATGGCGGCGCCCGCAAACAACTGCGGCTCGAGCCGGATTCCAGTTTCTTCTGGAATTTCATGCACGAGGAAATCGAGCTGGTGGCTAACACCAGGATTCGGCTGTCGGTGCTGAGCGGGTTAAAGCGCGACTACGATTTCTACGGTAACTTCATGGAGCCCAAGAGCACCGGCGCCCTGAGCCAGCAGTATGGCGTCCGCTTTCTCAAATCGCTGGACTATTTCACCGAATTGCCGCTGTTGTTCTGCAACAGCTCCCTGATTGTCGACGTGGTCAACCTGGGCTACAATACCGGCGTTTCGCCCAAAATCATGGGATGTTTCGCCGCCGGCGGCCTGATGCTCTTCGATTACAAAGAGGACTTCGCCCGCATCATGGGCGATGCCGGCGCCCAGGTGATGTACCGCAGCATCGACCATCTGAATTCGCTGGTGGATGGCTATCTCGCCAAGCCTGAACTGCGCCGCGATGTGGCGCGCTATCTGCAACATCGCGTGGTCACCGAATTCACCTTCGGCGCGCTTGCACGGCGCCTGCTGGTGGACGAGCGTGCGTGGTAAGGAAGCGGCCGACAAAGCGGCAGGCGGCGCGCGGACCGCTCAGTTTATAATGAGAGATTCAGCCCCAAACGGAGTATTGCAGCAACCATGAAGACTTCGACATCTTTTCCGGATACCCCGATCAATTCGGTTCGGGAGTACTGGAATGCGCGGCCGTGTAACATCCGGCACTCGACCAAGCCGGTGGGCACGCGCGAGTATTTCGACGAAGTCGAAGCTCGCAAGTACATGGTGGAGTACCACATTCCGGATTTTGCGGACTTCGCGCAGTGGAAGGGCAAGAAGGTGCTGGAAATCGGCTGCGGCATCGGCACCGATACGATGAATTTCGCGCGCGCCGGCGCCCAGGTCACGGCGGTCGATCTCACCGAAAAATCGCTGGAAGTTGCGCGCCAGCGCGCCAAAGTGTTCGGGCTGGAAGACCGCATCACGTTCTACCAGGCCAACGCGGAGAAACTCAGCGACTTCGTACCGGTGGATCAGTACGACCTGATCTACTCCTTCGGCGTGATTCACCACACGCCGCACCCGGAAAAAGTGCTGGAGGAAATCCGCAAGCATTACCTGAAGGCGGACAGCACCGTGAAGATCATGGTGTACAACCGCTGGAGCTGGAAGGTGCTGTGGATTCTCTTCTCCTACGGGAAGGGCCAGTTTTGGAAATTGGACCGTTTGGTGGCAGATTATTCAGAAGCCGAGACAGGCTGCCCGGTCACCTACAGCTATTCGCGCGCCACCGGCAGGGAATTGCTGGAAGGGCACGGTTTGCAGGTGACCGATGTCTACGTGGATCACATCTTCGCCTACGAAATTTCGGAATACGTGCAGTACCGCTACAAGAAGGTCTGGTATTACCGATGGATGCCGAAATTCCTGTTCCGCGCCCTGGAAAGGGCGTTCGGATGGCATCTCTGCCTGATTGCGAAGCCGCGTTGAAAGCTGCGTGATGGAACCCTACCTTTCGCTGGTCGTGACCGCGCGTAACGACGATCACGGCGGCAACCTGCTGGGTCGCATGCAGGCATTCGTGAGCGGTTGGATCGAGCAGGCGCGGCGCTTTCAGATTCCCTCGGAACTGATCATTGTCGAGTGGAATCCTCCGGCGGGCCGGCCGGGACTGGTAGACGCGCTGCGCTGGCCGGACGACCTGGGCCCGACGACTGTGCGCTTCATCGAAGTGCCGGCCGATCTGCACGGGCGGTACAACCACGCGAAGGCACTGCCGCTGTATCAGATGATCGCCAAGAACGTGGGCATCCGGCGGGCGCGCGGGCGCTTCATATTGGCGACCAACATCGACATCCTGATCTCCAGCGAACTGGCGGCTTTCATCGCGCGCCAGGAGATGGATCCGGACCGTATGTATCGTGTGGACCGGCACGATGCGATGAACGAAGTGCCGCTCGAGCAGCCGATTGAAGAGCAATTGGAATACTGCCGCACGCACCTCATCCGCGTGAACACCCGAGAGGGGACGTTCAGCGTGCAGGCCGACGGCCGTCCCACACTCGGAGCGGGCGATGTGGCGCCGGCGGAATCCGGCCTGTTGTTCGGCGCCGGCTGGTTCGCCATCGAAAGCCACATCAAGGGCGAGAATTTTCGCTGGGCCAGCGAGAGCGCGGAACTGCTGCTGCCGGCGGGCCGCGATGCCGCTTCGCTGACTTCCCTGATGATTGAGTTGGAGCCCGGTCCGGCCACCGGCGGACAGCCGTTGGAACTGGTGGTCGAAGCCGGGGGGGAACCCATCGCCCGGCTCGATATCGAGCGGCGAAGTTGGATCCGCCTGCCCCTGGCCAAGCCTTTGCCCGCGAAACTTACCTTCCGCGCGAACACTCCGGGCGTGCTGGCGGAGTTCGATCTGCGCCCGCTGTGTTACCGGGTATTTCAGATGGATTGGGAGCAGCGCCTGCCCAAGGGAATCGCTGCCGGGAGCTTACATGCGACGGTACAGCCCACCGGATTCAAGCACCAGTTGCTCAACGGTTGGAATGCGTTGCAGCACGTGCTGAACAAGCTGGCGCACGGCGGCCCTCTGGTTCCGCTTACGGTTCCAGTTTCCGCACGCATGCGCCGCACGCTGAAGGCGTACCTCGAGTGGGGCGGACTGGTCGGCATGGTCGTGAATCTCGGACCGCGCATCGGGCGCCGGATGAAGCGCAAGGCGCACACGCTGCCGGGCACGGAGATTTTTCCATCCGGCGCCGGACTTGTGCACGGCAATGGCTGGAAGAAGCTCGACGATTATCGCGGCGAGGCTTACCGCAAAGCAGCGCACGGCGCGGAAATCATCGCGGCGCCTGGCGAGGGCGGGGCCGCCACTCTCGCGCTTCAGGTGGAGCCTTACAAGAGCATGACCGTCAAGGCCTTCGACCTCACGCTGCTGGATGAGGCGGGCCGCGCCATCGGGCAACGGAAGGTGGATGGGCTCACTTACGTTGAGTTTCCCCTTCAGCGCAAAGCGGGCTGCAGTGATGTCTACCGGCTCTCTTTTTCGGACACCAGTCTGGAAGGCCATGGTCTGAAGGTTTTCTGGTGCGGTTGGTCCGGGTCCGCGGCGCTTGCCGGGGGCGCGGCAGGCGTCGAACTTCCGTGGGGACGCGGCTGGCAGCGCGACCGCGTGCGGGGCACCATGACTTCGCAAGGCAGCGCGGAGTTGATTCTCCGCGCGTCGCCGCGTCCGCTGTTCCTCGATGTCGAAACGGATGGCCCCGTGGAAATGGAAATCCGCGACGCCGGCGGGCAGGCGCTGAATTCGTTCGGTGTGAGCGGACGCGCCGTGCAACAGCTCGCGTGCCCGTTGGAAGGCGGCGGCCTGCGCGTGCTGCAAGTCAAGTCGTCGGGACCGTTCCGCGTGTACGGAGTGGATTGGGAAGACGCACACGAAGCGGTGGCGGCGGTGCAGGATCAGCCCTCGCCCGCGTTCCTGCATACCAACGGCTGCGGCGACTTCACGCTGCTCTCCCGCCAGAGATGGTTCGACCTGCGGGCGTATCCTGAAATCGACGTATTCTCGATGAATCTGGATTCCATGTTTTGCTTCGCGGCGCATTACGGCGGAGCGCGCGAAATGGTGCTGGCCGACCCGATGCGGATCTACCATATCGAGCACGGCACCGGCAGCGGATGGACGCCCGAGGGCCAGGTGAAACTGTTCGAACGGATCGCGGCAAAAGGGATTCCGTGCGTGGAGAATGACGAAGTACTGGGCTGGGCGAAGCAGATGCGCCGCTTGAACTCTCCCCTCATTTTCAATCACGAGGACTGGGGTATGGCGGATCTGGAACTGAAGGAAATTGCCCTCAGCGGCCGATGGAGAGAATAAACGCCATGCCGGATACCGACTTCGCGAAGCTTGAGCAGAAGTTGGCGGAACTGCGAGAGCAGGTGAGTTCGCAACTGGCGGAACTCCGGCGGGAAGTCATCGCCATGCTCGCGGCAGGCGGCGGAGGCGACGCGGTGCAGGCCCGAATTGCGGAATGGGAGCGGCGCGAAGCGGAGTTGACGGGCAAGCTCGCCTCCAAGGAAGTGGACTATCAGACTTTGCGCGCGCAAGCCGAACTGGATGTCTACCGGCAGCAGGTGCGGCTTGACGATCTCGAAAGGCAACTGGCTCTGCGCGAAGCCGAAACGGCCGGCCTGAAATCGGCACTCGGGGAGTTGGCGGCCGAACATGCCGATTGCGCGCTGCAGTTCTCCTCCCGGGTGGAGAAATCCTCGCAAATGGCCGAATTGCGATCCCAATTGCAGTTGGCACGCGAGGAATGCGACCGCCTGCACCGCGCGATCGAAGGCAGCGTGGCCTTGAAGGTGGCCGGTACCGCGGCCTCGGTCTTGCGTCCACTGCGCGCCTTATTTGCCCGCGGGGAGCGGCGGTGAGTACAGAGTCCGCAGCCCTGGCGCGGGCATGGGTCGAACGCTGTGCCGGGATTGTGGTTCTGGTCGCGCCCTCGGTGGACACTGCCCTTACCGCGGCGTCGGCCGCCGGCAGCGGCGCACCGCGGTTGTATATCCTGGATTGCCACATCGAAAAACTGGCGGAGATCTTTCGCGAACTGGTCGAGGCAGACCTTGCGCGCGAGGCCACGATGTTTCACGGCTCGCCACAACGCTTTATGCGGGATGTGCCTGCGGCGCCTGGTTTAGTGATCGTGGAAGGCGCATCCCTGGATGCGCGCACGATGGAGAGTTGGCTTTTGCCGGGCGTGCCCGTGATTGCTCTGGCTGCCGGCGTTTGCGACGCAGCGGTCGCCGGCGGAGCACTCGTGGCGGAAGGGCCGGAATCGGCTTACCGCAGTTCCTCGCGGTGCCAGGGAAGCGATTTCGTGCCCAGCGAACGCGCGCGAATCGTGTTTCAGGGAGGCCTTCACGAGCGCTATTTCGGCAACCGCGAACAGGTGGAAGAGACCGCGCACGATCCGGAGTTGATCGTCGAAATGCGGCGCGAGGCGGCGTCGCAACAGCGTGGGGTAAGTGGACGCGGGCCATGGCCGTTCGCCGCACCCGATTCCGGAGCGCTGCCGCGCACGCTGCCCAGCGGCAAGCCGTGGCCGAAAATTTCCATCGTCACGCCGACGTTCAACCAGGGCGCCTATATCGAGGGAACCATCCTCAGCGTGCTTCACCAGGGCTATCCCAACGTGGAACACATCGTGATGGATGGTGGGTCCAGCGACGGAACGCTCGCCGTGCTGGAGAGGTATCGCGACCGCCTGGCGCTGGTGCGCAGCGAACCAGACAACGGGCAGAGTCACGCTATCAACAAGGGCATGGCGATCGCTACCGGCGAGATCCTCACCTGGCTCAACAGTGACGACATGCTGGCTCCCGGAGCGCTGGCCGCCATCGCGCTGGCCTTCGATACACATGAATGCGACATGGTGGCGGGCATCTGCCGGCTCTATCGCAATGGAGCTCTTGAAGCGCAGCACATCACTTCCTGCACGGATGGCCCCCTGCCGCTGGAAGAACTGCTGGATCTTGACCACGCGTGGAATGCCGGGCAGTTCTTCTACCAGCCTGAAGTCATGTTCACGCGCGATTTGTGGCAGCGCGCCGGCGGGTATGTGCACGACTGGCGGCACTACACCATGGACTACGAAATGTGGCTGCGCTTCGCCGAGGCGGGAGCGCGGCTGCACGTCATCGGTCGTCCCGTTGCATGGTTCCGGCTGCACGAATTGCAGAAGACGCACGTGGCCGGGCGCTTCAAGGCGGAGTTGCTCTTGTGCCGCACGGATTTCCTGCAACAGCGGGGCATGGAGTTCACTACGCCCCTGGCAGGGGACACGCGCAATCACCTGCGCCTCACCCTACTCAACGATATCGGGCCTTTTTACGGGGCGGGAATCGCGCACGTGCGGATGGCGCGCGCGCTAGCCTGGGCCGGTCACCAGGTATCCCTGGTGTCGATTCTCGATCGCTCACCGCTGGGCGTCGAGGCCACGCACTACACGTCGGCGGACGTGCTGGCACGCGTGGCGGAAACCCAGCCAGACCTGGTAATCGTAGGCAATTTGCACGCCGCAGGCGCCGACGCATTCCTGCTACACGAACTTTGCGAGCAGTATCCGGTGGCGTCGGTGATGCATGATTTCTGGGCCATTACCGGGCGCTGCGTGTATCCGGGAGACTGCGAGAAATACCTGACCGGTTGCGATCATACCTGTCCTACCGCGGACGAGTACCCGGTGTTGGCGCCAGAGCGGATCGCTCAGGAATGGCGAAAGAAGCGGATGATGCTCGGGTCGGCGGGACCGGCGCTGCTGATGAATTCGGCGTGGACCGCAGCAGTTGCGCAGCGCGCGCTGAAGTTTTCATCGGCGACCGCACAGACGCCGGTGGCTGGAATTCGGCCGAGCTTCCCGCTGGAGATATTCCGCCCGCGCGACCGGCGGATGTGCCGCGAACTTCTGGGGCTGCCCGAAGATGCTTTCATTGTGCTGGTAGCCGGGTCGATCATTAACCCTCGCGAGGGGGGTCCCGCTTTCCTGGCAGCCTTGGCCCGGTTGGGATTGCCGGATCTGCTGGTCGTCACCTTGGGCTGGGACGACCCCGCGCACACGTTCCCGGTGCCGGTCAGGCAGTTGGGCAAGATCAACGGACAGCACAGAGTCGCGCTGGTGACCGCCGCGGCCGATCTGGTGGTGGCGCCTGCCCAGGGAGAGACCTTTGGCCAGTCGGTAGTGGAAGCGGCCGCCTGTGGCACGCCCGCGCTCGCCTATCCGTGCTCGGGATTGCAGGAAGGCATCCGCGACGGAGTGACCGGCCGGCTGGCCGAAGACACTGAACCTGAAAGCCTCGCGGCGGCCGTGCAGTGGCTCTACGCTCATCCGGAAGAGCGGCACGATCTCGCCCGTTGGGGCCGCCTTTACGTGGAAAATGAGTGGAGCGAATTCGCGGCATCGCGGAGTCTCTACCTGGCGCTGCGCTCGGTGGACGTCAAGGGCAGAATTCGCCTGGGGCGCATGCTACGTTTTCGAGCGGAAGAACCGGCCTTGCCGCCGTGGCAAAGGGCCGCGCAGTGCCAGACGGGGTGGTTGCCGCGCCAGGGCTTTTCCGGGGTGATGCCTGCGATCCCGGAAGAAGCTTTGGGGCCACACCGCTGGGCGTACGGGCCCGGCGCGGTCGCGGAAGTACTCGCCCGGGAGACGGGCCTCCACCGCATTCTGCTCGCCTACCGCAATTCGCAGGAAGGTCAGAGCCTCAGCGTGCGCTGCAACGGCATGGACCTGGGCACTCACCAATTGGAACCAACGTCACTGGGCCGGGGGCGCATGCTCTTGCTCACCGTGCCGCTCGAAGCGGGTCCCAATCTGCTGCACCTCTCGTTTTCGAAGTGGGATCTGCACCGTGACGAGCAGGTTCCGCTAGCCATCATCGTGACGGGTATTCTGGTGGAACCGGTGGCGGCGTGCGACCGGTACGCGCGGGGGGCATCGGCGGAACAGATGCTCGCTGCCGTATGGGGCCGCGAGACGAAGTGACAGGCACTTGGGACCGGGGAAAGCGGTTCCCCGCGGAACCTCGTTAGGGAGCATTACGTACTGGGCTCATCCGGAGGCTCAATTTGCCATTGCATGTCCGATCTCAACTCGTTAAAACACTTTTCACAGACCCAATGATAGCCAGCTCCGTGTTCATGCCGATCTGTTGTGGTGTAGCCTTCGTGTAGAATTTCTGGATCGTCCCAGGCAGCGAACTTCGCCCAACAGCACGAGCAGTGATCGTGATCCCAATCGTCGCTTGGGACCTTCCATTTCTCTTTCCGAAGCGTGGCTCCCTTTATGTGCCAGGCCGTGTCGATGCGCCACTGCTTATCGGCGTCCATTAGTCGATTTTCTCATTCCGGCTGATGCTTCTGTGCTGCCCGGTGAGTCAAGTATGTAAATGCCCTGGTTAGAGGCAAGGCTGCCCCTTCGGGGCAGAAACGGCGCGCAGGGAAGACCGTCCTACCCGAATTCCACAGTACGCCCTGCAGCGAACGTGGACCGGTCAGCGCGCGCCGGCGCGATTGCCGTGGAGTGCGGGATCGCTGGCGGCGGTGCAGTAGGCAATCGGATGATTCCGAGCGAACGTAGCGGCTTGCGGCGAACGTGGACTGCTCAGCGCGCGCCGGCGCGATTGCGGTGGAGTGCGGGATCGATGGCGGCGGCCATGAGGGATTCGTCGAGCGTACCGCCCAGGAAGGCGTTAATCGCGGCGGCGGTGTCGGCACTGCGGTAGAGGCAGTCGCGGTGCTGCACTTCGAGCAGGGTGAAGTTGGGCTGGCGCGCGAGCCACTCCACGATTTGACTGAGTTGGCCGCTGTAGAGGGCGAGCATGCGATCTGGCGGAAGATTGCCGCCCTGTTTGCCGGAGCGTTCCAGCATGGCAGCTTGCGAAGCCAGCACTTCGGTAAGGTCGCGCCGCATCAGGATCACGCGGTACGTGAAGCCGGGCGGCAGATCGCGCAGCAGCAGGTAGACCATCTTGACGCATTTGCCGGTGGCGGCGGGGACCCATGAGGCATCCTGGCGCGTGCGTTTGACCGGCTCGAATTCCAGGTAGCCGCGGGGGTTGTCCTGGTCGGGGGTGCGCAGGTGGTCGGTCAACGGGGGGAGGCCTCCGGCAGCCAGCATCTGCATCATGAGGGAGGTGCCGGACCGGGGGAGTCCGCTGACGATGGTGAGGAAGTCCATAGAAAGAGGGTACAAAGAAAAAGGGCGCCGGCATTGCTGCCGGCGCCCTTTTTGCGAGTTGGGAAATGCCTACCCCTGGGGAGCAGCCTTGATTTTTTCGCGCTGTTCCTTGAGGACGGCCTTACGGCTAAGTTTGATTTTGTTGCCTTCGAGCCCCAGAACTTTGACCAGGATCTGGTCGCCTTCCTTGAGCTCGTCGCGGACGTCCTTGATCCGGTTTTCGGCGATCTCGCTGATGTGCAGCAGACCATCGGTGCCGGGGAAGATTTCGACGAAGGCGCCGAAATCGACCAGGCGGACCACTTTGCCGAGGTAGGTTTTGCCGACTTCGGCGGTGGCGGTGAGATCGGTGATGATCTGGATCGCTCGGTTGGCGCTGGCTTCATCGGCGCTGGCGACGTGAATCGTGCCATCGTCCTCGACGTCGATTTTGACGCCGGTCTGTTCGATGATGCCGCGAATGACTTTGCCGCCCGGTCCAATGACGTCGCGAATCTTATCGGTCGGAATGTGTAGGGTGTAGATTCGCGGTGCGTACTGGCTGATGGCGGTCTTGGGTCCGGGCACAGCCTCATACATCTTGTCGAGGATGTGGAGGCGGCCGCGGCGTGCCTGTTCGAGGGCTTCGGTCATGATCTTCATCGTGACGTTGGGCACCTTGATATCCATCTGGAGGCCCGTAATGCCTTCGCGCGTGCCGGCGACTTTGAAATCCATATCGCCGTAGTGGTCTTCGGCGCCCGCGATGTCGCTGAGGATGGCGTAGGCATCGCCTTCGAGCACGAGGCCCATGGCGACACCGCCCACGTGGGCGGAGAGGGGTGCGCCGGCATCCATGAGGGCGAGCGAAGCGCCGCAGACGGTAGCCTGCGAGCTGGAACCGTTGGATTCCAGAATGTCGCTGACCACGCGCATGGTGTAGGGGAATTTATCTTCCCCGGGGATCAACGCGGTGAGGGAACGCTCGGCGAGCGCGCCGTGGCCGATTTCGCGGCGGCCGGGGCCGCGCATGAAGCCGGTTTCGCCCACGCTGAAGGGCGGGAAATTGTAGTGCAGCATGAAGCGTTTGCTGGTCTCGCCCGGTTCCAGCAATTCGATACGCTGCTCATCGTCCTTGGTGCCGAGGGTAACGGTGACCAGTGCCTGGGTTTCGCCGCGGGTGAAGAGGGCGGAGCCGTGGGTGCGGGGCAGGACCCCGGTTTCGCAAGTGATCTGGCGGATTTCGTCGAAGGCGCGGCCATCGGGACGGCGGCGGTTCTTCAGCATTTCGTCGCGGAAGATGCGCTCTTTAAGGGCATTGAAGCATTTGCCGCCTTCTTCGCGCTGTTCTTCGGCCAAGCCTTCGACCAGGCGCTTCTTGAGCGCGGAGATCAGGGCGTAGCTGGCGAGTTTTTCGTGTTTCTTGGTGTCCAGCGCGTCGGTGAGTTCGGCGCGGACAATGCCTTCGACCTGGGTGGAAATGGCCTGATCGAGGACCGGCGAAAGGAATTCGCGCTTCTTCTTACCGGCGACAGCCACCAGTTGGCGGATGCCTGCGGCGATCTTCTTGCAGCAGTCGTGTCCGAATTCGATGGCGCCGAGGACATCCGCTTCGGAGACCTGCTGGGCGCCGGCTTCCACCATCACGATGCCTTCTTCCGTACCGGCCACCACGATGTTCAGTTTGGATTCGCGGCCTTCGGTGTAGGTGGCGTTGGCGATGTACTTGCCGTCTTTCATGCTGACGCGTACGCCGCCCATAATGTAGGGGAAGGGAATTTCGCTGATAGCCAGGGCCGCCGCAGCGCCCGCGATGGCGAGAGAGTTAGGATCCTGCTCGGGGTCGGCCGAGAGAACCATGGCAATGATCTGGGTTTCGTGCAGGAAACCGTCGGGAAACAGCGGGCGGATCGGACGATCGATCAGGCGGCTGGTCAGAACTTCTTTTTCGGAGGGCCGGCCCTCGCGCTTGATGAAGCCACCGGGAATTTTTCCGGCGGAGTAAGTGTATTCGCGATAATCGACGGTGAGCGGGAAGAACCCCGCACCGGGTTTGGGCTGGTCGGCCATACACGCGGTGACCAGGACCACGGCATCGCCGGAACGGACGACGACCGCGCCGCCCGCCTGTTTGGCCATCTTCCCTGTCTCCAGGGTGATCTTACGGCCGCCCAGGTCTACTTCAACTGTGTGCTGCATATTCTCTAAAACCTCCAACACTCTACCGGAAACCAGTTCCGGCAGGCCTATAGAATCGAATCTTTTTCAAGAGATCCGTTTGAGAGTGGAGTTGACAGGAAGGATTGCCCGCCACGGACACCGGACAACAACGCCCGGCGTCCGTACGGACTGAACTTAGGATGGAAACGGAATCCCCCGCCCAAGCCTTTGGGCAGGTCCAAATTCCGGAATGGGACTAACGGCGGATGCCCAGCTTCAGAATGACCGCTTTATAGCGCTCTGGGGCCTTATCTCGCAGGTAAGTCAGAAGCCGGCGACGCTTGGCAACCAGGGTCAACAACCC
>JBDTMZ010000049.1:0-16296 GCA_039934035.1 Candidatus Solibacter sp. | reverse complement strand
GCGGTCTTCACCAGCGACGCCAAGAACCGGTGGGCGGCCAACTGGGTGCAGTGGCCCGGGTTCGATAAGTTCTGGGCGAACATTTTCCGCGACCTTTTACCGCACGCTTCGCAGAGCGAGACCACGGCCGATTTCGACCGCGCCAGCGACGAACTGGTGGTGGATTACAGGCTCTCGCGCAGCGTCGAGGAACCGGCCAAGGCGCCTGACATTTTCGCGCTCGGTCCCAGCGGGTTCCGCGCGCCGCTGAAGCTGGGCAAGGTGGCGGCCGGGCACTATCGCGGGCGGCTGGCGATCGGGCAAAATCAGGGACTCTTCCGGATTCGGCCGCTGGAAGAATCGCGCGCTTTTCCCGAGGTGGGCTTCTACCGGCAGGAGGACGAGATGCAGGAGTATGGCGCCAACGACCAGTTGCTGCGGCAGATTGCGACGGCCACCGGCGGGCGCTACGCCGTGAATCCGGCGGACGCGTTTGAGGCCGGCGGGCGAAGCATTCCCGCCACTATGGAATTGTGGCCCGGACTGCTGGCGGCGGCACTCGCGCTGAACCTGCTGGAGCTGGTGATGCGGAAATGGAAGGGCCTGCTCGAAGCGCTTCATCTGGCGCCGGTGGAAGCGTAGAACACTTCGCGTCGTGCGGCCCTACAGTCCGGCCGCCGGTCTGCCGATAGACTTCGCATGAACGGTCGGCAGAATACCCGTCTACGCAAAGCATTGGAGCAGGGGTACCTCGACGCCCGCTGTCCCTTGAATCAAGAACTCGTGCAGGCCTACGGCATGTGGTGTTGGAAGCTGAAGTTGCCCATGATCTGGCTGGAGCGGCGCACGCGCTACTCGCGGTTTTCCAGGGTCCGGCTGGATATGTTCACGTCGGCCAATCGGATCACTGGCGCCGGGCAGGAATACCTGAAATTCGTGGGGGCGTTGGGGCACGGCGCTTCGGTGGAGGCTTCGCCGCATGATGCCTGTTGGGATCATGTGGAACGCGGCAGAGCCCGGGAACTGGCGCGGGCGGTGTTGCGCGCGGTGTTGCGGCCTCAGAACTACGATCGGAATAGCGCTGGGGAGGCTCCACTGGCTGAGGGAGAGCGGGTGGGGCGCCCGGCTGGAAGAGAGTTGCGGCTGCTTTCGGCGTAGCGCCGGATCGAACGGTAGGGGTGGGTCTGACATGGCTCGGGACAGCGACAGGCGAATGGAGATCTCTCCTCCCAGGTCGAGGACACAGGAGAGGGACTGGCGTTTATCGGCCAAAGGGCCAGTTTCCGGTAACCTCACATATCATTCCCTCGGTTCGAATTGCAGCTTGGTCGCGGATGCAAGACCCAGGAAACTGTAATCCGTGCGATGTTCAAGAGTCCACCGAGACGAACCCGTGCTGCCGGACTTGCCGCGCACAAAGACGCGTGCTGTAATTCTAAAGGCGGATATGGTTGATAGAGCTTCAAGAGATCGGATGATGCAAACGATCCGATCCTATATGGATGAGGAGATTACGTCGGACCAGTTTGAGGAAGCTCTGGCAGAGGTCAGCCGTGCGACCTCTGATGAAGGTGTAGCCGCGCTCAGAGAAGAACTCTGGTACATTTACGACGATCTCACGGACCACCCCATCGTCGCGTACAAGCACGATTGGGATTATCTCAATCGCCTGCTTCTCCTTCTGGCGTCAAACGCGGAAATCGCAGTCGAGAGGAGATGGTGCACTCGGTACGTCCTAACGCAGACCATGGCGGGGGTTGCGTTCGCGACCTACAGTTTTCTCGCTATCCGCAGCGGATTCAGTGGTGAGGTTCTCGTGACTTTGGCGCTACCATTTGGTCTGATTGCTAAGACCGTGGCATGGCTCAGAACTTGCCAGGGCAGAACGCAAGTTGCCGTGGAGCCGTTTCCCTCCGTTCGCAGCTTGTTTGCCGTGAGACGCAGTGTCAGCAGCTTCATTCGAAAACGCTACCCGCAAAGGCTAAAGGCCCGCAAGGTCCGAGGTCCCGTTTTGAGGACGCTGCTCTGGCTTTACGAGGTTGCGCTGGTGGCTCTCCTCTCGCCGATTGTGCTGCTAATTCAAGCGCTACCCAATAGGGAAAGGCGGTTCACGATCTCGGGCATCTTAATTTCGTCTTAGCGATTCTCTGCCGATTCTACCCCTCGCCTGGTATCTTACCCGAGCCATTTTTCTATTCCCGTCAATTCCCGTCGAAAAACGGCGTTACCGGAAAGTTGCAGTTTCCGCGCGCCGATCGGCGGCCAATGGGACTCCGAGCACGGCGGACAGGGATATCGGAACTACGCAACTCCGGTCAGACTAATGTATGTTCCCGCAGGCACTAACACTAACTTGTGGATCGGGCACACTCGACCGCATGATTCCGAAAAGGGTTCGCGGTGATTCCGAGCGCAGCCTCGTAGCTCCTGGTTCGAACCGTCGAGCGCTCCGGCCGCGTTTTCCGCGAGTCGAACAATGGCCCCGGAACAACGAAGACCATCCGGAATTCGCCGCTACGCCAGCCCGGAGCGCACCAGGAGCGCATTCGGGTCGGGATCGCGTCCCATAAACTGGCGGTACAACACAGCGGGGTCTTCGCTATCTCCGCGAGAGAGAATTTCGCCGCGGAATTCCGCTCCGATGGCGCGGCTGAAAATGCCGTGGTCGCGGAACTTCGTGAACGCGTCCGCCTCCAGCACCTCTGCCCATTTGTACGAATAGTAGCCCGCGCCGTAGCCCACCGGGGAGGAGAACAAGTGCGTGAATGCCGCCACCATCGCATGCTCCGGCGGCAGCGGTGCCGGACTGAACTCCTGCAACAGTCGCCGCGCGTAGCCCACCGGCTCGCCATCGTCCGCCGCATCGTACTTCACGTGCAGCGAGAGATCGATGAACCCGAAACCCAACTGCCGCATCTGCCCATTGGCCGCGCGAAAGTTGCGCGCCCGCTTCATCTTGTCGAACAGGCCGGCGGGAATGGGCTCACCGCTTTCATAATGGCGCGCAAACAGATCCAGCGCCTCGCGCTCCCAGCACCAGTTTTCCATGATCTGGCTGGGCAGTTCCACGAAGTCCCACGCCACGTTGGTGCCGGCGAGCGAGCGCGTTTCCACGCGGCTCAACAGGTGATGCAGCAGATGGCCGAACTCGTGGAAGATGGTCTCCACTTCGCGATGCGTGAGCAGCGCCGGATTGCCGCCCACGGGCGCCGTGAGATTGCCGCAGATCAGGCCCAGGTGCGGATGGAAGCCGTCGGGCGCGGGACCTCCGGTGACCAGCGAATCCATCCAGGCTCCGCCGCGCTTGTTCTCGCGCGGATGCCAGTCCGCATAGAAGGCGCCGATGAAGACGCCGTCTTCGTCGCGGACATTGTAGAAATGCACGCCGGGGTCCCAGGCCGGGACACCGCTCTCTTCTTCCACCCGTATGCCGTACAGGCGGTGCGCCAGTTCGAACAGTCCGGCCACCACGCTGGCCATGGGGAAGTAGGGGCGCAGCGCTTCCTCGTCGAAATCGTAAAGTTCCTTGCGCTGCTTTTCCGCGTAATACGACACGTCCCACGGGGCCAGGGCGGGTGCGGCGGCGCCTTCCAGCGAGCGGCGGAACTCGTACAGTTCGTCGTTCTCGGCGTGAAAGCGTTTTTCGGTTTTGGCTTTCAGATCTTCCAGGAAGGCCAGCGCCCGGCTGCCGCTGTGCGCCATGCGATCTTCCAGGACCAGGTCGGCGAAATTGGCAAAGTCCAGGAGCGCCGCCTTTTCGCGACGCAAGGCAAGAATGCGCGCCAGCAGCGGACGGTTGTCCTTATCGCCCGACGCCGCCCGCACCGCGAACGCCTCGTACATTTTCCGGCGAATGGGGGCGGCATCGAGATACGTCATCACGGCCGTGTAATCCGGCGCCTGCAGGGTAAATCGCCAGCCTTCGTGCCCTTTGCGTTCGGCGCTTTCGCGGGCGCTCGCGACCGCGGTGGGAGGCAGTCCCGCGAGGTCCGCGGGGTCCGTCAACAGCAGTTCGAAGGCATTGGTGGAATCCAGGACGTTCTCGCCGAATTTGGTGGTCACCAGGGTCAGTTCGACGTCGATCTCTTCCAGGCGCTTCTTGTCGGCGGGCGCCAGGTCGGCGCCATGGCGGCGGAAACTCTCCAAAGTCTTGTGCAGGAAGCGGGCCCGCTCTCCCCTCAGTTGCGCCGCTTCCGACGTGGCCGCGAAGGCCTTAATGTGCTGCCAGAGCCTCGCATTCAAAGCGATTCCCGAATAGAAGGCGCTGATTTCCGGCTGTATGGCGTTGAACGCCGTGCGCAATTCGGGGTAGGTCGCCACGCTTTCCAGGTGGCGGACCACTGCCACCGCCCAGTCCAGTGGGGCGCTCATCACGTCCAGGGCGTGCAGGGTATTGGTATAGCTGGGGTTGGTTTCCGCCGCCAGCGCGTCCAACTCGGCCCGGGCCTGGTGCAACCACTCCGCGATGGCCGGTTGTACGTCCTGGGCTCGGATACGATCGAAGGGAATCCGAAATTCTACCTGAAGGAGAGGGTTGGTCTCAGGGGTGCTAGGCATTACCATTAAGCGTAACAGGTGCCCGATACCCGGTACCCGGGCTGGGTGACAAAACCAACAAAACGGTTACCATGGAGAGAGCATGGGTTTTAATCCGAACGGGGTGCTGTCCCGGATTCCCGCCGAGCAGCGTTTAAATGTGTTTGCCCTGGTAATCTACATCAATGATCCGTTGGGGCCTTTCCTCGACGACCTGCGGCTCAAGTTGGTCCCCGGCTGCAATCCGCACGCGCATGTCAGCGTTCTGCCGCCGCGTCCTATTGCGGTGGATTGGACGGTGGCCAGCGAGCAGGTGCGGGAATGCGCGGAAAACTGGGATCCCTTCGAAGTCACCCTGGAGCGGGTTCGCATTTTCCCGGTCACCAATGTGATTTACATCGAGCTGGGCAAAGGCGCCACGGAAATGTTCCAGATTCACGACGCCATGAACTCGGGCGTCCTGGGCTTCAACGAGCCGTTCGTCTATCACCCTCACATCACGCTGGCGCAGGAGATTCCGGCGGAGCAGGTGGACGCCGTGCACCAGCGCGCCCTCGAGCTGTGGGACGCCTGGACCGGTCCCCGCTCATTCCGTGCCGAGCGCACTGCCTTCGTGCAGAACACCCTCGGCAACTGCTGGATCGATCTGGTCGAACACTCCCTGGGCAAGGTCGCCGTCTAAGCGAACTTTCTGAGAAAAAAGCAGGTTTCCCCGACTACAGTATTCACGCTGTCCCGTCGATTAGTATGTGTGAGCTGTGGAAACCTTTGGTAGAAACTCTAGCCGTTTGTGACCCGCAGCCGGTCGCCATGGAGGGCTTGCGGTGCCTCATGGAAACGATTGGCGGTCCGCGCGTGGTCGCGGCGGAAACGCAAGTGGAGCGCGCGACTCGTGCCATCCGCGAACTTCGCCCCTCGCTGCTGTTGGTGGATAAGGGCTATGGCGCGACCCTGATTGCCGATTGGGTGCGCGTGTTGAATCAATCCGACGCCCCGCCGGCGGTGATCGTGTGGGGCACCACGATGAGCGAGAGCGAATCGGTCCGCTTCCTGCAATCCGGCGTGGCCGGTGTCATTCTCAAAACCGCTACCCTGCAGGAACTTACGGACTGTATTCGCACGGTGGCTTCGGGCGGCAGTTGGATGGAGCGCGAAGTGACGCATGCCATGCCCACGCCCATTCGCACCGGGCGCTCCGCGCTGACCGCACGCGAGATGCAGGTCATGGACCTGGTGGAGCGAGGCTTCAAAAACAAGGAGATTGGCGATTCGCTCGGTATCCGCACCGGAACCGTGAAAATCCACCTCAAGCACATATTTGAGAAGACGGGAATTCATGGGCGTTACGGCCTGGCGATCTCCGGCTTAAAGGACAAAGGTTTACTCGCACTGGCCCGATAAGGCCGGGGAGCCGTCTCTGGCAAGTGTTATTCTGGTGGCTTGAACCGCCTAGTAATGTACTGCTTGCCGCTGCTGGGTCTCGTGGCCTCAAACGCCCCGGCCCAGCCCACGGTCCTGCTGGACGCAATGTCCCAGGAGCTAAACCGTAACTTCAGCGCGCTCAAGGAGAAAGCGGACCCGCCGCCGTACTACCTCAGCTACGAGATCACCGAACAGGAATTTCGTTCGGTATCCGGCACCATGGGTACGGTGGATGCCACTTCGGGCGGCAAGAGCCGCGCCCTGGATGTCTCCATTCGGGTGGGCACGCCCAAGCTGGACAACTACCACCGCGTGCGCGGCGATCGCGGGCAATTCACTTCCGGCGCCATCACCACTTTCGAGGACAACGTCAATTCCATCAAGCGGCGCCTGTGGCTGGAGACCGACCGCGCTTACCGCGCCGCCGCGGAACGCCTGATCCGCATCAAAACCAACACCCAGGTGAAGGTGGCCGAGGCCGACGATTCCGACGATTTCTCCACCGAAGCGCCCGCCACTTCCGTGCAGATGCCGCCCAAGCTGAAGTTCACCGAAGCCCAGTGGCAGGAGAAAATCCGCCGCTACTCCGGCCGCTTCCAGAATTACCAGAGCGTGCTCACGTCGCACGTTTCGGTGGTCAGCCAGACCGACACCCGCTACCTGGTGAATTCCGAAGGCAGCCGCCTGGCGCACGGCCGGGGCTTCGCGCGCATCGTCATCAGCGCCTCTTCCAAAGCGGCGGACGGCACCGATGTCAGCTCGTTTGAAACCTTCGAAGCCGTCGATGAAAGCGGCCTGCCGGACGACAAGATCGTGCTCGCCGCCATCGACCGTGTCGCCAACGATGTTTCCAGTCTGCTGAAAGCGCCCGAAGCGCAGCCCTTCGTCGGGCCGGCCATCTTCAGCGGACGCGCCGCCGGCGTCTTCTTCCACGAGATCTTCGGCCACCGCGTGGAAGGCCACCGGCAGAAGGACGAAAGCGAAGGCCAGACCTTCACCAAGAGCGTCAATACCAAAGTGCTGCCCGATTTCCTGAGCGTGGTCTTCGACCCCACCCGCAAGAAGGTCAACGGCATCGACCTGAACGGCTGGTACGATTACGACGACGAGGGCGTCAAGGGCCGCGCCATCACCGCCGTCGATAAGGGCGTGCTGAAGACGTTTCTGATGTCGCGCTCGCCCATCGCGGGCTTCCCCGTTTCCAACGGCCACGGCCGCCGGCAGCCAGGGCTCGAGGTGGTATCGCGGCAGAGCAATCTGCTGGTGGAATCTACCAACGCCGTCTCCGACGCGCGCCTGCGCCAAATGCTGCTGGACGAGGTCAAGAAGCAGGGCAAACCCTACGGCCTCTACTTCCGCGATATCACGGGCGGTTTCACCACCACGCAGCGTGCCGGACTGCAGGCGTTCAAAGTGATCCCGGTCATCGTCTACCGCGTCTACGCCGATGGCCGCCCCGATGAACTGGTGCGCGGCGCCGACATCGTGGGGACCCCGCTTTCCAGCTTTAGCAAAATCATCGCCACCTCCGACAAGCAGGAGGTGTTCAACGGGTATTGCGGCGCCGAATCCGGCAGCGTGCCGGTCTCGGCCGTGGCACCCGCCATTCTGGTTTCGGAAATCGAAATTGAGAAGAAGGCGAAGTCGAACGACCGGCCGCCGCTGCTCCCCGAACCGACCAGCATGGAAGCCTCCAAAGGCGGTGCCCGATGAAGACCTCGTGGCTGAAATACACGGCCGGCGGACTGTTTGCCCTCACCGCCCTCGGCATTCTCGGCGCGCAGGCGCAGCAGGAGCCTGCCGACCCGATGTTCCAGGCCATGCGTGACGAGATTGACCGCGCCCGCAAGCTGGCCCTGGCCAATCTCGAAGCGCCCTACTTCGTCGAGTTCACCGTCGACGAGGAGGAAAGCTTCAGCGTTTCGGCCAATCTCGGCGGACTGCTGGGCCGCCGCCGGGAACGCTTCCGCTCGCCCTCGGTGGACATTCGCGTGGGCGATTACAAATTCGATAACGGCAACTACGTGGGCAGCGGCGTCGGCTTCGGCACCCGCTACGATCTCGGGCGTTTTCCGCTGGAAGATTCCTATCCGCTGCTGCGCCGCTACTTCTGGCTGCTGACCGATTCCGCCTACAAATCCAGCGTGGAGGCGATCTCCCGTAAGCGCGCCGCCATGCGCAACCTGCAGCAGGGAGAGCAGCTCAACGATTTTGCCCACGCCGACCCCGTCAAATCCGTGCGCCCCATCAGACGCCTCACCGTGGATGAGGAGCAGTGGGCGGGGCGCGTGCGCGCGCTCTCGGCGATCTTCGCGGAGTATCCCGATGTCAAAAATTCCGCCGTCGAACTGGAAATCAGCGAGGGCGGTCTCCACCTGGTGAACTCCGAGGGCACCGAAACCCGCGAGCCCGAAAGCGCCGCGCTCTTGCGTGCCCGCGCCGTGGCGCAGGCGCCCGACGGCATGACGCTGCGCGATGCCGCCACCTTCCACGCCCACGATGCCGCCCATCTTCCCAGCGATGCCGAATTGCGGCGCGGCATCAGCGAAATGGCGCAGAACGTGGTCGCGCTCTCCAAGGCTCCCAGGGGCGAGGATTACAGCGGCCCCGTGCTGTTCGAAGGTCAGGCGGGCGCGCAGGTGTTCGCCGAAGTGTTGTCGCGCAATCTCACCCTGACGCGCCGTCCGGTGGGCGAGGGTGCCGGCCGCGGCGGCGGGGGCACGCAAAACAGCGAACTGGATGGCCGCATGGGCGCGCGGGTCCTGCCCGATACCTTCGATGTGGTGGACGATCCCACGCAGACCGAATGGCGCGGCCGTCCCCTCTTCGGCAGCTACCATGTGGACCGCGAAGGCGTCGTGCCCAAGCCGCTCCGCCTGATCGAAAAGGGTGTGCTGAAGAGCTACCTGCTGACCCGCCAGCCGGTGCGCGGCTTTGAAGGCTCCAACGGACGCGCCCGCCTGCCCGGCAGTTTCGGCACCAGCGCCGCCACCGTCAGCAATCTGTTCATCAGTGCCACCGACAGCGTGCCCGCCGCGGAACTCAAGAAGAAGCTGATTGAGCTTTGCCGCACGCGCAACAAGCCCTACGGCATCATCGTCCGCAGAATGGACTTCCCCTCGACCGCCGGACTTGACGAAGTCCGCCGCCTGGTAGGCGGGCAGCAGGGCGGGCGTCCCGTGAGCATGCCGATCCTGGTCTACAAAGTCTATGTGGATGGCCGCGAGGAACTGGTGCGCGGCCTGCGTTTCCGCGGTTTCAACGTACGCTCGCTCAAGGACATCCTGGCGTCGGGCGATGATTCCGCGGTCTTCGAATACATGGACAATACCGCGCCCTTCGCGCTGGTCGGCGGGGCCGGCTTCACGGCGGAAACCTGCGTGATCGCTCCCTCGATCCTGATTGACGATCTGGAATTGCATCCTGCCGAGGAGGAGTCGCCCAAACTGCCGGTGGTCTCCCCGCCGGACATGACGCGGTAAGGGGTCGCTCGTGCTTCGGCTCTTAGGCCGGTACATCTTTCGCGAGATCTTTTCCAGCGCGGTGCTGGGCACGCTGCTGGTCACTTTTATCATGTTCCTGCGCGCGTCGGACAAGATCTCCGACCTGCTGGTGAGGAGCACGGCCAACACGCGTCTGGTGGTGGAGCTGTTTCTGCTGGTAGTGCCCACGGTGCTGCAGTTCACCATTCCCTTTGGCGTACTGGTGGGGATTCTGATCGGCCTGGGCAGGCTCTCGGCCGACGGGGAAATTACGGCCATGCGCGCGGCCGGCGTCTCCAGCCGCAAGGTGATTGCTCCGGTGCTGCTGTTTGCCGCACTGGGATCCGGCATTGCCGCGCTGGCCACGCTCCGCCTTACTCCGTACGCCTTCCAGCGAACCACCGCCATCAAGAACCAGTTGGAAGCGACCCAGTTGAACGCGGAAATCACGCCGCGCGTCTTCGTGGAGAACTTCCCGAATACGATTCTGTATGTCGGCGACACACGCGCCGGCGTCTGGCGCCACATCTTCGTCGCCAATGTGGCGCCGCCGGAACAGCGCAAAAGCGGCATGCGCGAGAAGGCGCAGGGGCCCCTGATCACGGTCGCCGAGGAAGCCATCCCGTTCCCCGATTTCAAGAACAATCGAATCCAGCTTTCGCTGCACAACTATTCCACCCACGAAATGGGCAAGGACCAGGTGGCGCACGATACCTTAGCCCCGTCCGGCCAGCAGGCGCTCGAAGCGTCGCCGCCCTCGTGGACTCCGCTGAAGACCGAAGCCATGGGCAATCGCCAGCTCGCGGCGTATCCGCGCAGCAAGCCGGATTGGGTGGATTACCAGATCGAGCTGCATAAGCGCTTTGCCCTGCCGGTGGCCTGCCTGATGCTGGCGATGGTGGGCATTCCGCTGGGTCTGGCGACGCGCAAGGGCGGGCGCGCCGCCGGCTACGTCAACGCCATCTTCGTGGCCTTCTTCTGCTATTACGTGTTCTTCAGTGCGCTACTCAATCTCGCCCGGCAGAAGACGCTGCCCGTGGCGGTCGCGCTGTGGCTGCCCAATGCCGCCTTCTTCGTCGCGGGCATTGTCTTTCTGGCGCGCCTGGAGAAACCGGGCGATAGCGATTTCTTTGGCGACCTGCGCGGCCGCATCGCCGATTTCTTCAAAGCGCTTAAGGCCCGCGTGCGCCCGTCCGACGGCTCCGGGCTGGCCGGCTGGCGGCTGCCCCTGCTGCCGCAGTTAATCGACACCTACATCCTGTCGAATTTCGTCTCGTATCTCGCGCTGGTCCTCACCAGCTTCGTGTCGCTCGAACTGCTGCGCAACTTCTTCGAGCTGATCAGCGACATGCTGCACAACAATATTTCCCTGTGGACGATGTTCCAATACCTCTTCTTCCTCTCGCCGCAGCTGATCTACGAGATGCTGGCGGTGAGCGTCCTGGTGTCCGTGCTGGCCGCTTTCGGGGTGATGAGCAAACAGAACGAGATCACCGCCTTCAAGGCATGCGGCGTGAGCCTCTTCCGCCTGGCCGCGCCCATCCTGGTTGTCAGCGGACTGCTCAGCGGCGCCCTCTTCGCGTTCGATTTCTACTATGTGGCCGGCGCCAATCGCCGCCAGGACGCGCTGCGCGACGAAATTAAGGGCCGCGCCACCCAGACCTACCTCAAGCCCGAGCGCAAATGGATCATGGGCCTGAATTCGCAGCGCATCTTCAACTACCGCTACTTCGATAACGCGGGCGCGGAATCCACCATGAATGAGGCGAGCGTTTTCGAAATCGATCCCAAGACGTTCCGCCTGGTGCGCCAGATTTATGCGCGCAGCGCCCATTGGAGCGTGCCGCTGAAGACGTGGGTGTTCGAAGACGGCTGGAGCTGCAAATACGAAGGCGCGTTACCGCGCGATTTCGCGGCCTTCCAGGTCCACACCTTTCCCGAACTCACCGAGCCTCCCGACTATTTCCTCAAGGAAGCCCGCCAGGACAAGCAGATGAATTTCCTGGAACTCGATACTTACATCAAGGACCTCACGCAGAGCGGCTACGAGGGCACGGTCAAACTGAAAGTGCGCCTCTATCGCAAGTTCTCGGTGCCGCTGTTCGTGCTGATGATGGCGATGATCGCCATTCCGTTCGGTTTCCTGGTGGGGAATCGCGGGGCGATGGCGGGTGTGGGCCTGAGTATCGGGATCGCCATCGCCTATCTCGGCATCGGGCAGCTCTTCGAAAAGTTGGGCGACGCCGGCCAGTTGACGCCGCTGGTCGCCGCCTGGGGGCCCGACGCGGTCTTCGCGCTGGCCGGCGCTTACCTCATGCTGCGCATGCGCTCGTAGCAGGGCGCCTTACATCTCGAGCGTGCCCACCAGGTCGGCGGCCCGCGCGATCTTTTCGCGGCGGCAAAAAGCCGCCAGTTCGTGGGCGATGCGCAAGGGCGACTGCGGATCCCAAAACGTCGCAGTCCCCACCTGCACCGCGCTGGCGCCCGCGATCAGGAATTCGGCCGCATCCTCGCCCGTCGCGATGCCGCCCAGCCCGATGACCGGAATCTTCACCGCCTTCGCCGCCTGATAGACCAGCCGCAGGGCCACCGGTTTGATCGCCGGACCCGAGAGTCCGCCGAACCCGGCGCCGATCCGCGGCCGCCGCGTGCGCGCATCAATTGCCAGGCTGATGAAGGTATTCACCAGCGACAGCGCGTCGGCCCCGCTCTCTTCCGCCGCGCGCGCCAAGGGCTCGATGGCGCTCACGTTGGGCGAAAGCTTGACCACCACCGGACGCCGCGCCGCCCGCTTGGCCGCCGTCACGACTTCTCCCAGCAGGCACGGATCGCTCGAAAAGTAGATGCCGCCATGCGACGTGTTGGGGCAGCTCACGTTCAACTCGTAGCCTGCCAGCCCCTCGTGGTCGTTGAGGACGCGCACCACTTCCACGTAGTCTTCCACCGAGTTGCCGAAGACATTGGCGAATACGGCGGTGCGCAGTTTCGCCAGCTCCGGCAGCTTCTCGCGCACAAACGCGCGCACGCCGATATTCTGCAGGCCGATGGAATTGATCATGCCCGCCTCGCTCTCAAACAGGCGCGGCGGACGGTTGCCCTCGATCGGTTCGCGCGAGAGGCCCTTCACCACGAAGCCGCCGAGCGCGTTCAAATCCACCTGAGCGGCGAATTCCACACCGTAGGCGAACGTGCCGCTGGCGGCCAGCACCGGATTGCGCAGCGCGATTCCGCACACCGGCACGCCAAGCTCGGGCGTCATTCGTTGAACGCCTCGCCCAGCACGCGCCCGTCCGACGACGAGGGCGACGGCACGCCCATCGCGCGCGCCAGGGTGGGGGCCACATCGACGCTCTGCACGGGGGCTTCGAACACTCCCTGCACGAATTGCGGACCGTAAAACAGCAGCGGCACACGCACGTCGTAATTGTAGAGCGAGCCGTAGGAAATGCCGCGCCCCTGCGCGTAATCCTCCACGTATTCCGGCCGGTAGGCGAGCATCACGTCGCCGCTGCGCGTGGGGTGGAAACTGTTGCGGAAGCGGTCGCGCCAGCCGTCATTGGTGGAGCAGTAGCCGCCCGCCGTGTAGAAGCCGGCCACCGCCGGATGCTCCATGGCAGCACGCCCCGCCGCCTGCCGCACCGGCTCGGGGTCGCGAAATCCGCTGGTATCGAGGTACAGAAACGGGTAGACGTAGCGCGACACGTTGCCCAAGCTGTGCTCATCCAGAGCCTTGTTGACCAGCTGTGCCACTGCCTCGCCCGGCACGGCCATGCGCGCGCGGCTCTCCGCGGGCGGGGCGGGGGGAGCGCCGTGTCCGCCCGCCAGCACCAGGTTGTACCCGTTGTCGCCGGGCCCCGATTTCAAGCGGTTCAGCAGAAATCCCAACTGCACGTCCAACTGCAGGGTCATCTGGCGCATCAACGGCGAGCGCCCGCCCGTCTCGTAGCCCAGGCGCGAACTGGAGCTGGTCACCAGGCAGACGAAATCGAAGCTTTCCTGCTGTCCCAACCGCTCTTTGTCGATCATGTGCGCCAGCAGTTCGAACTGTGCGCCCTGCCCAAGGTGCGACCCCTTGTACAACTCCACGAACTGCTCCGGATGCGCCTCGTCGTACGTCAGGGTCCGCAGGGGCGGCGCGCCCGTCTTCGCGTCCACAGCCATCCACAGCGTGTTGCGCGCGTTGTCCAGGGGCTTGAGGCGGTTGAATTCGTCCAGCCATACAGGCGCTTCGCCCAGCGTGGTGAAGCTTCCGCTGGCATCCATCCAGAACTGGCGCGCGGCTGACGCGCCGGCGACGAGCCCGGCATGCGGGGCGTCCAGCGAAATCACGAAGGTCCGGGTTTGCCGTTCCCCGGCGACCTGCGCCATGAGGGTGGTGGCGAGCAGGGCCTCCTGCGAGGCGGAAGTCACGCTCTTCGCCGCGCCATCGAACCAGGTATCGGCCACGATCCCGTGCTCCGCCGGCCAGGCGCCGGTCGCCAAAGTGGCCAGAGTCGAGGCCGGAAAGGTGCTCGCGAGGTGCCGGCAATCCGGGAAATGTGATCCTTTTAACAAAAGTCTTCGGAGACCATTTACTCCGAATTGTCCCTCAGCCGAGTCCCAATAGTCCTGACGTATTTGTTCTAAAACTACTAGTACCAATAGCTTAGGGCGGGGAACCAGGGCTGAGACGGCCCTTGCAGCGCCCCCCGCGACCAACCCCAAGTTGAAGTGCCTGCGGCAAATAGCCATAAAAAAAGTAGTTTAGCAGAGGACTTAGGGGTGTTATATTGTTACCTTAATTACCACTAATACAAACTTCGGCCGGGGACATTGATTCTAAAGGTATTACCCGGTGGGGCAGGGAGATGAAAGAGGAAAACAGCGTACTTGGTTTGGCCACGATTCGACGCAACCGGGGAATTTCGCTCGAGCAGATCGCTGAGTCCACCAAAATCAGCATACGCTCCCTCGCGGCGATTGAACAGGGAGAATTCCGCAAGCTGCCTGGCGGAATTTACAACACCAGTTACATTCGCCAGTATGCCCGTGCGATTGAATACGATGAATGTGCCCTGCTCGCGTACTACACCCGCGAAATGGCGCGCAGCGAAAACTCACTTCGCGAGGATTCCAATCGAAACGGCCCTTACCGCAACATGCACCCTGGTCTGGTAGGGTAATCCGGCAGCGCGGCTTCGTCCGCTACGACTGAGCCGTGGTCACTGCCCACTGTGCCCGCTCGGTATTCGGCGTGGTTCCCAGCCATCTCGTCGGTCCGGCGCCCAGCCTGCCTGCCAGGCGCATTTTTGCAAAACCTCGGATTTGCTGTCCGTCAGCTTCGTTCCAACCCGCCGTTCACCGCCGTCGCCGTACCGTCGCTCGCCCTGGGCGTGGGCACCAATTCCCGTCCCAAGCCGAGCCGCGACCGTGAGGCAGAGGCCGTTTTTCGCCTCTTTCATGGCAAGCTTGAACCATGCGCTGGCAAGGCACCCTGACCCACGACGCACGCTATCTCTTTGCCACTCGCTTCACCCGCCTCTTTGCCTACGGTGCGCTCTCGGTCGTCCTGGTCTTCTATCTCACCGGCCTCGGACTCAGCGCAGCGCAAACCGGCCTCCTGTTCACTCTGATCCTCGCCGGCGACACCGTCATCACGCTTTTCCTCACCAGCGTGGCCGATCGCTACGGCCGCCGCCGCGTGCTGCTGGCCGGCGCGCTGTTGATGGCGGGAGCGGGCGTGGCCTTCGCCCTCACCAGCAATTTCCTTTTTCTGCTGATCGCCGGAACCATCGGTGTGGTCAGTCCGAGCGGCAATGAGGTCGGACCGTTTCTGTCGATTGAGCAGGCCGTCCTGGCCCACGTGGTTCCCGGGCAGAGCCGCACCGCGGTGTTCGCCTGGCATTCCCTGATCGGGTCTTTTGCGACCGCATTGGGATCGCTATTCGGCGGCGTGGTGCCTGGGATCGTGCAAGCCGGCCCTGCGAGTCCGCAAGCCGGTTACCGGGCTGTGGTCATCCTCTACGCGGCGGGAGGCATACTTCTCGCCGCGATCTTTGCGCGTCTTTCCCCCGCCGCCGAAGTCCACGATTCCGCTGCACGCCCGGCCGGCGCCGCCTCGCTCTTCGGCCTGACGCACTCGCGGGCCCTGGTCTTCAAACTCGCCGCGCTCATGGGGCTCGATGCCTTCGGCGGCGGCTTCGTTGTGCAGAGCATGGCCGCGTACTGGTTCTACCTGCGTTACGGGGTGAACCCAGCCACGCTGGGAGGCATCTTTTTCGGCGCCAACCTGTTCGCCGGCATTTCCGCCCTGCTGGCGTCGCGCCTGGCCGCACGCTTCGGCTTGGTGAACACCATGGTCTTCACCCATCTGCCTTCCAATATTCTGCTGATTCTGGTGCCGCTGATGCCCACTCTGCCACTGGCCATCACGGTGCTGCTGCTGCGCTTCAGCATCAGCCAGATGGATGTGCCCACCCGCCAGTCGTACCTTATGGCGGTGGTGCGGCCGGAGGAGCGCTCGGCGTCGGCGGGAATTACGGCGGTGGCGCGCACCGTGGGCGCTTCGCTGGCTCCCTGGCTGGCCGGCCTGATGTTCGCCTCGGGGACGCTGGTGGACGTCCCGTTCTTTCTCGCGGGAGGGCTGAAGATCGTCTACGATCTCGTGCTGTATCGGGAATTTGTGAATCTGCCGGAGCAGGACGGCAGAGGCTAGCAGACCCGCGGTTCGCGCAGGAAGAAGGGTCACGCCAAGTCGCCAAGCTCGCCAGGAAGGCAAGGCGACGGGAACTGCGCGATGTGTTGTTGGCGTACCCGGCGGCTTTGCGTGAGAAAGGTTTGAGAGTTCGCGCAGGAAGAAGGGTCACGCCAAGTCGCCAAGCTCGCCAGGAAGGCAAGG
>JBDTMZ010000048.1:0-67917 GCA_039934035.1 Candidatus Solibacter sp. | reverse complement strand
GGTGTCAGGCTTCAGCCAACTACCGCTGCGTCGGGCGTCGTGCATAGTTCAGGTAGTACAAAACAACTCGTCAACCTCGGCGCGCACTCTCGCCCCGCAGCACAATCCAGGCACTGCGGACGGTCGCCCGCCGATCCCCTCGATTCAGTTCAAAATCGACGGTGAAGCGGTCGCCATATTCATCAGGCATGCCAGCCACCGCCTCGGCCTCTCGCGCCGCCCGAAGCAGTGTGGACCGGAGAAACTCGGCGTCAGCTTGCGCCAGCCCCAGAATGGAGGCAAAAACTCTGGCCTTATGGCGGCCGCGAGTATTCTGCGGATCGAGGCAGTAGTCCCGGAGCTTTGCAATATCCACACTCGCATTGTCGCCGCCGGGCAGGCACATCTCCGTCGAGGTTCGCAGATTCCGATTGAGCAGAAAGCCAGTGCGTCCCTTCAATCGCTCAGCGTGGAAGGCTGGGACGTGCATTACCGCCGAACCGCTTTGAAATATTGCATCTGTCGTAAGATGGGCGGCCCGCGAACTCATCCCGGGCCCCAGCCAACGCGTCGTGGACGCTGCCTGCCACCGTAGGTTCGTTTGCCGCGTTGGGCCCGCGCCTTTAGCGGCCACCCCTTCGGCCTGCGCGGCGCCGAGTAGATCCCGGTCGAGAGACCCGAGCGGCAGTCGGCGCCGCAGCGCGAGTTCCAGGTACGCAGCCTCGTACAACGTAAGGCGATGGCGCTCCGACAGTTGGAGCGTGGTTCCCCACGCCTGCCGGTCGGTCTCGGCATCGATGCTGATTGGCAGGAGCGCGAGATCGGCCAGAGTGGAGTCTCGAAAAGCGGCGTCATGGCGGCCGCGTCTTACGCCCATTTCCAGGATGTTGGCCACCTCTAGTAGACTACCGGGATAGGGAGCCGCCCCGGCCAACGGCCCCGATCTCCAGCACCAAACGAACCCTGCGCACGAGGGCTCGCTAACGGACCGGCTTGCTTCGGCATCCCTTGTGGCGAAACAAGGCGTAGAATACGGACATCAAGCAAATGAGGGCCGCCGCGCAGTAAAACGCGACCCCTGGTACGGTGACCGCGCGATAACGTTGGTAGACGGAAAAAGCGATCAGAGCGCAGCTTGTGCATAAGGCAACGATGACGTGTGTGCGGCGTTGGTCTAGCATGATTTCTCCAGAAAAACACGGATTGTGCGGCCACTTTCGATGTGCCGACAGTGATCAGTCGCGCCGCCGCGCGAAATCTTACTGCCCGGCTTCGACCGATCTCAGTTTTTCCGTAAGCGCCTTCACCTGGAGACGCCTTGAACGTGCCAGGATGACACCCGTTACCACCATGATGATCAGAACTGCCAAACCGGCATACGTCAGGATCGGTTGAAGTTGCGGATGGGCGGCGATGGCCGCTCTTGATGCGCCGATGCCGATGATCTTGGCTGCAAGAGTTCCAACCAATGCACCGCAGGGAACGCCTGCATAGAGACATCGGGCGATGAAGAGGTCGCTCTTTGCTCGCGCGAGCATATATTTCAGCAGGCTGACCGTGTCGAGGGCCAGAGCATCGATTCGGTCATGCCGGGCGAACTTTTGCCGGGCCACGCCGATCGCGAGACCAAGCATCCAGATCACACTCAGGATGCCATGCGTCGCGATGCGGCCGGTCGCCTCTGCAAGGATGAGGAGGACGGAGACAGCGCACAGCATGGCGACAACCATCCGCTCAAGCCGTTGATGCATCCGCCTGAGGCGGTGCAGATCCTGCAGAAGATGTTGCGTGTCGGGCTTTGGTGCGGTCCGCCAAAGTGCGACGAGCGGATCGGGGGAAGGCGAGGAATTCATGAAGCATCTCCCAAGGTGAGCGTGATTGCGGCTTTGGCCCGGTGCAGGCGCACAGAGGCGTTGTTTTCGCTGATTCCCAGTGCAAGGGCGATGTCTTTGATGGGCATTTCCTCGAGATATAGGCTGACTACCATCTTGAGATTGTCAGGCAGGCTGCGCACAGCCCGGATCAGGCGGGCCAACTCCATGGCTTGCCCCGTTGCCTGATCGGGAGCCGGCGCCGGGTCTGGCAACGTGTCGCTCAGCGAATGGGTCTGCCGGATGAGAGCGCGCCGAATATGGGTAACGCAGATATTCTGGGTGATACGGGCAATGTAGGGTTTCAAGTTGCCTTGGCAGTTCAAGCGTGGCAGGGCCTGCCAAACGGCGATCCAGACGTCCTGCACTAAATCGTCGACCCTGTCCGGGTGACGTTCGTAAACAGTAGCGATGCGACGCACCATGCCAGCATGGGCTTCGACGATCTCCTCCAGTTCCATACACGTCAGGTCTCTGCTTCGTCTAACTGCATTCGATCTTACGAAGTCGCTCACCAAGACCCGATCTTACAAAGAAAGACTTTCGTCCCGTTCGGTGACCAGGGGGTGGCGCACCTGGCTGGCGGCTGATGAGGTGCTGGCGGTCAGGCGGTTCGGGTTTTAACCGTCACCGCGAATGGAAATATTTTTTGCCGTTCCCCGTCAATCACTTAGCCGCAATCGCCCGTCAACTCCGCGCCCCGCGCATGTTAGGTTCGAGTTGTAGGAGGCTGTGCGCACCACTCGCACAGTCGCAACAAGTTTTCATACTGGCCAGTATGCGTTGCACCATTCGGTGGTACTGACCTTCTGTAGCCTTAATTGGCCTCACGCTCGTCCCTCACTGAGCAGGACGACGGCAGAAGGATCTTCCGTTCGAACGGATCACACCCGCCGGGGCCGGATAGCACTCTTCGCCGGCTCTTGCGGATACAGAGGAAGATGGATCGAAACAGCGGATGTTCGTCGCGCTCAAGGTAATAAGCGCAGCCCTGCATCATTGTAGATCTCTTCCAAACCATCGGCGGCCGGAATACGCGCGGCAAACACCCGAATGCCCCGGCCGCCGCAACGTCTCAAGCCACACGTGTCTCTCGCCCTACGTGTCCCCCGCCCTACCTGTCCCCCGATGTCCCCCGTCCCTGGTACCTGCCTTCGTTTCATCAGGTACGAACATTACCTGCGAACAATTGCAAACCAAAGTTAATCAAGGTACACTCTATTGACAATAATAGAGTTGCGGCGCACTTTCCTCGCGCGACTGCTAGTACCTTGGAGGCCGATACGACCGCTAGGACCCCCCTCTTCCCTGTTTTTGCCTGCTGCGCCGTTGCATCTGTGGCACATGCCGGAATCCTGGTCTCCCGCACCGAACAGGGCCTGCAGTTCACCGACGCCGTCGCCATCACGCTGAACACTAAGGACAAGGCCCTCAGCCTGGGCGCCCAGCCCAAGCTCTCCGGCCCTCACAATAAGCTGCCCCAAACGCCCATCAGCGGCATGCTGCTGCGCGACACCGATGCCGGCGTCCTCGCCCGCTATGCCCAGGGCAAGCCCGAGTACCTCCTGCCCCAGAACCTCCCCAAAACGGCGCCCGATGATGCCGCCGCCATCTGGAAAACCTCCAAAGTCACCTTCAAAAAGACCGCGCAGGACAAAGTCGGCGCGGACATGGATTTCCCCTCCTTCGTCGCCTTTCTGCCTGAAGGCGCGGACGAACTCGCCCGCCTCTGCATGGACGATGCCGCCCTCGAGTTCCTCGGCGGCAAAGGGAAAAGTTTCCCCGCCCAGATCGAATTGATGGCCGCGGTGGTCAAAGCCTACAACAACAATCCCGCCATGGCGCCCCTCGCCCGGTTCGTGGAAGACTCCATGCGCCGCCGCTATAACGCCTTCGAAAGCGGCGCTGCCGGCCCCGAAGCGCTCACCGAAGGTCTCAAGTTCGTCGAACTGTCGCAAGCTGTGTATCCCACCAACCCGGAGCAGGACAAACTCCGCAAGGCCCTCACGGGACGCAAGGAGTGGCTGGATCGGAAGGCCGCCATCCTCCGCGCCTTCGCCGCCGGCGAACAGTGGGACGCGTTCCTGTTGGGCGACCGCGAATTCGAACGCTTCCAACAGGCCTTCCCCGACGTCGCCGCCCGCCACACCACCGCCCTCCGCGAGAGCCTGCAACTCCACCAGTCCGCCGCCATCGTTCGCAAGGACGATAGCGATTTCGGCGGAGCCTACCGCGAGTATCGCCTCGCTTCCGCCCGCAAGCCGTCCGACGCCGCGCTGCGCGACGATGCGCTCCAGGTCTGGACGGAATACTCGCGCCGCGTGGCCACTGAACGCCAGTCCCGGCGCTCCCGCCTGCAACCCGGACAGCAGACCGCGGTCGATCGCTATCTCGATTTCGCCGATCGCTACAAAGCTCAGAAGAATCTCGACGAAGCCCTCAAGAGCGTGACCGATGCGGAAGCGCTGCTCAAGAAATCCCTCGCGCCCGGCGCCGTCGTGCCCGAAACCATGAAGGTGCTCTACAAAAAGGCCGACATTCTTGGCGCCCAGGAACGCACCTCCGAAGCGCTCGCGACCCTGGAAGAGTACGATCTCAACGCCGTGGGCGAGGAGCGCGCACCGGCGGAAACGCTGCGCAATTCACTGCTCTTCACCCTCAACGCGCCCCTCAGGGACATGAAGGGCAAAGTCCAGGCAGCATTCAACGAGGGCAGCTACAACCGCGCCTACCAACTGGCCCTGCAGGGTCTGAGGATGAAGACTGACGATGCCGACCTGCTCTATAGCGCCGGCATGAGCGCCGTCATCACCCGCAAGCCCAAGGAAGCCCGCGAACTCTTCGCCCGCTACCTCGACGTCTCCAACACGCTCGACGCCAAAACCGAGGAACGCGTACAGGTCCGCCGCCTGCTGACTTCCATCGCCGACACGCCCGCGGCGGAAGCCGGCGACCCCAACTGGCTCTCCGGCAAGCCTCTGCCCAAGGGCGTCTTTTACGACCCCATCAGCCTCGCTTTCCAGCCGCACATCGACCGCGTCGATGGCTCCAACAAACTCAAGACCACCTTCGAATGGGATGGCGAAAAATTGAAGTCCGTCACCCCCGTCTTCGAAAAGAACGAGCACGTCACCGCCGAAAAGAAAATCACTGTTGGCTACGACGATCGCGGTCGGCAGGTGGTCTGGGCCACCGACGGCGAGGAAGCGCGACCCGCCGCCCCCGCCGACCCCGACGAAGCCTACAAGCGCGCTACCGTGCTCCTGCCCAACAATCCCCACGTGGACCCGCTGGCCATTCAGAAGCTCACCGGGAAAGACATTACCCAGGGCATCGCAGGCAATCGCTTCTTCAACCCCTATGTCTGGGAAAAGCTCTACTACTTCCGCTTCACCTACGATGACGCCGGACGCGTCAGCCGCGCGCAGGAGCTCACTGGACCCAAAGGCACTCCCACGGATCTGGTGCTGGAACTCGAATGGAGCGGCCTGCAGTTGATGGCCATCCGCGGCTTCCAGGCCAAGGCCAAAATCTACGAGAGAACCATGCAGTACCAGGATGGACGGCTGATCGGTGAAGAGGTACAGGGCAGCGGCAAGAGCGCCCACCTCAAGTACACGTACCTGGGCACCCGCCTGCAAATGGCCGAGTCTCCCAACGATCCGACTCTCGACAACCGCAGCCGCAAGGTTGCCTTCGCCGCCAACTCGGCGACCACCTTGGTGAAATAAGGAGACCCCCATGCTGCGAGCCGCTCTTCCTCCGTCCTTCCACCGGCCCCTTCTCGCCCTTGCCGGCTTGCTGTCCCTTACCATCGCGCTGCCGGCGCAGGAAACCGGCAAGCGGGTCGCGCTGATTATCGGCAACGATTCGTATTCGCAAAGCCCGCTAAAGAACGCCGTCAACGACGCGCGCGCCATGGATACCGCCCTGCGCGCCGCGAATTTCCGCACCGTCCTGGTCGAAAACGCCAAGGGGGCGGACATGCAGACCAAACTCGGCGAGTTCCTCGATATGCTCGGCCCGGACGATACCGCGCTCTTCTTCTATGCCGGCCATGGCGTGCAGATCGCCAACGAGAACTTTCTGGTTCCGGTGGATTTTGTGGCCGGCAGCTCTCTGGCCGGCGCCAAGCTCAGCACCGTGTCCGTCGCCCTCATCTTCGAAGAATTGAAGGCCAAGCGCGCCAAAAAGAACATCGTGATTCTGGACGCCTGCCGCAGTAATCCGGTGGCCGAAAAGTATTCGCTGGAAGCCGGCCTGGCGCAGCCGCAGAATGCGGGCAAGGAAACCTTCGTCGCCTTCTCCACCTCCATCGGCCAGGTGGCCGCCGACAATCCGGACGGCCGCAATAGCTGGTTCACCGAGGCCCTCTCCGATTACATCGGACAGGCGAACCTCACCGTCGGCATCGACGAAATTTTCAATAAGGTCAAGAAGCGCGTCTCCGACGCCACCGAAGGCAAGCAGACTCCCTGGGTGACGTCGTCCATGAGCGGCGCTTTCTACTTCCATCCCCCCGTCAATCTGGATACCGAAAACGATCCGACTCTGGCGGAGAAATGGTTCGACGACGCCCGCCGCCGCGAACAGCGCGAAAACTGGGCCGAAGCCATCGACCTGATCAGCCAGCTTCTGAAGAAGAAGCCGGGCGGTACGCTGGAAGCCGCCGCGCGCAGCAAACTGCAATACCTCACTGTCCGCAAGGATGCACAGGACAAATTCGATGCCGGCGATTTCGCCGCCGCCGCCACGGCCTACGAGCAGGCCGTCAAGCTCGACCCTTTCTCCATCGAAGCGGCCTTCCAGGGCGTGAACAGCTACCTGCTCAACGATCGTATTTCCGAAGCCGTCGCCCTGCTCAAGGTGATTCGAATCCACGGTACCAGCGCCTCCACCAAGAAGGCCAATGCGCTTTTGCAGGAACTCTCCGTCGTCTCTAAGGACGCCGGCACGGAATTGCAGGCGGGCATTCCCCAGCCGCCGCCCATTGAAGATATCTTCAGCGGCATGCAGTTCGGAGTGCCGGATTGGGATGCCGGCGCGCGGCGTCTGCAATCTTCGCCCGTCGATTTGAGCAAGTGGACCAAGGACCTCACCCTGGCCGAGTCCGCTGGCGTGCAAGTAGCGCTGGCCATGGTGCCAGCCGTAGTGCCAGCAGCGGTGATCCCCGCGGAGCCCGCGACCGATGCCAAGGCTCTCGCCCTCTCTAACGCCATCTTCCATGTGGAGCTTGTGCCTACCGGAGAAGGTCGCGATCTCAAGATCCGCCGCGTGGAAAACGCCGCGCCTCAGGAGTTCGGCACCCTCGAATTCAAGGGAACGGAGGGCGAGACGCCCATCGTCTACGACGGCAAACCCGTCGCCCACTCGGTGCCGGCCCAGGTCAAAGTCCCGGTCGGCAAGTACGAAATCCGCACCGTGCAGGACGGCAAGATCCTGACCCGGCAGGACGTCGATGTGACGCCCACCAGCCGCAGCATCGTAACGGTGAAGAAATAATGATCCCCCGGTTCCATCGCACCCTCCTGAGCCTCGCTCTTATGGGCGCGGCATACCTGACAAGCGCCCCCTTAGCCGCGGACGCTCCAGCCAAATTTACCGATCGCAATGAGTATGATCTGGTGCTGACCATTCGCGCCGAAGCGGCGCCCCAGAAGCGTCTGGCGCTGCTCGATCAGTGGAAGTCCAAGTATCCCAAAACGGAATTGCTGCCGGTGCGCCAGGAGCTCTACTTCTCGGCCTACCAATCGCTCGGCGATAGCGCCCACATGCTCGCTATGGCGCGCGAAATGGTGGCCACCGGCGGCAACAATCTGGTGGGGCTGTATTGGGTGACCATGTTGGTGCCGGAATCGAAAGAGGTCACGCCCGATTTGCTCGGCGCGGGTGAGACCGCGGCCAAACAACTGCTCGGCGGGCTGGATCGCTATTTCGCCCCGGCGGCCAAACCGGCCACGGCCACACCGGAAGCATGGAAGCAGCGGCGCACCGAGGTGGAACTGCTCTCCCATCGCGCCCTGGGCTGGATCCAGTGGCAGCGAGCAGACTATGCGGGCGCCGAAGCCGAATTCGCCAAGTGCCTGGAAGTCGACCCCAAGGCCGCCGAAATCTCCGCGTGGTACGGCACAGTGCTCGGCCTGGATAAACAGTCCGCCAATCCTTCGCTGGCCTTGTGGCACCTGGCGCGCGCCGCGTCCTACCGCGATACCGGCGCTCTGCCGGACGGGCAGCGCCGCCAACTCGGCAATCTCCTGGAGCGGCTCTATACCTCGTATCACGGCGAGACCGCAGGGCTCGATCCACTCAAGATCGCCGCCTCCACGGCAGCGCTGCCGCCCGCGGGGTTCGCAGTGGAGTCCGCCTCCGCTGCCGCCATTCGCAAACAGGATGAGGAATTGAGCCGCACCAATCCGCCGCTGGCGGCGTGGCTTCGTATGCGGCGCAAATTGGAATCTCCCGAAGGCGAGGCTTACTTCGCCACCTTGCACAGCACGGCGCTGCCCCGATTGAAGGGTACGCTGCTGCGCGCCACACCGCAGAACAAACCTAAGGAATTGGTGTTGGGAATCGGCGATGCCAATGCCGAAGAGCTGATTCTCAAATTGGAAACTGCCTTACCGAACGAAGCGGAATTCGGTACGGTGCTGGAATTCGAAGGCACCATCGATGCCTACACGCGCTCACCGTTCAGCGTCACCGTGCTGAGTGCGCCGGACAAGTTGGACGGCTGGCCCGCCAAACGCCGCTGAGCCGCAGGATTGCGCACGTCCCGGCGTTTGTAATCTGGCCTTCTTCGAATGCAAGTGCAAGGCTGACGGGTGGGACGGACGATCGCCTTTCGTCGTCCGTCCGCACCGCTTCGAAGCGCGAACAGGCCACATAAACGATGGCCTGTTCCACCAGTATTTGCTGTGCTTGATCTCGACGATGGCCTGTTCCACCCAGTTACTTGCTGTGCTTGATCTCGACCTTCTTTACCACGGTCGAGGACGGCCTGTCCGAACCGTTCACCACGTACACGGAGTAGTCCGTTTCTTTGGTGTCCGCCGCCTGGGTGACCTTCCGGATCACCAGGTCGCGCGTGCCGAAATTCTTGGCCATCTTCTCCACCGCCGAATTCATCACCCCGGCGCTCGCCATCTGCACGGCCGCGGCGGGAGCCTTGACGTTGCCCGCCGGAGCACTCGAGGGCGACCTGATGGCGTCGTACAGGTCGAAGAAATCGCGCGGGGAACGCGACAGCACCACGAACAGGGATTCCGTGCCGGGTGGGTCGCTGATCTCGAAGCAGAAATCCTTGGGCGCGCGGACCTTTACGCCGGGGTCAGCCACATTGCTCTCGTCCGGCATTTCCGACGAGGGGAATAGCGGCAGCCATCCGCCGCTCGATTGCTTGCTCATTACGTACAGGTACCCCGACTGGTTCGACTCCACTTCCACACGCACGCATTCGCCCTTTTGAAAATCGCGGTCCGGATCTACCGCCGCGGCCTTCCCCGTGTTTTGATTGACCACCTGCACGGTGTACCGGAAGCCAAGGTGCAAGGTGGCCGAGGCGTCGGCGGCGGGCGCAGGAACGGGCACTACGGGACCTTTGCCGGGCGTGTTCCCGGCAGTCTGCGTCGGCGGCACCAGTGGCTTCGCCACTCTGGGTGCGGAGGTGCGCTGAAGGGGCGGCAGGGCGTCTTTTTGAGTGGCGCCGAAGTAGAACAGGTCGCGCGCGCCTTCCACTTTCTTCGGCGGTTGCTGCTGCGCCGCCAGGGTCCCCGCGATCGCCAAAATCCCCATCAGTCCTGTTATGTTTTGGATTCCCATGACTACTCCTCCGTCTTGACTGAACTCAGGGTTCAACCTTATTATGGTATAGTATATTACTTCACCCTCAAGCATTTCCGAGTGAATTGATCCAGCTCCCGGCTCGCTTAGGCAAATACGAACTGCAGGAATTCCTCGGCGGTGGAATGTCCCACGTCTACCGGGCTGTGGACACCGTGATCGGCCGGCAAGTGGCCGTCAAAATCCTCACCAACACCGCCAGCCAGGACGAAGAAGCCAAACAACGCTTCCTGACCGAAGCCCGCACGGCCGGCAATCTCGCCCACGAAAACATCATCAGCGTGTACGACTTCGGCTGGGACGAACAGTTCGGCCTGTTCATGGTGATGGAGTTTCTGCGGGGCGAGGATTTGCGCGGCGCGATCCGCTCCGGGCACACAGGCGACCTGCGCCAGAAGCTGAAGATCGCCATGCAGATCGGGCGCGCCCTGGAATACGTGCACCGCGCCAAGATCATCCATCGCGACATTAAGCCGGAAAACGTACACATCAACGCCGCGGGCGTGGTGAAGCTGATGGATTTCGGCATCGCCAAGACGGAAGACCTCTCGGTGACCAGGGCAGGGTACGTTCTGGGCACGCCCTACTACATGTCGCCCGAGCAGGTGAAAGGCGAAAAAGTCACCGACCTGGTGGATGTGTACGCCTTCGGCATCCTCCTGTTCGAAGTGCTGATCAGCCAGCGTCCCATTGCCGGCGAAACCGTCGAGCGCATCTTCTACAGCATTCTTCACGAGCCGCTGGACGTGGCGCCGCTGACGGCTGCCGGCATTCCGCAGCCCATAGTCGATCTGGTAAGCCGGTGCACGGCGAAGAAACCATCGGACCGGCCGCAGGATTTCGGCACGATCGTCGCCGAGTTGGAAGCCGCGCGCGAAAATCTGGATGGCGGCACCCGCGTCACCCAGGTGACGCCCCTGCCCGCCGCCGTGCCCGCGCCCGATTCCGACCGCCCCGTCTGGCTGATTCCCGGTATCGTCTTCATGTTCCTGTCCGTGGTGGCGGGGCTCTACTTTGTGGCGAAGCAGAAAACCGGCAGCATCCCGCCGCCGGATGCGCTACCGAAAACCATCGCCACCTCCACCGGTCCCATGGTGCTGGTGGCGGCCGGCGAATTCGGTTACGGCGCCGACAAGCAGCGCATTTCGCTGCCCGCCTATTACATCGATCAGACCGAAGTGACCAATGCCGAGTACGCCAAGTTCTGTCAAGCGACCGGCCACCAACTGCCCGACCATTTCCTCATCGACAAACCGAATTTTCCGGTGGTCAACGTGACCATCGACGAGGCCAAAGCGTTCGCTGGCTGGGCCGGCAAACGGCTGCCGAACCCGTTCGAATGGGAAAAAGCGGCCCGCGGCGCCGATGGCCGCCTGTTCCCCTGGGGCAATGAGCACGATCCCGCTAAAGCCAATGTCGGCACCCAGCAACTGCGTCCGGTGGGCGATTTTCCCGGCGGCGCCAGCCCCAGCGGCGCGCTCCAGATGGTAGGCAACGTGTGGGAGCTTGTCGATCAACAGCGTCCTCCCAGCGCACAGGCGCTCGGCATGTTCCAGAAGCTTAAACCGCCGCCTCGCAGCGACGAGCCCTGGTATATGATCCGCGGCCAGTCCTGCGGGGAGCCGCTGTTGGACGCCGTGATCTACGAATCGGCCCCTGTCCCCGCGCGCTGGAAGGATGTCTACATCGGCTTCCGCTGCGTGAAAACTCCGTAGGCTGCCCCGCCTACGGCGGGAGCTGTCAGCTATCAGCTATCAGCTTTCAGCTTTCAGCCGTGAGCTGACCGTTGGCTGTGATCGCAGGAGCATCTCCAGTCGGCAGTCCGCTTCCAAGGGTCACCAATTATTCAATCCGGCCCGCGCCGGAGGCGAGCTGAAAGCTGACAGCTGAGAGCTGAGAGCTTCCCTCTTGACATCCCGTCCAGGCATAGCTACTATACCCCTATAGAATTTATGCCTAAACAAGAGATGCCTTCGGGAGCTTTGACGCTGCTGATCCTCCGCGTGCTGCAAACGGGTTCGCTCCACGGTTACGCCATCGCGCAACGCATCCACGCGCTTTCGTCGGAGGTCCTTCAGGTGGAAGAAGGGGCGCTCTATCCCGCGCTGCAGAAGATTCTGCTCAAGGGCTGGGCCACTTCGGATTGGGGCATCTCGGAAACCAATCGCAAAGTCCGTTTCTATCGCCTCACCGATGCCGGGCGCGAGCAACTCGAGGCGGAACTTTCGTCCTACACCCGCGTGCACGACGCCATACAGGCCGTGTTGCGCACCGCCTGAGGCTGCCATGAGCGAATTTCTCCGCCGCTTGACCTACCTTTTCCATCGCCGGCGCCACGACCGGGAACTGGCCGATGAACTGGACTTCCATCGCGAGATGGCCGCGCGCTCGGGCGGCGTACCTGTCGGCAACGCCCTGCACCTACGCGAGGCATCACGCGATGCCTGGGGCTGGACGTGGCTCGAGCGCCTCGGGCAGGACGTGCGCTACGCCTTGAGAATGCTACGCCGCTCGCCCGGATTCACGTTGGCCGCGGTGCTGATGCTCGCCATCGGAATCGGCGCGAATGTCGCGGTTTTCAGCTTCTTCGACCTGCTGGTGCTGCGCCCGCTCAATGTTCGCGATCCTGCCACCCTGTTGCGCTTTCACCGCCGGGGCATCGAGGCATACGCCTTTGCCGTACCTTACCCGGAGGCCGATTTCCTGCGCCGCCATGCGCGCACCCTCTCCGCCTTCGTCAGCGTGAACACCACGCCGGTCACGGTGGAAGGCGAAGACAAGCCGCTCAACGTCAACTTCGTCACCGCGAACTATTTCCGCGAACTGGGCGGCGCGCCCGCCTACGGCCGCGTCTTCGACCCGGCCTTCGAACAGGACCCCGCGGCCGAGGCCGTGGTCGTTCTGAGCCACGCCTACTGGCAGCGCCGCTTCGCGGGCGATTCCTCGGTGGTGGGGCGCACGCTGCACCTCAACGGCAAGCCAGCCACCATCCTCGGCATTGCCGCCGCCCGCTTCGGCGGTCTCGGTAGCGGAATCAGCGACACGGCGATCTGGGCTCCCCTGGTGTCGCACCCCTATTTCGTCCGCAACAGCAAACTGCTGACCGACGTTTCGAACGAGAGTCCTGGAGTGCAACTCTGGGGACGGCTGGCGCCGGGTCAGAATCCCAAAGCTGCCGAGGCGGAACTACGCGCGCTGGCAGCTGAACTGCGCAAGCAATATCCGGCCGCAATCTGGGAAGACGAGCGGCTGGTCAGTGAGCCGGGCGGGTTCGCTACCAGCCTGATCTCCGGCGGACGCCGCGGCACGGGGGCGGAACAACGCGACCCGGTCTACCCGATCTTCGCCCTCGCCGGCACGCTGACCTTGTTGATTCTGGCCGCAGCCTGCGCCAATCTCGGCAGCCTGCTGCTGGCCCGGGGTGTGGCGCGGCAGCGTGAAATCTCCATCCGAGCGGCAGTGGGAGCGGGCACAGCCCGGCTGGTCCGCCAGTTGTTCACCGAAAGCCTGCTGCTGGCCCTGATGGGCGCCGCGGGCGGGTTGGCGCTGGGCACCGCGGTGCTGCGCTGGCTGCTCGCCGCCACGGAATCTCCCGCCTGGCTGGACCCTTCGCCGGACTGGCGGGTGGCCGGGTTTGCACTGGCCGCCGGCGTCGGTTCCGCCGTGCTTTTCGGCCTGGCTCCCTCGCTCAAGACCGGACGTCCCGGGCGCCGGCCGGGTTCGGCGCGCCAGGTGCTGATCGCCGCGCAGGTGGCGGCCAGTTGTATCCTGCTGATCGTGGCCGGACTGCTCGGCCGGGCATTGAACCATGCGTCCAAAGAAGATCCAGGCTTCGAATACCGGCAGGTGATTTCGCTGCGTCCGGGACTCGCCCAGGGCAGCTATACGCCGGCCCGCGCCGCGGCCTATCTGGACTCGCTGCTGCCTCAACTGCGGGCCCTTCCCGGGGTGGAATCCGCCGCGCTGTCCAGCAGTCCACCGCTGGGCAACGTCACGATCAGCGCAGTTTGGGAAATGGACGGCCGCCGGATCGATGTGGGGATGAACGGCATCGACGAAAACTACTTCGAAACCATGCGCATTCCGCTGTTGCGCGGCCGCAACCTCAGGCGCGGCGACACGCAGGCCGTGGTGATCAGCGAATCGTTGGCCCGCCAAGGCTGGCCTGCTTCCGACGCGCTCGGCAAGACTCTGCCGCTCGACAAAGGGTACACCGTGGTCGGGATCTCTGGCAGCATCAATGCGGTCAAGTTCGGCGACCGTGATTCCGTGCAGGCCTACTTCCCGATTCAGGAGGCCGACCGGCCGAACCTGTTCGCCCTGATTCGCACCTCGGCGCCTCCCGGCACGGTCGCCGGGTCGGTTGCTACTGCGGCACGGGCGCTCGATCCGAATCTCTCCGTGGAAGTGCAACTACTCGGCCGCAATTTCCGCCGTCGTCTGGAAGGTGCTGAATACACGACCCTTGCGGTGGGAGTGCTGGGTGGGATCGCGCAATTGCTGGCCTGCCTCGGGCTGGTCGGCGTGGTGGCGTATGGGGTTTCGCAGCGAACCCGCGAAATCGGCATCCGGATGGCGCTGGGGGCGCGGCCCGCGCAGGTGCTGGCGATCGTGCTGCGTCAGTTCGCCGTGCCGGTGTGCGTTGGACTGGCGGCGGGAATCGGGGGCGCGGCCGCGCTTTCCCAGGTTCTGCGAGGCCGCCTTTTTGGGGTCAGCCACCTGGATGCGACGGCCTATCTTTTGGCCATTGGCCTGTTCCTGGTGACGACGGCGGTCGCCGCTGTTCTGCCGGCGCGGCGGGCGCTGCGGATTGACCCGCTGTCCGCGCTTCGCCACGACTAGGTTTATCGACCGAGTGCGCTATTCCGTTTTTGCGGGAGGACGCTTGCTAACGCGCGCGGCTCCGATTGCATCGGACCCGTGACCGGATGGGGGGCGCTTTCTCAGCAGCATGAAATCAGGGCGGCTGCAGCACTAGCGGGCTTATTATCTGTAGGTTAGACGTCCGGAGTGGGGGGCGTGGTACCATCCTTGGGATGGCAACCAAGATCACTGTTTTGAACAATGGGCCGATCCGGATCGAAGGGGAATTCGAGATCTGCGACCCCACGGGCGCCACTTTCGGCCTGGCCGGAAGGACCGTAATTTCGCTTTGCCGCTGCGGACAATCGGCCAATAAGCCCTTTTGTGACGGTTCTCACGCACGCACCGGCTTCCAGGATCCCGTGACTGCCCGCGAACTCCCGCCCCCGAAACCGAAGCTGTAAGAAGTTCCAATATTTGAATCTAATTTGGGCCATTGTCGGCCCAGTCCGGTAACATTACTATGAGGTTTATCGCCTAACAGGTAGATTCCGCTATGCCTACTCTCTGGGCTCGTGTCTCCACGCGCCATCGAAAAATGTGTCAGAAGCTTGGGGCCCTCAGCTTTACGCTGGCTCTGGCCCTCGCCCTTTGCGGCTGTGGTGGTACTGGGGCCGCTAAATCCGAGACGCCCGGTGGCGGCGGAAAGGGGGGAGGCCGTGGAGGTCGCGGTGGCGATGTTCCCGTAACGGTCGCCAAGGCCTTCAATCGCGATGTGCCGGTGGAAGTTCAAGTGATCGGCAACGTGGAAGCCTACTCCACCATTACGGTGAAGGCTCAGGTAGGCGGCCAGTTGCTTCAGGTGTACTTCAAGGAAGGCGATTTCGTAAAGAAGGGCGAGAAGCTCTTCGACATCGATTCGCGTCCTCTGGAGGCGGCCTACAACCAGGCAGTCGCCAACATTTCCCGCGATAAGGCGGCGCTGGCGCAGGCGCAGGCCAATATGGCGCGCGACGAGGCCAACGCCAGGTACCTGGAAGCACAGGCGAAGCGTTACGCCGAACTATTCCAGTCGGGCGTGATTTCGAGAGATCAGTCGGAGCAGTTGCGCGCCCAGGCGGATGCCGCCGCGCAGGCAGTGAACGCCGATCGGGCAGCGATTGCCAGCGCCACGGCCGCGGTTGGCGCCAGCACCGCCACCTCCGAGAATTCCAAGGTCCAACTCGGGTTCACCACAATTTACTCGCCGATTAACGGCCGCACGGGAAATCTGACGGTGAAGCAGGGCAACGTGGTCACGGCCAATAACATGGACATGATGACCATCAACGAGGTGGAGCCCATCTACGTGACCTTCTCCGTACCCGAATCGCAGTTGTCGGCCATCAAGAAATATATGGCGGCTGGAACGCTTTCGGTGCGCGCCAGGCCGCAGGACGCCGACACCGGTGACGACGAGCGCGGCAACCTGACGTTTGTGGACAACGCCGTGGATGTGACGACGGGCACGATCAAACTCAAGGGCACCTTCCCGAACAACGATCACAAGTTGTGGCCGGGTCAGTTCGTGCGTGTCACCTTACGGCTGACCACCGAGCAAAACGCGGTAGTAGTACCGAACGAAGCCATTCAGACCGGTCAGACCGGGCCGTTTGTCTACGTGGTGAAGGAAGACAAAACGGTGGAATCGCGTGCCGTGGTGACGGGCACGCGTGTGGAACAAGACATGGTGGTGAACCAGGGTCTCGCCCTCGGCGAAACCGTGGTAACCGAGGGACAGTTGCGCCTCGCCCCCGGAAGCAAGGTGGTGGTGCGCGATGGCCGCGGGGGCGGAGGCGGCGGTGGACGGGGCGAAGGGCGCGGAGGGCGCGGCAAGCGGGGCTAGAGGGGGCTCGGCGTGAATATTTCCGAAACATTTATCCGGCGGCCGATCGCCACCAGCCTGCTCATGGCCGGCGTTGCGCTGTTCGGAATCATTGCCTATAACGGCCTTGCGGTGAGCGATCTTCCCCAGGTCGATTACCCGACGCTGAGTGTCAATGCCGGTCTGCCCGGAGCCAATCCGGACACCATGGCATCGTCCGTGGCCACTCCCCTGGAGCGCCAGTTCACCGGCATCGCCGGCCTGGACTCCATGATTTCCACCAGCGGCCAGGGCTCCACTTCGATCACCCTGCAATTCGATCTGAGCCGTGATATCGATGGCGCGACCGTGGACGTGGAGACAGCGATTGCCGCGGCCATGCCGCTGCTGCCTCCCGGCATGCCGTCGCCGCCCAGTTTCCGCAAAGTCAACCCGGGCGATTCTCCGATCATCAGCCTGTTCCTGACCTCGGCCACCATGCGCTTGAGCGACCTGGACGAGTATGCCGAGTCCATGATGGCGCAGCGCATTTCGATGGTGGATGGGGTGGCGCAGGTGCAGGTGTTCGGCGCCGCGAAGTATGCGGTGCGCGTGCAGGTGGATCCGAATGAACTGGCCAGCCGCAAGATCGGCCTCAACGAAGTCGATCAGGCGATCCGCAACTGGAATGTGAATATCCCGACCGGCACGCTATACGGTCCGAGCACCTCGTACAACATTCAGGTGAACGGGCAGTTGATGCGCGCCGCGGCGTACCGTCCCCTGATTGTCGCCTATAAGAACGGCGCGCCGGTGCGACTGGGCGACGTTGCCAACGTGATGGACAGCGTGGAGGACGATAAGAATTTTTCCAGGATTTACGGCGGCGAATACGGCAACGAAGGCACCATGGGCGTAAGCCTTTCGGTGATGCGGCAGCCGGGCAGCAATACCATCGAAGTCACGGACAATATCAAGCGCCTGTTGCCTGTGTTCCAGGCGTCGCTGCCTCCCAGCGTTCATCTCGGCATTCGCGGCGACCGTTCGAAGAACATTCGCGAAGCGTTCCACGACATTCAGTTCACCATGGCCGCCACCCTGGCGCTGGTCATCATGGTGATCTTCCTGTTCCTGCGCAACCTCTCCGCCACCATGATCCCCGCCATGGCGCTGCCGTTTTCCATCATCGGCACATTCTCGGTGATGTACCTGCTGGATTTCAGCTTGAACAACATCTCCATGATGGCGTTGATTCTCTCCATTGGTTTTGTGGTGGACGATGCCATCGTGATGCTGGAGAATATCGTTCGCCACATTGAAATGGGCGAAACTCCCATGCAGGCGGCGCTTACTGGCTCGCGTGAAATTGGTTTCACTATCGTTTCGATGACGCTTTCGCTGGCCGCCGTCTTCATTCCGATTCTCTTCATGGCCGGCATTCTGGGCCGCCTGTTCCGCGAATTCGCGGTCACCATCTGCACCGCCATTCTGATTTCGGGCCTGGTGTCGGTGAGCCTGACGCCCATGCTGTGCAGCCGCTTCCTGCGGGTGTCGACTACCGAGAAGCACGGCTTTCTGTACCGCGCGGTGGAAAACAGTTTCAATTTCACGAGGAATCTCTACGGCACGACCCTGAAGTGGGTGCTGGGGCACCGTCCGGTGATGCTGGCCATGTTCGTGGCGGTGCTGCTGGTGACGGCGAACTTGTACATGGTGGTGCCGAAGGGTTTCATTCCCGACACCGATAGCGACAGCTTCAACGTCTCGGTCGAGGCCGCGCAAGGCACCTCGTACTACCAGATGGTGAAGTATCAGCAGTTGATCTCCTCGATTGTGACCCTGGATCCGGATATCGAAGGCTTCTATTCCTCTACTGGCGGCAACTTCGGTGGCCCCGGAGGCGCCTCGGGCCGCATGATGGTGAACACCAAGCCGCGCAAGGAACGCAATGTGTCGGTGACCGAGATCGTCAACCGCCTGCGTCCCAAACTCTCCGGCATTCCGGGACTGCGCGTGTCGCTCTCCGTGCCACAGGCCATCCGCGTGGGTGGCCGCATGTCCAAGAGCGCCTACGATTTCACCCTGGTGGGGCCGGACACACAGCAGCTTTACGCCGAAGCTCCCAAGCTGGAACGCGCGCTCGCCCGCATGCCGGGCCTGATGGATGTCACCAGCGACCTGCAGATCAAGACGCCGCGCATCAACCTGGTGCTGGATCGCGACCGGGCCGCCGCACTGCACCTCAACTGGCAGAACATTTCGAGCACGCTGTACGACGCCTTCGGGCCGCAGTTCACGTCCACCATTTACGCGCCCAACAATCAATACCGGGTGCTGCTCGAAATGCTGCCGAAATTCCAGCAGCACACCGACGGGCTGGACATGATCTACCTGAAGAGCGACACCGGCGTGATGGTGCCGCTCAATGCCGTGGTCAAGGCCGAACCGCGGGCCGGTCCGCAGAGCATTCCGCACTCCGGGCAGTTGCCTTCGGTGACGATTTCCTTCGCGCTGCGTCCGGGAACTTCGCTGGGCCAGGCCACCGACGATATCGAAGCCGCGGCCAAGAACACGCTGCCGGCCACCATCACCGGCACTTTCCAGGGCACGGCCAAGGTGTTTCAGGATTCCATGCAGAACATGGGAATGCTGCTGATCGTCGCGATTGCGGTGGTGTATATCGTTTTGGGCGTGCTGTATGAAAGCTACGTCCACCCGCTGACCATTTTGTCCGGGCTGCCGTCGGCCGGTTTCGGCGCGCTACTGACGCTGCTGATCTTCAAGGTGGAACTCAGCATTTATTCGTTTGTGGGCCTGATCATGCTGATCGGCATCGTGAAGAAGAACGCCATCATGCAGATCGATTTCGCGTTGGAAGCGGAGCGCAAGGACGGACTTTCGCCGCACGATGCGATTTACCAGGGCTGTCTGATTCGCTTCCGTCCCATCATGATGACGACGATGGCGGCGCTGCTCGGCGGTCTGCCGATCGCACTCGGCTACGGGGCCGGCGGCGAGGCGCGCCGTCCGCTAGGTCTCGCCGTGGTCGGCGGCCTGGCATTTTCGCAGCTGATGACTTTGTATCTGACCCCCGTTGTTTATACCTATATGGCGGCCATACTGGGCAGGTGGAACGCGTGGAAAGCACGCAAGCGGCGCAAGACACTGACTCCCGTGATGCAGGCGGGCGATTGATCGCATGAACATTTCCCAGACGTTTATCGAACGGCCCATTGCCACCAGTCTGTTGATGGCCGCCATTGCCTTATTCGGCAGCGTGGCCTACCGCCAGTTGGGTGTCAGCGATCTGCCGAACGTCGATTTTCCCACGCTGTTGGTGACCGCTGCCCTGCCTGGCGCCAGTCCCGAAACGATGGCCGCCGCCGTGGCCACGCCGCTGGAAAACCAGTTCTCCACCATCGCCGGCCTGAGTTCCATGTCCAGCTCTAATTCGCTGGGCAACACGCAGATCACCCTGGAATTCGACCTCGCGCGCAAACTCGATGGCGCAGCCGTGGACGTGCAGGCAGCCATCACGCAATCCTCGCGTATGCTGCCGCAGGGCATGCCCACTCCGCCGACCTTCGCCAAGGTGAATCCGGCGGACCAGCCGGTGCTTTACATCGCGCTGACCTCGCCCACGCTGCCTTTGTGGACGCTCGACGAATACGCCGAGACGCGCATTGCCCAGCGTATTTCGATGATCTCCGGCGTGGCGCAGGTGCAGGTGCTGGGCGCGCAGAAATATGCGGTGCACGTGCAGATGGACCCGCATGCGCTGGCCTCGCGGCAGATCGGCATCAACGAAATTGAAACCGCGCTCAAGAACTGGAATGTGAACCTGCCCACCGGTTCGATCATCGGCCCGCAGCGCGCGTTCACCTTGCAGGCTACCGGACAGTTGCTGACGGCGGAACAATACCGCTCCGTGGTGGTGGCTTACCGCAACAGCTCGCCGGTGCGCCTCGATGAGCTCGGCACCATCATCGACAGCGTCGAAGACGATAAGACCGCATCGTGGTTCTATAAGGACAAGTTCAACAGCCGCGCGATCGTACTGGCTATTCAGCGGCAGCCCGGCACCAATACCATCGCCGTCACCGACGGGGTGAAAGACCTGCTGCCGCGTTTCCGCAGCGAACTGCCCCCGTCGGTCAAGATGGATATTCTCTACGACCGTTCGGACACTATTCGCGAGAGCTACACCGACGTGCAGTTCACCATGCTGCTGACCCTGGGGCTGGTGGTCATGGTGATCTTCCTGTTCCTGCGCAACGTCTCGGCGACCATCATTCCCAGTTTGGCGCTGCCCTTCTCCATCATCGGCACGTTCGCCGTCATGTACCTGCTGGATTACAGTCTGGACAACCTGTCCATGATGGCGTTGATTCTCAGCATCGGTTTCGTGGTGGATGACGCCATCGTGATGTTGGAGAACATCGTCCGCCATATCGAATTGGGTGAAGATCCGCTGACGGCATCGCTGACGGGTTCCGCCGAAATCGGCTCAACCATCGTATCGATGACGCTGTCACTGGCCGCGGTGTTCATCCCGGTGTTGTTCCTGGGCGGCGTGCTGGGCCGTCTGTTCCGCGAATTTGCGGTCACCATCACGGTGGCGATTTTGATTTCGGGAGTGGTCAGCGTCACGCTCACGCCGATGCTGTGCAGCCGTTTCCTGAAGGGACACCACGAAGGCAAGCGCGGCTGGTTCTTCAATGTCACCGAGAAGTTCTTCGACGGCATGCTGCGCTTTTACGACGTCACGCTGCAGATGGCGCTGCGCCATCGCGTGTTCATGATGCTCAGCTTCGTGGCGGTGCTCGGCGCCACCCTGTACATGTTCGTCGTGATTCCCAAAGGTTTCATTCCGGACCAGGATACCGACCAGATGTTGGTGACCACGGAAGCCGCACAGGGCACGTCGTACTACCAGATGACAGGGTATGTGCAACGGATTGCGCAGATCGTGGCAGCCGACCCAAATGTCGAATCGCTGATGGCCAGCGTGGGCGGTGCGACCTCCTCGCAACTGGGCGGTCCGAATTATGGCCAATTGGTGGTCCATCTCAAGCGTCGTGCCGATCGCAAACTCGGCGTTGAGGCTCTGATCAAGGAACTCCGTCCCAAACTCAGCGCAGTGGCCGGCATGAAAATCTATATGCAAAATCCGCCCACCATTCGCATTGGCGGGCAGGTCACCAAGAGTTTGTACCAGCTTTCGATGCAGACGCCCGACAAACAGGAACTGTATGCGGAGACCGAAAAGCTGACGCGGGAAATTGAAAAGCTTCCGGGCGTGGACGACGTCACTAACGACGTGGCCATCAGCACGCCGCAGGTCAACGTCACCATCGACCGCGACAAGGCCGGCGCCATGGGCGTGAACGCCAACCAGATCGAGAACGCGTTGTACGATGCGTACGGCCCGCGCTGGGTGTCCACAATTTACGGTTCCGTCAATGAGTACAAGGTGTTGCTGGAACTGGAGCCGCGCTATCAGGCCGACCCGCGCGCCCTTTCGCTGCTTTACTTCAAGAACACCACCGGCAAATTGATCCCTCTGGATACGCTGGCCACCTTCAAGACCGAAACCGGTCCCCAGACCGTGAACCACTACGGCCAGATCCCGGCGGCTACGATTTCCTTCAACCTGAAGCCCGGCGCCGCGCTGGGCGAGGTGGTGGAGCAGGTGCGGCAGGTAGCGGATCAAACGTTGCCGGCAACGGTCACCACCGAGTTCCAAGGCGCCGCCAAGGCGTTCCAGAGCTCGCTGGGGAACCTGTGGGTGCTGCTGATTATCGCCATTATGGTGGTGTATATCGTGCTCGGTATTCTGTACGAAAGCTACATCCACCCGATCACGATTCTCTCCGGCCTGCCGTCGGCGGGATTCGGCGCGCTGCTCACGCTGGTGTTCTTCCACATCGACCTGAGCATTTACGCGTTTGTCGGTTTGATCATGCTGATCGGTATCGTGGAAAAGAACGCGATCATGCAAATCGATTTCGCCCTGGAGGCGGAGCGCGAACAGAATCTGACGGCGGAGCGTGCGATTTACGAAGGCTGCCTGATTCGTTTCCGGCCGATCATGATGACCACGATGGCGGCGCTGCTGGGCGCGGTGCCGATCGCGCTGGGATATGGCGCGGGCGGCGAGGCCCGTCAACCGCTCGGCCTGGTGGTAGTGGGCGGCCTGCTCTTCTCGCAGTTGGTGACGTTGTACCTGACGCCGGTGTTCTACATCTACATGTCGGCATTGCAGGACAAGGTCAACTCGTGGCGCCACGGCGGGAAAAAGATACAGCAGGAAGCTCCGGTGGCGGGATAGGGTCAGGCGCTAGCTAGGTACATCGCTCGCGATCTTCTTCCACGAAGCGGGTGCTGTCTCCGGAGAGCTTCGGAAAGGTCCTCCAGATGTGGTTCATGTCGGGGAGCTGCAGTTTGCCCTTGTTGCGCGAGAGCGGCCGCAGTTCCGCTACCGGCTCGCCGCGGCGCTCGATGATAATCACCGCGCCCTCCTCCGCATCGCGTACCAGTTCCGACGTGTGGATGTGAAGGTCGCGAACCGATGCTTTCTTCATGGTCTACAGTGTAGCCCAGCGTCTGGCTACGGACTTCCTTCGGACGGGGAGCGCCCGCCGGCCGGAGGTCAGGCCGCGGATGGCGGCACGTACCGGCGAACGCGAATTTCGTGCTGCCTGCGGCGGGTTTTCGCGATCTCATAGGAATTCTGCATGCGCATGAGAGTATCCATGTCTATGCCGAACGCTTTTTCGAAGCGTAGCGCCATGTCGCCGGAAAGAGCCGCCTTCGCATTCAGGAGCGCGGACAGTGTCGGACGCGAAACTCCCAAGACCTTAGCGGCTTCGGTCACCGACAAGGCGTGTGCCTCGATGATTTCGGTCCGCAGAAACGAACCCGGATGAACAGGATTAAGCATGCGCATGTTCTTCTCCTTAGTGATAATCTTCGAAGCTCACGTCCCAAAGCTCGCCGTCCCTGATCTGAAAGGTCGGCCTCCAGTTGCGGGTTACATGCAGGCTCCAAACACCTTTCCGGTCACCACCAAGCTGATGCGCCTTCCAAAGCGGGAAGGCACGAAGGGCATCAGGGTCCCGCATGTCCTGAAGGAACGTGAGCATCGCCCGGATCTTGTCGGCGGCGTCCGGAGGTAGGGCTTTGGCATTGTCCTCCAGGTAGAACTGCTTCAGACCTTTGTGGGCGAACTTTCGGATGTTCACTCGTCCTTACTGTAGCCTGTCGCCTTACAGGCGTCAAGCTGCTGCCGGGGCGATACTCCTCGCGTCGTTGCAGGATTTAGGGTGACGGTAAGGTAGCCTAATCGCTGATATCGATCTTCGGACCTTCGTCCTGTGCGGCGATTGCGACTTGTGCGGCGGTGTTGCGCGCCAGTTCCAGGTACGGTGCGCTCTTCGCCTTGCTGCGCACGATGGGTTCACCGCTATCGCCGCCGATGCGGACATCGGGATCGAGCGGGAGTTCTCCGAGGAAGTGGACGCCCATCTCATGCGCCGTGCGCTTGCCGCCACCGTGGCTGAAGACGTCGATGCGCTCGTCGCAATGCGGACAGGTGAGGTAGCTCATGTTCTCGACGACGCCGAGAATCGGCACTTTCACCTGGTGGAACATCATGATCGCCTTGCGCGCATCTTCGAGCGAAACGTCCGACGGCGTGGTTACCACGACGGCGCCGGTGACCGGCGCGCTCTGAATCAGCGACAACTGTACGTCGCCGGTGCCCGGAGGCAGGTCGATCACGAGGTAATCGAGTTCGCCCCAATCGACGCCGCGCAGGAACTGCTGGATAACCGAATGGAGCATGGGCCCGCGCCATACCAAAGGCTTATCGCCAGGACTCAGGAACCCCATCGACATCAGTTTTACGCCGTATTGCTGCAGCGGCTGAATCCGTTCGCCGAAGGCCATCGGAGTCTGGTTGATACCCATCATGAGAGGCACGTTGGGACCGTAAACATCGGCGTCCATGAGGCCGACTTTGTGGCCGAACGAGGCCAAGCCTACCGCCAGATTGACGGAAACCGTGGTTTTGCCGACGCCGCCTTTTCCTGATCCGACCGCAATGATGTTCTTGACGCCTGGAATAGGCAGTTTGGGCATTTGGCCCGGCTGGTTGGGAGACATGAGCCTATGGTAACAGCCCCCGAAACAGCAAGCTCTTAAGGGGCGTGGTGCAGCAGAATCCCGCGCGAGTTCCGGCGAGCGGCTAGAGCCAACTTACGGGTGGACGTGGAGTGGCGGAAAAGAGGTAGAAACCCGCGGGTTGCATGGGTGTACAATCGGGAAGTCAAGGGGAAGCTCTCCTGCGTCGGGTCCAGTAAAACCCGATCAGGGGTAGTCTGTCCGGGGAAGTGTCATCCCGTCCTTTACTTTCAACCCCTTAGAATGGTAGGCTAAGTTACTCATAATGCGTACAGTTGACTTGATTCAGCGCAAGCGCGGCGGCGAAGAACTGGCTCCCGAGGAGATTGAGTTCTTGGTTCAGGGATACACCAACGGTGAGATTCCGGATTACCAGATGTCGTCGTTTCTGATGGCCGTGTACTTCAAAGGGATGACTGACCGTGAGGTCAGCCGCCTGACGGAATGCATGCTGCATTCCGGCGATACGGTGGATTTGTCGGACGTGCCCGGCGTAAAAGTCGATAAGCATTCCACCGGCGGGGTAGGCGATAAGACCAGTTTCATTGTGGCTCCGCTGGCGGCAGCCGCGGGAGTGATCGTGCCGATGATGTCCGGCCGAGCGCTGGGGCATACGGGCGGCACGCTCGACAAACTGGAGTCGATTCCCGGGTTCCGCACAGATCTCACGGCTGAAGAATTTCGGAAGCAACTGGCACAGTTGGGCCTTTGTTTCATCGGTCAGACCGAGCAATTGGTGCCGGCGGACCGCAAGCTTTACGCATTGCGCGATGTGACGGGCACGGTGGAATCCATTCCGCTGATTTCGTCGTCGATCATGTCGAAGAAACTGGCCGAGGGCATCGACGCCCTGGTGCTCGACGTGAAAGTGGGCAGCGGCGCCTTCATGAAGAAGCAGGTGGATGCGCGTCGCCTGGCACAGACCATGGTGGGCATTGGCCGCCGCATGGACAAGAAGGTACAGGCGCTGATTACCGACATGAACCAGCCGCTGGGCTACGCGGTCGGCAACGCGCTGGAAATCATGGAAGCTTCGCAGACCCTGCAAAACGCGGGTCCGTCGGACCTCACCAAGCTCTCGCTGGAACTCGCGGCCCGCATGATCTTCCTCGGCAAGAAGGCGCCCTCTCTGGAAGAGGCGCGGCTCCTGGCGGAGATGCACCTGGTGGACGGTTCCGCCTACCGGAAGTTCAAGGAAGTGGTGGCGGCGCAGGGCGGCAATCCGCAGGCGCTGGACAAGTTCGAACTCCTGCCGAACGCCACGGGCATGCGCGAGATCACCTCGCCGCGCGCGGGCTACGTTTCCAGCATCGGCGCGGAAGAAATCGGCGTTTCCAGCAATATGATCGGTGCGGGACGGGACCGCAAGGAAGATGCCATCGACCCGGCGGTCGGGATCATCCTCGAAGTGAAGGTGGGCGAGAAGGTGGACGCCGGCAGCGTGCTGTGCCGCATCTACTACACGAAGGAAGATCGCGTCGATGAAGCCGCCGAAACGGTGGAAGACGCCTTCCATATCTCCTCCCAGAAGCCTGACGAGCGCGAACTGATATTGGAAGTTGTCGGGTAATGGGACGGTTCACCGGTGTCCTGGGCCTGGCCGTGATCCTGGCCACCGCGTGGCTGTTCTCGACTCATAAAAAACAGATCAAGCTCAAGCTCATTCTTTGGGGCATGGGCCTGCAATTCGCCTTTGCCGTGCTGGTGTTGAAGACGGACTTCAGGTTCGTCTTCCAGGCGATTGGCAACGGCGTGAACGCGATGCTGGATTTCGCCGAAGTAGGCAGCCAGTTCCTCTTCGGCCCGCTGGGCACCAAGGGCGGGCCTTTTGGCGTGATCTTCGCGTTTCAGGTGCTGCCCATCGTCATTTTCATCGCCTCGTTCTTTTCCATTCTGTATTACCTGGGCGTGATGCAGGCGTTGGTGAAAGTGCTGGCGGTGGGTATGCAGAAGGTGATGGGCGTGAGCGGGGCGGAATCGCTCAACGTCGCGGCCAGCATCTTTATGGGGCAGACCGAAGCGCCCCTGACGATTAAGCCCTTCCTCGCGGGGCTCACGGAATCAGAACTCTTCACCATCATGACGGCGGGTATGGCGCACGTCTCCGGCGCGGTGATGGCGGCCTACGTGAAGGTGGCGGGCGTCGACATTCTGCACCTGTTGACCGCGGTGATCATGACCGCGCCGGCCACCATCATGCTGGCCAAGATGTTCATCCCTGAAACGGAAAAGCCGGCCACGGCGGGCCGCGTCGACATCAAGGTGGAGAAGACCGCGGTCAACGTGATCGATGCCGCCGCGCAGGGCGCCGGCGATGGACTGCAACTGGCCCTGAACATCGGCGGCATGCTGATTGCCTTTCTCGCGCTGATTGCGATGTGCAACGGCATTCTCGGCTGGCTGCACACGCTGCCCCTGCTGGGCTGGCTGCCGGCGTCGCTGGAACGCGTATTCGGGATTCTGTTCGCTCCAGTGGCGTTCGTTCTCGGCGTGCCGTGGAAAGATTGCAGCGCCATCGGCGACCTGTTGGGCACGCGCCTGGTGCTCAACGAATTTGTGGCGTTCCTGAAACTGGGTCCGATGAAGGCGCAGCTGGATCCACGCTCGTTCACCATCGCGACATACGCGCTCTGCGGCTTCGCGAACTTCAGCTCGATTGCGATTCAAATTGGCGGCATCGGCGCACTGGCGCCCACCCGTAAGAGCGATCTGGCGCGGCTCGGTCTGCGCGCCGTGGCTGCCGGAACCATGGCCAACTTCATGTCGGCCTGCATCGCGGGTATGTTGCTGTGACGGGCGAAGCCAAACGATACCTTCAGGGCCACACCAGCCTGCGTCCCACCATCGGACTGGTCTTGGGCAGCGGACTCGGGGCTTTCGCCGACGAACTGACGGAGCGCACCGAGCTGCCGTACGGCGAGATTCCCGGCTGGCCGCATTCCACCGCGGTGGGCCACGCCGGCAAGCTGATTATCGGCAAACTCGGCGGGATCGAGCTGGCCGTCATGGCCGGTCGCGCGCACCTGTACGAAGGCTATGGAATGCAGCAGGTGACGTACGGCGTGCGCGTACTGCATTCGATCGGTGTGCAGTCCATGGTGTTCACCAATGCGGCGGGCGGCATCAATCTGTCGCTCGAACGCGGCGGCCTGGTCTTGATCAGCGATCATATCAATCTGCAGGGTACGAATCCGCTGGTGGGTCCGAATGACGACGAGTTGGGACCGCGCTTCCCCGACATGTCGGAAGCCTACTCGAAGGACTACCGTGAGAAAGCTCTCAAGGTGGCCGAGGAACTCTGCATTCCGATGACGCAGGGCGTGTACGCGGCCATGCTGGGGCCGAGTTACGAAACGCCCGCGGAGATCCGCTTCCTGCGCGTGATCGGCGCCGATGTGGTGGGCATGTCGACCGTGCCGGAAGTGATTGTGGCGAACCACATGGGGATGAAGGTGCTCGGCATTTCGTGCGTGACGAATATGGCGGCCGGCATTCTGCCGCAAAAGATCAATCACGAGGAAGTGCTGGAGACCGGCGTGATGGTGCGCGATATCCTGGTGAAGTTCCTGAAGGCGCTGCTGCCGAGACTGGAGGCGTAGTTTGGCCGATCCTTTGATTGATGCCGCGCTGGCCGTACGTTTAAACGCTTTCGCGAGGTTCTCCAACTTCCAGGTGGGCGCCGCCGTGGAGGACGAAGCGGGGCGCATACACACCGGCTGCAACGTGGAGAACGCCACCTACGGACTCACCATGTGCGCCGAGCGGGTCGCGATCTTCAAGGCGATCTCCGAAGGCGTTCGCAAATTCCGCCGTGTGGCCGTGGCGGCCGATACCGATACGCTGACGCCGCCTTGCGGCGCGTGCCGGCAGATTCTCTGGGAATTCTGCGGCGACGTACCGATCGTGCTGGTCAACTTGCACGGCAACACCGAGACCTATCAGTTGAAAGATCTTTTCCCGAAGCCCTTCGATGCCTCGTATCTTTAGTCTGTTCCTTATTGCGGTGGCGGCCTTCGCCGCCGAACCGGCCGACGCCGTCTGGAGCGCGCGCTACGTCATCACCATGGACGCGCAGCGGCGCGTGATCGAAAACGGCGCGGTCGCGGTGAAAGGCGAGCGCATTCTGGCGGTGGGCACGAAGGCGGAAATCGACGCCCGGTTCAAGCCGAAAGTGCGCCTGGACCGTCCCGACGCCATCCTCGCTCCCGGCTTGATCAACACTCACACGCACGCGGCGATGAGCTTGTTTCGCGGCATCGCTGACGATATGAAGCTGCAGGACTGGCTGGAGAAGTTCATCTTCCCGGCCGAGGCCAAGAACGTGTCCGCGGATTTCGTGCGTTGGGGAACGCGCCTCGGCTGTCTCGAAATGCTGTTGAGCGGCACCACCACGTTCACCGACATGTACTACTTCGAAGACGTGGTGGCGGAGGCCGCCAAGGAAGCGGGCATGCGCGGCGTGCTGGGGGAGACCATCATCGGGTTTCCGGTGGCCGATAACAAAACTCCGGTCGACGCCCTGGCGTATACGGAGCGCTTCCTCAAGCGCTTCCAGGGCGATTCGCTGATTACCGCCGCCGTGGCGCCGCATGCGCTGTACACCAATTCCGACGAGACGTTGAAGGCTGCGCGCGCGCTGGCCAATAAGTACAACGCGCCGCTGGTGATTCACCTGTCGGAGACCAAGAAAGAGAACGACGACGAAATCGCCAAGCGGAAGACCACGCCTACAAAGACGTTGGACGATCTCGGGGTGTGGAACGGCCGCTCGGTGGCGGCTCACGCCGTGTGGGTGGACGAGGCGGACCTGGCGATTCTGAAGGCGCGCGGCGTGGGGCTGGCGCACTGCCCGTCGAGCAATATGAAGCTCTCGAGCGGTGTGGCTCCGGTGACGCGTATGCTGGCGCTCGATCTCGCGGTCGGGCTGGGTCCCGACGGTCCCGCCGGCAGCAATAACGATTTCAATTTATTCGAAGAGATGGATCTGGCGGCGAAACTGGCGAAGGTGACGACCTTGAATCCGCAGGCGCTGCCTGCCGGTGCGGCGCTGGCGATGGCGACCATCCGCGGCGCGCGGGCGTTGGGCATGGAGAAGGAAATCGGGTCTCTCGAAGCCGGCAAACGCGCCGACATGATTACGGTGCGCATCGACCGCCCGCACGCGCAGCCGCTCTACGATGCGGTATCGCAGATGGTGTACGCGCTCAAGGGGTCCGACGTGCGCGATGTCATGGTGAATGGCAAGGCGGTGGTGCGCGATGCGAAGATTCTGACGTTGGACGAGAAGGCGATCCTGGCGAAGGCGGCCGAGTATCGCGCCAAAGTCAGCGCGTCGCTTAAGTAGTGTGGGGGAGGGCTCCGGGCTTGTCGTGGATGGGCGTTGCTAGTGCTGCGCCGGAATCGCCGAGGGTCCCGCCGAGAGCGCCACCACCAACGCGAATGCCGCCAGCAGTCCCACATATTGCAGCAGACCTTCGCGGTCGCCCTCTTCCTGCCAGTCCCGCGTGAACAGGCGATACGCGCCTGCCAAAGCGATCAGGCCCAACAACGGCGTGGCGGTCAACATCCACAGGCAGAGGGCCGCGGCCACCACAATCCCGCGCTCGCCGCGGGTCAAAGATCGCATACCGCGCGAGCCATCCAGTTGCCACACCGGAATCAGATTGAAGCAGTTCACGATGGCTCCGAAATGGGCGATTACGGCCCACACATTGGCGCGCGTGACGTAGTAGCAGGCGAGCGCCGCCACGGCAGCGCCGAGCCCGTAGATCGGGCCCGCCAGCCCCACGCGCGCTTCCGGTACCGGTGGCAGCCGCACTCCCCGCAGTTGGATGAAGGCGCCCAGGCCGGGGATGAACATCGGCGCGCTGGCGGGGAAGCCATAGCGCTTAATCGCGGCCACATGCCCCATCTCGTGGATGTAGATGGAAAACACCAGCCCCAATGCGAACGCCCACCCGTACATCGCCCAATACACGCCCAGCGAGGCCAGCATGGTGAGCAGGGTGCCGATCTTGGTCAGGCCGAGCAGCAGGAATTTGCCCTTCGTCAATGCCAGGACGATCAGGGGGCCGGCGCCCATCGAAATAGTCTGCCGCCAGCCGTGCCCGCGTGTCCCTTCCGCGTGGGCATTTGTCTGATCGATCTCCGCGATGCGCGCCGCGATGGTGCGGTGCTGCACCGTGTCTTCCGGCAGCAGCGCGAGCGATTCCGCCCACAGCGCGCGCTCCTGCGCAAACTGGCCGACGCGCCAGGCGGCCTTGGCGCGCTTCGCCAAGTCCGCGAGCGTAGCGCCGTGCGTCAATTTTCTGCAGGCGGGACAACTCAGCGCGGCCTCGCTGAGTTCGGCGCCGCAAGCGGCGCAGTTCATTGCGCCGCTTCCACCGGGTAGGGTCCCATGACTGGAATTTGGCGGCGGCCGGTCATTTGCCAGGCGCGCTGCAGGCCGATGAAGATGATGAACAGCGAGATGAAGCCGGAGATGCCTTGCGAGAGGCCGAAAAATGGCGCTGCCGCAATCAGAGTCAATGCGCTGATCAGCAGGACGCCGCCGGCAGGACGCTCGCCGGCACTCGTGATTTCGCCCTTCTGCCCGGCCGCAGCCCCTGGATTCGCGTTCGCCTTCGATTTCTCCACGATCGAGGGATTGGTCGTGATCTCGTGAATCATCACCACCACATAGCTGGAACTAATGGAAAAGTAGGTGAGCAGCACGGCCAGGATCTGCTGCGGCCGGCCCCCCATGCCTTTAGAACCGTGACGGATCGCCTTGCCCACCATCCAGCCCACCAGAATTGCCAGCAGGCCGATCTCCAGGTTGAACACGATGGCCACGAGGGCGTAGAGAAGGCAGCCGGCAAGGGCCGCGCCGGCGCCATAGATTGCCGCCGGTACCAGTCGGGACGCAGGCGCCGCCTGCTGGCCGCTCTGGATCCTGTCCGCGCAATCCGGACAGACCGTTTGTCCTTGCGCCTGAAAGTAAGTGTCGCCCGTGGGCCTGTGGCAGACCACGCAGGCCGGGCCATTGCCAACCGGCTCCGCGGGAATAGGCTCCGCATGCTCGAACTGTAAGTTTTCGGGCGAAGGCGCCTCTCCGAAACCGGGCATGCCCAACTATAAGTCCCATCCCCTTGGGTGTCAATTGCGGATGACTAACGTGTTCCACTAACCGTTGCTGCTAACGTAGGGCAATCCGAAACCCATAATCCGCGTAGCGAAACTCCGGCGGAATGCTGCTGCGTGCGGCGCAGCGCGAGTAAGGAATGTGGTGCCGCCATGCGCCTCCCCGTGAGGCGCGGCGTGTGCCGTGCGGCGGCCCCGGCGGATTCTCCGCGGGCGAATTTGCATAATATTGCGGGTCGTACCAATCGCTGCACCATTCGTGCACGTTCTGGCACAGGTCGAACAGGCCGTAGCCATTCGGCTCGCCCTGCGCCACGCGTTCGGGCCCTTCGCGCCAGCGGCCCGGCACGGCAGCAGGCAGCTCATTGCCCCACGGATACAGCCGCTGCGCAAATCCCCCGCGCGCGGCGAACTCCCATTCCGCCTCGGTGGGCAGGCGCACGGGCAGTCCCCATTGCGCGGCCAGCCAGGCGCAATATTCCGTAGCATCGAACCAACTCACGCTGGTCACCGGCAGGAGCGGGTCGCGGAAATCGAAGGCGCGGAAAGCGGCGAACTCCGCGTTGGTCAACTGGTGCGGCGCCATCTGAAAAGGCGCCACCGTCACCAGGTGCGCGGGCTGCTCCTCATCGCGGCCGTCGTTTTGGCCCATCAGAAAGCTGCCGCCGGGAATTTTTGCCAGAGCGTTTGGGAGCATCTTCGAAAATGGAGAACTGTAGTTTGCGTTCGTTGCCGTCCACGCGATCCAGGATCACACGGACTTTGTCGCCGATCGAGAACTCGCGCCGCGAGCGCTTGCCTACGACCTTGCGAACATTCTCCTGATAAGTGTACTCATCGGCGGGCAAAGTGTCGATGGGCACCAGGCCTTCGACAAACAGATCGGTCAGTTCCACAAACAAACCGTACTTCGTGATGGAGATGATCAACCCGTCGAAATCTTCGCCCACGCGGTCGGTCATGAACTTGACCTTCTTCCACTCCACCAGTTCCCGTTCGGCTTCCGCGGCGCGCCGCTCCGATTGGGAGCACTCGTCGGCCAGCGGCTTCAGGTACTCCTCGTCCGGCGTGGACTTTCCGGTCAGCACGGCGCGCAGCAGGCGGTGCACCATCAAGTCGGGATAGCGGCGGATGGGCGAGGTGAAATGGGTGTAGGTGGGCGCGGCGAGCGCGAAGTGGCCCACATTTTCCGTGCTGTAGCGCGCCTGTCGCAGCGAACGCAGCATCAGATAACTCAGGATGCGCTCCTCGGGCTTACCTTCGATCTTGGCGACCAGCTTCTGATAGTGCCGCGAGGAAATGCGCAAGCCGGAATCCGCCACCACGATTTCCCTGCGCTGCTTGCCGCCGTCGCGCCGCTTGTCGGTGACGCCGAAACGCTTCACAGGGATCGCACCGATTCCCAGCGAGACGCCGAAGTGGGTTGCCACCTCTTCGAATTCCATCACGCGCTTCGGGTCCGGCATCTCGTGAATGCGGTAGACGGACGCAATGCCCGCCGCCTCCAGATGTCCGGCCACCGCTTCGTTGGCGGCCAGCATGAACTCTTCGATGATGCGGTTGGCAATATTGCGCGGCGCGCGCATGACGCCCACCATCGCGCCGAATTCGTCGAACTCGATCAGGGGTTCGGGCAGGTCGAAATCGATGGAGCCGCGGCGCACCCGTTTCTTGTTCAGGATCGTGGCAAGCTCCTGCATCAGTTCGAAACGCTCCACCAGCGGGGCGTAGCGCGCCCGCTGCGCCGCATCGCCTTCCAACAGCAGGTGGACGTTGGTATAGGTCATGCGCTCCGCGCTGCGAATCACGCCGCTGGTGAATTCCTGCGCCACCACTTCGCCCTGACGATCGATCTCCAGCAGGGCCGACATCACCAGGCGATCCTGCTGCGGCACCAGCGAGCACAAATTGGTGGACAGTTCGTAAGGCAGCATTGGCACGGCGCGATCCGGGAAATAGACGCTGGTGCCGCGCAACTGAGCTTCCTGAGCGATGGGCGAGCCGGGCAGCACATAGTGGCTGACGTCGGCGATGTGCACGTGCAGCGAGTAGTGGCCGTTGGGCAGTCTGTCCACCCACACGGCATCGTCGAAATCGCGCGCGGTCTCGCCATCGATGGTCACGATGGGCATCTCGCGAAAATCGCGGCGGCCCGCCAGTTCGGCCGCGGCGATGGTCAGCGGCATGGCCTGCGCCTGCTCGAGCACCTCGGGCGGAAACTGGTGCGGCAGGTGATGCTTGCGAATCACCACCTCCACGTCGACGCCGAAATCGTCGGGGTGGCCGAGAATCTCCACCACGCGTCCGACGGCCGAAGCTCCGCGCTCCGGATACTCCAGCAGTTCGACGTTGACGATCATGCCGTTCAACTCGATGGGGTCCGTCACCTTGGGCGGCGTGACGCCGATCCGGTCCACAGAAGGGGTATTGGCGGGGGGCAATTCCATGCCCTCGGGAATTTCGATCCACTGCGAGATGCGCGTGTCGGCGGGCACCACATAACAGCCGCGCCGCCCAATCTTGAACTCGCCGACCACGGTGGGGTGCGCGCGCTTCAACACCTTCACGATGTCGCCTTCGGCGCGCCCGCCGGCTTCGATTCTGGCGACGCGCACAATCACCCGGTCGCCATGCATCGCTTTCCCGGTGGCATCGGGGGGAATGAAAATGTCTCCGGTAATCCCCGGAATCGGACGTTCGGAGATTAAGAACCCGTAACCATCGCGATGCAAATTGAGACGCCCAATAGCGAATTCCCGGCTCCGCGTGGTGACCACATATTGATCGCTGCGCAGTTCGATCAGGTCGCCGCGCGCCGTCAGGCGTTCGAGCGCGGCGTCCAACTCCTTGCGCCCCTCACCTTTAGCGCCAAACTCGCGGACCAGTTGTTTAAAGTTGGCGCGCGCATGCGGCAACTGGGAAATGTGGGCTACAATTGCCGCGTCGGTCATAGTTCCAATTTTACTTGCAACGAATCGTAAACTTACGTCGTCATTTATACGCGGAAGTGAAGGGCGCAGGCTGAGGCATCTACGGGTCCTCCGCCCGCCGGGTGAGTGACGGGCAGAATGGGAAGCTGCCCAGATGAAGCTTGACGGGAGTTCCCACAATGAAGCGCCTGCTGTTGATGCTTTTGCCCGCGGTCTTGTTCGCCGGGCAGGCACGCTATGCCCGATTGGGCGAGTTTCAAGGTAACGTCGAAGTTCAATTGCGCGCGGCCGATCCGTGGATGGCCGCAGAGCGCAACCTACCATTGATCGAAGGCGTCTGGCTGCGCACCGGTGCGTCCGCACGCCTGGAAATTGAGTTGGACGAGGGCAGCGCGTGGCGGCTCGGTCCGGACTCCCAGGTGGAGCTATCGGACTACACGCGCCTGGCGACTGGCCAGCGTCTCACCGTGATTGCGCTCGATCATGGCGTGGCGTATTTCACCGGCGAGCCCGGTGGACACGATACGCTGACGCTGGTGGTGCCCGGCGGGCAGATTACACTGTCGCGGGGAGCGCGCGTGCGCCTGCAGGCCGACGCCGGTAGCAGCCGCATTTCCGTGATCGAAGGCACGGTCCGCCTGTACTGTCCGGCGGCCGAACTGGATCTGCGCGAAGGGCAGACCGTGCGCCTGGAACCCGCCAACCCCGCTCGCTTCGCGCTGGAGCGGGACGTGCCCTCACTGGAATGGGATCGCTGGAGCGAAGAGCGCGACAAGGCGCTGGCAAGCTCGTCCTCGGGCGTACATGTCGCGCAGCGCTTTGGGCTGAACGATCTCGACGCGGCCGGCGAATGGGTGCAGACGGATCTCGGCCCGGTGTGGAAGCCCAAGGTGGAGGAAGGCTGGGCGCCCTTCCAGAAGGGCCGCTGGCGCTGGTACGACGCGCTGGGCTATACCTGGGTGAGCGACGAGCCCTGGGGCTGGGTGCCGTACCATTTTGGCCGGTGGACGCGCAAAGGCGAGCTCGGCTGGGTGTGGACGCCCGCCGCTTCCCCGGTCTTCAAACCGGGCGAGGTGTTCTGGCTGTACAACGCCAAACTTGCGGGATGGGGTCCTCTGGGGCCCGGTGAAAACTGGGTGACCTCCGAGCGGCCGGAACAGTTCCTCAACGTCAATACCACGTACGCCAATTTCCAGCAGGACGCGGGCGTGATCGACCCGGCCGGGTTCAAGGATCGTCCCAAGGAACCGCTGGGTGTGGCGACGCTCGCGCTGGCCTTGCCCTCGCCCTCGTTCCCCGCCGCGCGACTGGAAGCGACGCGGCCGGACCTGCGGGTGGGAACGGCGCGCATGCGCACCGAGGTGCCCGGCACGGAGTTTCAGGAAATGATGCCGCCGCCCGCGCCTCCGCCGCTGCCGCCCGCGATTGTGACTAACCCGGCGGACGACGCGCCGCCCGTCATATCTTCCGGACCGCCACCCGATCCCGGCCCTCCCGGTCCGCCGATGCAGGTGATCTACCCGGTGCCGGTGTATACGGGGATTGTGGTTTTGAATCCGCCGGAGCATCCCGATTATTCGCGGCGCAATCCGAATGCGCAGGGCGGGAAGGGAAGCGGGTCGCAAGGCAATTCGGGCAACTCGCCGGCTCCGGTGCCTGCTGCGCAGACGCCCACGCCGGTTCGCTCGCCGGGTGCGAGCGGGACGATGCCCGCGCCACGGACAGGCCCGCTTACGCCACCGGGAGCGATGGGGCGCCCGAATGCGCCGCCGGTCACGCTGCCCAAGCCGGCGACCACCAATCCCACGCCAACGCCTCCCGCGCCTGTGCCTACGACAAGCACTCCCGCGCCGACTGCGCCACCGGCGCCGCCGCGCGTGATGCTGCCGGGTCCACGGGGCAATCCCGGCGACCATCCGGCCACGGTTCCGCTGCCCGTGGGCCGCGAACTGCCGCGCGTTTCGAATACCGAATCGAAATCGGAGGGCAAGCCGCAGATGCGGCCGGAGTCTAAGCAGGAAAGCAAGCCGCAACCGAAAGCTGACCCACCCGCGCCGAAGGCAGACGCGCCGGCACCGGCGAAGCAGCAGTAGGACGCCGCCAACGCTCAAGACTAGGGCCGCCGATCAACGCCGATCAAGGCGATCAGAATTCGCTAGTCATCAGCGCGCAACGGTACCAATTCAGCGGTGGCCTGCGCTGGCCTTTTCGACTTCGCGCATGACGCGGAGGGTGTTGCCTCCGAGGACTTTCAGGATGTCATCGTCGGAGTAGCCTCGCTCCATCAGGCCGCGCACCAGGTTGGGGATTTTCGAAATATCTTCCATGTCCTTCGGAAACAGATCGTCCGCGCCGTCGAAATCGGAGCCTAGGCCGGTGTGGTCGATCCCCGCGATTTTGATGATGTGGTCAAAGTGATCCAGGAGGCGGGATAGCGGCAGACGTCCCAATTTGGCGATGCGCTGTTCGTTGAGTTTGCGGACGGCCGGCCCGTTCTGGCTGCGGTCGCCGAACTTCGGGGTGCGGGCATCGATCTCGTCCTGCTGTTTTTGAAGGTCGGGCAGCGTGCCTTCCCGTTTGGCGAAATCGTCGTCGAGGAAGCCTTCGTAGAAATTGACGTGCACGACGCCGCCCTTTTTGGCGATGGCGCGCAGCATGTCGTCGGTCATATTGCGCCCGGCACTGGCAATGGCGCGTGCAGAGGAGTGCGACGCGATGATGGGCGCGGCGGAGGTTTCCAGAGCGTCGTAGAAGGTCTTGTCGGAGGCGTGGGAGACGTCCACCATTACGCCGAGGCGATTGAGTTCGCGCACCACGTCGCGCCCGAAATCGGTCAGACCGTTGTGGGTGGCGGGTTTGGCGGAGGAATCGGCCCACGGGGTGTGATTGGTGTGGGTGAGGGTCAGGTATCGCACGCCGAGCGCCGCATAGGTTCGCAGAATGGCGAGATCGGAATCGATAGCGTGGCCGCCTTCCACGCCCATCAGCATGGCGATTTTGTCGCGTTTGCGCGCGGCCAGGATGCCGTCGGCCGTGGTGGCGAGTTCGAGGTCCGCCGGGTGGCGTTCGATCTCGCGGCGCACGCTATCGATCTGGTCGAGAGTGCGGCGAATGGTCTCAGTGGGGGTGTAGAGATTGGTGTCGGTCCAAATGGAAAGGAAGAGGCCGCTGACGTGGCCGGCGCGCATGCGCGGGATGTCCACCTGGCCGAAATCGTGTTTCTGGGAGAGGTTGTAGCTCTCGTCGGCAATCATCTGGGTGGTGTCATCGTGCAGATCGATCACCACAGCGCGCTGGAGCAGGCGATCGACCCGCGCCTGGTCGACCTTGGTTTGGGAAATGGCTGGAAGTGCCAGAAAATAGAGCAGGGCGAGCCGTTTCATGATGCCGCGATTATAGCGTGTGCTATATATTAAAAGAGCTTAATTTTCGCGTCGAGCCCGATCATGACCGCCCGTTCCCCAATCCGCCTGGCCGTTATCTACGTCCTGGCTTTGTGCCTGCTCGGGGGCTGGTTGGGGTGGGTAAACGGCCCGGCGGGCGAGTTGCGAAACCTTGCGCCGCAGCATTCCTGGCGGACGCATTCCTCTTCCGGCCAGGCGCTGCGGACGCAGCAGGCGCGTGCGGGGCATGCGCAGCGCGCGCTGGAACTTGTCTGCCACGTCCCGTGTTCCGGCACAGGGACCTCGCTGCAGGTGTCCGGCATGGACACCGTACGCGAGACGTCCGTTCCGATTTGCCGCCCGGTGATCCGGCGCGGCGCCAGAGCTCCTCCTCAAACCGCTTAACGCCAACACCCGTCAAGCGGCCGCGGTGCGCCCAGAGCGCAAGCGCGGGTACTGCTTTTTCCAAAAGAACCAGCAAGAAACAGGAGGTCTTTGTGGCGAATTACAGGAACGTATTAATTCCGCTCGATTTGGCTTTAGGAAGTGGATTTCTATCGCCGGCGGTGCGGGGAATTCTGGATTTTCAGGAGGTGGAGATTACGCTGTTGCACGTGGTGGAAGCGCAGCCCTGGATGGGGCGCAACGCACAAACCATGCGTACGATGTCCGAACTGGAGTTGTTCGCGCACCGGCAGTTTCGGGGCGCGCGGATCAACCGGCGGATCGAGTGGGGGCGCCCGGCGGACTGCATTCTACGCGCCATCGACACGGCGGGCGCGGATATCGTGCTGCTCTCGGCCGGGCGCGCGAACGGCTCCAATCAGGCGATTGGCGCGGTGGCCGCGGAGGTGTTGGCGGAGGCGCCGTGTCCGGTGGCGATCGAGTGGGCGGTGAACGCGCCGGTGAACCGGGCGCGGGTGCATCCCGTCTGTTGCGCTCTGGTGTTCGATGGCAACGAGGAGGCGGTACTGGGTGAGGCGGTGTGGGCGGCGAGCCGGATGCGGGCTCCCCTGAAGGTACTGGGCGCACTGGTGCCGGAGGGCGCGCGGTCGGCGATTCTGTGGGACCCGGATGAGCGGGTTCGCGCGTCCGCGGCTTTGCAGCGGAAGCTCGAAGCGTTTTGCGGGTCGCGGGCGCCGGGAGCGGAGGTCCACGTCGGGGTGGGGATGGCCGCGCCGGTGATCAGCCGCGCGCTGCGATTCCATGGAGCAGGGCTACTGGTTACGGGGGGTGCGGCTGACGCACCGTTAGCCGCGGAATCGGAATGCCCGGTGCTGTATATCGGGGATGCCAAACGCCGCCGGGCGGGTAATCCTGCCGGGTCGCCGCGCGCCGAATTCCGGGTACGCAAGACCGCGTAGTGTTACTTGAGCGCACCGGCGGAAGGGGGCGGCGCCGCGCCGTCCTCCGCCGGATGCCTCTAATCGACCCTGTCTGCCAGTAGTGTGTGGAAATGCAGACGGTGATTGCCTTTCCGCGCCTGCCCCCTTATGCTAGGAGAAGCAGCGAAATGACCGCAATCAATCATATTCAAGGACGGCGGCACCATGTGGAATAAGAAGCGGGAAGAAGAGCCGACTCGGCCTTCTAATACGCCGCCGGCGCCACCGGCAAATCCGGTTTTATCAAACAATTCCCTCGACGTACGGAAGGAGACATCGCCTGTGTCCAGCATGCCCCCGGCTCGATTTGAAGCGGACCCCCGCGGTGGCGGGAGTGCCACGATCGGCAAAGCCGTGAAAGTGGTCGGCCAGATTTTTAGCCGCGAAGATCTGTACATCGATGGTGAAGTGGAAGGGACGGTGGAAGCCCTCGAGCACAAGCTGACCATCGGCCCCAACGGCACGGTTCGTGCGACGGTGAAGGCGCGCGAAGTGGTGGTGCTGGGCGCCATCCACGGCAATGTAGAAGCGGCGGATAAGATCGAAATTCGCAAGGATGCCAAGCTGATTGGCGACATTCGCATGGCGCGCATCATTATCGAGGACGGCGCGTACTTCAAGGGCATGAGCGAAATCGTGAAGCCCGAACCTGCGAAGGTGGCCCCGAAGGCGCAGGCGACGACGCCGGCGGCCTCAAACCCTGCGATGAGCGCGACGCCGCCGGCAAACTCCTCGGAGATCAAGCGGTAAGGTAGAGGCGCCCATGCTGGAGCCGCTGAAAGGTTTATTTCGCGGATCTCGCGGTGGACAGCCGGGGGGCCTGCCCCCCATGGCGAACGGAGGCCGGGCGCCCATGAATGGGAGACTGGCGGAACCGTCGGTGTCGCGGCGGCCCAGTCGCGGGCTGGAGGAATTCTTCGTCCAGATTCGTGATACCAGCGGGCTGACCATGCTCGATTTGGGGGGCGCGAATCAGAAGAATCTGAGCTTCATCATGGATCTGGGGCACCGCCTGTGTTCCGAAGACTTCGTACGCATTTTGAACGAAGCATTCGGCGCGGAGGACGGCGGGGACCAGACCAACCCCGGGCGCATCGACTACTTCCTGAAGCAGACGCTGGACTATCCGCAAGGCCATTTTGACGGCGTGCTGATTTGGGACGTGTTGGAATATTTGCACCCGGTGCTGCTGAATGCGGTGGTGGAACGGCTGCATTATATCGTGCGTCCGAAGGCGTACATGCTGGCCTTTTTCCACTCGGACGACAAACTCGAGATGGTCCCCAATTACACGTTTCGCATCCAGCAGGTGAATGAGCTGGAAGTGACGCTGCACGGGATGCACACGCCCGCGCAGTTATATAACAATCGCAGTCTGGAAAAGTTATTCTCACGTTTTGAGAGTGTGAAGTTTTTCCTGACGCGCGACCGTCTGCGCGAGATTATTATCAAGGTTTGAGGGAAAAGCTGTCAGTTATCAGTTATCAGTTATCAGTTATCAGTTATCAGTTATCAGTTATCAGCTCGCCTCCGGCGCCGTCGGATTGAACAACTGGTGACCTTTCAAAGCGGCGGACTCCCTCGGTCACAGGCTGGCCGCTGATCGCTGACGGCTGAAAACTGATAGCTATCCTTACTTATACTTGCCCTGCAGGTGGTTGATGCGGACTTTGACTAAGTCTAGAAATGCTTTAAAACCGAGCATTAGACTTACTTTGGTGCCTTCGGCGTTGTCCCAGCGCACCGGCACTTCTACCGCGTGGTAGCCAAGCTGTTTGGCGATGAACAGCACCTCGACATCGAAGCCGAAGCCATCGAGCTGCTGGCGGGAGAATACGTCGCGGCCGGCGGCGGACTGAAAGAGCTTGAAGCCGCATTGGGTGTCTTTGAAGGGGAGGCCGGTAACGAGGCGCATCGCGGTATTGAAAACGCGCCCCATGGCTTCGCGCAGGAACGGCTGGTGGACGCCGACCAGGGAGCGATCGACGGCCCGCGAGCCGACGGCTGCATGGGCTAACGAACGTTCCACCGCGGTCCAAAGCTTCTCGAGTTCCTCGATGGGAGCGGAGAGATCGGCGTCGGTGAAAAGGGCCCAATCGCCTTTAGCTTCGAGCATGCCGTGTTTGACACTGTAGCCCTTACCGCGATTGCCGGGGTTGCGCAGCACGCGTACGCCGGATTCCTGCGCGAGTTGGACGGTCTTGTCGCGGGAGCCGTCGTCCACCACGATCACCTCGACGAAATCCCATTTCGTCGTACTGAGGTATTGCTGCACTTTCATCAGCGAATCGGGTAGGCGGTTGGCTTCGTTGTACGCAGGAATGATAATAGAAAGGGAGCGTCTCAAGCGAAGTTTTATAATAGCTTATTTCGCCATAGGAGCCATATTTGTCCCTTGAAGATGACTTGTTGAAACAGCGGCTGACTCGCATTCGCGAAATCGAGGCGTTGGGCTATCGCGGCTATGGCCGGAGGTTTGAATTCACCCATACGGTGGCGGCGATTCTGGCGGAATTCGGCGCCAGGACGGCCGAGGAACTCGTGCCTGAAGTGCGGGTGCGGATCGCCGGGCGCCTGATGACGCTGCGTCACATGGGGAAGGCGGGCTTCGCGCACGTGCAGCAGAATGGCGAACGCCTGCAGATCTACGTAAAGAAGGACGCGGTGGGCGAGCAGGATTTCGCGCTGTTCAAGCTGGTGGACATTGGTGACATTATCGGTGTGGAGGGCTATCTTTTCCGCACGCGGACCGGCGAACTGAGCATTCACGTCGAGAAACTGGAATTCCTCAGCAAGACGCTACTTTCGATGCCGGAGAAATGGCACGGGTTGGAAGACGTGGAGACGCGCTACCGCCAGCGGTATCTGGACCTGATTGCCAATCCGGAAGTGCGCAAGATATTTGTCACGCGGGCGCGGATCATCTCGTCGCTCCGGCGGCAGTTGGAAGCGCGCGAATTCATCGAAGTGGAAACGCCGATGATGCAGCCGTTGTACGGCGGTGCAGCGGCTCGTCCCTTCGTGACGCATCACAATACGCTGGACATCGACCTGTACCTGCGCATCGCGCCGGAATTGTACTTGAAGCGGTTGGTGGTGGGCGGGCTCGACCGTGTGTACGAAATCAACCGCAACTTCCGTAATGAGGGACTTTCGACGCACCACAATCCCGAATTCACGATGCTGGAGTTTTACCAGGCGTACACGGATTATCGCGGTCTGCTGGATCTTTCCGAGGAACTGCTGCGGCAGACGGCGATCGACGCGACGGGCAGTCCGGTGGTGGAGTTCGAGGGGCACAAGATCGATTTCAGTACGATGGCGCGGTTGAGCATGCGCGAAGCGATTGTGCAGCACTGGGAGGGGCAGTGCGGTCCGACGATGGAGGATGTGGCGAATCCCGAGTGGCTCTTAAAGAATTCCGGTAAGGGGACTGCCGGCGAGGCGCTCACCGATATTTTCGAGCGCCACGTGGAGGCCAAGTTGATCCAGCCGACGGCAATTTACGATTACCCTGTGGAAACCTCGCCGCTGTCCAAGAACAAGCCCGAGGATCCTTCGTTTGTGGAGCGTTTTGAAATTTACGCGGCCGGCATGGAGATCGGTAACGCCTATACCGAGTTGAACGATCCGCAGGAGCAGCGGCGGCGTTTCGAGATGCAGTTGGGAATGCGGGAGCGCGGCGATGAGGAAGCGCATCAGATGGACGAAGACTATGTGCGCGCGCTGGCCTACGGCATGCCGCCCACCGGCGGCGAGGGCATCGGGATCGACCGGCTGACGATGATTCTGACCGGCTCGCGTTCGATTCGCGACGTGATTCTCTTCCCGCTGCTGCGGCCCGAAGGTCCCATTGAACTGATCGGCACGATGAGGGAATTGGACAAATTGTGACGCGCTTCGAGCTGTTCGTCGCGGGACGCTATTTGCGCGCACGCCGGAAGGAAGCGGTGATCTCGGTGATCACCGCGATCTCAGTGCTGGGCGTGGCGGCGGGTGTGACCGCGCTGGTGGTGGCTCTGGCCGTGACGAACGGCTTCCGCAATACGCTGCAACGCAACTTGTTGGGCGCGATGGCGCACATCAATATCGTGCCGAAGACGCCCGGCGACGGCATCGAGAACTGGCAGGACATGGTGGAGCGGCTGCGCAAACTGCCGCGCGTGACGGCGGTCTCGCCGGCGTTGTACAGTCCGACCTTTCTGCAGGGTCCGCTGCAATCGAAGGGCGCGTTCATCAAGGGCGTCGATGTCCCGTCGGAACTGGCGTTGAGCGGCACGCTGCGGCATTTGAAGGCGGGCAGCGTGGACCGGCTGCGCGATGCGCAGGCGAATCCTCCCGGAATTCTCTTGGGCACGCGCATGGCGGAAGATCTCGGCATGCGCGTCAACGACAACATCGAACTGCTAACGGAAGAAATCACACCTTTCGGCCCGCGGCCCATCAAACGCCGTTTTAAGGTGTGCGGGCTGTTCGAGACGGGCTTCTTCGAAATTGACGATAGCTGGGCGTATGTGGAGATCGATGCGGCGCAGAAGGCGCTGTCGGTGGACCAGATCAATCAGATCGAACTGAATGTGGACGACTTGAATCGTGCCGGAGAGGTGGCGCAGTCGATCGAAAGACTGGTGGGCGAGCGCTATACGACCACGACGTGGATGGAGCGCAACAAGCAGTTGCTGGGTGCGCTGAAGATGGAGCGGCTGGTGACGATCATCGTGATCAGTCTGATCGAACTGGTGGCGGCGCTGAATATTTTCATCACGCTGGTGATGATGGTGATGGAGAAGTATCGCGACATCGCGGTACTGATGTCGATGGGCGCGCGGCAAGAGCAGATCCGGCGGATCTTCATGCTACAGGGCGTGCTGATCGGCGTGGTGGGCAGCGCGATCGGGCTGGTGATGGGGCACGCGCTGTGCTATTTCGCGGGCAGGTACCACTGGATCCGGCTGGAAGAAGCGGTCTACTCGATGAGCTTCGTGCCGTTCGAGCCGCAGGCGGCGGACGCGCTGTGGATCGCCGGCCTGGCGATCGTGGTCAGCTTCCTGGCGACGCTGTATCCCGCGAGGAATGCCACGAAGATCGCGCCGGCGGAAGTGCTGCGCTACGAATAAGGGCCTGCGGCCATCTCGACGATTTCGGCGCCGATGGCGAGCGAGGCGGTGGCTGCGGGGCTTGGCGCGTTGAGCACGTGCAGCGCGTTGGGGCGGGCGATCAGTTTGAAATCCTGCACGATCTCGCCTTCGGGGGCGATGATTTGCGCGCGCACGCCGCTGCCGCCGGTGGCGAGGTCGCTCTCCTGAATCTCGGGCACGAGGCGCTGGAGCGACTGGCAGAAGATGCGCTTGCTGAAACTGCGGCGCAATTCGTACCAACACATGGAAGGATAGCGGCGCATGAAGCGCCAGAAGCCGCGGTAGGTGAGGGCGTCCAGGAGGTCGCGCGCGTTGAAATCGCTCTTGCTATAGCCTTCGCGCGCGAAGGCCAGCACGGCATTCGGTCCGGCTTCGATGCCGCCGTGAATCAGACGGGTGAAGTGGACGCCGAGGAAGGGGAACTGCGGGTCGGGCACGGGATAGATCAGGTGGCGCACCAGGCTCTGCCGCTCGGGACGCAGTTGGTAATACTCGCCGCGGAAGGGGACGACGCGAGCTTCGCGCGGCTCGCCGGAAAGCTCGGCCACGCGGTCGGCATGTAGCCCGGCGCAGGTGATCAGGAAGTCGGCGGCGAAATCGCCCGCAGTGGTTGCGATGCGCCAGCCGGCTCCTTCGCGGTGCACGGTATGCACGCGCGCGCCGGTGACTACGCGGACGCCGCGCGCCGCGAGTTGCTCTGCCAGCACCTCGCAGACGCGGGGATAGTCGACGATGCCCTCCTGGGGGACGCGGAGCGCGGCCACGCCGCCGGCGTGCGGCTCGATTTCCCGCATTTCTTCGCGCGAGAGCCAGCGCAAGCCTTCGAGTCCGTTGGCGATGCCGCGCTCGTGCAGGGCACGCAGGCGCGCGACTTCGGCCTTGTCGACGGCGACGACGAGTTTGCCGCAGATCTCGTGGGGGACGCCGAATTCCTGGCAGAAGGCCACCATCTGCCGGATTCCGGTGACGGCCAGGCGCGCTTTGACGGAGCCGGGCTTGTAATACAGTCCGCTGTGCAGGACCCCGCTGTTGTGGCCGGTCTGATGGCGTCCCACGCCGGCCTCTTTTTCCAGGACGCACACCTGGGCGCCGGGAAATCGCCCGATGAGGCGGTAGGCGGTGGCCAGTCCGACGATGCCTCCGCCGACAATCACTACGCGCTTGGAGTTCATGGGAACTTCCAGTGTAGGCTGAGCCGCCGCCGGACCGGCGGGGCGTGGGTGGCACCCCTGATATAATCGTCATCGAATGGACATCTACGAGGAACTGGTGCGTCTACGCAGCCTCGGGCAGAAGTGCGCGCTGGCCACGATCGTGGAGGTGCGCGGGTCCATCCCCAGTTACGAGAGCGCCAAACTCCTGGTTCGCGAGGACGGTTCGATGACCGGCACGATTGGCGGCGGCTGTGTCGAAGCCGAAGTCTGGACCGCCGCGCGAGAGGTGATTCAAACGGAGAAGCCCAAACACCTGACGTTCAACCTGGGGCAGGACGCCGCTTACGATAACGGGTTGATCTGCGGCGGGCAACTCGACGTTTTCGTGGAGCCGGTGTTGCCGGTGCCGCACGCGTTCATTTTTGGCGCGGGGCACATTTCCAAGAGCCTGTCCAAAGTGGCCACGCTCGCCGGCTTCGCCAGCGTGGTGGTGGACAACCGCGACACGTTCGCCAATCGCGAACGGTTTCCCGAAGCGGAGGCGGTACACGCCGCGGAATATGAAGACGTTTTTCCCAAGCTGGCAATCAACGAGACCAGTTATGTGATCATCGTCACGCGCGGGCATCGCGACGATATGCGCGTGCTCGAACTGGCGATCGCGACGCCGGCGCGCTACATCTCCATGATCGGCAGCAAACGCAAGGTGCTCAACGTGATTCGCGAACTCGAGAAGCAGGGCATTCCGCGCGCTGCGTTCGAACGCATCCATGCGCCCATGGGGCTGGATATCGGAGCCATTTCGCCGGAAGAGATAGCCATTGCCGTGACCGCGGAAATGATTGCGGTACGGCGCAATGCGGGCTCGAACTGGCGCGCACTGTCCCTGTCCATTTTTTCCGAGACGGAGCGGACCGTACTTACGAAGTGAGCGCCGCAGCAGTCATTCTCGCCGCTGGGGAATCGCGCCGGATGGGCTTCCCTAAAGCCTTGCTCCGCTATCGGGAAGAAACGTTTCTCGATACGTTGATCGGCCTTTTCTCGGCCCGCTGCAGCCAGGTGATTGTAGTGCTGGGGGCGCATGGCGATCGCATCCGCGAAGGGACGCGGCGGTCCGCTACATTCGTGACGAATCCTGACTATCAGCGCGGGCAGACGACGTCGATGCAGTGCGGTCTGCGCGCCGTGCCGCCGGATACCGATGGCGTTCTGTTTACGCTGGTGGATCACCCCGCCGTGCAGCCTGCGACTGTGGATGTGCTGCTTGAAGGACGAGGCATGCCGTCGCCATTGATTCGCGTGCCGCGGTACCAGGGGCAGCGGGGACACCCGGTGTGGTTCCACCGCGAGATGCTGGCCGAGTTTCTGGAACTGCCGGAGGGCGGAGCGGCGAGCCAGATTGTGCGCAGCCACGCCGCGGAAACCGAGTTCCTGGATGTTGATGACGGCGGCATTCTGGCCGATATCGACGATGCCGCCGCGTACGTCCGCCTCACCGGAGTGGCGCTGTGAAGGCGCGCATCGGGCTCGCGTTCAAGGCACTCGGCGTTTTGTTGGTACTGCTGATCGCCGCCGGAATACTGGCTCCGATGCTGACCGCGGATCAGTATGGCCGGCGATTGCAGGCGTCGCTGGGGCGTGCGCTGGGGCGGCGCGTCGAAATCGGCGAGGTCCATTTCAACGTGTTCAAGGGCCCGGGATTCTCGGTGGACGACGTCACGATTTACGAAGACCCGGCGATTGGAATCGAGCCGGTGGTTTACATACAGAAACCGGGGTCGCTCGAAGTGGTGCCGAGCATCTGGTCGCTGCTGGGCGGACGGTTCGTGATCGCTTCCATCCGGCTGGATGGCGCGAGCATCACGCTGACGAAATCGGGACCCGCGGCAGAGTGGGGCCGCTGGAATTTCGTTTCCATCATCAATCCCTCAGTGATTCGCACCGCGCCTGCCATCAAGGTGCGCGACAGCCGCATTCACTTCAAATTCGGCGATACGAAGAACGTCTTTTATCTGACCGAGACCGATCTGGACATTTCTCCCACGGGGGCGGGCGATTGGAAGGTTGACATTTCCGCCCGGCCGGCGCGCACGGACCGTACCGCGCAGGGACTGGGAAGCTTCCGATTGAAAGGGCGCTGGTATGCCGACCCGGGCCGCGTCGATTTGAATATGCAGGTGGACCGCGCGGCGCTGGGCGAACTTACCGCGCTGCTGAGCGGCCAGGATGCGGGCGTGCACGGAGCGCTGAGCTCGCGCCTGCATCTAGCCGGACCGCTGAACAACATGGGCATCACCGGACGCCTCGATATCGGCGACGTGCATCGCTGGGACATGATGCCCGGCAACAGCCAGGGCTGGCCGTTGGAGATCCGCGGACGCCTCGACCTGATCAATCAACAACTGGAACTGCACTCCTCGACGGCGGGCAACGCCCCGCTACCGCTTTCCGTGCATTTCCGGGCCACCGATTATCTATCGCAGCCGCACTGGGCCATCGGACTCAACTGGAATCACTTTCCCGTGGCGCCGATTCTGGAATTGGCACGCCATATGGGCGCTCAGTTCCCCCCGAAACTGCAACTGACAGGCACGATGGACGGCGCCGTCGGCTATACCGGCGAGAGCGGTCCGAAGGGCGCGCTCGCGTTTCATGACACCGCGCTGGCGATTCCCGATTCGCCGCCGGTCCGCTTCGACCAGGCGCATATCATTCTGGAAGACGGCCGGGCGCGGCTCTCGCCCACCATCGTGCGCGGCGGCGAGAACGACGAAGCGCGCATCGAAGCCGAGTACGTGCTGGGCACGCAGACTCTCGATCTGGCGATCTCCACGGATGGGATGAAGGTGCAATCGCTGCGCGCGCAGGTGGCGCTGGCGGCAGTGCCGTGTCTCGAGCAGGTCACGGGCGGCGAGTGGAGTGGAGACTTGCATTACCACCGCCAACCGTTGGAGAGCGGGTGGACGGGCCGCCTGGCATTGACTGAGGCGGCCATCGCCATTCCGGGCGTCAGCAGCCCTCTGCAATTGACGTCCGCGCACGCGCAGATCGACGGAGCGCGCGTGTTGCTGGACCGCATCGACGCGCACGTGGGCAATCTGGCATTTACCGGCGACTACCGTTACGAACCCGGCGCGGCGCGGCCGCACCGTCTGCGATTGCGCGCCGAAGCCTGGGATGCCGCGGACATCGAAGCCGAACTGATGCCCACCTTGCGGCGCAATACCAACTTGATCGCGCGCACGCTGGGCCGCCCCATGCTGACGGAATGGCTGCGCCAGCGGAATCTGGACGGCAGCGTGCAGATTGACGATCTGGCGGTGGGTGGAGAGCACCTGGAGAATTTCCGCGCGCGGCTCCTGTGGGATGTGGCGCGCGTGCAACTGGATAACGTTCAGGCGAATCTGGGGCGGGCTGCGCTGACGGGAAAGCTCGACGTCAATCTGCGCGGATCGCGGCCTAACTACAAGCTCACTTCCAGGCTGAAGGGATTGCTCTGGCAGGGAGGAAAAGTGGATGCGGAAACCACGCTCGAAACCTTCGGTACGGGCGCACAACTGCTTACCAACGCCACCGCGGATGGCACATTTACCGGGTCCGCCATCGAATTCGGCACGCTGCCACCGCTGCGCGGCATGTCGGGGAACTACAGCTTTTCGTGGTGGCAGGCCGGCCCACGGCTGCGCCTGACGGGCCTTACTCTGCGCACCGAAGAGGAAACGTACACGGGCAGCGGAGCCACTCGCGACGACGGCCGCCTGATGATCCAACTCTCTAACGGCGCGCACGAAATGCGCATGAGCGGCACGCTCGCCAAGCTACGCGTGGAGTAAGCGCCTTACTGCAGCATGGAGTTGAGGAGCGCTGCCAGGCGCGTGCCCGCCTTTTCGAGGCGCTCTTGAATGACGGAATGGGCCACGTGTTCGTAGTCCGTCCCAATGGTGAGCTGACCGCTCGTGGGGGCTTTGGGCAGTTTTCCGTAGACCACCTTCTGCGCCACTTTGTGCGACTCTTCGGCCCAATCTTCTATCGAACCCTGGCGCCACTTCCTGATCTTTTTGGGCGTCAGATCCTGCGAAAATTGCGCGAACAGGGCGTCCTCGGGGGGGAGCCGGCCCAACAGGCCGCTGTCCCAAATGCTGTGCAGGTTCGAGTCCCGACCGAAGAAATTCAGCTTTACCTCGTTGCCGCCCTTGTCGTTGTTGTCGGAGCAGTGCAGGGGTTGGTGCATGTCGCCGAGGAAGTGCACGAGGTACATGAGGGCTTCCTTGCGCGCTTCCGGAGTTGCCGCCGGGTCCACCACCTGCTTTCGGAAATCGGCGATTTTGGCGATGATGCAGTCGCCTTTGGCGCAATCGCGCGCCATGTCCCGGTGCGGCTTATCGATCGGAATATCGATGTAGTGCCAGTGTCCGGTTTCCGGGTGATCGCGCCGGTACTGATCGGCCCAACTGGAGATGGACGCCATGGTGGTGCCCGGCCCGAGGATCTCCGCCACGCGCGCCGTCGCTGCCGGCGTCAACTGCGCCGCCGCCAAACGCGCCACCAGGCTGTGTCCTCCCGGGCCCCAGCCGTAAGCGGGCAGACTGCTGCACAACATCACCGTGACCACGAACCTGCGCATAGGGTGAGGGTAACATATGTCCTCGAACTTTCGCCTTTTATTCGTCTTCAGGGAGAGCTGTAACTCAAGTTCTATCTCGTCTCCTGCGACCTGCTGCAAGCCGCCGGTCATGCATCTTGCGTGCCCGCATGCCCACGTTGGGCTACGATCGAGTTATCGCTACGAACTGGAAGAACAATCTACGGGTGGTGCTGGTCTCCACGCGCAATCCCCTGAATATCGGCGCGGCGGCGCGCGCGATGGCCAATTTCGGCTTCTCCCGCCTCTGCGTGGTGGCACCGTACGATGTGGCATTCCGCGAAGCCCGCTCCGCCGTAGGGGCTGCGCCGCTCCTGCAGAAAGCGGAGGAATTCGGCACCCTGGCGGAAGCTCTGGCGGATTGCCGGTTGGTGGTGGGCACCACCAGCGTGGGACATCGCGAACTGCAGCACACGCTCCGCCGCCTGGAATACGGGGCGAAACTGATATCCCGCAGCCTGGCGATCGAGCCGGTCGCCCTCGTCTTCGGCAGCGAAAAATTCGGGCTGTCCAATGACGACCTCAGCCATTGCCACTGGCTGATGCGAATCCCCACCGTCGGGCAGGATCTCTCCATGAACCTGGGGCAGGCGGTGGCGCTCTGCCTCTACGAATTGGCGCGCGACCCCAAGGAGGCAGCTGCCGAGGTTTCGCGAATTCCGCCGGCCACGGCGGCCGAGAGCGAGCAAATCACGCTGCGCCTGATCGAGACGCTGGCCAAGAGCGGCTACGTCAATCCGCGCACCGCCGGGTCGACCGATGAAAAGGTGCGCCGCCTGGTGCGCCGCCTCAAGATCCCGGCGCGCGACGTGCCGGTGATCCTCGGAATGCTGCGGCAGATTTTGTGGAAGCTCGGACAGTAGAGGCACTTCAGTGGCACAATAAAGGCATGCCGACGGCTCGGCCTGCAGATGGGTACTCGCTCGCCATCGAGTACTACCGCGAAGAAGACGGGCGATGGTTAGCTGACATTGCAGCCTTGCCGGGCGTGACGGCTTACGGTCGCACGAAAAAGCTGGCCACGGCGGCCGTGCAGGCGCTGGCACTGCGCCTGATTGCGGACCGACTGGAGCATGGCGAAACCGTGCCCGGCCCGATGAGTGTAAGCTTCATTGCGGCCTGATCCTCCTCCCCACAGTTGGCCCTCTGTCAAGGCGCCGAAAGCATTTGCCGCGTTGCTGGGTATCGGGTGGAGGGTCAAAGCGGCAGCGTGGTTCCCATCGCATCCTCGAACGGCCCGGTTGGCCCGATCTGCTCTTTGCTTATCACGACAAGGTCACTCTGGGTCCCACCGCAGTGAGACTCCTGGCTAAGAGATCGGGGCTGAAGCCAAAAGACCTTTAGCCGCACTCAGCACCTTCGCCGTACCCACAATCGTCGCGTATTCTCCGTCCTGATTCGCCAGGCTCATCGCGTGAACTTCCTCGGCGCGCTGTGCAGCCCGCCCGCCCAATCGCGGCGATCGAAAGAAGTTGCACCTTAGCTTAGTTGCACCTTAGCGGTCGCCTCCGCCGGGAGCGCCGGGCGGCTTGGGCTTGGTCGGGTCATCCGGCTTGAACGTCAGAGTCACATCGACCACGTGCTTTTTCGCGTCCACCTTGGTGTCCGCGTGGGTGTCGCCGAGATCTTCAAAGAGCGCCTGCTCCCGTATGCGCTTGAGGAAATAGTCGGGATACTCGGGATTAAACGTCTTCCCTTCCTTGAGCGTCCAGATGCGCGCGATCTCGGCCTCCCCGTTCAAATCGAGCCCCACCAGCGTCAGTTTCCCCGTGGTGTACAGCGCGCCCGCCTCAATGTGCACCGCAACGTCAACGGCCTTCCGGGCATCGTCGATGGCACGGTCCGAAGTGACTCTCGCGTCGAGATAGCCGGCACGCAGCACCGCCTTGTGAATACGCTCCAGCCCTTCGTTGACGCGCTCAAAATTGGCCACGTCGCCCGTCTTGAAGTCGCCCGCTTTGATCAGGACGGCGGGGTCCACCGGACTGGATCCGGCGATGGCCACCTTGCCCAGCACGTAACTCTCGCCTTCGTCGATCTTGATGAAGACGTGCACGCCCTCGACGTCGCTGACGGGCTGCGCGCGCAGTTCCACCACGTTCATGCGGACTCGCCCGCGCTGCTCGTAAAGGGGACGAACGGCGGAGTTCAGCAAATCGCGGAAGCTGCTTTCGGCATACGGAGCGCCAATTGCCGTGAGGTGAATGGCCTCGCGCAATACGGCTTGGGGGATGACCTGATTGCCCTGAAATGTGATCTGGGCGATGGCGGGCAGATTCCGGGCCGGCCGAAACACGATGGCGAACTGGTCTGTCCCCAGCATGGTAATTTTCCCGCCGATCTTCTCGGTCAGGCCTTTGGATGCCAGGTATTCCTGGACCCAGGCGGTGTAGCGGTCCATGACCGGCTTGGTAGCCGGCAGGTGCTCGGGCAAGTACAGCGGGTCCTTGGAATGCAGCAGGGCGTTGATGTCCTTTTCGGGGACTCCGAGTTCCTCAAACCGGACGGGGTAGGCAGGCTCGACCTCCGTGACCTGGAACGTGGCGGCAAAGCCCTTGTTCGGCCCCGGCTCGAATTGGTAGCCGACGGTTTCGAATACGCCGGTGACCACCAGTCGGTCGCGGGCGGCTTCGAATTCGTCTTTGCCCGCCAGTTGGCCAATTTTCAGCCCGGCGATGGCCAGCACCTGTTCGCGCGTGTAGGCGCGGTTGCCGGCCACGGTGAGCGATTCGACGGGCCACTTGCTGGGCGTCTCCACCTCCTTCTTAACTTCCACTTTGGCGGGAGCCGCCGCCTTCTTCGCGGGCGCCTTCTTGGGCGTTTGGGCCAGGACCATCCCGGAAAAGAGAAGAAGAATCAGGCACTTCATAGTCTTTATGTTAGACGCGCGAGCACACCGGTGGAGTACGGGGAAATGCCTCGCGGGCCGCGATGTATACTATACATTGTGAAGCGCACACAGCTCTATCTCGACGATCAGGACTGGGCGATCCTGCAACTTCGCGCGCGGGAATCGGGCCAAACCGTGTCGGAGCTGGTGCGACGGGCTGTGAGAGCGGCCTACAGCCCCACCCTGGCGCGTCGCAAGGGCGCGATGGAGGCCGTTATCGGGTTGCGGAAGGACCGTTCGGGCCTGCCCGAAACGGGCGCCTACGTAAGAGAGTTGCGAAGTGGGAAGCGGCTCGATCGGCTGGAAGAGCAGTGGCGATCCTAGTCGATTCCGACATCCTGATCGAGGTCACGCGGGGACGGGACGCTGGAATCCTGAAATTTTGGCACGAGCTGGGCGACTCCAACGAAGTCGTCATGTGCTCGCCGGTGACGGTTGCCGAGTTATGGCACGGGGCAAGGCCCGCTGAACTCCAGCCACTCGGCGAGCTCTTCGACTCCCTGGAAGTAATTACGATGGATCGGCACACAGGCCGGCTTGCAGGCGAGATTCTAAAGAAATATTCGAAGAGCCATGGCGTGGAACTGGGAGATGCGCTGATCGCGGCCACCTCGATTCAGTGCGAGGCGAGGCTATGGACCAGAAATCGCAAACAGTACCCAATGCCTTCGATCCGCTTTTTCGACGCCTGAGCATCGCGCCAATCCTTCGCTAGAATAGACAGAGTGCCCTACGATCTAATTGTGATAGGAAGTGGTCCCGGCGGCTACTCCGCAGCCATTCGCGCCGGCCAATACGGACTCAAGACAGCACTGATCGAAAAGCAGGCCAAACTCGGCGGAACATGTCTTTTGGTGGGATGTATCCCCACCAAAAGCCTGCTCCATACAGCCGACGTTTGGGAGCATTTCGTCAACGCCGAAGCCGATGGAATACACGTTGAAAATGCCCGTCTGGACTACCCGAAAGTCAAAGACCGCAAGGACGGCATCGTCAACAAGCACGCCAAAGGCGTGGAAATGCTGCTCAAGCGCGCCAAGGTGGAACGGGTGTCCGGCTATGCCACACTCAAGGGCGGCGGCAAGGTGGAAGTCCAAACCGACGCCGGCGTGCAGACGCTGGAAGCGAAGAGCATCATCATCGCTACCGGCAGCGAAGCCCGCATGATTCCGGGCCTCGAGCCCGACCCCGAGTTCATCCTCACCAACATCGAAATCCTCAACCTCACGGCGGTGCCGAAGAGCCTCATCATCATCGGTGCCGGTGCCGTGGGCGTGGAGTTCGCCTCCATCTTCCGCCGCTTCGGCACGGAAGTGACGGTCATCGAAATGCTCCCGCGCGTGGTGCCGGTGGAAGACGAAGACATCAGTAAGGAACTCGAGCGCGTCTTCAAGAAGCAGAAGATCCGCGTCGAAACCGGAGCGCGCGCCGAGAACATCGAGTTGACCGGCACAGGCGTAAAGCTCACTATGACCACGAAAGACGGCAAGCAGGAAGTGCTGCAGGCCGAGAAACTGCTGGTGGCGGTGGGACGCAAGCCGAACACGGAGAAGATCGGTCTGGACAACACCAGGGTGGAAACCGATCGCGGGTTCATCAAGGTGGATGCCAACCAGCAGACCGCGGAGCCGGGCGTGTACGCCATCGGCGACGTAGTGGCGGGGACTCCCCAGCTCGCTCATGTGGCGACGCGCGAAGGTATGATCGCTGTGGCGCACATCGCCGGCAAGCCCGCCCAACCCATCAACCGCAATCGCATTCCGGGCGCGACTTATACGCAGCCGGGCATCGGCAGCGTCGGCCTTACGGAAGCGCAGGCGCGCGCGCAGGGGTACAAAGTCAAAATCGGGAAGTTCCCGTTTGCGGGCGACAGCCGCGCCACCATCCTGGGACACCACGAAGGCTTCATCAAGGTGGTGGCCGACGAGACTTACGGCGAGATTTTGGGAGTACACATCATCGGACCGGAAGGATTCGAGCTGATCGCCGAGGCAGTCACGGCCATGGAAGCCGAGGCCACGGTGGATGTCATGATGCAGACCATTCACGCACACCCCACACTATACGAAGCGTTGGGCGAGGCGTTCAACGCAGTCTATGGTCTAGCCATCAATGCGTAGGTCAGAGCATGCGTAGCTGCCGGTTGCGCCAACTCGGGCGGATCGACTACGCCAGCGCGCTGCAATTGCAGAAGCAGCTGGAGAGCGATCGCAAGCAGGGGCTGATTTCCGATCAGCTTCTGCTGCTGGAGCACCCGCACGTCATTACGCTGGGGCGCAACGGGCACCCGGAAAACCTGCTGGCCGGCGAAGACGTGATGGCGCGCGCCGGAATCAGCTTCTTCCCCACAGACCGCGGCGGAGACGTGACCTATCACGGTCCCGGCCAGCTGGTGGGCTATCCGATTCTGGATCTGCGTGATTGGAAGCGCGACGTAGGCGCCTACGTGCGCGCGGTGGAAGAGACCATTATTTTGACGCTGTCGGACTACGGTATCGAAGCCGGACGCATTCCGAAATTGACCGGCGTCTGGGTAGGAGAGCGCAAGATCGCAGCGATTGGAGTGCACCTCAGCAGATGGGTGACGTCGCACGGTTTCGCACTCAACGTAGCCACGGATCTGAGCTATTTCCACTACATCGTTCCGTGCGGATTGACCAAGCCTGTGACCTCGATGGCCGCGCTTGGGGTACGTGCAAGCCTGGAAGAAGTGGCGGAACGATACGCCGTGCACTTCGCCAACATTTTTGATTGCGCGCTGGTGGAGGAGACTCCGCAACTGGCCGCTTCGTAAACGGAAAGAGAGAATTCATTATGACCGACGTCATCATGCCCCAGATGGGCGAAAGCATTGTGGAAGGAACCCTGACCAAGTGGCTGAAGAAGCCCGGCGAGCGCATCGAACGCGACGAGCCGCTCTTTGAGATTTCGACGGACAAGGTGGACACGGAAATCCCGTCTCCCGCCGCGGGCACGCTCGCGGAAGTTCTGGTCGAAGAGGGCAAGACGGTCGGCATCAATACCGTGGTTGCACGCATCGACGAAGGCGGTACCGGGGCAGCCAAACCGGCCGAAAGCAAGCCGGCTGGGGCGCCCGCACCTCCGGCAGCCGCTCCCGAACCGCCTGCTACGCCCGCTCCTGCCGCCGCGGCGCCCGAAGCGCCTGCCGCGCCTGCTCCTCCTGCCACACCCGTCGCTCCGCCGCAGGCTGAAGCTCCCGCCGAGCCTGCCGGACCGCTGTCCCCCCTGGTGCGCAAGATGGCGCGCGAACTGAATGTCGACCTCGCACAGGTGAAAGGTACAGGCGCGGGCGGACGCATCACCAAGCAGGATGTCGAGGGTTACGTTTCCGCCCAATCGCAGCCTGCGCCCACCCCCGCGACTCCCGCGCCCTCAGCTGCGGCGCCCCCAGCGCCCGCTCCCGTGGCAGCAGCGCCTGCGCCAGCACCCATGGTCCCGCTGCCTCCGGCGGGACAGGCGAAGACCCGCATCGAACCGCTGAGCACGATGCGCATCAAGATCGCCGAGCACATGGTGCTTTCCAAGCGCACGTCTCCCCACGTCACCACCGTTCACCGTGTCGACATGACCAAAGTGGCGAAAATGCGCGAGCGCCACAAGGCGCAATTCCAGGCCGCGTACGGCTTTGGCCTGACCTACCTGCCCTTCATCACGCGCGCCGCGGTGGTGGCCCTGCGGCAGTTCCCGCTGCTCAATGCCTCGCTCGATAACAACAACATCATCTATCACAACGAAATTCACATCGGGATCGCCGTGGCGCTGGAGAACGGCCTCATCGTACCTGTGATTCGCGGCGCGGACGAGAAGAACGTGCTCGGCTTGCAGCGCTCGATTGTGGACCTCGCGGCGCGCGCCCGCTCACGCCAACTGAAACCGGACGAAGTCACCGGCGGCACCTTCTCCATCACCAACTTCGGCAGCTTCGGCAGCCTCATGGGCACGCCCGTCATCAATCAGCCGCAGGTGGCCATTATGGGCGTGGGCACGGTCGACAAGACTCCGGTAGTGATCGACGATGCCATCGCCATCCGCAGCATCTGCCATCTCTCACTCAGCTTCGACCATCGCCTGGTCGATGGCGCGCTCGCCGACCAGTACATGACGAAAGTGAAGCAGGTATTGGAAAACTGGAGCGAAGAAGTTCTGTAGTCAGCAGGCCGCGGATGCACGGGGATAAGTGCAAGCTGAATCCCGTGTGTATCCGCGGCAGTCCCTGGAGCAAGCGGCAGCTTGTCTTATCCGCGTTCATCCGCGTTCATCGGCGGCCAATTATTTCTATCTACCTGCACGCAATTTGAAGAGACAGAATGGGCCGCCGATGAACGCCGATGAACGCAGATAAGAACATCCCGATTCATCGGCGGCCCTCACCGCACTACCGCGCGTGTGGATTGTATTTGATCGCGCCCGTCTTCTGATCCCGCGAGTACTGCTTGGCGAAATCCCAGGCGATTTTGCCATATTCCGGGTACAGCGCATGAATCAGGTCTTCCGTGTAGGACACCGCCACCATCGGCACGCCGCCCGCGTCATTCAGATACCAGCGGTAGGTGTCGTGCTCGCCGTTGACCCTCACACGCAGCATACGGTCGGCCTTGAAGCCGTTCACCGGATACGTTTTGAAATCGTACGCCTCGATCTTCTTCATCCCGTTGTAGCCGAGGAACAGATTGAGTTGCGTCTGGTAGCCAACCGCGATGGTGCCGTTCGCCGGATCGAATGCGCCGCCGAGGTCGAACGACGAAGTCGTAAAAATCACCGGCAGGCGATTCTTCTGGAACTGCGCCACCTGCTGCGGTGTGCCGGTGTAAGGAGCCGCGGCCATGGGAATGGCGGCGGCAAACACCGAGGGATCGCCGTTGATCGCCCGCAGCGTTGCGGCGCCGCCCATCGAATAACCCGTCACGTACACGCGCGACGCGTCGAGCGACGGATACGTCTTCACCATGTACTTCACCAGTTTGGGCAGCGCCTCGGAAAGCACATTCGCGATAGTCGAATGATCTGGCGCCACCATGGCGAAGCGTTGCGAGCCCGCCAGGGGGAGCAATCCGATTTCTTCGACAAACTGCCGCGGGTCGTCCCCGCCGCCATGTAGCGCGAGGAAGAGCGGCACCGTGCCCGCCGGAGCGGTGTTCTTGAGCACTTCCTCCGGCAGGTATTCGAACCAGGTCTGCAGGAACTCGCCATTCGGCATCTTCACATCGTTAAACCGATCCTCGGTCTTGGCGATGACATGAATGCCATCCGCCGTAACGCCATTCAGAACAGCGTTCCTCTCGCAGAGCGAATAGGGCGCCTGGTCCATGCTATAGCCCTGATAGGGCGTGGCGGCGCTGTAGACGCCGGCCTTGGTCACGCCGACGCGCATCGCCTTGATGAACATGTTGTAGTAGGCGTCCTTGATGTACCTGGCGAGATCGGGATTCTGGTCCTTCGCCACCATCACCCGCCGAATCGGCAGCGCCTGATTGAAGTATGTATCCACTCCGCCTGCGGTCGAGAATGCGTCGGCCTCGTTGGCCTTCCTGTACCGCTCCACCACCGAATCCGCCGCGTTCACCAGGTACGCCGGGACATGATTGGCGACCATGCGGCCAACGTCCATCTTGCCGTTGACCAGCAGCATGCCCGCAATGCGACCCACGTAGTCCACCGTGCCGGAGATGTAGTTGTTGAGGAAGGTGGCGCCGCCATCCACCCCGATCACGTAGGTATACCCAAACCCGCCGAAATACTCGGCGTCGGAATAGCCCAATCCGCCGCGACCGCCTTCCCCCGCCTTCTGGGCGAAGATCGCCGTCTGCAGCGCGTAGTAGGCCTTCTGGTCTGCGGCGCCAAACGCCTTGGCATCCGCCGGAGTGACCAGAATCACGCTGCCGATCGCTTCATCGGCGATCTTGGTCAAGCCCAGATCTTTAAGGTAGGCCAGCGCCGCGTCCTTGTTCGCAAAAGTCTTCTCGGCGAATACCAGAATGTCCGCATTGAGCCTGGCCGAGGCTCGCCCGCCGTACAGGTTCGGCGACCTGTAAACGTAGGTGGTCCCCTTCGGATAGCTGTCCAGCACCGGGTGGGATTTGAAGGTCCTCCCGTTATTGCCCTCCAGCTTGCCGACGGCAGTGGGGCCACTCACGCGGACCTCTTCGAGAGTCTCAAACGTGGCTGGGTTGTTCTGCTTGCCAGTGTAGTTGAGCGCTCGCGCGCCAAACGGGAGCGACAGACTGGCGGCGAGCGCCAGGCCAAGCGTCAGATACGGCTGCTTCTTAGACACGGGTAAACCTCCGCGAACGAATCGGGTATTGCCATCCTTACAGATATTCGGATTGTAATTGATGGCATCGGTTCCCGGGACAACGAACCTGACGAAAGCGTGCCGCTACTGCAGCTTCGCTTCCAGTTCCGCCCAGCGTTCGTAGAGTTGGTGCACCAGGTGTTCGGCGGGCTGCAGTCGCCCAAAGCAGGCTTGCAGGCGTGGACCGTCGGAGACCACCTCCGGCGATTGCATTTCCGTGCGGATGGCTTCCGCCGCCTGTTCCGCTTCCATGATCTTCACTTCCATCTGTTCCCACTCGCGGGCTTCCAGATAAGAGAGCTTCTTCTTCACGGGCGCGGATTTTGCGGTCGACCCATTCTCCTGCTTCGCCGCCTTGCCGGGCTCAGGCTGCCGCATTCCCGCCTGCTCCCACTGCCAGTAGTCGGCATACATCTGCGTCGCGCCGCGCCCATCGAGCCCCAGCACCGCTGTGGAGACGCGATCCAGCAAATAGCGATCGTGCGTCACCAGCACCAGCGCGCCGGCAAACTCCGTCAGGCTGTCTTCGAGCACTTCGAGCGTGGGAATGTCCAGGTCGTTGGTCGGCTCGTCCAGCAACAGCAGATCGGCCGGCTGCAGCATCAGCCGCGCAATCAGCACCCGTGCCTGCTCGCCTCCCGAGAGGCTGGACATCGGACGATCGAGCTGTCCGGAATCGAAGAGGAAGCGCTTGGCCCATCCCGCGACGTGGATCGGGCGATCCTGAAAGACGATCGTGTCGCCGTGCGCGCCCAGCCCCTGGCGCAGCGTCTGCTCGCGATCCAACTGCTCGCGCGCCTGATCGAAGTACACCACGCGCAGCGCCGAGGCCCGCTCCACATTGCCGGCATCCACGGGAATCTCGCCGGCCAGAATCCGTAACAGCGTCGTCTTCCCCGTGCCGTTGAGTCCCAGCAGGCCGAGCCGCGTACCGGGTGAAAGCGTGAAACTGAGATCGCTGAATAGCGTGCGGCCGCCAAGTTCCTTGGCGATATGCTCCACCGAGAGCAGGCGTTTGGTGCGCCGGTCCGTGGCGGTGAAATCGATCGCCGTCACGCCTTTCGCCGTGCGCTCCTGAACGTCTTCCAATTCGCGAATCAACCGCCCGGCATTATCAATGCGCGACTTGGACTTCCCCGTGCGCGCTTTCGCCCCGCGCCGGAGCCACTCCACCTCGCGCCGCACACGGTTCGCCAGCGCTTCCTGGCGATTCGCCTGGCTCAGCAGAAACTCCTGCTTCTTTTCCAGGAAACTGCTGTAGGTGCCCTCCACCCGGAATAATCCGCCCTGGTACGCGCGATCGATCTCCGCGACATCGTTCACCACGGTGTCCAGAAAATACCGATCGTGACTGACCACCACGCTGGCGAAGGGAGCCGTGGCGAGCAGCTTCTCGAGCCACTGAATGCCCTCGAAATCCAGATGATTGGTGGGCTCGTCCAGAAACAGCACATCGGGCGAAAGCGCAATCTCGCGCGCGATGGCGAGGCGGCGCTTCCAGCCTCCGGAGAGCGCCTCGGTGCGCACGCTGGTATCCGTGAAACCCGCGCGTCCCAACGTCTGATTGACGCGCGCTTCCAGTTCCAGCTCGTCGAGATGCTCGCCCGCCAGCACTTCCGCGATCACCTCGTGCGCGCTGTGCCCGCCCTCGAATTCAGCCTCCTGCGGGACGTAGCCGACGCGGGTATTGCGCCGGAAGGAAATGGTGCCGCTGTCAGGTTCCAACTGGCCGGCCAGCACGCGCAGCAGCGTCGACTTGCCCGCCCCATTGCGGCCGATGAGGCCGAGACGCTCGCCTTCGGAAATGCCCAGCGAAATGCCTTCGAACAGCAGACGCGAACCGTAAGACTTGGAAAGTCCGGTACAACTGACCAGGAGTGCCATTATTCGTACCGCAGCGCCTCGACCGGGTCCAACCGGGCAGCCTTGGTGGCCGGCCAGACGCCGAAGAACACGCCCGTGATCACCGACACGCTGAAGCCCGTAATCAGCGCCCACGGCGGCACCTTGGACGGCAGCGAAGGCACCAGCGCCCCCACCAGCATGGTGATCATGACGGCGATCAGGATCCCGAGCACGCCACCCACGCCCGTCAGCGTCATGGCCTCCACCAGAAATTGCCCGACGATGTCGCGGCGGCGCGCGCCAATCGCTTTGCGAATTCCGATCTCCCGCGTGCGCTCGGTCACGCTGACCAGCATGATGTTCATCACGCCGATGCCGCCCACCAGCAGGCCCAGCGCCGAAATCGCGATGGCCACCAGACCGATCAACCCGGTGATCCGGTCGAACTGCTGAATGATCTGATCGGGCGTGGAGATGGCGAAATCGTCGGCCGTGCCGGTGGGCAGGCGGCGGATGCGGCGCATGATGCCTTCCACTTCGTCGAACGCCTCCTGCCTTTTCCCCGCCTTGGCCTTGCACGTGATCATGAAGCGGTCCACCTGCGGATAGCGAATCTGGGAGGTGCGCAGCGGAATCGCGATCACGTTGTCCTGGCCGTTCTCGCCGAAGAAACCGCCCTTGGCCTTGCTGTAGACGCCGATGATGATGTATTCGGCGCCATCCATCATCATGGTGTTGCCGACGGCTTGTGTCCCCGGGAACAACGACTCTGCCACGTTCGATCCGACCACCGCGACGTGAGCGCCGCGCTGGTCTTCCTCGGGCGTGAAATAACGGCCGGTGGCAAAATCCCGCGGCGAGATATCGGCCATATTCGGCGACAGCCCGGAGACGTTGATGTTCTCCGATTCGAAGCCCGGCACCCGCGCCGTAATCGGCTTTCCATCCACCACGGGCGGAATGTAAAGCTGCAGCCCGATGTCCTCCAGGTTGGTGGACCAGCGGCGGAGCGTCTCGACGTACTCCGGCTTCATCGCCCGGCGCTTGCGCTCTTTGGGCGGCTCCTGGCTCGGGTCGCCGGAAGTCTTGTAGAGGAAAATGTTGTCCGGTCCGAGTTCATCGAAGAAAACCACCACCCCTTGGCGCAGTCCGGTCAACAGGCTCGCCACCGTCACCACCGTGGTGATGCCAATCACGATCCCGAGCACCGTCAGCAGGGAGCGGAAGCGGTGCGCGCTTACGGCGGCCAGGGCGAGTTTGATGTTCTGTGCGGCGCTGATGGTCACGAGTTACTCCGCACGCAGGGCTTCGACGGGGTCAAGTTTCGCGGCGCGTGACGCCGGATACCAGCCCGAGACAATGCCGGTCAGTCCCGAAACAATCAGCGAGAGCGCCACGTAGCCGGCTGTAATGTGCAGCGACAGGCCGAAGACTCTACCCAGGATTTCGGTAACGATGGCGCCCAGTAGCACGCCAAACGCTCCGCCCACGCACGACAGCGTCACCGCTTCGATCAGGATCTGCGTCATCACGTCCGCATGCCTCGCCCCCACCGCTTTGCGAATCCCGATTTCGCGCGTGCGCTCCGTCACGCTGACCAACATGATGTTCATGATCACAATGCCGCCCACCACCAGCGAAATGCACGTCACCGGGACCACCACCGCGGCAATCATGCCGAGAATCTCGTCGATGAACCCGCGTATAGCGTCCGGCGTCAACACGTCGAAGTTGTCAGGTTGCCCGGGACGCGCATGAAAGCGGGTGCGCAGCACCACGCGGGTCTCGTCGAGCGCGCCTTCCAGGTCGAGCCCGCTGCCAAGCCGCGGCCGGCCGAAAAGCGTCAGGCCGTTTCCAGGACCGTACAGGCGGTTGAACGCCGTGATGGGAATGTAGGCCGTGTTGTCCAGGTCCCGGCCAAACGATGAGCCCTGCCGCTCCTGCACGCCGATCACCGTGAACTCGATGCCTTCGATGCGGACAAGTTGCCCCAGCGGCGACGCATCGCCGGGAAAAAGCGTGGTACGCACGGTGTCGCCAATCACCGCCACGAAAGCCCGCGAGCGATCTTCCTGGTCGGTGAAGAAGCGGCCGTCCACCACGCCGATGTCGCGGATATTGGCCATCGCCGCGGCTGCGCCAAGGACGGAACTGTCCTCGCAAATCGCGTTGTCGCGCTTGATGTCCGACAAGTGCTGGCGATAAGAGCTGAAGAGCACGCGATCTCCCACAATGGATTCCACGAACCGCGCGTCATCCGTGCGAATCGGCTTGTTGCGCTTCACCTTGTCGAAATACTCGCGGCGGCTGAGGCGGCCGGTGGCCGCGATCTGCGCCACCAGGAACGATTCAGACCCGAAGGCCTTGGCGGTGCTCTGCTCGGCGTACACTCCCAACCCTTCAATGCCCGCGCCCACCATGATCACGCTTGCGACACCGATGATGATACCCAGCAGCGTCAGGAAACTGCGCAGTTTCTGTGCGCGAATCGAGTCCATGGCGAGATGAAATGCATTGAGGAAATTGCTACGGGAATGGTTCATCGGTGTGCTTACTTCCAGGATAACGTAAGATGAAGTTTTACTACGCTTCGATGCAAATACTCCGCCTTGCGTACACCACTCAATTCCTGATAGCCCTGATCGCCGTTTTCGTGCTCTGGGGTCAGGTGGGCGGCCAGGGGCATCTCGACCTTTTGCCCTGGACAGTCAAACTCGGGCTGGGATTGGCCGCCGCCTATTGCATCGTCCGCGCTACCGCCGCATCGGTCGCGGACGACCGCGCGTGGAATACGCAGGCGCTCCGCTGGCTGGGGCTCTCGCTTGTCACGCTGGCGGCGTGCGGGTACGCCTCTTACTATGCGCACCTGAACCTCGAAGACAGCGACGAAAACGACACCGACGAGTCCACCACTATTTCCCACCTGTATGTTCCCGCGAATCCGGCCGTCGCCGTGCCTATAATTCCGTAGGGTCCGCCAGAGCACGGCGGCTGGCGCGTTCCGCCCCCAATTCGGCCCCCACGATACGGTCGCTATCGTGGGGGGCACTCCTCAGGATGTCCTTCAACTCGCCGGCCGTGTGCGTGCAGCGCACAGCCCACTGATCTGCCGGTACGGCGCGCGCTTCAATCCCCGCGGCAATCTGCTACCCTGCCATATGGCCCGTGATCGCGCGGCGATAGGGATCGTGTGCGGTGGATCACGATTTTCGGGTCCAGTTGTAACCCGATTTGACAACGAAACCCCAAACCCCCTAAACTAAATACTTTGCAACCGCGAATAGCTGGAGACGTGTGTCAATGAGTACCGAGTTCCCTACAAAGAATGGGATTATCCGCCAGTGGCATCTGATCGATGCCCAGGATATCGTGCTGGGCAAGCTGGCAAGCAAGGCCGCTATGGTGTTGATGGGTAAGACCAAACCCACCTACACACCGTTCATCGACGCGGGCGATCACGTAATTGTGATCAACGCCGCGAAGGTGAGAGTAACCGGCAACAAGGAAGAAGACAAGCTCTATCGCCATTTCACCGGTTATCCGGGCGGGCTGGTGGAAAAGAGCCTGAAGCGGGTTCGCGCCGAGAAACCTACCCGTCTGGTGGAAGATGCCATTCAAGGCATGCTCCCCAAAAACAAGCTCGGCAAACAGATGTTCCGGAAACTGAATGTCTATGCGGGTGAGACGCATCCGCACGCGGCGCAGAAACCCGTCGCGTTGACCATTTAAGAGCGCAGGAAGGTAACTGTTAGTGGCAGCGATAGTTCAATATTTGGGTACGGGTCGCCGCAAGACTTCGGTGGCTCGCGTGTTCTTACGGCCCGGTACGGGCGAAATCAAGGTCAACAACCGCACTTTCGAGAATTATTTCCCGACGGAAGGCGCGCGGTTCGTGGTCCGGCAGGCACTAGCTGCCACCGAAACCACCGACAAGTTCGACCTCGTGATTTTGGCTTCGGGCGGTGGCGTAATCGGTCAGGCCGGTGCGTGCCGTCTGGGGATTTCCCGGGCTTTGGTGGAGTTCAACGCGGAATTGCGCGGACGGTTGAAGAAGTTAGGCTTCCTGACTCGCGACCCCCGGCAGCACGAGCGCAAGAAGTACGGCCAAAAAGGCGCCCGCAAGCGATTCCAGTTCTCCAAGCGTTAAACCTCAGCGGGACCTGGGGGGCTCTGTTTTCGCCTCCCAGGCTCCTGCAAAACTTTCAACCGACCAACATCCGGTTCCAATCTACCGCGTAAATCTCGCTTTGGACCGCGTGGCATAGATTAGAGCTATTCAGGAGTTATTTTGCCTCAAATTTCGATGAAGGAGTTGCTCGAAGCAGGCGTTCACTTCGGGCACCAGACCAAGCGCTGGAATCCGAAGATGAAAGAGTATATCTTCGGCGAACGCAACGGCATTTACATCATTGACCTTCAGAAGACGCTGAAGATGTTCAAAGACGCCGCCAGGTTTGTCGGCGAGATGGCCGCACAGGGCAAGAATGTACTCTTCGTAGGCACCAAGCGCCAGGCGCAGGAAGCCATTGCCGAAGAGGCCAATCGCTGCCAGATGTACTACGTCAATCAACGCTGGTTGGGCGGGCTGCTCACCAACATGTTGACGGTTCAGAAATCAATCAAGCGCCTCAAAGAACTGGAAGGCATGGCTTCGGTGGAAGGCGGCTATGCCGGCCGTCCCAAGAAAGAAGTCATTCGCCTGGAGCGCGAGCGCAAACATCTCGATACCAACCTTGCCGGCATCAAAGATATGCCCGGCTTGCCGGACGTGCTCTTCGTGATCGATTCCAACAAGGAAGCGATCGCCGTGAAGGAAGCGCGCCGCCTCGGCATTCCGGTGGTCGCGATTGTGGATACTAACTGCGACCCCGACGAAGTGGATTGGGTGATTCCGGGTAACGATGACGCCCTGCGCGCCATCCGCCTGTTCGCCAGCAAGATTGCCGACGCAGTGGTGGAAGGCCGCGCGCTCGCCACCGAGCACGAATTCGTTGCCGACAAGATTGTCACCGACGAAGCCACTGGCGACGAGGGCATGATGGAGTACACCGAGTACGTGGACCCCAAGTTCACGGAAAAGATTATGGCCGAAAGTATGAACTTGGCCGAAGAACCTTCTTCGCAGCGTAAGGGACCGGCTTCCGAGACGGGTGAACCGGTTTCCGAACCCGTCGCCGAAGGCAGCGTTTAGACACATTCCCCCCGCGGGGCATCCTTACCGGATGCCCCTTGGGCGCCTTACACGGGCGCCCTCCCGAAAGGAATCAGGTAAAGAGTTATGGCGGAAATTACTGCGACACTGGTCAAAGCGCTCCGTGAGCGCACCGGCGCTGGCATGATGGAATGCAAGAGCGCCCTGAAGGAAGCCAACGGCGATCTCGCCGAAGGGGAAGTGGTACTGCGGAAGCGTGGCATAGCGTCGGCCGGCAAGAAGGCTTCGCGCGCGACCAAGCAGGGCCTGATCGGCACCTACATTCACCACGGCGGTCAGCTTGGCGTCATGGTGGAAGTCAATTGCGAGAGCGATTTCGTGGCCCGCACGGACGACTTCCAGGAACTGGTTCACGACATCGCGATGCACATCGCGGCGGCGGACCCCCGGTTCATCCGCAAGGAAGACGTAACGGAAGAAGTTCTGGCGAAGGAACAGGACATCCAGAAGGCGCGTGCGCTGGCTGAAGGCAAGCCCGAGAAGATGATCGAAAAGATCACCGAGGGCCGCATGGCGAAGTTCTACGAAGAGATCTGCCTGCTGGAACAGCCGTTCGTCAAGGAAGCCACTCTGACGGTGGGACAGCTGGTAAAGACCAAGATCGCCAAACTGGGCGAGAATATCTCCGTTGCGCGCTTCGTTCGCTTCAAAGTGGGCGATACGCAGACGGCGGAAACCGGCGAACCCGCGGCTGAGTAGCCGATGGCCAGCTACAAACGGATCCTGCTGAAACTGAGCGGTGAGGCTCTGGCCGGTACCGCCAGTTTTGGCATTGATGCGGAGCGAGTCCGGGCACTGGCCCGAGAGGTTGCCGATGTAGCGGCGGCCGGCATTCAGGTGGGCGTGGTAGTGGGCGGCGGCAACATTTTCCGCGGCGTGGCGGCAGCCGCCCGCAGTATGGACCGCGTGACCGGCGACCACATGGGAATGCTCGCCACCGTCATCAACTCCCTTGCCCTCAGCGATGCCCTCGAACAGATGGGCATTCCCACCCGCGTGATGAGCGCCATCGAGATGCATCAGGTGGCCGAGCCCTACATTCGCCGCCGCGCGATCCGGCACCTGGAAAAGGGCCGCATTGTAATCTTCGCGGCCGGCACTTCCAATCCCTACTTCTCCACCGACACGGCGGCGACGCTGCGCGCGCTGGAAATTAAAGCGGACATCATTGCCAAAGCCACCCGCGTCGATGGCGTGTACGATAAAGATCCGCTGAAATTCCCGGACGCTGTGAAGTTCAGCGAAATCTCCTACCTCGAAGTGCTTTCGCGCGCCCTCGGCGTGATGGACGCCACGTCGATCGCCATGTGCCGCGACAACAAGCTTCCCATCATCGTTTTCAATTTGAACACGATAGGCAATATAATGCGTATGTCGATGGGTG
>JBDTMZ010000047.1:0-74502 GCA_039934035.1 Candidatus Solibacter sp. | reverse complement strand
AAAGGGGACATTTCTACTTTGCCAGCGAGGGGACATTTCTACTTTGCCTTGACATTTTAAAAAACGGAGTTGCACGTCGTTCTCTGACTGTGATAACTTTCTTCCACCTTGTAAAGCAACCGGCACCTGCAAAAGGAGGGCCTTCCATGTTGTTAGCCCCCATTGTCTGGATACTAACGGTCATCATCGCGTACGTCTTCGCTGCCAAGATGTGGTGGTTCCCACCGCCCATCAACGCGCACGGCGTAGCCTACGACGAACAATTCTCAAACACACTCATCGTCACCGGAATCATCTTCATCCTGGCGCAGTTCGCGCTCGGCTGGGTGATTTTCCGCTACCGTGACGATGGCAAACGAGCCACCTATTCGCACGGCAACAATCGCATGGAAGCCATCTGGACCACCGCCACGGCCGTACTCTTCCTGGGGCTGGTGCTGATGGGGACCAAGATCTGGGCCGCGGTTCATTTCGATGCGCCGCCCGCCGACGCCGTGCCCATCGAGGTGCTCGCCAAACAGTTCGCGTGGAGCTTCCGCTATCCCGGTCCCGACGGCAAGTTCGGGCGCACCGACCTCAAGCTGATCAACGATTCCGGTGGCAACCCTTTCGGCATTGACGATAAGGATCCGGCGAGCAAAGACGACCTCGTCAGCGCCTCGTTGAAGATTCCCGCCGGCAAGCCGATCAAGCTGATCATGCATTCCCGCGACGTGATCCACAATTTCTTCGTGCGCGAACTTCGCATGAAGCAGGACATCGTGCCCGGCATGGAGATCCCCATGTCTTTCCAGGCGGATAAAATCGGCACCTACGAGGTGCCGTGTTCAGAGCTTTGCGGTTTAGGCCACTTCCAGATGCGGACCACCATGCAGGTGATGACTCCGGAAGACTTCGAGAAGTGGAAGATCGAACGGGCGCAAAACTAGGTCTCAGGCGTTTTCTCGGAGGAGGATTTCATGTCGGCCCCGACGCATTCGGCACATGCAGCGCCACAAGGCTTCATCCGGCGCTACATTTTCAGCCTTGATCACAAAGTAATCGGCATTCAATATTATTTCCTGGGACTCTTCTCGGTCTTCATCGGGATGGCGCTCTCGCTCCTCATGCGCTTTCACATGGTGAATCCGGAAGCCAAGGTGGCGTGGTTCGCCAAGTTGTGGCCCACCGCCGCGGCGGGCGGCATGATGACGCCGGAACTTTACCTTTCGCTGATGACGATGCACGGCACCATCATGGTGTTCTTCGTGCTGACCACCGTCCCGCAGAGCGGCTTCGGCAATTACTTTCTGCCCATTCAAATCGGCGCCGAGGACATGGCGTTCCCGGTGCTGAACATGATGTCTTTCTGGACCACGTTCCTGGCGCTGGTGGTCATGGTCTCCGCCTTCTTCGTGCAGGGCGGCGCTCCGCTTGCCGGCTGGACCGCCTATCCGCCGTTGAGCGGCGCCGGTCGCGTGACCGGTCCCGGCGAAGGCATGGGGCAAACGCTTTGGATCGCGAGTATCGCGATCTTCTGCGGCGCTTCGCTGATGGGCGCGATCAACTTCATCGCCACCACTGTCGATCTCCGCTGCAAGGGGATGCGCTTGATGCGCATGCCGCTGACCTGCTGGTCATGGCTGGTCACTGCCATCCTCGCCCTGCTTGGCTTCGCCGTGCTGCTGGCCGCCGGACTCCTGCTGATGCTCGACCGCTCCGTGGGCACCAGCTTCTTCATTCCCGGCGGACTGGTGATCAGCGATCAGATCCTCAGCAATCACAAAGGCGGCTCGCCGCTGTTGTGGCAGCACCTGTTCTGGTTCTTCGGCCATCCGGAAGTCTACATCGCGATCCTGCCCGGCATGGGCGTGACCTCGCACCTGCTGGCCACCTTCGCGCGCAAGCCGGTCTTCGGCTACAAAGCGATGGTCTATGCCATCCTTAGCATCGGCTTCCTCGGCTTCCTGGTCTGGGGCCACCACATGTTCATGAGCGGTATGAATCCATACTCGGCCATGGCGTTCTCGCTGCTCACCATGTGCATCGGCGTACCCTCCGCCATCAAAACGTTCAATTGGATCGGCACCCTCTGGGGCGGCAAGATCCACTTCACCACCGCCATGCTGTTCTCGCTCGGCTTCGTCAGCCTGTTCGTGTCCGGCGGCCTCAGCGGCATCTTCCTCGGTCAGCCCGCGCTCGACCTCTACTTCCACGACACCTACTTCGTGGTGGGCCACTTCCACATGATCATGGGCGTGGCGGCGATGTTCGGCATGTTCGCCGGCACGTTCTACTGGTTCCCCAAGATGTTCGGCAAGATGATGAACGAGACCATGGGGAAGATCCACTTCTACTGCACTTTCATCGGGGTCTATGCCATCTTCACGCCGATGCACTTCGTGGGCATCGCCGGCAATCCGAGGCGCTATTCGGACTTCACTAACATCGAGTACCTCGCCAACCTGATGCCCGTGCACAAGTTCATGACCCACGCCGCGTATTTCACCGCGGCCGTGCAGCTCATCTTCCTCTTCAACCTTTTCTGGAGCATGGCAAAGGGGAAGAAGGCGCCCATGAACCCGTGGAACTCGACCTCGCTCGAATGGACGGTTTCTTCACCGCCCCCCTTCGACAATTTCGCGGGCAAGCATCCCGTGGTCAATCACGGACCGTACGAATTCAGCGTGCCCGGGGCTGAAGAAGATTACATTATGCAGACCGCACCCCCTTCCCTGCACCCGGCCGAATAGCGCATTCTTATGGGTATGGCTGGGTCACTCACTCGGGATGTTGTACAAGGTCCGCCTCCACCGCCGATCGAGGGTGGCTGGGGCGGTGACGGGAACGGCGGGTCCGACGGGCGCGGAGCTTTCCGCCGCGCCTCGTTTACGGGGCTGTACGTTTTGCTGGCGGCGAGCACCATGCTGTTCGCGGCCTTTACCAGCGCCATGGTGGTGCGCCGCGGCATGGGAGACGATTGGGCCGGCACGCCGAAGCCGCCCATTCTGCTGGTCAACACCGCTATCCTGCTGGCATCGAGCCTCGCCATCGAGGTGGCGCGCCGTTCGCTGAAGGCCGGCGGGCGTGCGAAATTCAACGGTTGGTGGACCGCCGGAACCGCCCTGGGACTGGCCTTTCTCGGCGGCCAGGCCATCGCCTGGCAGCAATTGAACGCCGCCGGCGTTTTCATTTCCACCAGTCCGGGCAGTTCCTTCTTTTATGTGCTGACCGTGGCCCACGCCGCTCACTTACTCGGCGGCGTGACCGCGCTGTTCTATGTCGATGTGCAGGCGCTGCGACTTAGCCTGGGGCCGGCCAAGCGCACCGCCATCGATATCAGCGCGATCTTCTGGCATTTTCTCGATGGGCTCTGGTTGTATCTGATGGTTCTATTTTACGTTTGGGGGTAAAAGGGGAAGCGATGTCGACCCAAGTCACTGCCACCGCGTCCGGTTCTCTCTGGGATGGAGGACGTTCGCCTTATCTCACCAATTCCAAGAAGTTCGGAATGTGGCTGTTTATCATCTCCGATGCGCTGACCTTTTCCGCGCTGCTGTTCGCCTACACTTACAGCCGCGTCTCCAATCCGGATTGGCCCACGCCGTTCCACTTTTCACCGAGCATCATCTTTTCCAGCATAATGACCTTCGCGCTGCTCACCAGCAGTTTGACCATGGTGATGGCGGTGCATGCCATGAATCATGGCAACCGGGCCGCGGCCAGCCGCTGGCTGCTGGCCACCATGGCCGCCGGCGCCACCTTCGTCGGCCTCCACCTGACGGAGTGGATGAACCTGATCAATAAGGAACACGTCACCGCCTTCAGTAACGAGTGGGGCGTGCCGCTTTTCGGCGCCACCTTCTTCGCCATTACCGGCCTGCACATGACGCACGTGGTGATCGGGCTGATCTATCTCGGCATCGTCTGCCAGGCGGTGATGCGCGGCAAGTTCCAGGCGGAAGACGTCGAAGTCGCCGGCCTGTACTGGCACTTCGTCGATCTGGTGTGGATGTTCGTGTTCCCGCTGGTGTATCTGATGTCGGCGAAGATTTAAGGAGGGACTACCGATGAGCTCACACGTGGAAGAAATCTCGACGCACGGCCCGGGAATCCCGACCTTCGCGAAAGTCTGGGTGGCGCTGCTGGTCCTCACCGGAATCGAAGTCCTGCTGGCCTACCTGCAGGCCCCGCTCATGATCATGCTGACCGTGCTGCTGGGGCTTTCCGTGGTGAAGGCGGTGCTCATCATCGCCTATTTCATGCACCTGAAGTTCGAGCGCCTGAGCCTGTTCCTGACGCTATTTCCCATGCTGATTTTCTGCATCGTGCTGATGCTGATCTTCCTGGGCGATGCGTACCGCATTCCCGCCATGAGGCCGCCGCTTTGAAGCGCCTGCTGCTCACCGGAGTTTTGGGGTGCGGGCTCGCCTCCGCGCAATGCGTGATGTGCTATCGCACCGCGCACGCCCAGCAGGATGCGCGCGCCCGGGTGTTGAATGCGGGCATTTTGATTTTAGGGGCTCCGCCGTTTCTGATTCTCGCGGGCTTCGTCGCCTTTGTGTTTCGCAAAGATCGCGTCAACGAAGAGTAGCGCGCTACTTCAAGAAGGGCTACTTCAAGAAGGGCAGCGGGTCCACCGCCGTGCCCTCCCACCAGTGCTTTTCCGGGCCTAATTGAAAGACCGCGAAGTGCAGGTGCGGCGCTTCCGGCGCGGCGTTGCCTGTGGAGCCGACATAGCCCAGCACGTCTCCTTTTCGCAGCAGCGTGCCTTCCTTAATCCCGGCGGCATAGCGATCCAGATGCGCGTAGTAATAGCACCACCGCTGCGCATTATCGAACTGATAGACCGTCAGGCCGCCCGGCTTGCTGGTGAACAGCTTCGCGACATTCCCTTCCACCACCGCCAGCACCGGGGTGCCGCGTGGCGACATGATATCTATCGCTTCGTGAGCATGGCCCTCGCGCACCTCGGAGAAATTGCTGTGCAGCGTGGCGGGGTCGATGCCGGCGATCGGCATGGCGAGCCGCGGCGCGGCGCCAGGCGTGGGCGTGGGCGCGGGCGCCGGAGCACCGGGCGCGGGCTGCGGAGCGGCGACCGACTGCCCATACCGGGGCATTTTGGCAGAGGGCAGTGGGGGCGCGGCGGCGACCGACTGCCCGAACTGGGGCATTTCGCCTTTGGGGCCGGGCGGCGCGGGCTCCGGCGGCGCCGGCAGGACTGGCGGTGACCCGGTCAGCGAAGGCGGGGGCGCAGCTGGCACAAGAACCGTCGCCTGCGCCGAGGTCATCGCCAGATGCCCCGTGCTCCACAACGTCACCGCCAGCGCGAAGGCGCCAAGCGCGAATCCCAGGATGAAGGCTGTTGCCGTCCGCATGCTTACTCCTTCAGCGTCGCCGGCGTGCCGGGCTTGACCATGGCGGCGAGCTCCAGCGCGTCCCAGTTCGTCAGCCGGATACAGCCGTGCGATTCCGCGTGCCCTACTTTGCCCGGTTCAGGCGTGCCATGAATGCCGTAATGGTCCTTCGAGAGATCGATCCACACCACGCCCACTGGATTATTGGGCCCGGACTGGAGCGTGGCTTTGTCCGATGCCGGCTTGGCGTCCCAGAAGAGCTCGGGATTGTAATGAAATTTGGGATTGCGCGCCACGCCGTTGATCTTCCACTCGCCGACGGGCAGCGGATCGTGCCGGCTGCCGATGGTCGCCCCGTAAAATGCCAGCAGTTCGCCGGTCGCGTCGTACGCCCGCACCGCGCTCTCCGATTTGGACACCACGATGCGGTCGGCGCGCGCGGGCGGCATCACCAGTACGTTCGGCGCCAGAATCCTGGTTCCCACCTGCCCAAAATTGGCGGCTGGATTCAGCCTCTTCAGCAGTGCGGGACTGGTATGGAAGTGCTCGCCCAGCGCCTCCATCGCCGACGTGTAGCCGAGGGAGGTCAGGGCAGCCTGATCTTCCAGCCGCTTGGGAATGGGCGTGAACGGCCCCTTCAGGTCCTCCTCAGTCAGCGTGTACTCGACCAACGCCGGCGCCGTGTCGGCGTTCAGGGCAGCCCATGTGGCCGCATCCGCACCCGTGGAGACAGGGAGCTTCCGCGCCTCCTGAAAGGCATTGAGCGCCTTTTGCAGATTGGTACCGAAAGCGCCATCGATTTCTCCGCAGGAGAAGTGTGCGCGGGCCAGCAGAATCTGCGCGCGCACCACCGCCGGTCCTTTGGCGCGGAATACGAGCGTCTCCTGCGTGGGCTGGTTCACCGCCGCCGGATCGAACTGTTTCACCGCGGCAAACAGGGCCAGCGGAGCGAAAATTGCCCACCGAAGCATCGTCATACGATGCTGGGGGCACGCCGGTGACCAGCGTGCGGGAACGCTCCTTCGCTACGGGAGTTCGCCGGAATCGTGATGCTTGTGCGGCGCGGTCTTACAGCAAGAAAGAGATCGAGCCGGAAACTTCCCACATCAGAAGCCGGCCGGAGTTGTTGGGCAAATTGAAGGGCTTGCCCATGTTGTACTGGCGCCCGTCGAGACGGAAGCCCCAGTTCTCCTTGACCTTGAATTTGATGCCGGCGCCGTAGTTGATGCCGTACTTGGTCTCACGATTGTAGTTGTCCGAATTCGGCTGCGAGAAAGCGGTGAACTGGACGCCCCCGGCCACGAACGGGCGTACCCTGCTGCCTTCCGGACTGAAATACACCAGAAAATCGTAGAAGCCCTGGTGGGACGGCAGGCTCTGAGCCTCCGCGGGCACGGTCACCGTGGCGAGCGGCTGGCCGGGCGTGCCCCCCGTGGTGGTGGTATACGACGGCAATACCAGACCCGTGCGGCTGTACGCATAGCCGAATTCGTGTCCGGTGAAACGCCCGTTGTTGATTGCCATGCGCAGGGTGATGCGGACGCCGTCCTTGATTTTGTAGGTGCCGCTATTCGGGTCGGCGGTCGTGGTTCCCAGATCGGCGTTCTTGGCGGCAAAGAAGGACTGACCGCCGCCTGCGCTGGCTTCAAAACTCTGTCCAAAAGCGAGGGAAGAACAGGCGGCGAAGGCCGCCAGGAGTAACCAGTGACACCGCATTTCCTCAGTGTACACTGCCATCCCGAGGCGCACCCTATGCGGCGCGGTACTTATCTCTACACTCTTGCGAGCAGAAGTGCAGTAACTCCCCATTCACGGTGCGGGTGACGCTGGCTCCGGCGGAAACGTAGGTGCCGCACACCGGGTCTTTCTTCAACTCGCCGCCGGCGAAGACGGGGGGCGGCGCGGCTGGGGGCTGCGCCGGTTGCCGGGTAACGTTTCGGTTCTTGCGGAAGAGTTCACGGAGCACAGACCGTACGAGGGCAAAAAGGAAAAGCGGCAGGAGGATTTCGATAATAAGGAAACGCAACATTGACTCGGACTCGGGGCGGGACTCGCCGCGGGACTCGGCGCGGGACTCGGGGCGGGAGTCGGCGCGGGACTCGGGGCGGGAGTCAGGGCGGAAAGCCTGGCTTCCCGCCCCGGGTCAATCGATTACTTCTTCTTCTTCGCCGGGGTCGCCGGCGCGTTGGGGTTCTTGTAGCTGGTATCCACCTTCGCGTCCATGGAGGCCAGCAAGCCCTTGGCGGACTCGGCGAACTGACCGGTGGGCGCCAACTGCAGGTACTTCTGCAAGGCTTCCACCGTGCCGGCGATCGGGGTGACCTTGCCATCGGCCCCGAAAGACGCTTTGCCGAGCAGGTACACGCCCCACTGATAGAATGAATCGGCGTGGTTGGGATCGAGTTCGATCGCCCTCTTGAACGCCTGGCCGGCGGGTTCGGCCTGTCCGTTATTCACCAGCATGGCGCCGAGGTTGTAGTAGTATTGACCAGCCTTGGGCGGGTCTAGTTCGGCGGCCTTCTGGAGTTCGGCCTGCATCTCCGGGAACTTCTTGGCTTTGCCGAGGGCCAGCGCAAAATTATTGTGGGTGGCGGCGTCGCCGGGGTTCAACTCGATCGCCTTGCCGTAGGCTTCAACCCCTTTCGCCATGGCGGCGTCGAATTCGGCCCCGGTCTTTTTCGCAGCGAGGTTGATCTGGGCATCGGCGAGGTGCTGCCAGACGGCCAGTTGCTTGGCGTCGAGTTCGCTGGCCTTGGTGAAGCTGACGACGGCGGCTTCATAATCCTTCGCCTGTTCCGCGGTGATGCCCGCAGTGAACGCGTCGTTCAACTCTTTGTTCTTCTTCATCGCCGCTTCGCGTTCTTTGACCGCTTTGTCGAAGGCTTCTTTCTGCTCCTTCGACATGCCGCGCTCCTGCTCCTTGGAGATCTGGCCTCCCGTGGTTGCGGCGGTGGCGATGGCCTGCTGTTGCTGGGCGCGCTGCTGAGCCAGCTTTTGCAGGTCGAAATGGACCGGCCGCGGGTCGCCCAGGCTGGTCCTGACACCCTTGATGCCGTCCATTTCCTTGCCACCGATTTCTACCGAAATGTCATAGGTGCCAAGCGGCAGCCCATTGTAGAAATAGTGGCCCTTCTTGTTCGTCTCGCACTTGTAATTGCCTTTGATATCGGTGCGCACGATTTTGACAACGGCTTTGACTGCCGGGTTGCCGTCTTCGCCCTTAACGTCGCCCTCGATCGCCGTGATCTGGGCGAGCGCGGTGAGTGTCATCAGGAAGGTGCCGGCGGCGGCAACAACCAGGTTGCGAAACTTCATAAAGAACCTCCAACTAGAGACGATTCAGTATTAAATACCAGTATACCTGTAACAGCCAATGCTTGCACCCGGAAAGCCTAATCGAAGAGCCCGATTTGGTCTTTCGCCGGCGGCTTGGGTTTGCGCTGGCGCAGCGGACTGCCCACCACCCCCAACACCTCCACCCCAACCAGCGACTCGCGCGGCGCCCACACCCGCTGCAAATTGCCGGCTGAATCAGGAGGCGTCACCGTGAACCCATTGGTTTCTATCGACATCAGGTTGTTGGGAATAATTCCTTCCAGCACGGCGCCGTCCCGGAAGCGCAGATTGACCCAGAGTCCGGCAATTTTGGGACGTGTCTGAAACTGCACCCGTTCCAACTCGGCTCCGCCTTCGAACTCGCGGACAAAAGCCACATATTTCACTTCGTTCAACGGCACCAGGGCAGGATACCCCTCGCCGGACAGCAGTTCGACCCCTTCCGGCAGCAAAAACGACGCCGGATTGACGAATCCGGCCAGGGTTTCGCGGTCATAGCGCCGGATCAGGGCTTTTTTCGTGGTGGAGGCTGACAAGTATCTACCTTGGGCAACAACTATGTTTCAAACATTTCGCGGCTTATTGTATCATTGGCACGATGTCTGGAGCGCACGCGGAAGGGTCGGCGTACCTGCGTAACCAGATTACTGCCTTTTTGAACTACTGCCGCCTGGAGAAGGGTCTGGCGGGTAATTCGATCTCTGCCTACGCGCTCGATCTGGCTTCTTTTCAGGAGTTTGCCGGAGATTCCCGGGACCTGCCCGGCACCGCGGAGATTCGCCTCCACATCGATAAACTGTATCAGGCCGGACTGAGCAGCCGCTCCGTGGGCCGCCACCTGACCACCCTCCGCAACTTTTACGGATTTTTGTTGCGCGAGGGGCAGGTCGCCAGTGACCCCACCGAGCACCTGCGCACCCCCAAGCAGTGGCATACTATCCCTAAGTATCTAAATTTACAAGAGATAGAGAAGATCATTGAAGCTCCCGACGCCTCCAAACCGACCGGACTCCGGGACCGTGCCATGATGGAATTGCTCTACGCCTCGGGATTGCGCGTCAGCGAATTGTGCAAGACCGGGATGAGCGACCTGAATGCGGACCTGGGAGTCCTCAGGACTACCGGGAAGGGCAACAAGCAGCGCCTGGTGCCGGTAGGCAAGACGGCTGTTCGGGCGATTGAGGACTTTTTGGAGCGCGGCCGCCCGGTTCTGTTGAAGGGACGGGCCAGCAAGTACCTTTTTATTACCGCCCGCGGCGGGTGCATGACCCGCCAATCTTTCTGGAAACTCCTGGCCGGATACGGCAGGAAGGCGGGCATTTATCATGGGCTGACACCCCACGTGCTGCGCCATAGTTTTGCCACCCATCTCCTCGAGGGCGGCGCCGATTTGCGCAGCGTGCAGATCATGCTGGGCCACGCAGACATCAGTACCACTCAGATTTATACCCATGTCATGCGATCGAGGCTTCGAGACACGGTAGAAAAACATCACCCCCGGGCGTGAGGCGGCCGATACAAGCCGCAGCCGGGAATTCTTGATAGGGTCGAAGGCGCAAACGCGATGAGCGACTACATTTACATGCTGGAGAGCCATCTCAGTCCGGATCAAAACCGGGTGGTGGACGACGTGCAAACGGCGGCCGGGCAGGCGAACGTGAACGTGTTCCTGACCGGGGGAGCGATGCGCGACATGCTGGCCGGTTTCCGGATTCGCGACCTGGATTTCGTGGTCGAAGGAAACGGGCTGAAGATTGCCAAGTCCATTTGCGAACGAACGGGCGCCACGGTGACGCATACGGATGACAATCGCAAATGCGTCGAGCTGGTGTTTCCCAGCGGGGTGACGGCCCAGGTGGCGATGTCGCGGCAGGAGAAATACGCCCGGGCCGGCGCGAAACCGCAGGTTTCGGCGGCCACCATTCAGGAGGACCTGCGCGGCCGGGACTTTACCTGTAATGCCATCGCTCTCTCGCTGAATCGTGCCTCTCGCGGGCTCCTGCTGGACCCGATGAACGGCCTGGCGGACATTGAGCGCAAGGAGTTGCGGTCGGTCAGCACCTACGGTTTCTACGACGATCCGTCGCGGCTTTTGCGCCTGGTGCGCTACCGGGTCCGCCTGGGTTACACGGTGGAAGAGCGGACGCTGATGCAGGTGGCGAATGCACGCGAGGCGGAAGTCGAAAAGAGCATCACCGGGCGGGCATTGGGCGAGGAACTGAAGCGGATCAGCGCCGAAGACAGTCCCACGGAGATCTTTAAGGGGCTGGAAGAGGCGGGGCTGCTTCCGCTGCTCTCTCCGGCGCTGTTGACCAAGCTGAATACCGTGGGGCTGGCCAAGTACGAGAAGGCGATCCGTGTGCTGCCGGACGACACCCGCTGGCGCTCCGCGCGTTTCGGCACCTTCATGTTCTGCCTGATGGAAAAGCTGGCTCCCAAGGACAAAGCGGCGTTGATTAAGACGACCGAGCTATCCAAGGCGGACACGGATCAATTCCAGAAGATCGACGCCAAGGCCAAGAAACTGGAGACGGCGCTGCGTGCGCCGAAGATCCGCAAGCCCTCGCATGTGTATCACGTGGTGGTTGCGGCAGCGCCCGAAGACGTTCTGTTCCTGCTGTACCATTCGGCGGTGAAGCCGGTGCAGGAGCGCTTGCGCAATTACTTCCAGAAGTACCTGCCCACCGTGCAGGAGATTCCGCCGGAAGAATGGGACACGATCGAGCCCAAGCCCGGCACGCCGAAGTATGCCAAGGCGCGCGACGAATTTATCACGGAGATTCTCAATCGGAAGCCGAAGAAGGTGGTGGAGGAGGAGCCTGTGCCCCCGCCGCCGCCGGATCCGGAACCGGTGGCCGGGCGGCGCGGCAGGTAGCGGTCAGGGTCGGGAACGGGAAGAGAACAGACCACAAAAAACGATGGTCTGTTCCACCGCAGTCCAGAACAGACCACAAAAAACGATGGTCTGTTCCACCAGAACAGACCACAAAAAGTGTTTTGACATGATCCACCAGCTCAGCAGTTAGAGAACAGACCACAAAAAACGATGGTCTGTTCCACCGCGGCTAGAGATGGCCAAGCGCGGCGAAGGTGCCCGGTCCGCCCAGAACGGCGGGACCCTGGTTGGAATTGGATGCGACGTTGCGTTGCTCGGTGGGAATTCCCATGGTGCGGAATTCGTGGGCCACGGTCTGCATGGCGATGTGGCGGCCGTTGCAGCGCACGATTTTCCCGCTGGCGACGAGTTGCATCGGCGCCACATTGTGCAACAGTACCGGCCAGGAGATCGACAATTCCACATTAAGGCCTTCCGGCAGGTGCCGGCCGGCGTCGAAGAGGAGGCCCCCGCTGGAGACGTCGATGGTGTGGCCGGTGCCGGTATCCAACACGCGGCGACGCCGGATCAGTTTCCACCGCACCTCCAGGTGCAGTTGATAGCGCCGGTCCTGCCGGCGGTCGCCGGCAATCTGATCGGCCCCGCCATTGCCCCACAAGACTCTCGAATCCATGAATCGCCTTTCTAAATCTTCAACTGCAGTCATCATAAAAGACTCGCCGTAGGAAAGGACAGTCACACCGGTACCTGTGGGGTACTCGCGGTTCCATAGGCCATCGGTCCCATTCCGGCGACCCTGCTATCCTCTTAAAAGCAGTGGGATACCCCCCCGTGGGATACCCCCCATCGCCCAAGGAGCTGTCAAACGTGCGTGGCATGCGTCTCTGTTCGCTGCTGCTCTCTGCCGCGCTGGCCCTGTCCGCGCAGGAGATGCAGGAGTTTCAGAAGAAGATCACCGAATTTTCTTTACCCAACGGCCTGCATTTCGTCTTGCTGGAGCGGCACGAATCGCCGGTGATTTCCTTCCACACCTACATCGCCGCCGGCAGCGTGGACGATCCGGCGGGCGAGACCGGCCTGGCGCATATGTTCGAACACATGGCGTTCAAGGGCTCGGAGACGCTGGGTACCCGCAACTGGACAGACGAACGCAAGGCGCTAGACAGCCTGGAAGAGACGCTGAACAAGGCGGAAGCCGAGTCGCGGAAGGGCCTGAAAGCAGACGAGATCCGGGTGGACGGCTTGCGTACCCAGGCTCGCCAGGCGGCGGAAACCGCGCAGCGCTATTCGGCGGCCGGCGATTTCCGGCGCCTGCTGGAGGAAAACGGCGGGGTCAATCTGAATGCCGTCGTCAACTCCACGTATAGCGAGACTTCGTATAGCCTGCCTTCCAATCGCGCCGAATTGTGGTTTTTGACGGAAGCGCAGCGGCTTTCCCGGCCGGCCTTCCGCGAGTTCTACAGCGAGCGCAGCCTGATGTTGGATGAGTACCGCCAGCGGGCGGAAGGCACGCCGCAGGGGAAGGTGATGGCGGAGTTGCTGGCCGCGGCATTCAAGACGCATCCCTACCGTAACCCGGTGGGCGGGTGGCCGAGCGACATCCAGAATCTGCGGCGCACCGAGGCCCAGGAATTCTTCGAACGCTATTACGTGCCGGGCAACATGACAGTGGCGTTGGTCGGCGACATCACCCTGGCGGAGGCCAAACGCCTGGCGGAGAAGTATTTCGGAACGCTGCCGGCCAAGCCTCTGCCGCCGCGGGTGACCACGCAGGAGCCGCCGCAGTCCGGCCCGAAGACGGTCGTGCTGGAATTGCAGGGGCCGCAGATGGCGATGGTGGGCTATAAGCGGCCGAGCCAGTTCGATCGCGACGACGTGGCGCTCGATATGCTGCAAATCCTCTTTTCGCAGGGACGGTCCGGGCTACTGTACCGCGAACTGGTGCAGGAAAAGCGGGTGGCGCAGCAGGCGCAGGCGACGGCCACCAATCCCGACGGGTATTTCTCCAATCTGTTCGTCTTCATGCTGGTGCCCGGTCCGGGACGCACGGTGGAGGACACGCAGCGCGCGCTGGACGAGATGCTGCTGCGTTTCAAAAGCACTCCGCTGGACCCGCAATTGGTGACGCGGGCCAAGGTGATGGCGCGCGCCAACCTGATCCGCCGTATGAACAGCAATCAGGAACTGGCGAGCCTGCTGGCGCTGCATGCCGGTATGTACGGAGACTGGCATCGTCTGTTTACCCAGCTCGACGACGTCGACAAGGTGAAGCCCGAGGATTTGCAACGCGCCGCCAACCGCTATTTCGTGGCCACCGGGCGCACCACGGTCTACAACGTGGGACCGGGGCAATCCGACGCTCCGGCGGCGAAGCCTGGCGAGCGCAGGGCCGGAGGTCTGCAATGAAGAAGGCAATCACGGTCCTCCTGTGGGTAGCTGTGGCGTATGGCCAGAACGCTCCCACCATTCCCGGTCTGGGCACGAAGAATGGAGGCGCCCCCGCTAAGGCCAAACGGGGCGGGGCAGCCCCTGCGGCACCGGTTGCCGGGGCCGCGGGACGAGGTGCGGGGGCAGCCCCTGCGGCACCGGCTGCCGGGGGCGCGGGACGAGGCGCGGCGGCACCGGGGGCTCCGGCTGCCGGGCGCGGCGCGACCACCGCGCCGATGCTGGGCATGACCTCGGCGACAGACCTGAAGTATGCGCCCTTGCGCCCGCTGCAAGAGCCGGCCAGCACCACGTTCACTTTGCCCAACGGATTGAAAGTGTTTCTGCTGGAAGATCACGATCTTCCGGTGGTGGGCGGGGGTGCCCTGGTCAAAGCGGGTACGTTGCTGGATCCGCCGCAACGCATCGGGCTGGCGCAACTCACCGGGATCGCGCTTCGCACCGGAGGGTCCAACGTCAAGACGCCCGAACAGATCGACATTCTGATGGACGACAATGCGGCCAATGTGGAATGCAACGTCACCGAGTCCACGACGTCGGTGACCTTCAGCTCGCTGAAGGAAAACTCCGCCATGACGATGCAGTTGTTCAAGGAACTGCTGGTGCAGCCGGGCTTCCGTCAGGAGAAACTGGAAGCTGCCAAGACGCAGTTGCGGTTCGGGATCTCGCGGCGCAACGACGTGGCGAGGAACGTGACCCGGCGGGAATTCGCCGCCCTTGTCTATGGCAAGGACAACGCCTTTGGCTGGCAGCCCGAATACGGGACCCTGGACCATATCCAGCGGGCCGACGTGCGGGCGTTCCATCAACGCTATTTCATTCCGGCCAATACCACGCTGGGAATCTGGGGCGATTTCGATACGGCGGAAATGAAGACCCGGTTGGAGCAGGTCTTCGGGGACTGGAAGGCGCAGCCGGCCCTGGTGGTGGATTTCGGCAAGGTGAAGAACGTGCCGGCGCCCGGCGTCTCCCTGGTGGAACGGAAGGACACGCAACCGACCGCTTTCACTATCGGCCAACTGGGTGGCGTGCGCAGCGATAAGGATTTCGCGGCGCTCGAGGTGATGGGCGGAGTCTTGCAGCGCCATATCGCGGAGCGCCTGTTGCGCTCTAACGTCACCACGGAGGTGAGTGTGGTGTGGGGCGCGGGATTTTTGCAGCCGTCGCTCTTTGAGATCAACGGCAGCAGCCGGCCGCCCGCCACCACGGGGACCGTCCGCGTGATTCTGGAAGAGATCGAGCGCATGCGGACCACCGAAGCCAGCGACGATGATTGCCGGCTGGCGCGCGAGTTGCTCATCAATACCATCATTTTCAATCACGATACCCGCGCGAAACTCTTCTCCCGCCAGATGTTGCTGGATTACTACGGCTACCCGAAAGATTTCCTCTCGCAGCATCAGAAGGCGCTGCAGGCGGTCGGCAAGGCGGACGTCCTGCGGGTCGCCAAACAGTACCTGAATGCGGCGAATCTGACCACCGTGGTGATGGGCAATCCCACGCTGTTCACCGAGTCGCTGGACAAGCTCGGCACGGTGACCAAGATCGATATTTCGATTCCCGAGGCCAAGCCCGAGGTGGTAGAGACCAGCGAAGCCAGCCTGGCCCAGGGCAAGCAGATTCTGGCGCAGGCGCAGGCGGCAGTCGGCGGGGCCGACAAACTGGCTGCGGTACAGGATTCCACGACGCTGGCGGAATACCAGATCGATCCCTCGGTCGCCAACATCGGTGGTTCGAAAATCGGGCAGACGGACCGGTGGGTGAAGGCCACGAATTTCCGGCAGGACAGCACTTTGCCCTCCGGACGGGTGAGCGCCTATACCGATGGCAAGGTGGGCTGGATCGCCACGCCGCAGGGATGGGGGGCGCTGGCCGGCGCGCAGCGCAGCCAAGTCTACGGCGATCTTTTCCGCGTTTATTTCCGGCTGATGCTGAGTGACCGGATCGAAGGCAGGACGGTCAACGCGATCGAGGACAACACGGTACAGATTACGGACACGACGGGGCTGGTGAGCACAGTGGAATTCGACCCGCAGACCCATCTACCGAAACGTGTTGCGTACGACACGCAACAGGCGGGCGGCGCGCCCATCTACTCTGAGGACGTGTATGAGGACTTCCGCCCGGTGGGCGGGCTGCTGCTGCCGTTCAAGATCACGATCAATCAGGGCGGACGGCGTTTCGCGGATACGGTGGTGAAGGAATACAAGCTGAACACCGGCATCAACCCGGTGGAAATGGGACGAAGGCCGCAATGAGATCTGCCAGGCTAATCTTTTTGATGCTCATGGCTGCCGCCTCCTGGGCGGCGGAGAATGCGCACGAGCGCGGGAAGCGGGTGGTCAACGAAGCTCTGCAGGCGGTGGGCGGCAAAGCGTTCCTCGCCATGGAAGACCGGGTGGAGAGCGGGCGCGCCTATTCGTTCTTCCGGCAGGAATTGCAGGGCCTCGACCTGGCCAAAATCTACACGCGCTACGTCACGGCGGTGGCCGGGAAGCCCTCCGTGCGCGAGCGCCAGAACTTCGGCAAAGACGAGTCGAACGGTTACCTGTTCAACGAAACAGGCGGGTGGGAGATTACTTTCCGCGGAGCCCGGATGCTGGAACCGAAGAAGATCGAAAACTGGAACGACGCCACGCTGCGCAACATCTTCTACATTCTCCGGCAGCGCCTGAACGAGCCCGGCATGGACATCTACTCGCGCGGCAGCGACCGGTACGACAATCTGCCGGCGGAAATTGTCGACATCACCGACGCCAGGGGGCTCACAGTGACGGTGTACTTCAGCGCGTCCAGCAAGCTGCCGGTGCGTCAGATTCTGAAGCGCCGCAATCCGGAGTACAAGGATTTCGACACGGAAGAGACGCTGTTCGCCAAGTACCGCGACGTGGGCGGCGGGGTGATGTGGCCTTACAGCATACGGCGTTTCCGCAACGGCGAAAAAGTCTTCGAACTCTACTCGGATAACGTGCAGATCAATCAAAGTCTGCAGGACAATCTGTTCACCTTGCCGTCCACGTTGAAGATTCTGCCTCCGGCCAAATAAAGTGGCGGAGACGCGGGCTCTGGAACAGCGCTATCGCAAGCGCGAAGCACGGGGCTGGCTGCGGCGCGCGGTGGAACCGCCCGCGCCCTTCGTGATGAATGCGCGGGAGCCGCGCGATTTTCCGCTGGGCAAATGGAATCTGTATATCGGCGGCGCCGGCAGGGTGGTGCCGGGGTATGTCAATCTCGATCTCTTTGCCATGCCCGGCGTGGACGTGGCGGCCGATGCGGGACAGTTGCCATTTGGCGACTCGGTGTTCCAACGCGTGGAATGCGACGCGGTATTGGAGCACGTTTGCGATCCGGTTCAGGTCGCATCCGAGTTGGGCCGCGTGTTGGCGCCCGGGGGGTACCTGCACCTGGTGACGCCGTTCTGCCACCCGTTTCACGAATATCCGAAGGACTACCGGCGCTTCACGCCCGATGGCTTGAAACAGTTGTCCGGCGGCCTGGAAGTGGTGGCGGAAGGCTGGCGCACGGGTCCGACGGCCACGCTGCTGGTGATGGGAATCGAATGGGTGAAGGGGTTGCTGCCGTGGCGCTGGTGGCGCGGCGGAGTGCACTTCGGCCTGGGCTGGCTGCTGTTTCCCCTGCGCTATCTGGACGTGCCGTTGATGGCTTCGGGGCGCGCCAGCAGGATCGGGAATCACTGCTACTTGTGGCTGCGCAAGCCGGATTAGTGGTTGGAGTCGCCGGCGGCGGACATCGAGCGGAGGAGGCTAAGCATCTGCTGATGGTTGTGCCCGGGGCGGAAGCGGCCCATCCACGTCGCTCGCGCGGTGTGGGCCATCCGGATGAGGTGGCGCGCGTCTCCGGTGAGCAGCTCTATGGCGCGGTGCGCCATCATGTCGACGTCGCGCACGAGGACCCCATTGACCCCGTCATCCACCACTTCGCGAATGCCGCCCGTGGGGAACGTAATCACGGTCACGCCCGCGGCGAAGGCTTCCAGAATCACGCGCGTGGTGGCCTCATGGCCGGTGGAAGGCACCAGCAGAAGATCGAGTTCCGCCAGACAGGCGTAGATATCGTCGACCCAGCCGGCGAACGTAATGGGCAGGCCTTCGGCGGCGGCGCGGACTTCGGCGGCGTAGGCTTCGGCGGCCCGATCGCCAAACAGCGGCGCGCCGTAAATTGTGAAGCGGCATTGCGGCAGCGCCTGGTGAATGCGGGCGGCGGCTGCCACAAATTCTCGCTGGCCTTTCTCGGGCGCAATGCGGCCAATGCAGCCGACATGGGGCGGGCCGCCGGAGGGACGGACCGGCCAATTCGGCGGCCCCGGCACGCCGATGTGGATCACCGAGACACGCTGCGGAGTGACAAATTCCCGCCAGGGCGCGGTGACGTATTCGCACTGTCCCGAGACCCACGCTTTCATATGTCCCAGCGACGTGCCGGCGAGCGTGCGCAGCGAGCCGGGGCCGAGGTAGCTATGGCAATGAAACAGCACCGGAAGATCCAACTCCGCCATGGCTGCGGCGGGGATCAGGCGCGGACCGTTGAGGTAGACTGCTTCGGCCCGGCTGCGGCGCGCCATGCGACGGATCTGCCAGGCGAGCAGCGGCGTGGTGAGCGTGAATCGCATCAGGTCGGCCAAGGACTTCGTACCGGATTGGTAAGGGCCGCACGCGATGCGCTCCACGGGAAATCCCAGGGTGCGAAGGCGGGCGAAGAGCGGCCCTTCGCCGGGGAGCCCCACCTGCGCGGACCAGCCGGCCTGGCGCAAGGCGGGCAGGAACTCCAGGAGGTTCTGCTGGGCGCCTCCCAGGTCGCTGAACTGGTCGAGCACCAGCAGGTTCATAAACGCAAGGCCAGGGAGAGAATCCAAAAGTACACCGGCAGGACGCGCCAGTAAGTGAGCAGGTCGCCAGAGGCGAATTGCACGGTCTGGCCGGCCCAGAAGCAGAGCATCCACATGGCGAAGAAACTGCTCCGTGCGCGTCTGGCCATGGCGCGCAAAATTGCGATGTTGAGCCAGACGAGCGAGGCCACGCCGAGCACGCCGGTTTCCACCAGCAGGCTGAGGTACATGTTGTCGGCGACAATCGGGTCGCCCAGGAAATTCGTATAGGGCAGGGTCTTGTAGCCGATACCGAACATGGCCTGCCACGGGTGCGCGGCGATCCAGTCTGCGAGCGTGTGCCAACTGGAGAGCCGGCCCGAGAGCACGCCTTCGGTGCGCGTGAAGAGATACTGCGCGGTGTTGGAAATGCGCTGCCAGTACATTTCCGCGAACGACGGGAAGATCCACCAGGTGAGCAGGGCGGCGGCACAGATGCAGGCGGCGATGCGGAAGACCGGCAGGCGGCTGCGGTTGTACCAGGCGAGCACGGCGAGCGCGATGGCGACATTGATCAGCGAGGCACGGGAGTAGGAAAGCACCAGGGCGGCGAAGAAGACAGCGCCGCCGAAGATGAGCGCGGGGCGGGAGACGGGCGATTCGCGGCGCGGGCGCGAGAACGCCACGGCGATCATGGTCAGGAAGAAGGCGCAGAAATTGCCCAGCGTGCTGGCTTCGTAGAACAGGCCCTGCGCGCGGCGGTAGACGCCGGAATCGAGCCAGACGAATTGGGGGCCGTAGCCGGCGGGGGCGGGGAACTGATAGTAGAAATCGACGCAGGCAAAAAGGGCGGACAAGGTCGCGGCCCAGTAGAGAAGCTGGGTGCCGCGCATGGAGTCGGCGCTGCGCCCCGGCCCGTACGCGCCGTAGAAGAAGACGTAGACGGAGATGCCGAAGAGGCAGACGCGGGCCAGGCTGCCCGCCGCGGCATTCGCGCCGGAGTAGAAGGCGGCCGGGGCGACGCTGAGCAGCAGAGCGCCGGACAGGAGGACGAAGGAAGCATTGAGCGCGTCGGGCGGCACGCGCCACTGGCGCAGCCAGAGCACTCCGGCGAAGAGGCCGGCGGCGGCGAACAGCATGGCAAGGTGGGGGCCGGAATCGCCCAACGGAATCGGCAGGGGAGGCAGAAGAAGGGCGGCGCCAAAGAAGAGGACGAGCCAGCGCACGGGGGTCTGTACGGTCCACCAGCCGAGTACGGCGAGTGCGGCGGGCGCGAGCAGCAGCGCCTTCGCGCCGGGGCTGGGAACCACAGCGATGGCGGCGGCCCAACTTCCGAAGAGCACCGGCAGCCACCATGCCGGGCGCCATGTCGCGGCGGTGGTCAGCGGCATGGGAGAGCACCAGGCGAGGGCTCCACCAAGCAGCGGAACTGCGAACCGCTATTCATCACCAGCCTTCGCGACGGTGCGGAAATTAGTGCGCGCCAGCGCGGCGCGCCGGTGCTGGAAGTTCATTTCGAAGGTGAAGAATAAAATGGGCAGCACCAGGCCGGCGAGCAGGGCGGCAGCCACATTCAGAGGCAGATTGGGCGAGGATGGGCGTTCCGGCACGATGCCCGGATCGATCACTTTGAGGCGTTCGCCGCGGAATCCGGTTTCGCCGCGTGCGTCGCGCAGGCGCGTTTCCATGCCCGCGAGCGCGGTCTGGTTGGCCTTGCGTTCGGCATCGATCTGGTCGCGATGCGCCTGCCGGGTGGCCAGCAGTTTCTCGCGCTCCGCGCCCTGGCGTTCCAGGTCTTGCATCTGCTTGCGCATTTCGGCCAGACGCACGCGGGCATTGCTCTCCTGACGGCGCATCTCCGCGGCGTCGGGAGTGGTCTTGATGCGGTCCTGCAGGTCGGCGATTTCCAGTTCCACGGCGCGTGCCTGCTCTTCGATTTTGGCGCGCAGTTCGCCGGTCTGTCCGGCGGCCGCCTCCAGACCAAGCAAGGGTTCGGCGGCCACCGTCTTCGCCCAGGCGGTGTCTGCCTGCTGCACGCGGGCGCGCAGTTCGCCGGCCTGCTGCTCGATGCCGCGCACCAGGTCATCACCGCTCTCGGAGACGGATGCGCGATTGATCTCCACCGTGGAATCGGCCAGGAATTTGGCGAGCGCCTGCGCTTTCACCGGGTCGGGAAGCGTGACGGCGATTTCCAGGATGCGTGTATTGCGCACCAGGTTCACGTTCAGCACACGGCGCTTGACGCTTTCGATGGGCCGCGCCTTGAGGTCGAACTTGAGCATGGCTTTCTGGAAGAGCGTATCGCTGCCGGCGAAGCGCTCGTAGGTCTTGAGCGATTCCAGATAGATGGGGCTGACGGCCATGGCGGAGCGCAGGTCCGCGCCCGCCGGCGGATCGATCACGATCTGCGCCGTGGCCGTATATTGCGGAGTCATCAGCAGGCTGGCGATTGCCGCGAGGCAGGCGGCGAGCGCGGCACTACCGGCGATCCAACGCCACCGGCCGCGCAGGTAACCAATGTAACGATATGCGTCGAAAGATTCGTTCATCCCCGAATTCCTGAGATAGTGTACCCTGACAAGTTCATGCTCCTGGCAGCCGCGCTGGGCCTCAGTGCGTTAATTCTAACGCCTGGGCTTCTCTTCTATTTTGACGTGACTCCGAAGTTTGTGGTGCTGCTGCTGACGGCCGGCGTCGCGCTGGTGCCGCTGCGCCGCGGCGCGCTGGCCTGGCTGGCCATCGCTACCTTGGTGTGGCTGGCGGTGTGCACGGCGTTGAGCACGGACCCCGCCCTCTCTTTCCGCGGCACGCATTGGAGGCAGTTCGGCGCGCTCGGGCAAGCTGCCGTAGTAGTGATCGCGTGGGCGATGGCCGCGCAGACGGACCGAGTAGGTGCGATGCTGCGCATCCTCAGTGTGGCGGGCGCGATCACGGCGCTGTATGGAATCGCGCAGTACGCCGGCTGGGACCCGTTGCTCCCGGCGGCCGCCTATCACGTGGGCGAGGGCTTCTGGACGATCGTGCGGCCCCCTTCCACGTTGGGGTACGTGAGCTACTTCGCGACGTGGCTGCTCTACGTGGTCTTCCTGAGCGCCGCGCTGCCAGGGCGGATGGCCAAAGTCTGCGCGGCCCTTGCGGCGGTGGCGATGCTGCTCACCGGCACGCGGGCGGCCATGGCCGGCCTGGCGGTGGGCGCAATGGTGTGGTTCTACTGGCGTGGCTTCGGCGTGCCGCGGCGCGCGATCTGGGGCGGCGTGGCAGCACTGGTCGCGCTGGCCGGGCTCTACCTCTCGCCGGTGGGCCAGCCGTTGCGCAGCCGCGCCCGGTGGTATGTGGAAGACCCGTGGGGCGGGGCGCGCCCGCGGCTGTGGCGCGACAGCCTGGCGATGGGCATGGCGCGTCCCGTGGCGGGATACGGGCCGGAGACGTTCACCGCGGAGTTCCCGCATCACGAATCGAAAGCGCTGGCACGGGCCTATCCGGAGTTTGCGCACGAATCGCCGCACAATATGTTTTTGGACGCGCTGGTGGGGCAGGGCGTGGTGGGGCTCGCGCTCTTGGCGGCGTGGTGTGCGCTGGGCTTCGGTGCGGCGTGGAAGCTCCGCGGCGCGCATCCGCGATTGGCCGCCGGATTGGCGGCGGCCATGGCGGCGGGAACGGTCAGTCAGCAGTTCACGGTATTCACACTGGCGACGGCGGCGATTTTCTTCGCGACGGTGGGAATCGCGGCGGGGATGGCGATGCCGGCGGCACCTTCGGTCAGGCGCTGGCCGTTGGCGCTGCCACTGATCTATTTCGCCGTGCAGAGCGCGCTGGGCGATCATGCGCTGGCGGCGGCGCAACGCGATCTGGCGGCAGGCAAGCTGAGTGCGGCGGCGGCGCATTACGCGGCATCGGGACAGAGCAGCGACCTGTGGTACTCGCGCGCCCTGTGGGAAGCAGCGTCGAAGGCGCAGCAGCTTCCGGAGCGGCTGGTGGCGCTGGAACGCGCCTCGCAGGCGGGGGAGCGCGCCACACGCACGGCGGAAGCGCCGTTCAACGCGTGGTACAGCCTCTCCACCATCCGTGCCCTGCAGAACAATGCGCGCGCCACCGAACAATGCCTCCGCGCCGCCATCGGCGCGCATCCAAACTGGTTTAAACCGCACTGGATGCTGGCGCGGGTGTTGAAGTTGCAAGGGCGCGATGCGGAGGCGCTGCGCGAAGCCACACAGGCTGCCGATCTCGATGGCGGTGTACATCCCGAAGTCGCGCGGACGTTACACGAGTTGCAGACACAGTAGCATTAGTAAATTCTGGGGCAAAAGGTTGGTGCGCCCGCCGCCGGGACCGTAGAATCGTGAATGAGAGAGGGATGCCAGTGAAGAGGGATTTCATCAGAGTACTTTTGTTTGCAGGCGTAGCGGCCGCGGCCCACGCCCAGAGCGGCAACGCGCCCGGCTCGCTCGCATCGATCTACAATTCGAGCCTGGCCGCGGGGCTCGCATTGGCCGATACGGTGCCGATTTCCACGCCGACGGTAGATGGCGGCGGAGTAGTGAGCGGCGCCAGTTTCCAGCCCGGAATCGTGCCCGGATCGTGGGTCACCATCAAAGGCGCGAATCTCTCGCCGGTGAGTGCGGACACCTGGGATAACGCGATCGTCGACGGCAAGCTGCCGACGACGCTTGACGGTGTAAGCGTCAGCATGGGCAGCAAGGACGCGTACGTATACTTCATCAGCCCCGGGCAAATTAACGTGCAGGCGCCCGATATCGGCGCCGGTCCCGTGCCGGTCACGGTGAAGACGCCGGGAGGCACCAGCCTCGCGGTCACGGCCACAGTGGTGGCGCAGGCGCCGGCCTTCTTCCAGTGGCCCGGCAGTCAGGCGGTGGCCACGCGCAATTCGGATGGCAGCCTGGCGGTGAAGGCGGGAACCTTCGCCGGAGCCAACACGCTGGCGGCGAAGCCCGGCGATGTGCTGATTCTGTGGGGTACCGGCTTCGGTCCGACAAGTCCGGCGGTGGCTGCGGGAATTCAGGTCCCGTCCGACAAGCTGTACAGCACCAGTCCGGTGACGGTGAAGATCGGGTCGGCGGACGCGACGGTGTTCGGCGCGGCGCTCTCTCCGGGGTATGCGGGACTTTATCAGATCGCGATTCAGGTGCCGGCCTCCATGGCGGATGGCGATTACCCGCTGACGGCGACCGTGTCCGGCGCCACGTCTCCGGCTAGCGTGATCCTCTCGGTCAAGAAATAACGACCAGCAGACAGGTGTGAATCGGTGGCGAGCGCCCGCAAGGTGCTCGCCACTTTTTTGCGTGTGCCCGGCGGATTGCTCACGGTGGAGATCCGTACTAGAGTAAGCGGTCCGGGGGTGTGGAATGAGCGAGTCTAAGTCACGCAGGTCGTTTCTTGCGTCCAGTATCGGCGCGGCCGGAGCTTTTCAAATCATCCGGCCCGAACTGGTTCGCGGTCAGGGCAATCCGAAATTGAAGGCCGGTTTGATTGGCTGCGGCGGACGCGGCACGCAGGCCGTCGAGAACCTTCTTACCGGGTGCGATAACGTCGAAATCGTCGCGTTGGCCGACGTGTTCGAAGATCGGATGGAGGATTCCATCCGTACCACGCGCAACCTGAAGCCGGAATTGTCGAGCCGCTTCAAAGTGGATCCTGAGCACCGCTTCATCGGCTTCGACGCTTATAAGAAGCTGGTGGCGAGCGATGTCGATATCGTCATGCTGGCGGCCTATCCGGCCTACCGGCCGCTGCATTTCGAAGCGGCGGTGGAGGCGAAGAAACACATTTTCTGCGAGAAGCCGATGGGCACGGATGCGACCGGCGTGCGCCGTTTCATGGCGGCGGCGCAGAAGGCGAAAGAGCTGAAACTCACCGTGAAATCGGGCGCGCAGCGGCGGTCGCAGACCTGGTATCTGGATCACTACAAGCGGGTGAAGAACGGCGAACTTGGCGACATCGTGCACATGGACGCCAACTGGGTGGGCACGCCGGTGCTGAATTTCAATAATGCCAAACTGTTTCCGAACAAGAAGCGGGACCCCCGGTGGGCCGATGTGGAATGGCAGCAGCGCAACTGGTACTCCTTCCTGTGGATCTGCGGCGACCAGATTGTGGAGCAGCACCTGCACAATATCGATGTGTGCAACTGGTTCAAGGGCGCGCATCCCGTGGAGGCAGTGGCATCGGGCGGCGCCGCGTGGCGGCCGCGCGAAGAGGAATACGGCAACATCTACGATCATCTGTCGGCCGATTTTGTGTACGCCGACGGCTCGCACCTGTCGAGCTACTGCCGGCAGTACAACGGCTCCGCGCAGAACATCAGCGAGCGGATTGTGGGGACCAAAGGCGTGATCGATTCGCTGGAATTGCGCGGCGTGAAGCTGCCGTTCGACCCTTACGTGCAAGAGCACATCGACATGATGAACAGCATCGTGGGCAAGGGTCCCTACCTCAACGAAGCGATGGAGGTGGCGGAGAGCACGCTGACTTGCATCATGGGGCGCGAAGCCGCCTACAGCGGCCAGAAGGTCACCTGGAACATGATCCTGAACTCCCAACAGGATCTGATGCCCAAGACATTCGATATGAAGGCAAGCTTCCCGCCGACGCCGCTGCCGGTGCCCGGCGTGTACAAATTCGTGTGACCGCCGCGGCGGCGTTTTCCGTTCGCGTAGAATGCTAAAGATGTGGAAAGCGATCACGCGCGCGGTTAGCCCGTCGATGGACGCCTGTGAACTGACGTTCCTGAAGCGGGAAGCCATCGATATCGAGCGTGCGCAGCAGCAGCATCGTGCCTACGAAAACTGTCTGCGTGAACTCGGCGTGGACGTGATTTCGCTGGCGGCGGAAGCGGAGTATCCCGACGCGGTGTTTGTGGAGGACGCGGCCATCGTGCTGAACGAAGTGGCGGTGATGACGCGTTTGGGCGCCGCGTCCCGCCGCGGCGAATCGGAAAGCCTGGCACGGGCGCTCGCCCCCTACCGTGCGCTGCGCTGGATGCGGGAGCCCGCGATGATGGATGGCGGCGACGTGCTGCTGGCGGGCAAGACGCTGTATGTGGGCGTGACGGCGCGCAGTAACGCGGCGGGCATTGCGCAACTGGCGGCGGAGGCGGAGCCCTTCGGATATCACGTGCAGCCTGTGGCGGTGCATGGCTGCCTGCATCTGAAATCGGCGTGCAGTTTCATTGGCGATGCGGTGCTGATTTATCGTCCCTGGGTGGAAGCGGCGGCCTTCGCCGGATTGCGATTGGTGGACGCAGCGGAGGAGAGCGGCGCTAATGTGCTGGACGTCGGCGGCGCGATTCTGGTCGCCTCGACGGCTCCTCGCACGGCGGAGGTGTTGAGTGGGATGGGGAGGCAGGTGAGAGTGCTGGATAATTCCGAGTTGATGAAAGCGGAAGGGGCGCTTACCTGCTGTAGCTTGCTGTTCCAGGTGTAGGACGGGCCTCCTGGCCTGTCCCGTTCCCTTGTGGCAGAACAGTCCACCGAAAAATGAAGTGGACAGGCCGGGAGGACTGTCCTACGCAGAGTGCGGACCGACGACAAAAAGCGATCGTCGGTCCCACCAGAGCTATTGCAGTACGCCGGCCTTTTTGAAATCGCCTGCTTTGACGAAGGTCAGGTTGGCCGGGTCGACGTGTTTGCGGAAGGCGGCGCTGATCTGTTCGGCGGTCAGCGCGGCAACCTTGGCATCCATCGCTTCATCGAACTTCAAGGTGCGGTCGAAGCGCTGGCGTCCGGAGAGCAGCCCCACCAGATTGCCGTCTTCGGAGCGGCCCATGGACCGTTCCTGTTGCCAGGCCTTCTTAGCCGTGGCGACTTCTTCGGCGGTGAAGCCTTCCTTCAGGGTCTTGGCGAGTTCGTCGCGGAAACTGGCTTCCACCTTCGGCGCGTTCGAGGGATTGCTGATCGCGACAGCCAGGAAATTGCCGCCGTCGTCCTTAGTGGGCGCACTGAAGTTGCTCTGCACGACGTAGCTGAGGCCTTCCTTATCGCGAATGCGGCGCGAGAGCCGCGTCCCCAGCGAACTGGCGCCGAAGAGATAATCGGCCATCACCATGGCGGGATAGTCGGCGTCCTCGTCGTTCATCTTCACCATTTCACCGGCGATGAAGAAGGCGTTCTGCTTGTCGGGCGTCTCGATCTTCTTATCTTCCGGCGCGACCTTCTGATACATGCTGGTGATGCGCGTGTAGCTGCCCGGGCTCTTCCAGCTTCCGAAAAGTTCGGTGGCCAGCTTGGTGATTTCGGGCGCATTGAACTGTCCGGAGACCGCGATCTCGCCGACGCTGGCGCCATAGAAATTCTTGTGGAAGGCGCGCACCTCGTCGAGCGTCACTTTCTTCAGGTCTTCGATGGTCTCATCGGCGGTGGAGACGTAGCGCAGGTCGCCGCGCGGATAGGGATTCATGCGGTGCTGGAATTCATTGATCGCCAGAGCCTGCGGATCGCTGCGCCCGGCTTCGGCACCGGCGATGCGCTGCTGGCGGATGGTCTCGAATTCGGCGTCGGGGAACGAGGGTTCGTGCAGGATTTCGGCGGCGAGCCGCAGGGCGCCGGGCAGATTGGCTTCGGTGGTTTCAATCCGCGCGGTGGCGCTGGTGGCGCTGCCGGAGACGCTCATTTGCGCCTTCAAACGGTCCATCTCGTCCTGAATCTGCTGGCGCGTCTTGTTCTTGGTGCCGCGCATCAGCATGCCGCCCGCGATGCCGGCGGTGGCTATTTTGCCGAAGACGGTCTTTTCGTCGCCATAGCGGATGGTCACGGACGCCACCACGGTGCCGCCGCGCGTCTTCCTCGGCAGCAGGGACATCTTGACGCCGCCCGGCAGAGTGCTGCGCGTGACTCGCGATTCGATGTTCGAAGGGCTCGGGTCAAAAGCCTCACCCGCTGCCATTACGGCAGTTCCCTTGAAATCCTTCAGCATGGCCGTCACATCCGGAGCTGCCGGAATCTCGGCGCGATCCGGCGCTTTGGTGGGAACGAACGTGGCGAGCGTGCGGTTGGATTCCTTCAGGTACGCCTTGGCGACACGCAGGACGTCGGCATCGGTGACCGCCTTGATGCGGTCGCGCATCAGGAACATGAGGCGCCAATCGCCCTGCGAATAGTATTCGCTGAGATCGAGGGCGACGGACTGCGAATCGGTCATCTCCAGGTCGATGTTTTTCAGCAGGCGGGTTTTGACGCGCTCTACCTCTTCCTTGCTGGGCGGTTCGGCCGTGATGCCTTCCACGGTCTTCAGCAGAATGGTCCGCGCCTCGTCGAGCGACTGATCGAGTTTCAGACTTACCGAGGCCAGCATGAAGCCGGGATCGTGGAGCTCTTCCATGCCCATGGAGGCGCCCACGGCCTTCTTGTTGTCCACCAGCGCCTTATACAGGCGGCCGGAAGGACGATCGCCCAGCACGCCGCCGAGCACGTTGAGGGCGGCGCCGTCGGGATGCGATCCGGCAGGCACGTGATAGATCGCGATCAGGCCCTGGGTATCGCCCACGCGCCGCAGCGTGATGGAGCGCTCTCCATCCTGCGTGGGTTCCACGGTGTAGCTCTTTTCCAATGTGCGGGTGGGCTTGGGGATGGCGCCGAAGAGTCCGGCCACCTGGGCCAGGATTTTGTCTTCGTCGAACTTGCCGGCGATGGTCAGCAAGGCGTTGTCGGGCTGGTAATACTTCTGATAGAACGCGGCCAGACGGTTGATCGGCACATTCTCGATGTCCGAGCGGTTGCCGATGGGGAGCTTGCCGTAGTTGTGCCAGGTGTAGGCCGTCTCGAGCGCGCGCTGCATCAGCATACGCTCCGGACTGTTCTCGCCCATCTCGAATTCGTTGCGCACCACAGTCATCTCGGTGTCGAGCAGGGGCTTCTCGATCCGGCTGTTGATCATGCGATCGGCTTCCAGTTCCAGCGCGAACTTGAGGTTCTCGTCGCTGGCATTCAGCGTCTCGAAGTAGTTGGTGCGGTCCCAGGAGGTGGAACCGTTCATCTCGGCTCCGTGATCCTTCAGTTCCTGCTTGACGTCTTTACGGGTTTTGGTCTGCAGGAACAGCATGTGCTCCAACAGGTGAGCCATACCGGTCTCTCCATAGCCTTCGTGCCGGGAGCCGACCATGTAGGTCATATTGACCGTCACGTTGGGCTTCGACGAGTCCGGGAAGAGCAGCACGTGCAGTCCGTTCGGAAGAGCGTATTCGGTGATGCCTTCGACGGCTGTGAGCTTGCTGACGCCTTGGGGAAGGGTCTGGGCAAGCGCGCTGAAGGCGAAGGCGAAGAGGAGGGGAAGAACTCCCCGGTTTAATCCCTGGTTACGAATCATGCGGCGCACCTTATTTGGCGTTTTGGATGTAGACGAATTATATCAGGTGACGTTTGGGAGGGATTTCGCGGTACATGTCTGCTGCGGTGGGTGCACGTTTCGGTACGCTGGGGCGCGCGGGCCGCGATTAGCGGGTAGCGGCGCGCGCAAACTCCACGGCGCCGTGCCGCAGGTCGAGCGTAAAGGGCGATTGGCCCAGGGTGGAATAGCCAATGATGCCGGCGATGTCCACGCCCTCGATCTGGCTGATGGCGCTGAGGTCCATGGCGACGGGGGAGCGATCGACGAAGGTGGTTCCCGCAATGTTGAAGGTCAGCGGACTCAGGCGAACGGCGCTGGAGGCTCCCTGCGCACCCTGCACCTCCACCGCGTTCCCGAGGCAATGGGCCGGCGGGAGATACTCGGGGGAAATCACGGAATAGGCCGCGCCGGTGTCCACCAGGAAGAGGCCCTCCCGGCCGCCTTCGATGCGGGCGTGCACCAAGAGGAGGTTGCGAATTCCCAGCGCCGGTGTGGCGGCAGCGGCGGGTGACGGATCCGCGTCGAAGGGCGTCAGATGCAGCATGCCGGCGTGCGCGTCGATGCCGATTTTGAAGCGCTCGAAGACGTCGGCGCCGATCACGCCATCGGCGCCCGGCGTCAGACTGCGGTCCGATATTTCGAGCAGGCATTCTTCCAGCACCAGTCCGGCGAAGGCCACGGTGCGCGCCAGGGCCACGCGCGCCTGGCTGGCGCCGGTATCGCCGAGGCCTTGCAGTTGCGAGCCCACCACGGTTTCTAATTGGAGATTGCGGCCGGCACGGGCATTCAGGACAATGCCGCGCGCGCCGGTGTCCAACAACAGTTGCAGGGGCTTGCCGCCGTCGATCCGTACAGCGAGGAGCAATCCGTCCTGTGCGGAGGTGCTGGGCCGGAAGCCGGTCAGCGGCAAATGGTAGGTGGTGTAGGGGCTCGCCAGACGCGCCGGCGATCTGCCCTGCAAGCGCTGGTGAATGGTGCGCTGGGCGGCTGCTTGTTCGGCGCGCTCGGGCTGTTCGTAGCGCGCCAGGAGGGCCACATTTTCCAGCAGGGTGGTTTTGGCCGCCGGGCCGGAGACGAAATTTGCATAGGCCAGAATGATGTCGGTATCGCGGTGATCGAGCAGGAATGCTTTGGCGAAATAGGCGCGTGCGGCTTCGGTGCGGAAGTGCAGTTGCTCGATGCGGCCCAGGCCCCACCAGGCGCGGGCGTTGGCCGGATTGAGGTCGAGCGCGCCCTGGAAATCCGCCGCGGACTGTACGAATTCGGCGCGCCGGAAATGGATCTCGCCGGAAAGAGAGAGGAGGGAATCGTCCGGCACGCCGGCGAGCGCCTGGTTCACCAGAGTTCCGGCTTCGGTTGTTTGACCGGCACGCAGCAAATGGCGGGCGCGCTGCAGGGGGGAGGGGGCAGGGAAGTTGCCTGGGGCTTCCACCGGTCCCTCGGCCGCCCGTAGATTACCGGATAGCGGGGCCAGCAGGAGTCCGAATCCAACCAGAAGACAGATCCGGAATCGTGCCATACGCTGGTACCTGAGCCAGTTAACTCACCAAGCTGAGTATATTACGATTCCGTTAATAAATGGTTGCCGTTTGGTTAATATCGCAGTGATTTTCGGCAGGGAAAGACTACTGCGCGCCCGTAAGTAGCTTTAGATTCAGATCCAGACGCCGCCGCACGTCGGGATCGTGAGGGAAGAAGACGGCCGCGCGCCGAAATTGTTGGATGGCCGCCACGGTGTCGCCGCGCCGTTCCAAGGCGATCCCATAGGCGAAGACGGCGATCCCGTAGTCCGGCCGGAGGCGCACGGCTTCCGCGTGGTGGCTGAAGGATTCGTCGAAGCGTCCCTCTGCGTCCAGGGCGGAGGCCAGGTAATGTTGAGCGGCAAAATTGGCGTCGGTGACGGCCACGGCGCGCTGGAAGACGCTGACGCTGTCGTGCCAGACGGGCAGTTGGCGCCAGGTACCGGCGGCCAGCAGGAGTGCGGCCGCGACGGCCATCGCCGCCGCCACTTTCCGGTGCGCCGCGAGTAGGTCCGCCGCGCCCCACACCACGGCAATCCCCAAGCCGACATGCGGGACGTAGGTGAAGCGGTCCGCCATGCTCTGCCAGCCGGTTTGCACCAGGCCGAGCGCGGGCACGAGCGCAATCGAGAACCACAGCCAGCCGACGATCAGGTAGGGGCGGCGGCGCGCCTGCCACAACGCCAACGCGGTGATTGCGGCGAGCAGGCTCGCAGCCAGCGCCGCCTGCCAGGCCGGAACGGAGAGGCGAAACGGGTACAGAATCGCCAGATCATGCGGCCAGAAGGTGAGTTCCAGGTACTTCACGCAGGAGAGCAGCGAATTGGCAATGCGCTGGCCGAGCGTCAGCGTATTGGCCCAGTTCAGGCCCGCAAAGTGCGACATTCCGATGGAGGTGAGGAAGCTGGAAATTCCGGCCATGGCGAACAGGGGCACTTTCTCCTCGAATGCCCGCCGGCCCAGCGGCCACCAATCCAGCAGCAGCAGAATGAGCGGCAGGGTGAGCACCATCGGCTTGGCCATCAGGCCGAGGGCGAAGACGCCGCACACCGCCAGGTAGCGCGGTCGCGTGGGACGCTGCACGTAGTCCAAATAGCACCAGATGGCGAGCAGATAGAGCAGCGCGCTGAGTACGTCTTTGCGCTCCGCGGCCCAGACCACGCTTTCGATGCGCAAGGGATGCAGGCCGAAGAAGGCGGCCACCGTTGCGGAGCGCCAGAAGGCTCCGGTCAGACGGAGCAGCAGCGCGAACACCAGCAGCACATTCGCGACGTGAAAGCCCAGATTGACCAGATGGTGCCCGCCGGGGCGGAGGTCAAAAAGCTGGCAATCCAGCATGTGCGAGAGCCAGGTCAGCGGCTGCCAGTAGAAGTAATCGATGGTGGTGAAGGCCCAGCGCACGCCCGCGGCGGTAAAGCCGCCGCGCACCCATTGATTCTCGGTGATGTAACTGCCGTCGTCGAAATTCAGGAAGCCGAACGTGTAGCTCTGCGAGTAGAGCGCGATGCAGGCGGCTGCCAGCGCCAGCGCCACAATCCAGCGCCGGCGGGTGCTTATAGGTTCGGTGGACGATGGGGACAGCCGGGAATCTCCGTGAAGCGGGCAGGACCGGTGTCGGGCCGGCCCTGCCTCTTCCCAACAGAGTAACGCTTATTTGCCGATTACCAGCACGTGGAAACTATCGGGCACGATGGTGGGGCGGCCCTTCTTGCCGTCCTTGGTCTCGGCCGCCGGCCCCTGCTCTGCCGCCAGCATATAGATGCGGTGCGTGGTGGGGTCCACTGTCATGGTGCGGGCGCCGCGTTCGGTGGTCACCGTATCCACCGCTTCGTATTTCCCGTTCACCAGCTTGACCACCGTCATGGTGCCATCGCCGCCATTGGAGCTGAAGACGTCGCCGCTGGCCGCGTCGAAGCCCGCGCCATCGGTACCGGGACCGATCACCGGAGTGGCGATCACCTTCATGGTCGCGATGTCGGTAACGGCCATGGTCTTATTGCCGCATACGCTGAAGAGCTTCTTATTCTTGACGTCGATGGCCAGCCCGCTCGGTCCCTCGCACGGCGCGAGAGAGGCGCGCCGCGTGACGGCCGGCTTGGCGGCATCGATCTCCACGAGCTCGCTTGAATTTTCGATGTTGACGTACAGTTTGCCCGCGCCATCCACCACGCAATTCTCCGGCTTCTCGCCGATCGGGAAGGTGGCGATGATTTCGTTGTTCTTCGCGTTGATCGCCGTGGAATCGTTGGAGCGGCCATTCATGGTGAAGATGCGCTGCGTCTTGGGCTCATAGCAGATGGCATCGGGGTTTTGTCCGCCCACGGCGGGCTCCGCGGACTTCTCCAGTGTCTTCAGATCGAAGATCGTCACCGAATTGGATTGCCCGTTGGAGATGAAGCCCTTGCCCAAGTCGCTGGCGACGGCGATGCCGTGGACGCCGTGTAGCTGGGTGATCTGGCCGACCGTTTTGCCGGCCTTGAGGTCCACCACTTCCACGATTCCGCCGTGGGAGGCGAAGACGCGCTGCGTGGCGGGGTCCACGGCCAGATAGTCCCAGCCGCCCGTGCCGCCGACTTTAATTTTGTTGATGATCTTGTAACCTTCGGCGCCAAATGCGGCGAGGGCCAGTAACCCGAGTGTCAGTACCTTTTTCATTTGACTTACTCCTTCGCATGCCGGCCGCCAATGTAATAGTGGACAGCCGGAGTAACTATCAGGGAAAGCACCATCGATGCCAGAATGCCGCCGATCACCGCGATGGCGAGCGGCTGTAACATCTGCGAGCCCGCGCCCAGCGCCAGCGATAGCGGGATCATGCCCGCTACCGTGGCCAGGGCCGTCATCATGATCGGCCGTAAGCGGCGCTCGCCCGCGCGGATCATCGCCTCTTCGGGGCCCAGACCTTCCGCGCGGAATTTCTGATCGGCATCGAGCAGAAGAATTCCGTTCTTCGCCACGATGCCGATCACCATGATCAAACCCATAAACGACGAGATGTTGAAGGTAACTCCGGTGATCAACAGCGCCAGGAAGACGCCGCAGGTGGAAAGCAGCGCCGACGCCAGCACCGCCAGCGGAGCGGCGAAGTTACCGAACTCGAACAGCAGCACGATGAACACCAGTAAGATCGCCAAGGTCAAAACAAAGGCCAGGTCTTTGAAGGACCTGCTCTGCTCCTCGAATTGTCCGCCGTACTGTATGTGGATGTCGGGCGGCAGATTGAGATCGGCCACAGCCTGCTGCACTTTGGCCATGCCGTCCCCCAGATTGAGGTCTTCGAAACGCGCCGTCACCTGCACGTTGCGCTGCAGATTCTCGCGGCGGATTTCGGTCTGTCCGGGCAGTTCTTTCATCGCCGCCAGCGTGCCGATCGTGCCTGTTTTTCCAGTGCCCGAAATCAATAAGGTGTTCTGAATGGCTTCCAGCGAGGCGCGCGTTTTTTGCGGAAAGCGTACGCGTATGCCGTACGCCCGGTCGTTCACAATGACGGGCGGCGGCGCCGGCTCGCCTTGCAGCATGGCGCTGGCATCCAACTCCACTTCCTGCGTGCTGAAGCCGGCGCGCGCCGCGGCGGCGGCGTCCACCGTGAATACCGTGGCGGGACCGCTGATCGTGTTCTCGATGCCATCGAGCACGTCGACCACGCCGGGAATCTTTGTGATCGCACCCGCCACTTGCGGCGCCCAGCTTCGCAGCAGGTCCGCGTCCTGGCTGAACATTTTAATCACCACAGGCTCGGGAGCGCTGGTGAGATCGCCGATCATATCCTGCAACAACTGCGGGAACTCGACGTCCAGCGTGGGTTCGGCTTTCTTGATTTTGTCGCGCAGGGCGGAAATTACTTCTTCGCTGCCCAGCTTACGGTCGCGCTTGAGCTTCACGGAGATATCGCCGGTATTGGCTTCGGTCACCTGCGCGAGCCCCAATTGCAGTCCGGTGCGCCGAGAAGTGCTTTCCACATCCGGCATCTTGCGCAGGATGTCTTCCACGTGCGTGATCACGCGATTGGTCTCTTCCAAGGAAGAACCCGCGGGCATGATGTAATCCACGATGAAGCCGCCTTCGTCCATCGCAGGCATCAGGTCGCTGCCCGTGTGCTGGTAGCAGAAATAACTGCCGCCGATCAGCAGCAGCGAGAAGGCTACCAGGATCAGAGGATGCTCCAGGGTGGCGCGCAGCATGCGCTGGTAAAACCGCATGGCGCGGCCCTGGCCCTGAGGTTCCGTATGGCGCTTGTGACTGCGAATGAAATAGTGGCTCAGGGTCGGGGTCCAGGTAAGGGCGAGCGCAAGGGAAGTCAGCAGCGCCATGCCCACGGTAATCGCCAGCGCGCGGAAGAAGACGCCGGTGACGCCGGTGATGGAAATCAACGGCACGAAGACGACAATCGGCGTGATGGTGGAGCCCACCAGCGGGGTGCGGATTTCGCGAATCGCCATGCGGATCGCCTCGGCGCGCGATTGGCCGCTATCGCGATGCATGACGATGTTCTCCACCACCACGATGGCATCGTCGATGACCAGTCCCACGGCCGCCGCAAGGCCGCCGAGCGTCATCAGATTGAAGGTCTGGTTCAGCAGGCGCAGCATGATGAACGTGACCGCGATGGTGGCCGGAATCACCAGACCCGCCACCAGCGACGTGCCCCAATCGCGCAGGAACAGGACCATGATCAGCGAGGCCAGCACCAGGCCGATCAGGATCGCATCCCGCACGCTGTCGATGGAATCTCTCACGAGTTCCGACTGGTCGTAGAACGGCCGCATTTCCACGCCCTTCGGCAGGTCTTTGCGAATGCGCTCCATCTCCGCCTTGATGGCGTCCGCCACGACGACCGTATTGCTGTCCGGCTGGCGGTACACGTTCAAGAGCACGGCCGGCTTGGTGTTCGCCGTAACCACCGTGTACACGGGCATCACGCTCGGTCCCACGGCGGCGACATCGCCGATCCGCAGCGGGGCTCCCGCCGGCGTCGTCTTGACGACGATGTTGCCGATCTCGCCCGCGGTGCGAGCCTGTCCGGTGACCAGGCTGAGCACCAATTGATGATTGGTTTCGATCAAGCCCGGCGAATCGATCATATTGCTGCGGCTGATGGCATCCAGGATATTGGGGATGGTGACTCCGGCCTGCACCAGTTTGGCGGGGTCGGGTTGCACTTCGAATTCGGGGATCTGGCCGCCTTGCAGAACGATGCTGGAAACGCCGGCCTGCCGGTTCAAGCGAGGCTTGAGGTCGTAGTTCGCCAGTTCCCACAGTTTGTCCTGCGCCACCGTGTCCGAAGTGAGGCTATAACCCATCACGGGAAACGCCGCGAAGGTCAGCCGTTCCACCGTGACCTTCGCCGTCGCGGGCAGGTTGGACTGCGCCCGCGCCATCGCCGCATTCACCAGTTGCAGGGTGCGATGCATGTCGGCATTCCACGAGAAGAAGAGGTCCACTTCTGCCGTGCCGCGGCTGGTGATGCTCCACAAATGGTCCAGCCCGGGCACCGTATTCACGGCCTCTTCAATGGGGCGCGTGACCGTGACCAGCATCTGGTCGATGGGGAACACGCCGTTATCGACACCCACCACAATGCGCGGGAAATCGGTCTCCGGGAAGACCGAGACCGGAATGCTCGCCGCCAGGTAGGCGCCCACGGCGACCAGGGTCAGAATGACGAAAATGATGGGCTTGCCATGCCGCGCCGTCCAGTGAGGCGCTTCTGAATTGGGCTCGCGGGAGCGGTCGGGAGGAAGGGTCAGATCGCTCATTTGGATTTCGGCTTGGCCTCGTCCTTCTTCTGATCCTTGCCGCCCTTGTCATCGCCGGCATCCGCGTCCTCGTCTTCATCCGGAGCTTCCTTGGCGGTGGGATCGACGATGCGCACTTTGGCTTTGTCGTCGAGGCCGACGCCGCCCACGATGACCACTTCCTCGCCGGGACGCACGCCGTTCAGCACCTGCACCTTATCGCCTTCGCGCACGCCTAGCCTGACGCTGCGGCGGTGCGCCACCTTGTCCGGAGTGACCACCAGGCAGGCCGTGCCGCCGTCCTCGCCCGGCAGAATCGCCGCGATGGGCACCACCGGAGTCGCCTTGATGACTTCGGTCATGACGGTGACGTGTACGCTGGTGCCGGGCTTCAACCGCTCGCCCGGATTGTTCGCCTCCACCCACACCTGGAGCGTCGTGCTGTTGGGGTCGGTCGCCGGACTCACTACCGTGACCTTGCCCTCCAGCGTTTCCGCCGCACCCGCTTGTGTGATTGTGGCCGGCTGCCCCACCTTTACGGTAGAGGCCTGGTTCTGCGGCACGTTGGCGCGCGCTACGATCTTCGAGATATCCATCACCGTGAGCAGCGGCGTTCCGGGTGACGCCATCTCGCCCGCATAGAGCGGCCGGTCGGAAATCACCCCCGCGATGGGGCTGGTGATGCGGGAATAGCTCACCTGCACTTCGGTGGATTGCAGATGGCTGCGCGCCGCTTCCACCTGCGAGGTGGCGCCCTTGATCTGTTCGGGATTGCCCACCGCTTGCAGGGTGCGCAAGTGCTCCTGCGCAGCAACCAGTGCTCCGTGGGCCTGGGCGTAGGTGACCTGCGCCTCATCCACGAGTTTGCGGGCCAGCGCACCCTGCTGAAAGAGTTTCTCGCGATTATCCAGCAGCCGTTTGGCCGCGTCTTCGGTCTGTTTCGCGGTGTCGGCATCAGTCTGCGCTTTCACCAGCGCGTCCGGAGTCTGCGCCGACGTGGTGGAGCGCAGGTTGGCCTCCGCCTGCGCCAGTTGGGCGCGGGCCTCGCCTTCGCCGGCGGCAAGATCGCGGCCTTCCAGCACGGCCAGCAATTGCCCGGCCTTCACGTGGTCGCCGCGCTGCACGAGGAAGCGCTGCACCGGGGCGGCGAGCTTCGGCATCACGCTCGCCTGGTCGCGGGCGAACAACATGCCATCGCCTTCCACCAGGCGGCGGATGGTGTCCTGCGTCACGGCGGTCACCTGCACGGGCGCGGGCGCCTCGACTTCCTTCTCTTCTTTCTTGGAGCAGGCGAGGCAGCCCACCAGCAGGGGAATCACGAATAGAGATTTCTTGGTCATGGGCTAGAAGGCCCCCGTCAGAGTCTGCAAAGCGGCCAGCGCCAGGCGGTAGCGCGCGAGTCCATCGTCGTATGCGTTGCGCGCCGCGAAGAGCGTGCTCTGCGCGTCCACCACTTCCAGCACGGTGACTTCGCCGGCCTGGTAGCGCAAGACGGTCAGCTTTAAGCTTTCGTCGGAAAGGTCCAGCGAGTGCTTGAGAGACGCCACCTGGCTGGCCGCCACGTTGGCTTCGAGGTAGAAGGCGTGGAGGTTCGAAAGCAACTGCCGCTGCGTCAGGCTCAAGTCCGTGCGCGCCAGCTGGAGTTTCAACTCCGCCTGCCGCACCTTGCTACGCGCCGCGCCCCAATTCCAGATCGGAAAATTCAGGCTGGCCACCACCGAGTTGCCGAGATTGTTCTGCCCGAGTTCATTGTGCACGGCGTATTGATTGGCTTGCAGTCCGAAGAAATAATCCACCGCAAGCGTCGGATACAGGCCCGAGCGCGCGCTCTTGATGCCGTAGGTCTCCTGCGTGATGGTGGATTGCGCGGCGCGAATTTCCGGATTGTTCTTCTGCGCGAGCGTTTCGATTTCGGCGAAGGCGCCGAGCGGAGCGGTGCGGTCGAGATCGTCGGTGACGGCAAAATCCTGGCGAAAATCGGGGAAGAGGAAGACGGCGAAGCCGAGGCGCGTCTTGTCGTAGGCGAGCTGCGCTTCCTGGGCGTCGCGCTGGCGCTGGTCGAGCGTGAGCTGCGCTTTGATCACGTCGGAGTGGGCGGCCTCGCCGCCGGCCTCCTGCTTTTGGGTGATGTCGACGAATTGCTGCGCTTCCTGCACGCTGCGCTGTGCGTTGGCCAGATGGCGCTGCGCGACAGTCATGCCGTAAAAGTTCTGGATGACGACGGCGTTGAGGCCGCGTGCGGCGATTTCGATTTTCGCGCGCGCGATGGCTTCGCCGGCGATGGCCATCTGGTAATCGGCGCGCTTGCCGGGTGCATATACATCGGCGTGCACGTTGGCCAGGTTGGTGTAGACCCGCGGGCCGTTATTCCCCACGAAGACGCCGGTATCGGTGCCGTTCGGCTGGGTGTAATCGAACCCGTTGATCCAGTTCACGCTTGGCAGCAGCGCTGCCTTGGCTTGCACGCGGTCCTCGCGAGCGATGCGTGCGGCGAGGTCCGCCGACAGGAGTTGCTGGGCGTTGGCTCGGGCGCGTTCCAGGGCGTCCTGTAGGGTGAGCGTGAGGGTGGGAGGCGCCGGATTCTGAGCGAACGCGGTACCTGCGAGTACGGAGAGAAGGCCTATTAACGGCAGTAGGCGGGGCATCGTAAAGAGTCTAGTATAGATACGCGCGAATGAATGGACGATGAACTGGAGGGGATAAGAGATGGGGCGTCTAATCGACCTATTCTTTTGTATCCGGCTGACGCAACTGTTGAAGCGCCCGTTGCGAGGCAGCTTTGAGCGGTACTATATCGTCCTCTACCATCACCCACAAGCGACCCGGCTCGACTCTCTCGTATTCATGTCGCAAGAAGTTTCCGAGGGCACGCACATTGGGCCACGGAACTGTTGGGCACAATTCCTCGGCCAGTTCCCCCAGCTTCTTCGCAGCTTCACTGATCCGTTCCAGGCACCGCTCCGTCGCGTTGCGCGTTTTAAGGTCGTCGAGAAATGCGGCCTGGTCCATATCCCTCGTAAACTCCTCGATGAGGGCGATGTTTTCGAGGATATCTTCAAACCGCTGGATCGGATCTCTAGAAGGCACGAACCGCCTCAGCCTCGACGCTCTTGCGCACTCGAGGTTTCAGCATTGCTTCCTCGACAAGCTCGACTGTGCGGTCCAGCATCCGCGAGATTTGCTGCTCGATTCCCACGACGCCCAACAGCGAGATGCGGCGAGTTTCGTCGAAGACTGCCACCAAGTCAATATCGGAATCGGGCCGGTAATCTCCGCGTGCGGTCGAGCCGAAGAGAGAAAGGCCCTTAATGCCCGCCGCCCTCAGTTCCGATTCGTGGCCGCGCAATATGGCGAGAACCTGATCGCGATTCATGCTCCCATTGTCGCGGGATATACGGTTGTGGTCAACGGCAAACCAAACGGGCAGCCTTCGCACCCTCCGTCGATCGATCAAGCCTAATTCCCCACAGGTATCTTCGCCGCCATGCTCGCGGCGGCCGTCACCAAGCTGCGGCCACAGGACTGCGAAAAGAAGAAGCCGCAGTCCCACAAGTCGACGATTTGAAAAACCAGGTCTCCGGATGGCTGGCCGCCCGGAACCTGTACGTTCACCTGATAGAGCCCCGCCAGTCCGGGGACTAACCCCATGTAATTGGACGCGAGCCGCGTGCTGGTGTAACTCCCGCTGTCGCCCACCACCGGACCGAAATAGTAGCGGTAGCTTGTGGGAGTGGGCGCGACGGCTGCGAGCGGTTGGGTGGGCGCCGGGTAGCCGTCCGCTGGTTGATTCGCCACCGGGCCGAGATTGGTCGCGTAGACCGCGATCCACTCGCCAGGTCTGGCCGGATCGGCGGGCGTGACGAGGCGCAGGTCGCTGGCATGCTGTGCCACTGCGTAGCCCGCGACATTGCTGAAGAACACGGGCCACAATCCGGTAAAGCCGCTCCACAAGAAGTGCCCGCTGGCATCACCCTGGGTCACGACCCCGTATGCCGGTGAAGTGAGGGAAACCGGCAGCTCCCACGGAAGCTGCACGTTGATCTGTTGATAGGTGCCACCGGCGAGGCTGGCAATCGCCAGAATCGGCGCGTCCACTCCCTGCACGGTCACTTTCACGCCGGCCAGAGTGCGAGGCAGCGGCATGCCGTCCGGCGTGGCCAGGGCTGGGACTTGCAGGCCGGTGCAGAAGACACTCGCAAGGCTGCCGGGCAGGAGGGTTCCCGTCGCGAAATTTGCGGCAGACGTGATGGCGAGAATGCGAATCTCGCCGTAAAGGGGCAGCGTGACCGCAGAGAGCAGGCCGGCCAGGAAAACGCATCCCAGAGTCCCGATCTTCTTCATCTCACCTCAATTGTAGTCCGGCCGCGCCGCAATGCGGTGGATAAAGATAAATAGGCTCTAATACCTGTTAGACTGACTGCGATATGGCCTGCAAACCGAAGTGCAAGACACCCGCGAAGAAGACGCCGGCGAAGAAGAGCGGCAAGTAGCTTCTCGACAAACGGGGGCGCTGCCCCCCTTGGTCGAGCTCTGCTCGCCTTAAACAGACCACGCTGCGCGATGGTCTGTTCCACCGGAGGGCGCCGACCGAGAACTGACGGACAGGGAAAGTGGTAGTGGCACAAGGCTGGAGCCATATGCCACTCTTGCGAGGCATCGCGCCGCCTGAAGGCGGCGGCAGGCAGGAATGCCTGCCCCACAAAGACGGCCACTCTCACGCAAGATTATGCACTCCGCCTGCGCTCGACACATCCGATCACTGCGTGGTCCAGTATCCCGGCCGGGCGTGGACCAGCATTTTGCCGGGCCGCGCGAGGCGCACTTCGATGCGGTGATAGCCCGGCGTCAAGTCGTCCGGCGCGAAGCTGATCACATATTGAGAATGCAGTTCCGTCCCGAAGCGCTGGATCGCATCCTCGAGTGCCCTTTGCTTCGAGAACGAAAGCGTCGCCCCTCCGGTCGCTTTGGTCAGCGCTTCCGCGGTGTTGGTCTTGCCAAGTCGCATTAACTCGCCGACCGCGCTCTTCACGTCCACCTGCTGCTCGGGAGGCAGGTGCTTCGGCCACGGATTGTATAAGCCCGGGGGCATCCCGTTGACCCATCCCAGGACATCTTCCGGCATTTTCGGCTTCAGCGCCCTGCGCGGCGCGGCGACCGGAAGTTTGGACGTGAAGGCGGTCTTCAGCGCCGAGTAATTCAGGGCGTAGATCGCCACCCCAGCGGACTGCGCGGCCATGATGGCGGCTTCGAGCGTAGTCTCGCTGCCCCGGTCGCGCGATTCGGAGATGAGCAGCAGGACGCGCCGCGCGTTCGGAATGGCGCGCAGTCGTTCGATGGCTTCGTGAACGGCGTCCAGCATGCACGCTTCCTTGTCCTCGCCCGGCCGCGTGAAGGGCCGGAGTTTGCCAAATGCGTCATCCAGCACGTCCTCGTCATTGGTGAAGTTTTGCAGCCAGTTGACCTTCTGGTCGAACGAGACCAGGGCGGCCGCACCACGCTCGCCTATGACCATCGGCTGGATCATGGTTCCGATTTTTCGCGTCTTTTCGATGACCGCGGCGGAAATGCCTGACGATTGGACTGCCACCACCAGTGCAATCGGCGCAACACCTGTATCCATAGTGTCGACAGTGGCCTTTTGCGGGCGGCCGTTATCGAAGACCAGAAAATCAAAGGCCTCGAGATCGTTAACCAGGCGGCCCTTGTCGTCCGTCACGTTGACAGGCGCCATCACCAGAGGTGCGCGCACTTCGAACCGGGGCCTGTCCTGTGCGAACAGGAGGGCCGATAGTCCGAGCAGGAACGCGTATCTCATGTAGCATGATTAGCACGCGAGCGGCCAGGATGGTCGCGCCACGGCGAAGAGCCGAGTCTCCTCGCTAGCCCGCGCCACAGTACTCGCTGCACGTACATGCCTGCGCTCGCGCCACCCGTCCCTGCCCGGCGGAAAGCCGCTACCCTGGCAGCGTCACCGTGAACGTGCTGCCGCGGCCCACCTCGCTCGCGCACTCCACCGTACCCTTGTGAGATTCCGCGATCCAGCGCACGATCGCCAGGCCCAGGCCGAATCCGCCATCCTTCCGCGAACGCGCCTCCCCCGCGCGATAGAAGCGCTCAAAGACCCGCGCCGCATCTTCGCGAGCGATCCCGACTCCGGTATCCGCCACCACCAGGCGGACCTCGCTGCCTTGCCGTTCCAAGGCGGCTGACACCTTGCCGCCTGCCGGCGTATACCGCACGGCATTCTCGAGCAGGTTGATGGTTAAGCGGCGCAAGAGTTGCTCGTCGCCCGTGAACTGAAGGTCGCCGCCCGCGTGGCACTCCACCGTGACACCTCCCGCGGACGCCGCCGCTTGCACACTGCGGCAGCACTCCGCCAGCAGTTCGTTGAGGTAGAAGCTTCGCGCCTGGAGCGCCACGTGTCCGGCATCGGCGCGCGCCAGATTGAGCAGATCGTCGATCAGGCGCGATACCCGGCGCGACTCGTCCAGAATGATGCCGAGCGACTCGCGATACTCCGCCGGGCCGCGCTCCCGGGAAAGCGCCACGTCGGCCTCACCGCGAATCACGGCCATGGGCGTGCGCAACTCATGCGAGGCGTCGGCCGAAAAACGCCGCATCGTTTCGAACGATCGATCCAGTCGCGCGAGCAGTTCGTTGAAACTGGCGACCAGTACGCCGACTTCTTCCGTGGCGTGCGCCACCTCGATACGCGTATCCAGATTGCTGCCCGTAATGCGCTGCGCCTGCTCCGCCATCAGTCCCAAGGGACGCAGTCCTCGCGACGCCAGCCAATAGCCGCCCAAGCCGGCCAGCGCCAGAATCAGCGGCAGAGTCACGAAGATCACGCGCCGGACTACGGCCAGTTCCGCGCCAATCGCCTCCGCGCCGGAGGAGACTACAATCTCAAAGGTGTGGCCGCCCGACTCGACGCGCCGCGCGGCACGCCGTTCGCGCGCGCCGGCCGTGGTGTGCGCACTTCCCGCCAGCACGCGATCGCCTTCGCGAATCACCACGGCGTCGCCGCGCAATTTCAATTCGCTGACCACTTCGCGCGCCGCGGCCACGGAATCGCCCTGCATTTCGTGCAGTTCATCGGGAAAAAGTACGGCGGCCGTGTCGGCCTCGGAGGCGAGGGTCTCGTCCAAGCGCGCGGTCAGCGAGCGCGAGAGTTCGCCGTAGAGGAAGGCCGTGAAGGCCGCGAACAGCAGCGTGAAGAACGCGAGATAAGCGAGGGTGAGCTGCGCCCGCAGACTGCGCATCACTCGCTCTCCGGCGCACGGGCGCTGAGGATGTAGCCTTCGCCGCGCCGCGTGTGGATCAACCGCGCGCCGCCGCCCGCCTCGAGTTTGGCGCGCAGTCGCTTCACATACACATCGATCACGTTGGTGAAGGCGTCGAAGCTTTCGTCCCAGACGTGCTGTGCGATGGATTCCCTGCCGGCCACCCGATCCTGATGCAGCAGCAGGAATTCCAGCAGGGCGTATTCCTTCGCGGTGAGGCTGATGGCGCGTCCGCCGCGGGCCACCGCATGGCTGCCGGTATTCAAGGTGAGATCGCCTGCCCGCAGCACTTCCGCGCGAGGGATGCCGCTGCGCCGCGAAAGCGCCCGCAGGCGCGCCAGCAGCTCCTTGAAATCGAAGGGCTTCACCAGGTAATCGTCGGCGCCGGAATCCAGGCCGGCCACACGATCGTCAATCGAATCGCGCGCGGTCAGCATGAGAATCGGCGCGCGAAAGCCGTTGGCGCGCAGTTCGCGGCACACCGCGTGGCCGTTCTTTCCGGGGAGCATCACGTCCAGCACGACCAGGTCGTAGTGCGCGATAGCTGCCTGATAGAGTGCGGCGTCGGCATCCGCCGCCCAGTCCACGGCATAGGACTGTTCGCGCAGCCCCCTGGCCACGAATCCGGCAACGCGTGTTTCGTCTTCCACCAGCAGGACGCGCACCCCCTCATTCTCACGCGGGGCGCGTTAACGCACAAGGAACGGCCGCTTTTACAAGTTCTTTACATTCCTGGCAAGACTGTCCGCGGCAGCCCCGCTACCATCGGAATAGGAGCCCGCATGGGATCGTTTCCTGTACTGCGTCAAGCGGCGGACAGTTCGGAATGGAGTTGGCAAATGGTCGGCGTCTGCGAACGCGTGGCCGCGTTGCTCCTGCTCCTAATCACGTTTCCGTTGCTGGCGATTTGCGTCTGCGTGCTGTACGTGCGGTCGGGACGCTTCCCGTTGATTGCGCACCGCCGTGTCGGCTGGCAGGGCGCCGATCTGTGGATGCTGAAACTGCGCACGATGTGGCCCGACGGCGCTGTTCCCCGGGCCACTCGCGTCGCCATCGAACGCATCGACGACGAGGCCGGACCAGAAGGCAAAAGTGCCTCCGACGCGCGCGTCCCGAGCGCCTTCGCCCGCTTCTGCCGGCGTCACTCGATTGACGAGTTGCCGCAGCTTTGGCATGTCGTGTCGGGTGAGATGTCGCTGGTGGGACCGCGTCCCGTCACCGCGCTGGAATTGCAGCGCCACTACGGCGTGCATGCCGGCGAAGTGCTGCGCGTCAAGCCCGGACTCGCCGGCCTGTGGCAGGTCTCCGGACGCAATCGTCTCACTTACGCCGAGCGTTGTGAGTTGGACCTGCGCCTGGTGCGCGAACGGAGTATCCTGCTCTACTGCACGATTCTCCTGCGAACTCTGCCCGAGGTATTCAGCGGCGAAAATTCCTGGTGACACTCGACCCTTGCGTGTGGAATCCTGGGGGCGAGGTGCGCCATGGCTTGCGATCCCGAAACTTTACGGCAGGTTCCCCTTTTCGCGTTGTTGGACGATGACGAGATCGGTGTACTTGCATCTCAAGTCGAACTCAAGACCTTTGCGCCGCGCCAGCGCATCTATCGTGCGGGGGATTCGGGGGGCCGGGGGTACATCGTGGTTGCCGGCCAGATCCGCGTGTCGATTGTCGATGAAGATCAACAGGAAGTGGTGGTGGATCAACCCTCGGTAGGCGAGTTCTTCGGCTTCGCTTCCATGCTGGATCAGACGCCGCATCAGACCAGCGCCGCGGCCGCCGGCGAGGCGGTCTGCATCGAGGTGGACCGCCGCGACATCACCATCCTGCTGGAACGCAAGCCGCATGCCGGCATGGATATGCTGGCCGTGCTCGGCAAGCAGTATCATGGCTCGCAGCAACTAGTAAGATTGCGTTCCACGCGCAATCCGAATGAAGTGATCGAAGAACAGAGTACGGTCGGCAACCACGTCGCCGATGCGGTGGCGCGCTTCGGCGGATCGTGGACCTTTATCATCAGTTTCGGCGTGATCCTGGTCATCTACACCAGCCTGAACGTCTTGTTACGGCAGAAGTCATGGGATCCTTACCCCTTCATCCTGCTCAACCTGTTCCTCTCCATGCTGGCCGCGGTGCAGGCGCCGGTGATCATGATGAGTCAGAATCGCCAGGACGCGAAAGACCGGCTCCGCGGCGAACTCGATTACGCGGTGAACCGGCGCGCGGAATCGGAAATCCAGGGCCTTTCCCGTAAACTCAACATACTCGGGGAGAAACTCGAAGACGTTGAGGATATCGTGCGGGAACTCAAACCGCCGCGTTAATCAGACAGTGCTGGTTTTGCGGCGCACAATTGGCGTATTTTTTCGCTTGCTCCCGGGGACCTTACCCGTTTATACTGGCAGGGCGAATAAAAAGCGAATTTCGCGGAGGACCTTTGATGAACATTAGCGACGCTCTACTTCCCGAACTCGACCAGGAACTCGCGACTACCCGCAAGTGCCTGTCGCGTATCCCCGAAGACAAATTCAACTACAAACCGCACCCCAAGTCGTTCGACATGATCAGCCTGGCGGTTCATATCTCCACCATGCTCGGCTGGGGAGTGACCACCCTGCAAGCCGACAGCTTCGATTACGCTCCGGAGGGCGGCGAACCTTACGTCGCGCCGACCGTTAAGACCAACACCGAGCTGATGGAGCTCTTCGAAAAAGGCGCAGCCGAATTTCGCTCTATGCTGGCCGCCGCGGACAACGAGGCCATGATGAAGCCGTGGTCGCTGCTGGGCGGCGGCAAGGTGATGTTTACCATGCCCAAAGTGGCCGTCATTCGCGGCATGATCTTCAACCATATCGTGCACCATCGCGGACAACTGTCGGTCTATCTCCGCATGTGCGATATCCCGGTGCCTGCGATGTACGGCCCGTCCGCCGACGAAGCCAACTAACCCGTAAAGGCTCGTTCCGCGTGTGATTCTCCAGTCTTCTCCCTGCACCAGCGAAGGACGGGCTTCGGCCCGTCCGCATCGCGCCCGATTTGCTCCGCATTCGAAATGGCGCTGCAGTTACCCACCAAGGAACCGCCCTCTGGTGCTGCTCCGGCGGCGCTTTTGCCATCCTGCTGACTGCTCTTTTGTTCGGCACGCGGGTCAACGCAGGCGACCGGCCGGAGACGGCGGCGAGCGGGTTGGCGCGAGCTCTTTTTTCGCGCCGCGACTTGACAGGGCGCGCCTCATTTGCGCAACCTGAACCTTAATGCCTCTACTTCAGGTAATTGTCCTGGCCGTGGTCCAGGGTCTGACTGAATTTCTGCCTGTTTCCAGCACCGCGCATCTCTATCTGACATCGTGGCTGTTCGGCTGGCAGGTGGAGGGCCTCGATTTCGACATCGCCCTGCACGTTGGCACGCTGCTGGCCGTGCTCCTCTACTTCGCGGGCGATTGGATTCAGATCATCGCCCAGGGGCTCGGACTGCGGTTCCGCGGCGACGAGGAACTGGCGCACAATCGCACCCTGCTCTGGCTGCTCGCGATCGGCACCATCCCCGTCGGAATTGCCGGACTGCTGTTCGCTCACCAGGCCGAAGGTGCGTGGCGCAACCCATTCGTGATCGGCGGAATGCTGATTGGCGTGGGCGTCCTTATGTGGTTCGCCGAGCACGCTGGACGCCAGCAGCGCGATCTCTCGTCCGTCAATCTGCCGGACGCGGTCACTATCGGGCTGGCCCAGGCCCTCGCCGTGGTTCCGGGCACTTCGCGCTCCGGCATCACCATCACGGCCGGGCTGTTTCGCAACATGACGCGCGAATCCGCCGCCCGCTTCTCCTTCCTCCTCTCCACCCCCGCGATTGGAGCGGCCGCTGCCAAGGCGCTCCACGAGATGTACAAGAAGGGCGGCATGCATGGGATTCTCACCACCGAATTCCTGGTGGGCGTGGCGGTCAGTACGGTCACCGGCTGCTTTGTGATTTCCTGGTTCCTGCAATATTTGCGTCGCAGCGGCCTGCGCCCCTTCGTGTACTACCGGATTATTTTTGGCATAATAGTCATTGCTCTGGCTTTCATCCGCCGGCCAGCGTGATGAAGCTTTTATCCCCAACTCAGCATCGACGGCTGAATGAAATCGTCGGGTTCCTGCTGCTTTCGCTGGGCCTGGTAATGCTATTGAGTCTGGTCTCGTACCACACTCAAGACCCATCCTTCGACACAGCTGCTTCCGCACGCCCTCTCAATCTCGTCGGTTACGCGGGTTCGTACCTCTCCGACCTGTTTTTTCAGATGTTCGGGGCCGCCGCTTTCCTGGTTCCATTCCTCGTCTTCCTGCTCTCCTGGAAGTGGATTCGCAGCGAGGAACTGCAGGCGGGCGGCATCAAAATCTGCGGTGCGATCCTGCTCACCCTGGCGATCAGCGCCGCCCTTTCCTTCGCACCGTTCCGCCTCTTCGCCGGCACCATCCGCCTGGGCGGCACGCTCGGTCTGCTGGTGGCCAATTACCTGGTCGATTCGCTCAATGTGATCGGCGCACTGTTGGTCACGCTGACGGCCGTCGTGGTCTCCATTTACCTGGTCTCTGCCTTCACGCTGGCGGCCTTGGCCGGCTGGCTGGCCGGCCCCATGGCGTGGTTCGCCCGCCGCGCCGAAGCCTGGCGCGCCTGGCGGGAACAAGTTCACGAACGCTCACTGGAAAAGGCCAAGGCGAGGGCTGCGGCGCGCATGCGCAAATCCGACGAGCGGATCGCGGCCTCAGGCGACACACGGCGGACCTCGATCAATCCCGATGCCGCCACCGCTCCCGCTCGCGGACGCAAGACGGCGGCCACCAGAGTGACGCCGCTGCCCTCTGACGTGGATGGCCGCGCGCCGTGGGAATCTGCCGAGATTCAGCCGCGGGAGTACGCCACGGTCGAGGAACCCGCGCCACTGCACGGCAGCTACGCCACGATCGAGGAGATTCCCATCTGCCAGGTGGACGAAGCCGCGCCTCCCGCCGAAGAACTGTTCCCCGCGCTGCTGCCCGGGAAGGACACGGGGCGCGGGGCCAAGTCCGAAATCCATCCCGTTTTCCGGTTGCCGCCTACCGACTTCCTGAATGAGGCGGCCGCGCGCAATCCTTACGACGAACAGGAATTGAAGGAGACGGCCAGCCGCATCAAGGCCAAGTTCGAAGAATTCCACGTGCTCGGCAACGTGGTGCAGATCAATCCCGGCCCCGTCGTCACCACCTTCGAGTTCAAGCCCGAGGCCGGCATGAAGTACGCGAAGATCATCAATCTCCGCGAGGACCTGTGCCTCGGCCTGCATGCCGAATCCATCCTGATCGAGCGCATCCCCGGCAAGAACACGGTGGGCATCGAGGTGCCGAATACCAAGCGCGAACTGATCGCCCTGCGCCAGTTGCTGGAGTCCGACGAATTCACGGGATCGCCCTCGTACCTCACGATTCCGCTGGGCAAGGACATCAACGGCCGGATTCGGGTGGCCGCGCTCGAAACCATGCCGCACCTGCTGATCGCGGGCTCTACCGGATCGGGTAAGAGCGTCATGATCAACTCCATGATCATGGCCATTCTGTACAAGGCCACGCCGGACGACGTGCGCCTGATCATGGTGGACCCCAAACGCGTCGAACTCGGCATGTACGAGGGCATTCCACACCTGCTGACACCGGTCATCACAGACCCGAAGAAGGCCACCAACGCGCTGCGCAATGCCGTGCTGGAGATGGAGCGACGGCTGCGCCTGCTGGCCGAATACGGGGTGCGCAACATCGATCAGTTCAACAAGAAGATCCGCAAGATTCAGGAGACTCCGCGCGATCTGTTCGCGGAGGAGGGGGCGGAAGACACGGTCCGGCCGCTGCCGTACATCATGATTCTGATCGATGAGCTGGCGGACCTGATGATGCTCGAAGGCAAGAACGTCGAAGAGAGCGTCACGCGCCTGGCGCAGATGGCGCGCGCGGTCGGCATGCACCTGGTGCTGGCCACGCAGCGTCCCAGCGTCGACGTTATCACCGGGTTGATCAAAGCGAACTTCCCGGCGCGTATCAGTTTCCGGGTGGCCACCCGCGTCGATTCGCGCACCATTCTCGATGTCATGGGCTCCGAACACCTGCTCGGCAAGGGCGACATGCTGTTCCTGCCGCCGGGCTCTGCGCGCCTCACCCGCGTGCACGGCGCTTTCGTCACGGAGACGGAAATTCAGGGCGTAGTGGATTTCTGGAAGAAGCAGGCCAAGCCCGAATACGACCAGAGCTTCCTGGTGGCGCCGCCGGACGAAGGCGAGGCGAACGAACCCGAAGCCTCGAACGAGGATCAGGATCCGCAATATGAAGACGCGGTACGGCTGGTGCTGCAGATGGGCAAGGCGTCCACTTCGACGCTGCAGCGCCACCTGCGCCTGGGCTATGGCCGCGCCGCGCGCATCCTCGATATGATGCAGCGCGACGGCATCATCGGTCCGCCCGATGGCAGCAAGCCGCGCGAAGTGCTGCGGCGTCCCGACTGGTTGCACGAAGTGGAAATGCGGTGAGTCCCCGTCTGCCGGACTGGCGGGAAAATTTCGGGACGCAAAGGCGGTAACGCGATTGCGCTCCTGCGTCCGCGACGTCGATGAGCGGCCCGCGGCGATTCATGAATTCGTCACTCAACTTTCCGCGCGTCCGGCAAAGGCACCGCCGCGTCTGGCAAGATAGTAAGACTGGATGCCCAACACCAAAATCGTAGCTACCCTAGGTCCTGCCACCGACGATCCCGGTGTGCTCCGGCAATTGCTTGCCGCCGGCGTCGACGTCTTTCGTCTCAATGCCTCCCACGGTGAACCCGATGCCCAGGCAGCACGCATCGAAGCGGTTCGCAAAGCCGCGCGCGACGCGCGCTTCCACGCGGGGATTCTGCTGGATTTACAGGGTCCCAAAATTCGTCTCGGCCGTTTCGAAAACGGCGGTACGACCCTTGAAACCGGCGCCGTGTTCACGCTGACCACCGAAAAAATTCTCGGCACCGCGGAACGTGCGTCCACCGGGTACGGCAGATTCGCTGCCGACGTGCAGCCCGGGAACCGAATTCTGCTGGCCGATGGTTCGATTGAGCTGGTGGCGCTCTCCACCGATGGAATCAGCGTGCAAACGCGGGTGGTGAACGGCGGGCCGATCAGCGACCACAAAGGCATTAACCTGCCGGGCGTGCAGGTGAGCATTCCCTCGCTCACCGAAAAGGATCTGGCCGATCTCCACTTCGGCCTGACGAACGGCGTGGACATGATCGCCCTCTCCTTCGTGCGCACCGCTGATGACGTGCGCGCGCTCCGCGACCGCCTGGGCGGCCGTCCGATTATCATCGTGGCCAAAATCGAGAAGCCCGAAGGGTACGAGAACATCGAAACCATCCTCGACGAGGCCGACGGGGTGATGGTGGCGCGCGGCGATCTCGGCGTCGAGATCTCGCTCGAACGCGTGCCGCGCATCCAGAAATCCATCATCCGGCGCGCCCGCCGCAAGGGGCGTTTCGTGATTACCGCGACCCAGATGCTGGAATCGATGATTGCCAACCCGACGCCTACCCGCGCCGAAGTCAGCGATGTCGCCAATGCCATCTACGACGGCACGGATGCCATCATGCTGTCGGCCGAGACCTCGATTGGCAAGTACCCCATCGAGGCGGTTCGCATGATGGCGCGGATCGCCGTCGAAAGTGAAGAGTCCATCCGGCGCAAGGGTTTCCTGGACCCGCCTCACATGCCGAATCCGAAATCCGCCGAGATCCTGGCGGACGCGGCCCACCACGCAGCGAAGGAATCGGGGGCCAAGTCGATTGTCGTTTTCACCTCGCGGGGTTCCAGCGCCCGCCTGGTGTCGCGCTACCGGCCGCCCGTGGGTGTCTTCGCGATCACGCCGCACGATACCACCGCGCGCCAGCTCTCCGTCAGTTATGGCGTGACTCCGCTGCTGGCGCCCGACGTCTCCAGCACCGACGAAATGCTCAATCAGATGGACCGCGTCCTGATGGAAGGCGGCTACATACAAAAGGGCGAGCTGGTGGTTTTTGTGGCCGGACAGCCCGTGGGCCGGCCGGGCACCACCAATCTGATGAAACTCCATCGCGTCGGCTTGGGTTAACCGGAACAAATCGGCCGGAATTCACGTTGTGCAGTTAATGAAGGCGCGCCGGCTTCGTCTCTTTTGCTAGGCGACGTGTGCCGCCGCCGCTGTGATAACGTGATACCGGCGTGAAGCTTTAGACCTATGCCCGCAAAGAAACTCGTCCAACGCCCCGCAGTGATGCTGGCCCTCGCCCTGTGCTCGGTTGGCGGCCTCGTGACGCTGATGGGGCGGTTCGCCACCGGCCCCCAAGTCGCCCAGAAGAAGACCCAAATCACCAACGGGGACTCCACCGAGTCGTACCCGGCGCTCTCGCCGGACGGCAAGCGGCTGGCCTACTCGGCGCGCGAATCGTCCAAGGTCTCCGCGTACCACATTTTCGTGCGGGAACTGCCCAACGGGAAGCCGCTGCAACTGACCAAAGCCGAAGACTCCGATATCGGTCCCGTCTGGGCGCCTGATGGCGGCACCCTCGCCTTTCTGCGGGTGGGCGACGACAATACGCAAGCCATCGTGATCCCCGCCGACGGCGGCGTAGAGCGCAAGATCGCCGACCTGGGTCCGGCCGCCAATGCCGCGCAGCCCGAGCCTGCCATTTCGTGGAACCCGGACGGCAAGTCCCTGGTGGCGGTGCAAACCGCCGGGGAAAAACAGCTGCCCGGCCTAGCCATCCTCGGCATCGATTCCGGCAAGCTCGAGCGCATCACCAATCCGACCGAAGGCACCGAAGGCGACTCTGCCCCCGCCGTGTCTCTCTCGGGTTCGACCATCGCGTTTGTGCGCCACTCCACGTCAGGCGCCGATATTTTCCTCTGCGATGCCAAAGGACAGGGCGTCCGGCGTCTCACCTTCGACGACAGCGGCATTCGCGGCCTCGCCTGGACTCGCGATGAGCAGGACATTCTCTATGCCGGCAATCGCGTGGGCGGGTGGCATCTCTGGCGTGTGCCCGCGTATGGCGGCAGCCCCCGCGATCTGGCGGCTTCCGGCCGGCAGGCCAACTATCCTTCGATCGGCAAAAACCGCATGGTCTACGCCGATAGCCCGACGGTCGCCGCGATCTGGCGCGCGCCCCTCTCGGCCGACGAAGGGGCCGAGGGGCGTCCCCTCATCCGTTCCACCGGTCGCGAGCAGAATCCGGTGTGGTCGCCGGATGGAGCACGCATCGCCAACGTCAGCGATCAGACCGGCGCCGACGAAATTTTTGTCACCGATGCCTCAGGCGAGAACCGCATACAGGTTACGCACCTGAACAGCCCGCGGATCGGGCGCATCGCATGGTCGGCCGACAGTAAGACGCTGGTCTACGACACCTCCGGCGAGCGAGGGCAGGAAGTGTACACCATCGCCGCCGCGGCCGGCGCCAAGCCCACGCGCGTGCTACTGCGCGCGAATAGCGCCACCTTTTCTCACGACGGTAAGTCGATCTACTTCCTGTCGCAGGGGCAGGTTTGGAAGGCGACCAACACCGGCGGCAATCCGCAGTCTTTGAGCGACGAGCGCGCGGGCCAGCCGTCAGAATCCGCCGATGGGAAATGGCTCTACTTCCGGGGACACCGCTCCATCTGGCGCATCCCTGCCGCGGGCGGCGAACTCGAAGAGGCCTTCGTCCCGGAGCGCGAATCCTGGGGCAACTCCTCGCTACAGGTCACCAGTAAGGGCATCTACTACACGGAATTCGAGCGCAGTTCGCGTTCCCCGGTGATTTCGTTTTACGATTTCGCCGCGAAGAAAAGTTCGCTGGTGTTTCACGTGAAGAGCGGCGGCGGGGGCCGGGGCGGCGCTTTCGCCATCTCTCCCGACGGCAAGTCGGTGCTCTACGGCAGGGTGGATCAAAGCCAGACCAACATCATGCTGATCGACAATTTCCGCTAGGCGGACTCCGTCCGTGGCGAGCCGTGGTAACCTTGCCATTCCCATGAGCCGCAGGTCCCTCACGAGGAATGCCGCAGCACTCGCCCTGATCGCCGCCTGCGTACTGGTGGTTTATTGGAAGATCGCACTCACCTCGCAGTACACCTTCATCGAAGCGCCTGACATCGGTCCGCAGGTGCTGCCGTGGCTCCAGGTACAATTCGTAGCGTTCCACAAAGGCATCTGGCCTTTGCTTTGGGATCCGTATATCGGCGGCGGCCAGCCGCTGGCGGGGCAACTGCAGCCCGCTGTTTTCAGCCCGCTGACCTGGCTGCTGCTGGCCACGCCGCCCGACGCCTCCGGACACCTACGCATCGAGTGGGTCCACTGGTGGTTTGTCACGATTCATCTGCTGGCCGGATGGTTCGCGTACGCCTTTCTGCGCTCGCTCGGCGCGGCACGCTCCGGCAGCGTCATCGGCGCGGTCTTCTTCGCGGCAGCGGGCTTTGTAGGCACGACGAACTGGCCGCAGATCATCGCCGCGGCCATCTGGCTTCCCCTGGTGTTCCTGTTTTACCTGCGCAGCCTGGAGGGCAAACGCCCGCTGGTATCCGCGATTCTCGCCGGCGTCTTCTTCGGCCTCTCGCTGCTGGCCGGGCATCATGCGGTACCCGCCTTCGCCACCGTCTGTATTGGCGGACTCGCCCTCGCCGCCGCCGCGCTCGCCCGGCTCAGTTGGAGCGCCGCTGCGCTGCGCACGGCGATTCTGTTCGCGGTCGCCGGCTGCGTGGCCGCCGTGCAATTGATTCCGGTGGTCGATTACGGACGCCACTCCCTGCGCTGGGTGAATTCGGCGACCCCGAGGGAATGGCAGTCGGTGGTGCCTTACCCGGTGCATCAGAATCTCGGCTGGAGCCCCGCCGACCTGATCTTCCTGGTGGTGCCCGGCGCCAGCGAAACCATCGTCAATCCCATCGCGGGCTTCATTCCGCTCGCGCTGGCCGCGATCGCGCTGCTCGCCGTGCCACGGCGTCCCTGGGCCGCGGCCTTCGCCGGGATCGCTCTCGGCGCGACCCTCTTTTCGCTGGCGCGCTTCAATGTTTTTCACGGCGTACTCTACGCGCTGGTCCCGGGGCTGGAAAAAGCGCGCGCGCCCATCATGGCGATGGCGATTGCCGATGTCGCGCTGGCAGCGCTCGCCGCGTTCGGAATCGACGCCTTGCTGGCGCGCGCCGTTCCCCATGCCCGGCGAATTCCGCTTTGGACCGGTGTCGGCGCGGCGTTCCTTTTTGTGCTGGCGCTGTATCCGCCGGCAGTCCTGCGCGCCGTCCCTCAGGGCGCGGGACGAACCGGCATGATCGCCATCGTGGGAGCGCTGCTTGCGCTGCTCATTGCCGCCTGGAATGCCCGGCGGGTGCCGCCTGCGGTGCTGCTCGGCGGCATCCTGGCGCTGTCGCTGATTGAAATCGGCAACAGCACCGCGTTCGATTACGTGCATGTGGAAGACAAGGCGTCGGTGGTCCGCCCGCGCCTCTACCAGACCACAACCGCGCTGGCGGAGTTTCTGAAATCCCACGCCGGTACCGACCGCGTCTCCTACGCTCCCGACGAACTCCTTTTCAATCTCGGCGACTGGTACGGCATCCCGTCGCTGGCCGGCTTTCTTCCCAGCGCGCCGACCCAACTGTACCGGCTCGGACCCTGGAATCCCAGAATTCTCGACCTGTATGCCGTGCGCTATTGGGTCGGTATTCAGAAGCCGCCGGACGCGGGTCCGCAAATCTACGCCGATGCCGACGGGTGGAAAGCCTGGCAGCGGCCCTCCGCGCTGCCACACGCATGGCTGGCCCATCAGGTGAAGGTAGCTGCATCGGTGGAGGATGCGGTTCGCCTGGTCAACGATCCGGCGACGGATCTCCGCACCACGGCCGTTCTCGATCGTGCGGCACCGGTGGAAGCGTGTGCGGGCGACTCGCCGGTGACGTTCATTGCGATCGACGAGCAGCATCTGCGCCTGGACGCAGCCCCGGCGTGTCGTGCGATTCTCGTGGTCTCCGACAACTGGTATCCGGGATGGCACGCCACGCTCGATGGCCAGGCGGTGGAGTTGTTGCACGCCGATGCCGCTCTGCGCGGCGTCGCCGTTCCCGCGGGCGCGCATCGCGTGGAGATGGTGTACCGCCCTTTCCGGTAGGCTGAGGTAGGGCTGGCTCTTGCCGCGCGCCGCTAGGCTGCGCTAAACCACCAGCTCTCTTTCCACTTCTCACCGGGCGCCACGCTCTGCAGATCTTTGTACACCCCATCGTGCGCCAGGTTGAAGCCGTTGGTGATGGCGGCCATCGGCTCGAAGCAGATATAGTCCTGGCCGCGCGGCGCGTAGACCACGGCGGTGGTGAATTTCGGCCCGAACGCCACCGTCACGCGCTCGCGCCCGCCTTCCACCTTGAAGCGCGCCAGCCCGTCCGCATCGCGCACCAGATTGCCGAATACATCGTCCAGCGGACCCACGCTCAGCGCATGCGGGTCGGCAAATTCGAGCGGTTTGCCTTCACCGGTCGGCAACAGTTGGGGCGTCAGCACCATATGCTCGCGCGCCGCGAGGTGCACGTGCCATTCGTCGCGATGGGTGTCGTGCAACTGAAAGTAGGGGTGGAATCCGATCCCCACGGGCATCGGCGCGTCGCCGTGATTTTCGATTTCGGTAGCTACCTCCACACGCCCGTCGCGCAGACGGTAGGTCATGGTCAACGTGTGCGGAAACGGGAACTGCGCCATCATGTCCGGGTGGCGCCAGTATTCCAGCCGGCTAGTAGCCCAGGCGCTGCCGGCGTCCGCTTTCGCCTCCATCAGTTTCCACTCTTTGGAGAATCCCAGCACCCCGTGGAGCGCCTTCTGGTTGCCGTCGCGCCGCAAATTGCCGAGGCCCGGATTCAACAGGTACTTCTTCCCGTTGGCCCAGAACGCATCGCCATCCAGGCGATTGGCCCAGGGACCGAGAAACGGCACCCCGCACAGTCTCGGCCGCTGCGCGAAGGCGGCCGCATCGGGGTACGGGAAGTACAAATAGTTCCGCCCCTCGACGTTCCACTTGAACGCCATGTTGCCGACGCCGGGCGCGATCTCGACTTCGGTCTTGCGCGCCAGGTCGGTCAACTGGACCGTTTCCACGCCCTCCGCCGCCACCTGCTTCGCCGCGTAATTGCCAGGACTCATTTGCCGCGCTCCTCTCTACAACCCGCCGGATCCATCCAGGATGATACCCGTAATGTACGACGCTTGACCTGATCGTTGCCACACTACCGCAACCGACACCTCATCCGCCAATCCGCCGCGCTGCACCGGCACCTTCAACTTGACGGCGGACTACGCCCTCACGCACGCGATCGGCCCCGCGACTGTGACTCGTCGCTGCGCGACGTGATTCCGCTCCCGAAGACGGCGTGGAAGCGGTGCACTGCATTTCTCCTGGATTTGGGTTGATGAAATCGCAGACCGACGCGGGTCTCGCCGACAGGTGTCATCATACCGTACCCAGGCTGTGGAGGCTCGCGGGAATCTTGTATCATCGCCTACATGTCTTTGCGATACCTTTCTGTCCTCGTCTTCAGCGCGGTTCTCTGCCGCGCCCAATCCGGCGTGATCAACACCGTCATTGGCACGGGTGCCGCAGGGGCGTCCGGTGACGGCGGACCGGGCGCGAACGCTCAACTGAATACGCCCAACGGTGTGGCCGTGGATGCGGCTGGCAATGTCTACATCGCTGATTACGTAAACTCCCGCATTCGTAAGTTATTGACGTCGGACTTCACGCAAACCATTGCGGGCTGCGGCCCGCCACCCGCTTGCCTCGATCAATCCGAAGGCCGCCTGGCGGGTGCCACCGCGATTTTCAGTCCCTGGGACGTGGTGGTGGACGCCGTGGGGAATTTCTATTTCACCGATAGCGGTCTGCAGCGAGTTCGTAAAGTGGGTACAAACGGAATCCTCACCAACTACGCGGGCAGCGGCGCGCCAGGAGTTTCCTCCACGGGCTTCTCCGGCGACGGAGGACCCGCCACCGCCGCGAAACTGAACAACCCTGTCGGATTGGCTGTCGACGCCCAGGGCAACATATACGTTGCCGATCTCAATAATCAGCGCGTACGAAAAATCGATACTCTCGGCATTATTAACACGATCGCCGGGAGTGGCACCGTCAACGCCAACCTCGGCACTCCCGGAGGATTTTCGGGAGACGGCGGTCCTGCCACCAGCGCTCGTCTCAATGCGCCTCACGGCGTGGGCGTGGATGCCGCCGGCAACGTCTACATCGCCGATACCACCAACTACCGCATCCGCAAAGTCGCGCGCGACGGTATCATCAGCACGGTGGCCGGCACCGGAGAAATCACCCTCCCGTTCCTCAATAATCTCGGCGATGGCGGTCCCGCCACTCGCGCCACCTTGATCCCGTGGGACGTCAAGGCCGATGCAGCCGGAAATCTGTACATCAGCGACTGGCTGGGTCACCGTATCCGCAAGGTGGATGCGGCTACCGGAATCATCACCACGGTGGCGGGCACGGGGACGGCCGGGTTCTCCGGGGACCGCGGCGCCGCCTCCAGCGCGGCAATCAACGCGCCCACAGGGCTGACGGTAGACTCGCAAGGCAACGTCTATTTTGCCGACTCGCTCAACCACCGGATCCGCAAAATTAATGCGCCGCCGCTTGGCCCACCTGCCATTCGGTCCACTAACCCGGTCCTGCCGGCGTTCCTGGGAAATGCCGGCTTCTCGTCGAACATGTACGTGGAGATCTACGGCGAAAACTTCTCCCGCGTTTCCCGCCTCTGGAGCGGCGCCGACTTCACGGGAGCGAACGCCCCCACGTCGCTTGAAGGGGTCCGCGTCACCGTCAACAACAAGCCTGCGTTCATCTACTATGTGAGCCCCGGGCAAATCAACATCAATGTGCCGGAGGACACCGCGACCGGACCGGTGCCGATCCGCATTGAGACTGCCCAGGGCACCAGCAACGCGATTAGCGTCACGCGCTCCCGTCTATCTCCAACCCTGCTGACCGCGACGTCCTTCAAAATCGGCGGCAAGCAGTACGTGGTGGCGCTGACGCCCAACTTCACTTCGTATATCGGCCGGCCGAACATGATTCCCGGAGTCGCCTTCGTGGCCCCCAAGCCCGGAGATACCGTCTCAATCTATGCCCTGGGTTTGGGCCCCACCAATCCTCCGACGCAGGCGGGAGTCGCTGCGGCCCAAAACTCCGAGGTCGCCCTTCCGTTGCAGATAAAGATCGGCGGAATTGAGGCCAGCGTATCGTTCAAGGGTTTACTGCAAGGCACCATCGGCCTGTATCAACTCAACGTCGTGATTCCGAGCGTCGTTGCAGGCGATCAGACCATCGAGCTGACCGTGGACGGCGTCAGAAACGAACAGAATCTTGTGATCGTTGTGGGTCCGTAATCAAGGTGGCGGGTCGGCGGGCGGTTTCACTGCCGTGACCGCCGCTGCCCTAGCTGTCAGCTTTCAGCTGTCAGCTTTCAGCTTCGCCTCCAGCGTCGCCGGATCGCATAACGGGTGACCTTTGGAAGCGGAGTGCGGACTGCCCGGAGTGACGGCGACGCTGCCAGGAAAGTTCGCGCCGCCTAAAGGCGGCGGCAGGCAGGAATGCCGGCAGGAATGCCTGCCCCACTTGGCTTGTCACAGGCCGTCTTCAGGCACGAAACCGTTCGGGTCTGCGATGCCAGTCATCGCGTGACTACGAAAACACCTGCTATTGCCTGACGGCGGCCTCGATGGCTTCGAGTTCCTTGCCGGCCTCGCTCCACTTGCCCTGCGAGGCCAGTTCCCGGTAGCGCCGCAGATGATCGCGAACCTGCTGCAGGCGCGCATCGCCCGGCGCCGGCGCGCTGCCGCTTGGGGTCTTCTCCGGCGCGGTCGACGAAGCCTGCGTCACTAACTCCTGCGCGCTTCCGGTAAGCTGGCTCAGCGCCAGTTCATAAGTGTCGGCATAAATCAGGCGGTTGCCCACGGCCAGTACGACTTTTTTGAGCTGCGGCATGCGCGCCTCGGTCGCCTGGATGTAGATCGGGTCGACATAGAGGAACGTATTGCCCACCGGCAGCACCAGCATCTGGCCGCGCAGCACCTGCGAGCCCTGTTGGTTCCACAGCGTCAGGTCCTTGGAAATATTCTGGTCCTGATTGATACGCGCGCCGATTTGCATGGGCCCGAAGATCAACTCTTGTTTGGAGAGTTGCAATACCACCATTTCGCCAAGGTGCTCGCCGTCGCAGCGCGCGGCCATGACGCCGATCAGGTTGTCCTTGTTGCGCGGCGTGAAAGAGAGAATCAGCAGGAACTCCGGTTTATCGGAATCCGGCAGGGTGGTCACCACATACGTCGGCGTGACCGGCTCGGCGCCGCCGCCCTGGGCCGCCGTGTGACGCGCCAGATCCCACAAGTCCTCTTTGTTGTAGAACGATTGCGGATCGAGCATGTGATAGGTGCGATAGATCTCGGCCTGCACGCGGAAGAGCGTTTCCGGATAGCGTGCGTGCCGCCGCAGGTCCGCCGGCATCTTGTCCTTACTCAGGAACAGGTCGGGAAAGAGCTTTTGGTAGGCCGCGATGATGGGGTCGTCCGGCGCAAACACATACATGTGGGTGGTGCCGTCGTAGGCATCGACGGTAGCTTTGACCGCGTTGCGGATATAGTTCACCCGCCCTATTTCCGGCACGTCGACGCTATGCGCATAGGGGTGCGCATCGGAGGTGGTGTAGCCATCGACCATCCACACCATGCGTCCTTCGTCGGTGAGGACCAGGTACGGGTCGGAATCCCACGAGAGGAAGCCGGCCAGTTGATTCAGCCGATCCTGCACCTTGCGGTGAATCATCATGCGGCTTTGCGGGGTGAGGTAGCTGGTCAGCAGGATATTGGGCTCGCCCTCGTTGATCGCCGCCGCCAGGCGCATGCCGAAGCCCGACACCGGAAAGCCGCCTTTGCCTTCGTAACGCGATGAGACGTTGGTCTCGCCGCTCGGGTAATTGAACTCTTCGCGCGACGTGTGCACGAACACCGGTTCATGGGTCACTTCGCCGTAATACAGTTCCGGGCGCGTCAACTTCAGGGAAGGCGTCTTCACCTCTGGCGGCGCGTTCTCGATCAGCAGCGAAGGCAACCCGTCGGGCGTAATTTTGCTGACCGGGGAAAGCACCATGCCGTAGCCATGGGTGTAGATGAACGCCGGGTTGATCCAGTTGGCGCGCGCCGCGGGCAGTTGCCTGAGGTCCAATTCGCGCGGCGTCAACAGCACCTGGCGATACTGGCCGTCAATCGTGTACCGGTCGACATCGGTGTCGGCAAATACGTAATAGGGGCGCAGTGCCTGAATCTGGGTCACGGTATCGTGGAACGCGCGCGTGTCCCACAGGCGGACGTTGTCGAGAATCGCACGGTGGGCCGCCGCGTCGATGGGAGCTTCGGGCTTGGCCTTAAATTCCACCTCTTTGAACTGCTGCTCGATCCCGAAGGCGCTGCGCGTGGCGTGGATGTGGGTCTTGATATAGTCGCGCTGCAGCGAGATTTCGTTAGGGCGCACGTAGAGCGCGCTGACCAGGCTGGGCGCGGCGAAATCCAATACCAGCACGACCGCCATCGACGCGGCCATCACCCAGCGGCCAAACCATACGAACACGGAGGCGGCCAGGCTGGCGAAGATCATCAGCCATTGCAGCGGCAGTCCGATGTTCTTGTCCACGTAGTCGACGCCCACGAGGAAGGTGCCGTGTTCGTTGTAGACCATCTCGTAACGCCCGAGGTAGAACTTCAACGCGAGTGCGAGCAGCAGGATGACCCCGGCGCCGCGCAGGAAGCGTGATTCCAGGCCACCTTCCAGGCGCAAAATGGCAGGATCGATCTCTCCGGAGGCGCGCATTTCCGGAATCCGGTAGCGCAACTGCCAGCCGCGAGCGGCCACCCAATAGACCAGGATGCAGAGAATCACCACCGCCAGGAGGTAGCCCCGCAGCAGGGAGTAGAACGGCAGATCGAACAGATAAAAAGACAGCGGCTGGTTGAACACCGAATCGTGCCATGCCGTGGTGGCGGCCGGCAGTCCGCGCGACCCGGCAAAGCGTACCACCGTCCAGTTGTCGATCGCGCCGGCTGCCGTAAACCAGCCGAGCACGAGCAGCGCCAGGGCGGAAAGGCGCGCGTACATGCGATGTTCGCCCAGTCCGGTGCCGGCGAACTTGAGCGCCCGCGCATGCGAAATCCACAGCGCCAGGAAGGCCAGGACCGTCGCGGCAGCCACCGGCGCGATGCTGTAGTACAGCATGCTGAGCCAGGTGTTGAACTGCCCGAGTTCTTTCCACCACTCAATTTCGATGACGTAGGCCGCGAACGAACGTGCGCCAAATAACACGGCCAGCACCAAAATGAGTAGCGTGATGCGCGTGGCGGGAGAGCGGCGTGCGGAAGGAAGTTCTTGCCGTGGCATGACTTGAGGGTAGCACCGGGCACAATCGGTGACATCCGGGAGTTAACCACCGGAGCGGCGGCCAATTCACCCCCAGTTTACGCAACTTCCGGGCATTGCATTCGTCCATCCGTCCAGACAACCGGAGGGCGCAATGAAGTGGTTAGCGATTGGACTTCTGTTCACTCTCAGCGCGGCGGCAGAGACGCCCGTCGAGAAAGCAATCAACTTGAACGGACGGGGCAACCGCCTGGCCGAGGCCAGCAACTACGTGGACGCTTTGCCCCTTTACCGCGAAGCGATCGACGTCTGGCGCTCCATGGGCGAGCCTTACGAAGGCCATATGGCGGCGACGCTGCTCAATTATGGAATTGCCCTGGCGGGCGATGGACAACGTGGGGCGGCCGTCAAAGTGCTGGAGAATGCGTTGGCGCTGCACCGCAAGTCCCTGGGCCCGGAGCATCACCGCACTATCACCAATATGAATTTGCTGGCGGGCAATTACCTCATGCTGGACGATGCGGCGAAGGCCGAGACCCTGTTGAGCGCGGCGCTGCCCATCGAGCGTTCGTTATACCCCGAAGACCTGCAGACGGCGCGGACCCTGGAAGGCCTTTCCAGTCTCAGCATCCGCAACAACCGTCCGGCGGACGCACTGGCGCTGGCCGAAGAGGCGCTGACCATGGCAATTAAGACCACTGGGGAAGATAGCGTCGACACCGCCCTCGCCTACACCAGCGTGGCCGAAGCGCACCGTTACATGGGCGCCATCGACCGCGCGCTGCCGCTCTACCGCAAGGCGCTTATGTTGTACGAAAAGGCGCTGGGGCCGCGCCACCCCCGAGTGGCCACCCTGCTCAGCCAGGAGGGTCTGATTCTGATGCACGAGGGAAAGCTCAGCATGGCGGAGAAGGCGATGCTGCAATGCCTGGACATTCTGCGCGCCTCCTGCCCGGATTGCGTGGCGGAAATTGCCCTGGCGGAGACCAATCTGGGACTGCTGCGCCTCAAACAGAAACGCTGGGTAGAGGCCAACGAGGCGCTCACCACGGCGGTGGAAATGCGCGAGAAGTTCGCCATCCAACCCGGTCCGGAACTGGCCGATGCGCTGCAGAATCTGGCCATCGCGCGCGAAAAACTGCGCATGTTCGACGACGCCGCGCGCCTCAACAGCCGGGCACAGACCATCCGCGGCTACCGCTAAGTTCCTGAGCCCTCGCGGCTTCCGCCTGTAAGCCGCTGGGGCGTCAGATTCTGCTACACTTAGGTCATTAAACTCTTATCCAAGGATCATATTTGAAGTTCCGCGTCTTTCCATGCATTGCCATTCTCACTTTTAGCGTCGTCGCTGAACCTGCGGCCACGACGGACAGTATTGTAGACAACTACGTAACCGCCGCGCATTTGCAGGCTTTGCAGAGCCGGGAAGCCTCGATGGATGTGGAAATCGATGCCTCGCTCCCGAAGCTGAAAAAGCATGGCAAACTGCACGCGCTGCGCCGCATTTCGCCGCTTGGCCTGATCCGCTACGAAAGGGCTCAGTTCGAAGGCGACGGCATCGTCAATAAAGAAATCATTTCGCGCTATCTTTCCGCCGAAGTCGAAGCCCAGCGCCAGCAAGCGCCGGAGATAGCGGTGACGCCCGATAACTATAAATTCAAGTACAAAGGCGCCGATCGGAGTAGCGGCCGGGAAGTCCACGTATTTGAAGTCACTCCCAGGCAAAAGCGGGAGGGCCTTTTCAAGGGCGAAGTCTGGATCGACGCCGTCACGTTCCTCAAGGTGCAGGAGTCGGGCTACCTGGTGAAGAATCCGTCCATCTTTCTGAAGAAGGTGGCATTCGTGAGGAAATACGAGATTCGCGATGGCATCTCGGTGCCGCGTACGGTGCAGAGCGTCGCGAATGTGCGTTTTGTCGGCAAGGCGGAGTTGACCATCGACTTCACGAACTTCGCCATTGAGGCAGGGAAGCAAGCGCCGGCCGCCGACGTCGGCGGACAATAAATCGACCGCCGTTCCACGGGAGATTGCATGAGAACACTGTTTTTGAATCCGCCGTCTTTTGAAGGTTTCGACGGCGGTGCCAGTTCGCGCTGGCCGGCTTCGCGCGAAATCGAGTCGTACTGGTATCCGGTTTGGCTTTGTTATCCGGCGGGTATGCTCCCGGACAGCAAAGTGCTGGATGCTCCACCGCACAAGGTCTCGATCGAACAGACCGTGGAGATGGCCAAGGACTTCGAACTGCTGGTGCTGTACACCTCCACCCCTGGCTTCCATGTGGACGCCAAGATGGCGGCGATGATGAAAGATTCCAACCCCAAGCTGAAGGTGGCTTTCGTTGGACCTCCCGTCACCACGGAACCGGACAAGACGCTGCTCGGCACCAAGGCGATCGATTTCGTGGTGCGTCGCGAGTTCGACCACCAGATTGTCGATTACGCCAAAGGCAAGCCGCTCGAGGAACTGCCCGGCGTGAGTTACCGCAAAGACGGCCGCGTCGTGAACAACCCGGAAGGGCCTGCCATCGAAGATCTCGATGCGCTGCCCTGGGTGACTAAAGTCTACAAGCGCGATCTCGACATCACGCGCTACAACGTTCCGTTCCTGCTCAATCCCTTCGTCTCTCTCTATACGTCGCGCGGCTGTCCGGCGCTGTGCACCTTCTGCCTGTGGCCGCAGACGCACTCCGGCCATCGCTGGCGCCTTCGCTCCAGTGACGATGTGGCCAACGAAGTCCGCTATGCGCTGGACGCATTCCCGCAGATGAAGGAAATCTTCTTTGACGACGATACCTTCAACTACCGCAAGGAACGCACCATCGAGCTGTGCAAAAAGCTTAAGCCGCTGAACTTTACGTGGAGCTGCACCTCGCGCGTCACCACCGATTACGACACGCTGAAGGCCATGAAGGAAGCCGGTGCGCGGCTGCTCATCGTGGGCTACGAATCGGGCGACCCGCAGATTCTCAAGAACATCAAGAAGGGCGCCACGGTGGATATGGCGCTGCGTTTCACCGACAACTGCAAGAAGCTCGGCCTCAAGATTCACGGCGATTTCATCATCGGGCTTCCCGGCGAAAACAAGGACAGCATTCGGCGCACCATCGATTTCGCCAAACGCCTGGACACCGATACCATTCAGGTTTCGATCGCGCACCCCTATCCCGGCACCGAGTTCTACGATTACGCCAAAAAGAACGGGCTGATCACCATCGATGCCATGACCGACGAGACGGGGCATCAACTGCCCAACGTGGTCTACCCGGGTCTGGACCGCGGCGAACTGGTGGACTGGGTGGAGCGCTTCTACGGCGAATACTTCTTCCGTCCACGGGTGATCTGGCGCATTGTGCGTCAGGCGATTTTCGATACTACCGAACGCAAGCGGCTGACCAAGGAAGCGCGCGAATATATGGCGCTACGCAGTAAGCGCAAGAAGTTCGTGGCCGAGCAGAAGGCTGCCAAGCACACGCCGGTCACCGCCAATTCCGGAGACTAGCGCGGCGCGAATGACGCCCGATACCGCACGCCTGCGCCTCAAGACCTGGGTCTGCGTCGTGGTGGTGGTGCTGTCCAACGCTTTCGGCGATTTCTTTGTGAAGCGTGGGCTGCCGGCTTCCGTCCAATTGTCCGCTCCGTTGGATTATGTGGCCGCGATCTTTCAGCCGTGGGTCGCCCTGGGGGTCGTCCTGCTGGTCTTGTGGCAGCTCTCGCGCATGGCGCTGTTGAGTTGGGCAGACCTGAGCTACGTGGTGCCGGTAACCAGCGTGGGCTACGTCGTAGTGGCGCTAATCGGCAAGTTTCTGCTCAATGAGGCGATCACCACGCGCCGCTGGGCGGGCATCGTGTTGATCATGGCCGGCGTCGCCCTGGTCAGCGCCGGCAATCCTTCCACCGTGGAGCGCGATTCCCGCGCCGTAGGGGGCGCGCGATGATGAAGGGTATGTGGGACAGGCCTCCCGGCCTGTCCGCCTCGCCATTGGGCGTGCTTGCCCGTCTGCCTGAAGATGGCGGCGAAACAGGAGGCGCGCGATGATCAAGTGGCTGCTGGTCGCCTTGATCGTGGCCGCCACGACGGCGGGAGAAGTACTCCAGGCCGCCGGCATGAGGCATCACGGGGAGATCCACGATTTTCATCCCACGGCAATCGGGCGCGCGCTGGCCGTGATGGCGCGCAATCGTTTCCTGATCGGCGGCGTGATTTCGATGGCCGTCAGTTTCTTCGCCTTCATGAAGCTGCTCTCGATGACCGAGCTGAGCTTCGCGGTGCCGGTCTCGGCCATCACGTACGTGATGGAGACGGTGCTGGCCAAGTACCTTTTGAAAGAACGCGTCACTGGCGTGCGCTGGGCGGGCGCGGCGCTGGTGATTGGCGGAGTTGTGTTGGTATCCCTGTGATCTGGCTGGCGATTCCGGCGCTTGCGGCAACGGCTTACTATTGCCTTGCGCTGGTGGCGGCGGCGCGCTGGCGCTTTCCCGGTCGCGAGAGCGGCCCGCCCGGCGGACCGTCCCAACCGCCCGTCTCCATCCTCAAACCGATACACGGGCGCGATCCGCGATTCTATGAAGCCATTCTGTCGCACGCGAAGCAAGCCTATCCCGAGTTCGAAATCCTGTTCGGGGTGGGCGCGCCCGACGATCCGGCGCTGGCCGATATCGAGCGCCTGAGACGCGAATTTCCGCAATTGCACATCGCAGTGGCCGTGGTGCGGACGGCGGCGCCGAACGCCAAGGTCGGCGTGCTGGCCGAACTGGCGCGGCGCGCCCAATATCCGGTGCTGCTGGTGAACGATAGCGACATTATCGTCGAGCCCGGGTATCTGCAGGCCGTGACGGCGCCGCTGGCGGACCCCGCGGTCGGCATGGTGACGTGCCTCTATCGCGCGGGCGCCGAATCCTGGGCCTCGCGGGCCGAAGCGCTGGGCATCGCCACGGAGTTCGCGCCCAGCGTGCTGGTGGCGCGCCTGCTGGGGGTGGCGGAGTTCGCGCTCGGGTCCACCATGGTTTTCCGCGCGGAAACTTTGCAGCAGATCGGCGGCTTCGGAGCGATTGCCCCTTATCTTGCGGACGACTATCAGTTGGGCAATCACATTGCGCGTTTGGGGAAGCGGATCGTGTTCGCGCCGGTGGTCGTGGAAACCAACCTGGGCTGCGCGACCTGGGGCGGTACGTGGCGCCACCAGTTGCGCTGGTCGCGCACCATCCGCGTGTCGCGCGCAGCGGGCTACTACGGCTATGTGGTCACGCACGCCACACTATGGGGTCTGGTGGCATTGGCGGGGCAGCAATGGGCGGCAGGGACGCTGGCGCTGGGCGTGCGCATGCTGGCAGGCGTGTGGATTGGCGCGGGCATCCTGGGCGATCGCAAGGTGCGCACCGATTTCTGGATGATTCCGCTGCGCGACTTGTTCGGCTTCGCGATTTGGGTGGCGGGCCTCTTCGGCGATACCGTGCAGTGGCGCGACAAGAAATTGAAGCTGCGCTCGGACGGGCGCATTGTGGAGTGAGGCGGCAGGCTGCGGTGTGGTTGAGCCGATTCACAACGATCGGCGTTCATCGGCGTTTATCCGCAGCCCATTTTCCTCAGTTTTCCAGCGGACTCTGCCGCAATTGGAATTGCACTACTTTGCTGGTGGTGCCGGCGCCGGTTTCGCTGTGGAACGGGGTCCGGGTTCCCCACGTGGTCCACAGGCCCTTCCCCTTCCAACCGGCTTTCGGGTCGTCAAAACGGCCGTCCATTCCCTTGGCGAAGAAGCCCAGAGGGTACGGCACGCGCAGGATTACCCACTTCCCGTTGACCAGCGCAATCAGCGAATCGGACGAGTTGCCGGTAATGATCGGAGTATTCTTCCCCAGCCCAAACGTGTCGAACTGATCCACCCACACGTAATAGTGCGAATCGACGCTGCCTGAATCCTTGATGTTCTTGAAATTCGGGCCCGGGGTCGGAGTGAGGGTCCAGCCTTCGGGACAGTGCTGGCCGGTCGCCTGTGGACCGTTGAGTTTGCCCTTGCACTTGCGCCGGTCGAAACTGGCCAGATGGCCGCTGGCCAGCGCCACCCAGACCACATTATTGCGGTCGATATCCATGCCCCGCGGCGAATACCCGGAGACGCTCGCCTTTGGGTTGTTCCAGGGCACCTCGTAATACTCGGCGAGCGCGGTTTCCGGCGGATTCGCGCCGGGGTTCAGGCGAACGATACCGCCGGGGTAGCCTAACACGCTGCCCCATACCGCTCCGTCCGCGCCCACCGCAACCCCATAAAAAGCCGCATTGAGCCGCGTATCGCGCGAGGGATCGATGGGTCCGTCGAGGGCATTCGACGTGCCGAGGCTCTCGCCGCTGGGCGCGGTCAACACCTTCTGCTCGGAATCGAGATACGGGTCGCGTTTGCCGTTGCCGTTGGTGTCGAGCACCAGCGCCGTCCAGCCCTGCGACTTCGTCTCGTCGTGAGTCTGATCCCAAAGCCTGGTGTTCAACCAGCCCACCACGCCACCGCCCCCGCCGCTGCTGGTCCACAGGGTATTGTTCGCGTCGCTGGCGAACACCAGGTGATGGGTGCCGAAACAGGTATCGATCATGGCGGACTGCTTGGTGGCGGGATCGTAAACGCCGAGCTGCCGGCCGGAACGTTGCAACGGCGTAGCTTTCGCCGAAGGATGATCGGACCCGGCCTTGCAGTAGGCGGGATTCTCCGCCGGCCGGATACGCCCCGTGTACCACACCCTGCCGCGCTCATCGAGCATCGGATTGTGCACCGTGGTGTGGCTGTCCCAGATGGCTTCACTGCCCCAGAACGTTGAGGGTTGCAGCGGCTTCGGCTGTCCCGCCGTATTGGGATCGCGATAGGGCACTTTCACGTGGCTCGCGGTATGGCTTACGGGATCGAGCACGGGCAGCATGTCGCTGCTCTCCTCGGGAGAGCCGTAAAGCGGGCCTTTCGCATTGACGCTCGGATTCCGCTTGTCGGTGGCGATTTCGTCGTGCAGGTATTCCTTCGGCGTGGCCCAGTCCCACTGGGTGATCACGATATTGCGCTCGATCCCTTGCGGACGAGGCGGGGCGTCGAACGGCAGTTCGCCTTTTTCGATGCGGGTGGTCCAATCGCCGAACTCGGAGGTGGCGCGCTCGCGGCCCAGTTGTCCCAGCCCTCCCGTCATGGAATTGCCCGCCTGTCCCGACTGTATCCGGCGGAACCACGCCTGCGCGGGAGAATCCATATTCCGGAAGAGCGGGGGGATGGTGCGCGTATACTCGTTGCCCATCTGGTGGCAGGATTCGCAACTGTCGGTCTTCACCAGATGCAGCCACTGCCCCTGGGTTTTGACGTTGGGCGAGATGCCGTTGCCCGCGGGGCCGGTGCCGGGAAATTCGCTCTTTTCGGGAATCTTCAACAGCGCGTACCAATAATTGGCGGGGTAGAGCTTGGCGGCGGTTTTCGGGTCCGGCGCCGGGGTGGGCTTGAGGTCGATCTGCTGCCCAGGCCGGGCCTCGACCGTGGGGGAATCGACCAGGCCGTAGCCGCGCGCGAAAACCCGGTAGGTGGCCTCGGGCAGGGCGGGAATAAGGTACCGGCCGCGGTCATCGGTCACGACTTCTTTGATGTAGCGCGTGGGCAGGCCGGTGGTTTCGGCGATCACCCAGACGCCGGCTTCGGGACCCTTGCTGCTGGAGACGACGCCTCCGATATCGCGGGGGCCCACTTTAACGGACGGGCCAGTCTGGGCCGAAAGGTAGAGCGCGGCGCCTGCAGCTGCGGCGGCGCACCAAGGGATCCTGGCAAATGACATTGCTTCCCTCCTAAGAATTCCTGGTGGAAAGTATATAACTCGAGAGGCCGCAAGGCACCCCCCTCGCTGCCCCCCCCATCATTCCCCCCCATTGACGTTGGCGGCGCCAGTGGGTAGGCTGGTTTAAGATTCGCAGGTCTGGTTATCTTTAAAGCAGTCCTAATCCATACCTTCGCCGGACAAGGAGCGAGTCACAGGGAGGCAGTTGTGATCTTACTGTTGTTTGGCCCGCCGGGTTGCGGCAAAGGCACGCAGGCTGTTTATTTAGCGGAGCGATTTCAAATCCCCGCGATTTCCACGGGAGAGATGTTTCGCGCCGAGTGCAAAGCCGGAACGGAACTGGGCAAGGCTGCTTGCTCCATTCTGCAAAGTGGCGGGCTGGTCAGCGACGAACTCGTAAACGATATCGTGGCGAGCCGCATTTCGCGCCCCGATTGCAGAGAGGGTTTCCTGCTGGACGGCTATCCGCGGACGGTGCCGCAGGCGATTCAGTTTTCGGCGGTCGTGAAGAAGCGCGGCTTGCCGGAACCGCTGGTGATTCACCTCGACGTGCCGGACGAAGCGCTGGTGATGCGCCTGACGGCGCGGCGGCAGTGTCCGAAGTGCTCGCACATCTACAATGCGATTCTGGCGCCGCCGAAAGTGGCCGGAATCTGCGATGCCGACGGTGCGGACCTGATGACCCGCGAAGACGATAAAGAAGAGACCGTGCGGCGCCGTCTTCGCGCGTATGACGAACTGACCGGGCCGATTTTGAAGTGGTTCGGTCCGAAGGTGGTACGCAGCGTGGATGGCACGCGTCCGGTGGACGCAGTGGCGCAGGCGGTGGAGCGCGCCGTTCTGGAAGCGTACTGCGCGGTCGGCGCGCAATAACGGGCATCCTCCAATTCGGAATTCCGGCACGTGGGGTGGGGCTTTGTCTCCACCCCATCTGTTTTTCCCATGGGATAAGCACGAACGGCGGGGATATGGCAGAATGGGGGATTGGACACAACGCCAGGCGAACTTGCGGAAAATCCCCGAAGGTAGCTAAAATCAACGCGTTCACATAATCCCAGGAGGAATCATGGCAGTTGAGCAAAAGGTGAAGCAGATTATTGTCGAGCAGCTGGGCGTCGACGAAAGCCAGGTAGACAGCAACGCGTCCTTCGTGGACGATTTGGGCGCCGATTCGCTTGACATCGTCGAGCTCGTAATGGCTTTTGAAGAAGCCTTCGAACTGGAAATCCCGGACGAGGATGCCGAGAAGATCACCACGGTCAAAGACGCGGTTGAATATATTGAGGGCAAAGCGACCAAGAAGTAGGCATCTGTAAGGTCGGACCGGGGAGAACGAGTTTTGTCACGAAGAGTCGTAGTGACCGGTGTTGGCTTGCTGACACCGTTGGGGATCGGAACGGAACTGACCTGGGAGGCGATTTTGGCTTCCCGGAGCGGCATCGCGGGCATTACAGCGTTCGATGCGTCCGCTTTTTCCTGCAAGATTGCGGGAGAAGTTAAGAATTTCGAACCCTCGAGCTACATCGAAAAAAAAGAAATTAAGAAGATGGGGCGGTTTATCCAGTTCGCCATTGCGGCGGCGGATTTCGCCCTGAAGAATTCCGGGTTGAAAGTGACGCCGGAGATCGCCGAGGAAGTAGGCGTGTACATCGGTAGCGGGATTGGCGGGTTCGAAGTGATCGAACGCGAACATCAGACGCTGCTGGAGCACGGTCCCAGGCGCATCTCACCGTTTTTCATACCGGCAACCATCATCAACCTGGCGTCAGGGTACGTTTCCATCAAGAGCGGCGCCAAGGGGCCGAATTCGGCGACAGCGACGGCCTGTACGACAAGCGCACATTCCATTGGCGATTCGTTCCGTATGATTCAACGCGGGGACGCGGTAGCCATGATCTGCGGGGGCACGGAGGCGGCGGTTACGCCCATGGGCATCGGCGGGTTTGCGGCGATGCGGGCGCTGTCCACGCGCAATGAGGAACCGCAGCGCGCGTCCCGTCCGTGGGATAAGGATCGCGACGGCTTCGTGGTTGGCGAAGGCGCCGGAATTCTCGTGCTCGAGGAACTGGAGTTTGCCAAGGCACGCGGGGCAAAGATTCTCGCCGAGGTGGTGGGATACGGCATGAGCGCGGATGCGTTCCATGTGACCGCGCCGCCGGCCGACGGGGATGGCGCATTCCGTGTGATGCGCAATGCCTTGAAAGACGCCGGGCTGGTCCCCACCCAGATCGATTACATCAACGCGCACGGCACCTCGACGGAGGTGGGCGACCGGGCCGAAACCATGGCCATTAAACGGGCGTTCGGCGAGCATGCGTACAAAGTGGCCGTCAGTTCCACCAAGAGCATGACGGGGCATCTGCTGGGCGGAGCGGGCGGGTTAGAGGCAGGCATTACGGTGCTGGCAATTCGCGATCAGGTGGCGCCTCCCACGGTGAACCATGAGTGTCCGGATCCGGAATGCGATCTGGATTACGTTCCGAATACGGCGCGGCCGCTGAAGATCGACCATGCGCTTTCCAACAGTTTTGGTTTTGGCGGAACCAACGGCTGTCTGATTTTCAAACGTTACGCCGAATAACAGTGTGGGGCCGCACCCCGGGGTCGGGCCGCCAGGCGGCCGGCTCCGGGGTGTTGCCGTCCTGAGCGGTAGCGATAATTCTTATGAAGATTCTGGTAGCGATCAAACAAGTTCCGGCCCGGGACTCGCAGTTGCGGATTGCCTCCTCGGGGCAGTGGATCGAGGATGACGATTTGGCCTACGAGATCAACGAGCCGGATGCGTACGCCCTGGAAGCGGGGCTGCAACTCAAGGAAAAGCACGGCGGGGAAGTGGTGGTAGTCTGTCTCGGACCCTCGCGGGCGGCGCAGACGATTCGGGAAGCGCTCGCCAAGGGCGCCGACCGGGCGCTGCACATCGAAGCCGAAAATCCGGGCGCATTCGATCCGCTGGCTGCCGGGAAACTGATCGCCGCGGCCATGCAGAGCGAATCGCCCGACCTGGTCCTCACCGGGATTCAGAGCGACGACCTCGGCTACGGGCAGACCGGGCCGATCGTGGCGGAATTGATGGGGCTGCCGCACGCCACGCTGATCATGGAAATCGAAAAGACCGCGGGCGGCATCCGGGTGAAGCGCGAGTTGGAAGACGGCTGGTTCCAGCATGTGGATATGCCGCTGCCGGCCCTGTTGACCATTCAATCGGGCATCAGCAAGCTGCGTTACGCCACGCTCATGGGCATCAAGAAAGCCAAGAGCAAAGAGGTGAAGGCGCTCGCGCCGGGCGATCTCGGGGGCGGGGCGGCGGCCAGTATCCAACTGGAGCGCATCTACTTGCCGGAGCGGGCCAAGCACACACAGATGATCGAGGGCAGCCCCAAGGAAGCGGCGGCGAAACTGGTGGAGAAACTGAAGTTCGAGGCGCGCGTCATATGAGCATTCTCGTCGTAATGGAGCAGCGCGGCGGGGTTTGGAACCGCATGTCGTTCGAAACCCTGTCGGCCGCCCAACAAATGGGGAAGGACCTCGCCACCCCGGTGAGCGCGGTGGTATTGGGGCAGGGAATCGATTCACTCGGCGCCGAACTCGGCGGCAAGCAGTTGGAAAAGGTGTACGTGGTAGAGAGCGCCTTGCTCGCCGAGTACACGCCGGACGCCTATGCCGCGGCGTTGCGGCAGTTGCTGGCGCAGGTCAAACCCGATTACGTGCTGCTGCCGCACACCTACCAGGTACGTGATTTTCTGCCCAAACTGGCGACGTCCCTGGGTACGGTGGCGGTCAGTGACGTGGTGGCGCATCGCGCGGATGGCGGAGCGCTGGTCATGGTCCGGCAACTGTTCCAGGGCAAGGTGAATTCGGACGTGCGCTTCACGGGCGGCGCGCCGCATTTCGCCTCTCTGCAGGCAGGGGCGTACCGTGCCGATCAGGTGATGGACGGCGCTGCGGCGGTGGAGAAGGTCGCGCCGGAAATCGCGGCGGCGGAGGTGCGTACGAAGCCGCAGGAGCGGTTCCGCGAGTCGGCCCGCGCCATCGATCTCACGGCGGCCGAACTGATTGTGGCGGTGGGCCGCGGGATTAAGGAAGAGGACAACATCTCGCTGGTCAAGGAACTGGCGGAGGCGATGGGCGCGGAGTTGGCGGCGTCGCGGCCCATCTGCGATGCCGGGTGGCTGCCGATGGAGCGCCAGGTGGGCAGTTCGGGCCAGACCGTGGGTCCGAAGCTGTATCTGGCGATCGGTATCTCCGGGGCGATTCAGCATCTGGTGGGGATGAAGGGTTCGCGCGTAATTGTCGCGGTGAACAAAGACCCGAATGCTCCGATATTCGAGGTTGCGGACTATGGCATTGTCGGCGACCTGTTCCAGGTGGTGCCGGAGTTGACCGCGGCGTTCAAGGCAGCAAAGTAAGGGCTGAGCGGTGGCGTGAAGGACCGGACCCGGGCGATCGCGCCTCGCCATCGTACCACCGGCTCGGGAGCCTCACCAGTAGATTCGGGCCGGAATATTCTTACGCATTTGTCTCAATGTGTAAGGGTAGCCAAGTACTTTGTAAGGTTGTGTAAATTGCGGCGCGGATTGTGGCAGCAAAGTGATAATGTCCCCTTTGAGCAAAGTAGAAATGTCCCCTTGA
>JBDTMZ010000046.1:0-46702 GCA_039934035.1 Candidatus Solibacter sp. | reverse complement strand
CGCCGGCAAGTTTCGCCTCGATTTTCTCATAGCCGCGATCGATGTGGTAAACCCGGTCGATCACCGTCTCGCCCCTGGCCACCAGCGCGCCCAGTACCAGGGAAGCGCTGGCCCGCAGGTCGCTGGCAATCACTCCCGCGCCGGTCAACGGGCGCGGTCCCGCGATCATCGCCTGGCGGCCGTCGAGCCGGATATTGGCTCCCATGCGCGCCAGCTCCTGGGCGTGCATGAAGCGGTTTTCGAAGATGGTCTCTACCACGATGGCGATGCCTTCCGCCTGCGTCATCAGCGCCATGTACTGCGCCTGCAGGTCGGTAGCGAAGCCCGGGTATTCCTCGGTGGTCATATCGACGCTGCGCAAACGCCCCGTGCCGCGCACGCGCACGGTGGTGGCGTCGGGTTGTGTCACTTCCACCCCGCATTGTTGCAGTTTGGACACGAGCGCCTCCAGATGATCGGGGTTGCATTGGGTGACGGCCAGATCCCCGCCGGTAATGGCGCCGGCCACCAGGAAGGTGCCCGCCTCGATCCGGTCTGCGATGATCGTATGCTCGGCGCCGCTCAGGCGCTCGACGCCCTGCACCCGGATGGTGGAGGTGCCGGCGCCTTCGATCCGGGCTCCCATTTTGGTGAGCAGGTCGGCGAGGTCCACGACTTCCGGTTCGCGGGCCGCGTTGTGCAGCACCGTCTCGCCCTTGGCGAGCACGGCGGCCATCAGCAGATCTTCCGTGCCGGTAACCGTTGCGCGTCCGAAGCGGATGGTGCCGCCGCGCAGGCCCTGCGGGGCCACCGCTTCGATGTACCCATGCGACTGATTGATGGTGGCGCCCAGTTGTTCCAGGCCGAAAATATGCAAGTCGATGGGCCGCGCGCCGATGGCGCAACCGCCGGGCAGCGAAACCCGCGCGCGTCCGGAGCGGGCCACCAGAGGGCCCAGCACCAGGCTGGACGCCCGCATCGTCTTGACCAGCTCGTACGGCGCTTCGGGACTCAGGATGCGCTCCGTGCGCAGCCGGACGGTCTCATCCTCCACGTCCACGGTGGCCCCAATGTCCACCAGCAGGCGTTCCATCGTGCGGATGTCGCGCACCCGCGGCACGCGGTGCAGCGTGACCGGTTCGCTGGTCAGCAGCGCCGCGGCCAGTGCCGGCAGCGCCGAATTCTTGGACCCGCTGGTGGCGATCTCGCCGCGCAGCGCGGCTCCGCCCGTGATTACGAATTTATCCATGGAAACCTCTTTGGAAGATAGCTATTCACCCAGCGCCTGGCGCACCCGGCCATGCGCTTCCGTCAGTCGCCGCTCCGCCTCTTCCCGCGTCACGCCGGCCTTACCCATTACGATCGCAGTGCGTACCCGCATATCGCTCTCCCGCAGCAGGTCCAGCGCCCGTTCGGGAGCAACACCGGCCGCCTGCACAATGATGCGCCGCGCCCGGTCAACCAGCTTCTCGTTCTTCGCCTGCACATTTACCATCAGGTTGCCGTAAACATAACCCAGGCGGATGAACGTCCCTGTGGAGAGCATGTTGAGTACCAGTTTCTGCGCCGTGCCGGATTTCAGCCGCGTACTGCCGGCTATGACTTCCGGACCGACGACCGGTGCGATCGGAATATCGACAGCAAGCGAGAGTTCGGCCCCCGGAACGCAGCAGATGCCGATGGTCGCCGCACCCAATCGCCGGGCCTCTGCCACCGCTCCCAACACATAAGGCGTCCTGCCACTCGCCGCAATGCCGACAAGCACATCCCGGGCGGTGAAGCCGTGGCCCAGCAGGTCGCGCACGCCGAGTTCGGGATCGTCCTCGCTGGCTTCCGTCGCATGGCTGAGAGCGGCTTCGCCGCCCGCGATGATGCCCTGCACCATGCCGGGAGGCGCGCTGAAGGTGGGCGGAATTTCCGAGGCGTCGAGCACGCCGAGCCGTCCGCTGGTGCCGGCGCCAATGTAAAAGAGACGGCCGCCGCTCTCGAGCGCCGCGACGATGGTTTCCACCGCGCGCGCAATGGCAGGAATCTCCTGTTCCACCGCCGCCGCCACGCGCTGATCCTCCGCATTGATGATGCGCAGGGCCTGCTCCACAGGCACCTGGTCGATCTGCGTGGAGGCAGGGTTCGGCTGTTCGGTTACGAGTTTATCCAGCAACTTCCAGGCTAGCATCCCCGCGAGATAGACTCATAAGCATGCCCCTTGCCATACAGGCTGATGACGTGCGCGCCGCCGCGAAACGGATCGTGCCGCTGGCACGAAGGACGCCGGTGATGACGTCTGCCGGCTTCGATGCGGAGGCCGGAACGCGCGTCTTTTTCAAGTGCGAGAACCTGCAGCGCGGCGGCGCCTTCAAGATCCGCGGCGCGGCCAACCTCGTGCTTTCGTTGCCCAGGGAAGCGCTGGCGGGCGGAGTGGTGGCCTACTCGTCGGGCAACCATGCGCAGGCCACCGCGATTGCGGCGCAGCACGTCGGCGTGCCGGCGACTATCGTGATGCCGGAGGACGCGCCGCAATCCAAGTTGGAAGCCACCCGCGCCCGCGGCGCCCGGGTGATCACCTACAACCGTTTTAAGGACAGCCGCGAAGCCATCGCCCAGAGCATTCTCAAAGAGACCGGCGCGACCCTGGTGCCGCCGTTCGACCATCCGATGATCATCGCCGGGCAGGGAACCGCCGCGCTCGAACTGCTGGACGAAACCGGGCCGCTGGACGCGCTGATGACTCCCGTTGGCGGCGGCGGATTGCTCTCGGGATGCGCCACCATCGCTCGCCACCTGCAACCGGGAATCCGGGTCTTCGGGGCGGAACCCGAAGGCGCCAACGATACTTTCCTTTCGATGCTGGCGGGAACGCGCGTGGCCGTCCATCCGGACACGATTGCCGACGGCTTGCGTGCCCCCAAACCGGGCGAACTGACCTTCCCGATCGTGCAGCAACTGGTGGAACGGATCGTCACGGTTACCGAGGACGAGATCCGAGCGGCTATGAAGTTCGTGCTGCTGCGCCTCAAGATCCTGGTGGAGCCCAGCGGTGCGGTGCCGGTCGCTGCCGTGCTGTTTCGGAAGATTCCCCGTGAAATCAAGACTATAGGCGTTGTGATTTCGGGTGGGAACGTGGATTTTGAGGTCCTTGCCAAAATGTGAGCTGGTCCTCCCCGGGTTTGCGCGTTCCTCTTTGTGAGGCATTTGTGACGGCCGTACGCATGCAACCGGAGGCTTCCTCGTGCGAAGCCGTGATCGCGGGGGTGTGGCGAAGGTGGAACGACGGCCGCGGACTGGAATTCGCCAGCTATTTCGCCGAGGACGCCGACCTGGTGAACGTACATGGGATGCACGTCCGCGGCCGGCAGGCCATCGCCGGCCTGTACGACATGCTGTTCCGCAGCGTGTTCCTGGATGCCACCGTGGAATACCAGGTGAAAGGGAGGCGCGATCTCTGCCAGGGGTCCACGATGCTGCACATACGGGTAGACGTCAACGTCCCTTACGGCGTCATGGCCGGTGAGCATCAGGCTTCCTCCACGCTGGTGCTGCAGCAGCAAAGCAACGGCTGGGCGATCACCTCGCTACATAACACCCTGATCAACGGCGCAAGAACGCAGGCTGTTGCGCCCGAGGCGCTTTCTTAATCGAGCGACGAGGGGTTGGCGACGGTGGACAGATCACCCAGCGGTTCCCCCAGGTAGCGGGCGCGCAGGAGGCGGCGGACGATTTTGCCGCTCTGCGTTTTGGGCAACTCACGCGCGATCACGATTTCCCTGGGGCGGAAGGTGGGGCCAAGGACGTTGACCACGGTCCGCGCGATGGCCTCGGCATCGAGTGGCGCATTGGGGCGCGCGACGGCGAAACCGACGATAGCTTCTCCCTTGACCTTGTCCGGGATTCCGATGACGGCGGCTTCGGCGACTCCTGGATGCTGGAGAATGGCCTCTTCGACTTCGGCGGGCCCGACCTTGCGTCCGGCGACGTTCATGGATTCATCGGCGCGGCCGTGCAGGAACCAGTGCCCGTCCGCATCGACGCTGGCCCAATCCCCGTGATACCACCAGCCTGGAAAACGGCTCCAGTAGGTCTCGAGATAGCGCTCGTTGTCGCCCCAGAGTCCGCGGGTCATGGAGGGGGCGGGGCGGGTGCAGACGAGATAGCCCTTGCGGCCGCGGACGGGCACGCCGTTCTCATCCACCACTTCGGTGGCCATGCCCGGGGCGGGCGCGCCGAGGGTGCAGGGTTTCAGCGGCTGTATGGGCAGGGGGAAGAGGAAGCAGCCGACAATTTCGGTGCCGCCGGAGATGTTGATCAGGGGGCAGCGGCGCCGGCCCACGCGTTCGAAAAACCAGAGCCACGAGGCGTCGTCCCAGGGTTCGCCGGTGGAGCCGAGAATGCGGAGGGAATCCATGGGCGGGAGTTCGGTGGGCGCGGATTTGGCCCGCGCGCGGATGGCGGTGGGCGAGACGCCGAAGGTGGTGACCCGGTGGCGCTCGATGAGGTCCCAGAGGCGGCCGGGGGTTGGGTAGTCCGGCGCGCCATCGTAAAGGACGATCGTGCCGCCGAAGAGGTGGTTGCCGAGGATGGTCCACGGCCCCATCATCCAGCCGATGTCGGAGAGCCAGAAGAAGCGGTCGGCGGGCTGGTGGTCGAAGCCGAGGTAGATTTCCTTACCCATCTGGGCGAGGCAGCCGGCATGGGTATGGACGGTGCCTTTGGGTTTACCGGTGGTGCCGGAGGTGTAGAGGATGATGGCGCGGTCTTCGGAATCGAGGGGGAGAGTCGGCGCGGTAGTGGAGTGGGGTGCAAGGAAGTCATGCCAGGAGGATGTGCCGAGCACGATCGTGTGTCCGGCAAAGGGAGGCATTTTTTCGGCCAGCGGGAGGCGTTTGCCGCGGCGTTCCAGGTGGGCGGCGGTGAAGAGGACGCGCGCGCCGGAGTCTTCCAGGCGGGTGGCGATGGCGCCGGGTCCGAAGCCGGCGAAGATGGGGACGACGATGAGGCCGAGTTTGAAGCAGCCGTAGAGGATGGCCAGGATCTCGGGCTGCATGGGGAGGCAAAGGGCGACGCGGTCGCCGTGGGTAAGTCCGAGGGCGCGAAGGGCGTTGGCGACGCGGTTGGCCTGGCGGTGGAGTTCGGCGAAGGTGAGGGCGCCGGTAGCGCCATTTTCCGCTTCCCAGAGGCAGGCAATGCGGTTGGTGGCGGCCCAGCGGTCCAGGCAGTTGTGGGCGATGTTGAGCCGGCCGCCGAGGAACCAGGTAGTGAAAGCGGGGCCGCGGCAGGAATCGAGGACCTGATGGTAGGGGTGGCACCACTCGATCCCAATTTCGCGGACCAGTTCGTCCCAGAAGCGCTCGGGATCGTCGCGGGAGAAGGCGAGAAAGGCTTCGCGGGTAGGGAATCCCAGCCGGTGCATGAAGCGGTGGACATTGGTGGCTTCGATGAAGGACTGGGATGGGGTCCAGAGCACGCTTTCAGTTTATGGGATGAGGAGAGGGCGCGGATGGGCTAGTGAAGTGATGGCCCGGTTTGGAGATAATGGACGCGGCCGGCTGGCGGATCAGGGCTCCAAGGCGGTTTTTTCGCCCCGGGAGTAAAACCTCGCGGGCCTCAGTAGGGTAATAATGGATGTAACCGCAAGGGAGTTGGAAAGGTCTAATCTGTTTCTGCGCGAGATGCTACCCCGGGTCCAGGAAATCGCTGTCTATCGTCTGCTACCGATCGTCTTGTTGGCGGCTACCTTTGCCGTCGCGGCGGATCCTACGATTCCGCCGTTGACGGTGTGCGAGGTGCTGGCCGATCTGCCGGCCTATGAAGGCAAGGATGTGGCGGTGCTGGGGCGGTTTTCGTTCCGGCGCGATGGGCGGTGGATCGGGGAGCAGAGTTGCGAGGCTCCTCGGGCCACGGACGATGCGCGGACGAATGGCGCGGCCGCCAACGGCGCGGCGAAGGCGCTTCCCTTGTTATGGCTGACGGAAGACGGGTTCAACGGACCGCGTCCGCCGGATCATTTCGAATTCGACGTCGCGGTATTGAATAAGAAATTCGCGGCGATGGTCAAGAAGACTACGCTCGGGAAATTCCGTTTCGGGACGCCGGACTACGATCGCTGGGCGGTGGTGTTCGGGCGGGTTACGGCACGCAAAGGCGAGGCGGCGCAGAAGGCGGCTGGCGACCTGGTGTTCCGCGGCGATGGCGTAATTGTGTTCCTGACGACGGATAAGTGAGCGCGTCAAGCGGGACAGCCGCAGAGGAAAGTTTGTTTCAACGGCCAGGCCTTCATCGGCGGCCAACCTGTCCCACTTACATGTCCCGCAGTAAAGACTGAATGGGCCGCCGATAAACGCCGATGCATGCCGATAAGACATTTGGCCCGTCTGCAGTGATTCGGGCGACTCCTACTCTCCGTAGGAGATTTCGGTGTGGCGGGCGGAGAGGCCGGAATAAATCAACAGAATCACTGCCAGCGCCAACAGGCCCGGGACGGCGATCCAGAACGGCGTCGGCTCGGCATCGATCACCATCACGTTAAAAGGCGGCGGGATGGGGATTTCGACCGGGCAGAGATTCTTCAGGTAGAAGATCACGCTGATCTTTTTGAGCACTGTGGGCAGGAAGGGATTGATATTCTCCCAGACCATGACGACCGCGGCGGGGATCATCGGATTGCGAAAGAAAATGCCGCTCATCAGGAAAACGGCGCCGTAGCCGATGCAGGCGAGCGTGGCGACCAGAACGTAGGAGCCAAGCTGGCTGAGTCCGGGACCGTGGAGGATGTAGTCGGTGTAACTCGCGCCGAAGTGGCGTCCGACGGCGAGGAAGCCGATGGCGGTGCTGCCGACGAAGAGGACGAGCGCGGTGGCCAGTCCGGCGAGGTACTTACCGGCGACCAGCAGTTCGCGGCGCAGCGGCGTGAGGTAGTAATAGTGGAGAGTCTTCTCGAGCATCTCGCCGCGGAAAAGGTTGGAGAAAATGCCGACGCAGCCGAAGAAGATGCCCAGGCGCAGGTAATAGAAGTGGAACAGTCCGGCGAAAATGAGGGTGTCTTCGCCGATGGAGTGGTGGCTTTTATCGAGGCCGCTGGCCTCGATAAACCAGTGACCGAAGGTCAGCACCATCGGCCCGAGGGCGAGGAAATAGACCCACCATCCGCGGCGTGAGAGAAAAGTTTTTTTGAGTTCGAGGCGGAGAACGCCGCCGATCTGGCGCATCCAAAGGTTCATATCGTGCTCCCCTCGCCACCGATCAGGTATTGGTAGACGGAGTTGACGTCATCGTCCGCAGGCGCCACCGATTCCACCACCAGACCGCTTTCGATGACAATTTTATTCAGCAGCAGGTAGAAGCCGTCGGCATCGAGCGTGCGGAGCAGCAGGCCGTGTCCATCGGTGTGGAGTTTGGCTTCCACCAGGTGGTTGGACTGGAAGAGTTGCGCGGCGAGTTGGCTCGGACGGTCGCAGCGTACCAGGATCTGCATCGGCTGGTCCTTGACTTCGCCGCGGACGCTTTGGATCTGGCCTTCGGCGACGACATAGCCTTGGCTGAGGAGGATGACCTGATCGCTGATGCGATCGACCTCGTGCAGAATGTGGCTGGAGACGATGACGTGGCGGCCGGCCTTGCCCCATTTTTCGAAGAGGGCGATGGCTTCGGCGCGGGCCAGCGGATCGAGTCCGTTGAGCGGCTCGTCGAGAATGATGATCTGCGGATCGTGCGCGGTGGCCTGCGCGAGTTTGGCCCGCTGGCGCATGCCTTTGGAATAAGCCGCGACGGGGCGATTGCGCGCGTCCACGAGTCCCACGGCCTCGAGGGCGGCCATGGTGCGGCGATCGCATTCCTCGTGAGTCCAGCCGAAGACGCGGAGGTAGGAATAGATGAACTGATAGCCCGAGAGTCCTTTGGGGTAGGTATCGAACTGGGCGCAGTAGCCCACAGTGCGGCAAAGGTGCGAGGGGTCTTCGGTGGCAATCCCGAGGACGTCGATGGAACCGTCGGTGGGGCGGATCAGTCCCGTCATGAGATTCATGAGGGTGGTTTTGCCGCTGCCGTTAGGCCCCACCAGGCTGGTGACGCCGGGGGGGATGCTGAGGCTGACCTTGTTGACGCCGAGCACTTCGCCGTAAAAGCGCGAGACGTTGGCGAAAGTGATGAGGTTATGGGTCAACGGATGACCTCCGCGCCGCGGATCTTGCGGGTCAGCATGTAGAGGCAGATGAGGCAGAGGACGAGAAGTGAGGCCCAGCAGCACCAGAGCGGCAGTTCTTCACCGGAGGGCATGCGGAAGAAGGCGCCGCCATTATTGACGGCCGGGTCCGCGCCGAACAAGTGGACCCATATGGAGCCTACGAGGGCGCTGATATTGAAGAGGTTGCCCCAGCGGGTCCGCTGCACACCGTTGATGGCGGCGCCGAATCCGGCGGCCACAAAGAAGACGCCGAACATGAGGGCTCCAGCGGCAGGTTTCCATTTGACCCAGGCCGAGAGGGCCAGCGCCATCAGGGCGAGGACGAGGATCCACACCCAGGCGCCGAAAAATATGCCGGTGGCGAAGGAGGCGTTCTGCTGCATCCAGGTCCAGCCGTCTTCCAGATAGGCTTGCAGGCAGAAGAGGAGCAGGCCGGGAATCCAGGTCATCAGGGACATGAGGACGAGGAGGATCCACATTTTTCCCAGGACGTACTCGACACGCGAGAAGGGGCGGGCGAGGTAGAGGGAAAGAGCGTTGTTAGCCAGATCGGGCGACACTTGCCCGGGTCCCGTGAAGGACGCGAGGAAGAGCGCCAGCATCGATTGCCAGCCCAGGAAGTTGAGGAAGAAGGTGGCATTGATGGAGATCATACGGCTGGCGTTTTGGACGCCAAGGAGGTTGAGGGCGCTGGCGTTGTGCTGCACGTAAATGATGAGCGCGCAGATCAGCGGGTAGAGAAGGCTGGCCAGGAAGAAACTGGTCAGGAAGCGCGATCTGCGCATGTCTTCGAAGGCGTAGCGGGGAATCACCAGGAATCGGGTGAGGGAATTGGTGAGTGCGCCATCGTAGGGGCGGTACGTTTTCTTATAGACGGCCATGGGCGGCCTCCGCAGGGATAGGGCCACGCCCTGTGCGCTCTGCCAGTGACCACAGTGGCATAAGGCTCTGCCTTGTGCGTTCGAGCGAAGCTCCAACTCGGGTTCCGGCCGGGCTCGAGCCCGGCTGCACAAGGCGGAGCCTTATGCCACCAAGGCTGGTCCACTGTCCACCAAACGCGAGGGGGATAGGCCACCCGGCCCGTCCTACGACGCTACAGGCGCGCATCGGCGGTCTCCATGGCTTTGAGGAAGATGTCTTCAAGGGAATCGCGCTTGTGGCTGAGGCGGCGGATCTGCACATTCTGGGCGGCGGCCACCTGATAGAGTTCGCGCACTTCGAGGTTGTCGGGCAGGACAAGTTTGAGTCGTCCCTGCGCGCCCGTGGCGGTTTCACAGCCAAGCTGTTCGATGGCGTGGGCGAAAGCGCCATCCACGCCGCCTCGGGTTTCAAGTTCCAGGAAACGGCGGTTGGAACGCCGTTCCTCTTCCAGATCGCAGTAGGCGGCGATATTGCCGTCTTTGAGGATCAGCACCTGGTCGCAGCATTCCTCCACATCGCGCAGGAGGTGAGAGGAGAGGATGAGGTGAAGATCGCCGCGATCGCGGATTTCCTGGATCAGGGCGATCATACGCAGACGTGCGGGCGGATCGAGTCCGTTGGTGGGCTCGTCGAGAAAGAGAATCTTGGGACCGTGGGCGATGGCCTGCGCCAGCTTGGCGGCCTGTTTCATACCGAGCGAGTAAGTGCCGATGTTACGATAACGGACTTCGCCCAGTCCGACATAGAAGAAAGCTTCGTGGGCGCGTTCCAGGGCCTGCTCCGGCGGCACGCCCGAGAGTTCGGCCATGAGGCGGACGAAGCGCACGCCGGTCATGGAAGCGATGAAGGCGTCGTTCTCCGGCATGTAGCCGATCAGGCCGCGGACGTCGCGCAGTTGCGTGCGGACGTCCTTCCCCAGAATGCGGGCGGTGCCGGCGCTGGGCTGGTGAAAGCCGAGCAGCGTGCTGATCAGCGTGCTCTTGCCTGCCCCGTTCGGTCCGAGGAGGCCGATGGATCTGCCGGTGAGCTTGGCGCTCAGCTTCTTGAGGATTGTGCGCGAGCCGAAGCGAACTTCCAGCCCATCCAATTCGATAACAGGATCCATCAGTCTATTTAAACGCAGGCGCGCGCCGCGTTGTTCCCATGAATTGCGTGAACGGCACCGCATTGCGCAGGTCGCCGGTGATGAGGCTGCTGAGACTGAGGCCCATGAGGTTGCCGCTGGTGGCGACGGTGATGCGGTCAGGCTCGCCATAGGCGGCGATCATGGTGGACTTCAGGTTGCTGAGGTTCTGCATCATGGCTGTCTGTCCGGCGGCTTGCGCGCCGCGGCCCTGCGGGATCATGCCGCCAAACAGGCTCAGCAGGGGCGACAGGCTGGTGCCCAGATTCTGGTACATGAGGGCGGAGAAGTTATTGTAGTGATCGCGCGGCAAGAGCGCGGTGAAGGCCGCGGACTTGGCGATGGAAGCGCGGCCGCTCTTCACCTGCAAGGCGCGGGCGATGAGAGCCCGGGACGGTCCGGCGATCAGGTAGCCATCGGCGAAGGTATAGTGCGCCTCGGTAAGTGGGCTGCCGTCGCCGCCGGCGATCATATAGTAAGTGCGTCCTTCGAACACTTCCTGCGAGATACGCAGCGGGGCGTTGCCGGCCTTGACGGTTTCGCGGCTGTAGGCTTCGGCGAACTTCTGCAAGGCGGCCTGAAGTTTCACGGGGTCGTAGACCTCGGTGACCAGTTTCCAGGAAGGCACGGGAATGAGTGCGCCATCGAGCGAGAGGGAGAATTCGCCGCCCAGAGCCAAGGCGAGATCGTTACGCACATCGACGCCGGTCTTCTCTTGGACTTCAGCGAGGGATCTGTCGGCGTTGGAAGCGACGCCGCCGTTCTGCAGTCCAACCAGGCCATCGACGATGGCGGTGGGACTCTTCACGACGAACGCGCTGACGATGGTGGCCTCGGACGAAATGTAATCCAGCGAGCCCATGGGAGAGGGCGCGGCGAGCCACGCGGCCATGCCGCTGCGGGGTCCATCGAAGCCAATCGAAGCGCGAGCCTCCATCTGGTTGTTGATTTCCTTTTCTTCGGCGATGAAATAGCGTGCGCCGCCAGTCATAGCCATGGGGCCGCGATTGCCGAGGGCGGCCAGGTCGCCGGCCAGCAGGATGCCCGCGCCGCTGCGGTAGCTTTCTTCGATACGCGCGTAGAAGGGCGTCTTTTCGAAACCGGACGACGGCGTATCCAGGGCGGCGGCGAAAGCGACCAGCGCTTCCCTGGGGCCGAAGGCGACCAACCCGTTACGCTCTTCCACGGCCACGGCGGACGGCAACTGTTGCTGCTTCACGAAATCTGCAAAGCCCGGACGTTTGGACTCCGCAAAGAATACAGGGAGGCCGTAGTTCTTGTCGCCGGTAGTGAAGCCTGTGACGACGATTTCGTCGCCAAGGTATTCGCTGGCGGCGCGCAACTTATCAATAATAGGACCGACGTTGGCCGCATGGCTGCCCCACCAGGCACGCAGTTCGGGGCTCTCGGACATCTTCCGATCGAAGACTACCTGGGTCTGGCCGAGGTAATCGGAAAGGTTCGGAATGCTGGCGAAGAAGACGGTGGACGCGGGCAGGCGGCCCAGCAGTTTGCTGCTATAGCGAAGCTGCGGCATCTGGATCGTGGCGAGTCCCGCGCGCAGGGTTTCGAGCTGCTGGGTGAGCTTTTCGCGATTGCGGCTCCAGTTGATGTCGTCCTGCACGCTGATGGGGTCGAGGGTGGGGCTGGTGACCGTCTGATCGCCGGGGTGGAGCACCTTCTCTTTACTGTCCTGCGAGACGTGGACTTCGCCTTCGATCACGGAAACGCGCGATCCCTTGACGCCGGACGTGACGCTGAAGACGGTGCCCGTGACGGCCACGCGGCAATCCGCGGTGGCCACATAGAGGTGGCCGGAACTGCGCTTGGCGGCCTGCACGATGATGCTGCCGCGGTCGAGACGAATGGTGAGATCCCGCGTGGTCTGGGAAGTGGAGAATCCGGAACGCTCGCGGAGTTCGACCACGCTGCCGTCCTTCAACTGCAGCATGGCGTTGGAGTCTTTAGAGGTGCGGACTTCCACGCCATCGGGGAATTCCTGTCCGGCGGCCAGCACTTGTATGCCGGTCGGTAAAATTTCGTAGAGTGTGCCGTTGACTGCCTGCACGATGGCGCGCCCGGTGTGATTGCCGTACTGATCCACGGCGAACCAGACGGAGAGCCCCGCGGTGAGCAACACGGTGGCGGCGACGGCCCAGCGAACCGTGTGGTTGACGGGGCGGGGAGCGGCGGCCGGGGGCATGGAGACGACGCGGCCTTCGTAAACGCGGCGGCAGGCGACGCATTCGTGCAGGTGGTCTCGCACGAGGAGGGCGCGGGCGGAGGGCAAGCTGCCGGCTTTGAAATCGGGCAGGGCGGCCTGGAAATCGGCGCAGGAATGCAGCGGAGCGTGGCACTGGGCAGCGAGGTTGGCCCACACGCGTGCGGCCGCGGCTTCAACGACGGCCGGATCGACGCTGTCTTCGCGGATGTCGAGCATGGCTTGTTCCAGTGCGGGGTCCATTTGGTCCAGGGGGTTGTATTCGGTGTTCATGCCACTCCTCCCATGTACGCTTGATATTCCTTCTGCAGGCGGTCCCGTGTGCGCGAGAGGGTCACGGCGACGGTGCCGGGTGTCGTGTTCAGCATTTTGGCAATTTCGGGGTTATCTTTGCCCTCAAAGAAGCGGAGGGCGAACATCTGAGCGATTCGGGGGTTGAGTCGGGCGAGCGCGCCGCGCAGCCAATCACGAATCTCGTTGGAACTCTGGGCGCGCTCTGGGCTGCGCGACGCAGGTTCGGCGAGCACGGGCTCGAGTTCGTCGAGCGGGATATTGCGGATATTCTGACGGGAGCGGACCAGGTCGAGCGCGGCGTTGACGGCCGCGCGATGCAGGAAACTGGGCAGATTGGCGATCGGTTCCGCGCCCGGTTCGCGTTTGAGCAGGCGGAGAAAGACGGTTTGGAGGACGTCTTCGGCATCGCCGGCGTTGGCGGTGATCCGGTAGGCGGCACGAAAGACGAGGGCGTGATGCTCTTTGAAAATCAGCTCCATCTCTTTCGCGGACAGCTCGGCCGGGGGTGTGGGGGCAGCCATTAGCGCTTTCATCCTATCAGGCTCATCCTACTGTAGAGGACGCCTCCGGGGCGTTGGAATTAGCGCCGGGCTCAGGCTCGGGCTTCTTTAGAGTAGTCTGGGAACGGTGGACGCATGGAGCCAATTTCGCGGCAAGCGATTGAATCGATTGGGGTGGCTGTGAGGGCCACCAACCGCGCAAAGGTATGGGCCGCGGACGGACACGATATACACGGATTGAAGACGAAACGCTTTGTGACCGCCCCGAGGCCCTCTAAGGTTTGAAGGGAGCGCACACCACGGGGGCCGGGGTCAGGCGTTCGTAGTTCGAGTTCTGGATCAGGACCTGAATGGCGCCCTTGGGATATCTGCGCCTACGGTGGCCGGCCAGATAGCGCCGTCAGCCAGACGTTCGAAGGTCGTCGAACTGGCGTCCTCCGTGAACTCAGGGAGTTCAAGCGCCCCAGCGAACCGGATCCCCTTGACAAATTTCGCGAGCGTACTAATTCTCTCAAAAAGTAATTGAGGTACCAGGGGTATACTCACCGGAACCTGGGCGTGCACGGGTCGATGAAGCCGCCGGTACGTGGAATATCGAATTCTTGGAGGACCCCATTGAAAAACATTCTGAAACGATCCGCCATGCGGCCTTCAGCCGTTGCGCTGCTGGCTTTCACCGCTGGCTTGACAACCATTCAAGCGGGCATCATACAGCCCACGGCGACACTGCCGCCACCGGCCAGTGTCTTTACTTTGTCTCCAACCTGTCTGATTCCGGCCTGCGTGGCGGACATCAGCATTTCGGGGTTCCAAAACACCTCCGATGCGGTGGTGGCGGGCGACGAACACCTGTCGGCAAACGCAGCCATGTCCGCTAACCTGTTTCAGAACATTGGCGGTTCGCCCGGGGCGATGCTTGGCTCGATTACTTTTGCGGGGACCATCGACTTCATCTTTTTTGGACGGACGCTGTCCAATCCGGTGGGGACGTTCAACTCCCAGATCACGGATTTCGATTTCATGGGTACGTTCAATGGGCATACTGTCGAGGCACGGCAGAATCCCGCCATCCCGAGTACTGGACAGACGTCGGTTTCCGCTTTGGTAGGCAGTGGCGGGTCGTTTGAGATCTCGAGTTTCTTCGATGTTTTTGCCGAGCTCAGTATCGATGGCGGTCCGTTCGTCCCGGGGCCGCCGCGGCATACCGAACTCACCAGTAGCTCGACTCCGGAGCCCGGCGGTATCGGGATCGTTACGCTCGGGCTCCTCGGCCATGCGGGCTTTGGGGCGCGGCGGCGGTATACCTGGCGGTAATGTTCCGCCTCGGCTGAACGTGGAAGGAGCGTTCTACCGTTAAGTTAACGGAGATACTAACCGCTGCGGAGGATGCACGTTTTCGCGCGGCGGATTCGTGCGTCCTCGCTGCGTTCCGCGGACAGGCAGGGATGCCTGTTGCTGGTCAAAAAAAGCCCCACGCCAGGGTGGCGTGGGGTGTAGAGTCTTACAGCAATCTGTCTCGGAGGATGACAGACCAGGATGATGCTAGCATTTGCCGGAAGCAAATGCAATGTAAAGCACAGTCGATCTTGGGGGTATCTTCCTTATACCCCCACTAACGCAACTCCTCCATGACTTGGTTCAAGACCTCACGCGAAGGCCGGGTTTTGGCTTCGGGCTGGGTGCTGAGGGGCACGTCCACGAGGTTCAACTGCTCCACGAAGGTGGGTTTGGAGGGGTTCACATAGAGAACACCTGTCAGGACTTCGCCCTTAGCCTCGGCTTCCTCGAGGACGGCTTCGGCGGCGATCCGGTTGGTGGGATCGTAGGTGCGCTCCAACTTACGAATGCGCAGGTGAGAGCCGTCATGCATCTCCACCTCCATGACTTCGCCCTCTGGGATCTCGACGGAAATCTCCTGGAAATGAGGGACAAAATCGAGGTCGTGGAGAATCGATTCGTGCTCCTTCATGTAGCTGTAACTCTTAGTGGAGCCGGCGTGGTCGTTGAAGGTGACGCAGGGAGAGACGACGTCGATTACGGACAGTCCGTTGTGGGCGATGGCGGTCTTCAGAATGGCCTGTAATTGCTTCTTGTCGCCGCTGAATGAGCGGGCGACAAAGGTGGCGCCCCACTTCAGGGCGAGGGAGCAGCAATCGAAGGGCGGCAGGTCGTTGACGGTGCCCGTTTTCAGCGTGGAGCCGAGGTCGGCGGTGGCCGAGAACTGCCCCTTTGTCAAACCATAAACACCATTGTTTTCAATGATGTAAATCAACGGCATGTTGCGGCGGACGAGATGCATGAACTGTCCGATGCCGATGGAGGCGGTGTCGCCGTCGCCGGTGACGCCCACTCCCATGAGGGTGTGGTTGGCCAGCAGGGCGCCTGTGGCGATAGCGGGCATGCGGCCGTGTACGCCGTTGAAGCCGTGGGAGAGACCCAGGAAATAGGCCGGCGATTTGGAGGAGCAGCCGATTCCGCTGAACTTGGCGACGCTCCAGGGTTGGATGCCGAGTTCGTAGAAGCACTCCACGATGCGCTCGGAGACGGAGTTGTGTCCGCAGCCGGCGCAGAGGGTGGTCTTGCTGCCCTTATAGTTCAGAACTTCCAGCCCGATGTGGTTGACCTTTTTGGGCGGAGGCGCGGCGGTGGTACTCATGTTATTTACCCTCCTGTTTGAGGACTTCGTCGGTTACGGTGCGCGCATCGAGCGGCAATCCGCCGTAATAACGGACGCTGCGCAGCTTGGCGATCAGGTCGGCGTCGAGTTCGAGGCGCATGAGGCCGAGCAGTTGGCCATCGCGGTTTTGGTCCACCACGTAGACGCGGTCGTGGTGGCGGATGTAGTCAAGCAGGTGCGAGGTAAATGGATACGCCTTGAGGCGCATGTAGCTGGCGGGAATGCCGTATTCGTCGCGCAGTTGATCGACGCTCTCACGGACGGCGTAATCGGAGGTGCCGACGACGATATAGCCGATTTTGGCCTGGTCGGCGATTTCGACGACTGGTGTGGGGACGTGCTGGCGCATGACTTCGAACTTATGCGCGAGGCGGTCCATATTGTTCACGTAGTCGTCTTCGCGTTCCGTGTACTGGGCCTTATCGTTGTGACCGGAGCCGCGGGTGAAGTAGGCGGCATTGGGGTGGTTGGTGCCGGGCAGGGTGCGGTAGCCGACGCCATCGCCGTCGATATCCTTATAACGGGCGAAGCCGCCGAGCCGCTCGAGATCTTCGGCATTGAGCACTTTGCCGCGGGCGATGGGCGCTTCGGGGTAATCGAAAGCTTCACTGGTCCAGTTATTCATGCCGAGATCGAGATCGGTCATGACGAAGACGGGGGTCTGGAATTTTTCGGCGAATTCGAAGGCTTCGATCGTCATGCTGAAGCATTCACGCGGCGAGCAGGGGAAGAGGAGGGGATGGTGAGTATCGCCGTGGGAGAGAAGAGCGGTGCTGAGAATGTCGCTTTGCGCGGTGCGCGTGGGGAGTCCGGTGGACGGACCGACGCGCTCCACGTCGAAAACCACGGTGGGAATTTCGGCGTAGTAGCCAAGTCCGATGAACTCGCTCATGAGAGAGATGCCGGGTCCGGCGGTGGCCGTCATCGAGCGGGCTCCGGCCCATCCGGCGCCGAGGGCCATCCCGATGGAAGCCAGTTCGTCTTCCGCCTGCACGATGGCGTAGGTGGCCTTGCCGGTCTCCGGGTCGAGGCGGAAGCGGCGCATGTAGCCGATCAGGGTTTCAACCAGGGAGGAAGACGGGGTGATCGGGTACCAGGTGACCACGGTGACGCCGGCGAACATACAGCCCAGAGCGCAGGCGGCGTTGCCATCGATGATGATTTTGCCCGCGGTTTCGTTCATGCGCTCGATCTTCCAGGGAATGGTGTGGGGGAAGGTTTTTGCGGCGTAGTCGTAGCCGGCCTGCGCTGCGCCCCAATTGAGTTCGGCGGCTTTAGCCTTCTTCTTGCCGAATTGTTTGAAGAGCGCTTTGTGGATCTCCTCCATTTCTATGTGTAGGAGGTAGGCGACGATCCCGTCGTAGATCATGTTGCGGACAAGCTTCCGCAGTTTTGCATCGGGGCACACCGGCGCCACGAGCTTATCGAAGGGGACGGGGAAAAAGGCGAGGTCGTCGCGAAGCTGGTTGAGCTTGAGCGGCTCATCGTAGACGACGGCCGCGCCGCTTTCCAGCTTCATTACGTCTTCCTGCGCGGTTTCGGGATTCATGGCGACGAGGAAGTTGATTTCCTTGCGGCGTCCGATGTATCCCTTCTTGGAGACACGAATGGTAAACCAGGTAGGCAGGCCGGCAATGTTCGAAGGGAACATGTTCTTGCCGGAGACAGGAACGCCCATCTGGAAGATGGCACGCATGAGTACGGTATTCGCCGTCTGCGAGCCCGATCCGTTCACAGTAGCAACCTGGATACTGAAATCGTTAATCGCTGAGTGGCTGGTCTGATCCGGCAGAGAGCCCGCCGGGGACACCTCTAGAGTTGACATCGTTCGGGAATCCTTGTTGGGGGGAGTGTGGCCCAGTTCACGGTCAGCATCATTATATGCCAAGTAGCGGGAGGTGGGGTGAATCGGGCTGCGTGGCAGTGAGGCGAGGCCCACGCCGCCGGCGGAGGGAACTCAAAGCCCGATCAGAGCCGCGACGGTGTCGGAGCGTCGCAGTTCATGCCGAATTAACGTACGATTGCCGGGACGAATGCCGGCCCTACTTGCGACGCCTCACTTTTGCAGGAGGATTGAGTGGGTGTCGAAGTTGAAGCCGATGTGGCCGCGGATTTCGTTGCCGGTCACCAATTGAGTGCGGTTCGACCAGGAGATGCCGATGGGGACCTTGACGCCGCTGCCGGGGATCTGCAGCGTGATGCTGGCGTGGGCCACGGCGATCGTGCCTTTGGGCGCGAGCAGTTCCACGGCATTACCGGGCAGGGGGACGCCCCCGGGTGCGGTGGTGCCCGGCGGGATGAAAATCAGGGAAGGGGCATTCTGATATTGGAAATAGCCGCCCAGAGTGAGGGCGACGGCGCCGTTGGCATCCACAGGCCGATCGAACTGGAAGGCGAAATCGGCCGTGCGGAAGCGTGCCGTGCCGCCTTTGGTGTCCTTATGCTGTGGCTTCGTGTAAAACGAAAGTCCGCCATTCACGGTGAGGGTGCCGGGATTGACGGGGCCATTGGACTTCGGACTCCACGCGAACGAGAACTTACCATCGATGACTTTGGGCTGGAGGGTAGGTTCGGAGTAAGTCAGGCTGGCAGTCAGCATGGGCATGTTGCCGAGCGCGAAACCCTGGCGTGTGAGATTGAAAAAGCGGGTGTAGGCGTTGGCGGCGATTTCGAGTTTGGCGTCAAAGTCCGGCACCAGTTCGCGGATGTCGGTCTCGAGAATTTCCAGGCGGACCTGGAGAATGGCGGCGACAGCAGCTTCGGAGTGGGTGGCTCCGGCGAGAGCGGCCTTCGTGGCCGTGAGCCAATCGTCGTAAATCATTACCGGCAAGACAACGATGGAGCCGTCGGGGCGGGGGATGTTGACCGTACGGAGATTGCCGTTAGCGTCCTTCGCCTGTGTGTTTTGGACGGCCTTCTTGATGTCGTTGACGGCGACCAGAAGTTCGTTGCCGGCCACGCCGAGTCCCGCCTGGTTGGCCGCGAACCACTTGAGCCAGGCCTCACGGTATTTAGCCGAGTGGAGATCGCGCGAATTGATGATGGCATACCGCGCGCTGGCCGAGGCGAACTGGCGTTTGCTCGAAGTCAGCAAGGCAGTGAGCTGGGCGCCGGTGGAGGGCACGGTTCCCTCGACCTGTTCGGTCGTGCTGGTTTTGGAAACGTCGAAGGAGGCGGTGACTTCCAGATTGTTCCACGGCGAGGCGTCGCAACTGGTGGCGGTGGGCGTTTCGCAAATGGGGAGCACCTCCTGCCCGGTGAGGAAATGGAAGAGGCCTTCGGCATTGCCGCGGACGGTGAGGATGTTCTGGTCGAGGGTCTGGGTCATGGCGCCGGTTTCCAGGGCGGCGGTGATGAGTCCGGTGAGTCCGGCCTTTTCGGCGGCACTGGCGGCGCCTCCGAGGGTGGCGGAGCCGCCGGCCTGCTCGTCGACTCGGCCGTTTTCGACGGCTTTCAAGGCAGGGACGAAGGTGGCTTTGAAGGCGACGTTGCGGGTGAAGGCGACATGCGCGGGTTTGGCGCGGAGATATTGAACGAAGGCCTGCGGCGCGCCGAGCACGTCGACGAGCGAGGAGATATCGAAGGTAGGTGAAGTGACGCGCGAGAGGCGGAAGCCGGCGAGTGCGGGGTCGACGGCGGGCTGCGCCCAGGTGGGGGAAAGAGCGGAGAGCAGCAGCGCGGTGACCGGGACGATGTGGGTATTAGAAAGCATGGATGCGGAATCCTATGGTTGGTCCGTTCTGGAAATTGCCTTTACGCATGAGGTGCGTGGCGTCGCCACAGTCTTCGTGGATTTCGAAGTCTTCCATGGGGTCCGAACCGACGAGCGCAAGGTCGAGGTTGTTGCGGGCGGCGACGGCAGTCACAGGGGCCTGGCAATTGGCTACGGTTTGCGGCGTGCCGTTCAGGGTGGCAGCGACGATGCAGGCAGTGCCGGAAGCGCTCTTAACGATCACGGTGAACTTCGCGCCGGTCGAGGTGATGAAGTCGATCGTGCCAGTCGGATCGGGGGCAAGTTGGCAAGCCATGCAAGATATTAATGCACCCTATTCCAAGGCGTGCAAGTCATTTCTGACCACTAGGGGAGTTACCGGGGTTAGGTCGATAACTCCGTTGGCTAAGTCGGCTGTGAGCAGTTACCGGGACCATGGCGCGCGGCAGACAGGTCGCCCGCCGGGACGCTTGCCCGGCCTCGTTCGATGCGCGGCGATGCCTGCCGGGAGCACTCCGGGGCGGCGAGGTCTCCCCTCGAACAGCCTTGGAAACGGTGTGACGGGACGTCTTCGCGGAAGGTGGACGGGGTCGCGTCTTCACGATGGCCTGTGCCCCGGACCCTGGTGGTATGCTAGCGGGAACAGCCACGAACGCTGCCCGCCGCCCTGTAGCTGCCAGACCGCACTCGCTATATATCTGCGCCTATGAAGACAGCCGTGATTCGACAGCGCGTCGCCGATTTCCTGCGGCGGCACCCGCCCTTTGACAGTCTGGATGAAGCCGATCTGCTGGAGCTGGCCGGCAGCGGGAAAGTGAAGTTCTGCGAAAGCGAGGAGTACCTTTACTGGCAAGGGGACCCCAAGGGTCCCTTCGTGTGGACCATCCAGCAGGGACGCGTGGAGTTGCTGGAGAAGGCAGCCGGCACGGAGCGGCTACGCGACGTGTTGGGCGAAGGCGACCTGCTCGGGTTAGAGCGCTTCGAAGTTGACGGTCGGTGCCGGTATTCGGCGCGCACGGCGTCGGACGTGATTTTGTATGGCGTGGCGGCGCCGGCAATGGAGGCGATGGTGGCGCGCTATCCGGCGGTGCGGCGTTTTCTGGCGGCGCATTTTTCGGTGAGTGGTGCGTTAGGGTACAGTCGCGTGTCGTGGCTGGAGGCGCCTGCTCCACCGGCGGAGTTCCTGAAGGCGCGGCTGGCGGCCTCGCGTACGGGAACGGTCACGCCCGTGGATGCGAACGGCCGGGTGAGCGGCATTTCGGGCGCGGTGACCACGCGGCGTGCGGTGCGCGAGATGCTGCGCCGCAGGACCGATTCGCTGGAACTGGTGGATGGCGACTGCACGTTGGAGGGTGTGCTCACGGCGCGCGACGTTGCCATGTTCTGCGGCCAGGACGCGACCGGCGTAGTAGAGGGCATCCGGAACGCCGCTTCGGAAGCGGAACTTAAGCCCCTGATGGGCTTGGCGGAACGCATGGTGCGGGAAGGCGTGGCGCAGCCGCAGGACATCGACGATTGCTGTGTGATCGCCGAGGAAGTGCTGGCGGCCGTGGTAGAGGCATGCCTGCGGCTGGCGGAAGCGGAAGTCCGCGCGGACGGAATCGCGCCGGCGCAGGCGCCGTACTGCTGGATGATGTTCGGCGACGCGGCGCGGTGCGACACTCCGGGTTGGGAGCTGCCCTCGCTGGCGGCGATTTATGACGACGGCGATGCGGCGTTTGCGGCCAGTGACAGCATGTATTTCGCTGCGCTGGTGGGTGCCGCAGCGCGCCAGTTGGATGCCGCGGGGCTGACCGGCAGCGCGGTGGAATGGCCGGAGGGCGCACAGCCCAGCATGCCGCTAACGGAGTGGAAACGCCTGTATAGCGAAACCATTCGCAATCCCCTGGCTTACGATCTGTACGCGCGGCGGGCGTTCTTCGATCTACGGCTGCTGAGCGGCGAGGCCGCGATTTTGCGGCAGTTGACAGCCCACATCGAGAGTGAGCTCGGCCAGTGCGCCGGGACCATTGCGCTGCTGGCGATCGATACCATGGCGAACGTACCGCCCCTGACCTTCTTCGAGGGCCTGGCGATGGGGATCGACGGGGCCAGGCACGAGAGCTTCGATATTGGGGATGCGGTGGTGTCGCCGATTGCGAACGCCGCCCGCGTGTTTGCCCTGTCCAAGCGGAACCTGGGAGCGGTGAACACGCTAGCGCGGCTGGAGGAGGCGATGGCGGAGTTTCCGGAAGCCGCGGACGTGCTGCGGCAGGCGGCGGACGCCTTCCGGGTGGGCGTGTATTATCGGACACTGGCAGGCGGGCCGAAGATCGATTGCGCGATGCTGGGGAAATTCGATCAAAAGCTACTGAAGACGGCGTTCACGTCGATCGAGCGGTTCCTGGAATTCACGGTGAATACCATGGTGCCGGTGGAATAATGGAGCACTATCTGCAGGCTTTTGAGGCGACGTGGCACGACGAGACTCCGGCGCCCGAAGTGCGCTTCGTCGTGCTGGATACCGAGACGACGGGCCTCGATCCCCGCAAGGACAAGATCATTACGATCGGCGCGCTGGCGGTATGCGATGGCGAGATTCTGCTGGAAGACGCCTTCGAGGTGATGCTGAAGCTGGCGTACAACAACGCGTCGGTGACGGTGCACGGAATCACTCGCGATGAGGCGGCGGGCGGGATGGAGGAGAAGGACGCGATCGCGGAATTTCTGGAGTATTTGCGCGACGGGGTGATTGTGGGGCATCACATTGGGCACGATATTCAGGCGCTGAATTGCGCGTGCGAGCGGCATTTTGGCGGCACGCTCAGGAATCGGTGGGTGGACACGATGGATTTGACGCTGCATTTGAATGATGCGGGAGCGTTTGCCGGGCGCGCGATGGCGCAAGGCTTCTCGCTGGACGGGTTGTGCGACATGTTCGGGATTGCCATGCACGACCGTCATACGGCTGGTGGCGATGCGTTTCTGACGGCGCAGGTGTTTTTGAGGTTGCTCAAGGTAGCGAAGACGGCGGGGCGGACGACTTTGGGAGCGTTGTGCGTGCCGTACGTGGCCGCGCAGTAGGCGTACGTTGGAAAGCTGGCGGATAGGCGACGAAAACGCATCCGCAGTCCACTCATCGCAAGAGCGGTGCATCGCCATCAGACGCCCTCACCGCTTCGCCTTGCGAATGGCTCCAGTCTGCGCGATGCAGGCAACCAGCAGCCCGAGCATCGTCAGCCCGAATCCCCAATATACCGATGCCGGACGGTAGCGGAATTCGATGACATGCCGGCCGGCGCCGGTGCGCACGGCGCGCACCGCTTCCACCTCCTGCACCGGACGCCGTTCGCCATCCAGCAGCGCGCGCCAGCCGGGATAGAACGCATCGCCCACCACGGCGAGCCCCGGACAGCCCATCTCCACTTCTACCTTCACGGCCATCGAAGTGCGGTCCACTATGCGTAGCTGGTCCTTTGCGGCGCATGGCGTTTCGTGCCATGTCCACAGCGCCTCCCCGATGCGTGGGTCGCGATACACGCGCAGTCCGCTGCGCGAGCGGAAGACCTCCTCCTGCGCCGGGTCCGAGGGCACTCGCGCCACGCGATACCGCACGCCGAATAAGCGAGGCGTCTCCGCATGTCCCAACAGCTTGTGCGTACGGATGGGCAGCGAAGAGCCAACGCCGCCGAACTGCTCGATGCCGTGGAAATCGCCGAAATTGTAGGACAAATCCGATTCGTCGATGTCTACCCGGAACCAGCCGGCTTGCGCCTTCAGGAACACCGCGACATCGGCCTGCGACTCCAGCATCGCGGCATAGGAATCGCGCCGATCGAAGCGCGCCAAACGCGGCGCAGCGTAGACCGCCTCCGCGAGGAACACCGTCAGGCCGAGGGCGGCAAGCGACCACCCGCTGCGTCCACCCAGCCGTTCCACCAGCGACGCGCCGAGTGCCGCGAGCGCCGCAACGCCCACCTGGCAGAGCACGATTGCCATGGCCGGTTCGCGTGCCTTTTCCACCATCGGCACGAAGCGGTAAATCAGCCAGTAGAGCGGGAAATCTTTGCCGAGTGCCAGCAGCAGCCCACCTAACGCGACGCACCCGAACCAGCGCACCTGGGCATCGCGGCGCCTGCGCCAAAGCGCCGCCAATGCCAAACCCACCGCCACGAAACCCACGTGCGGATTGGCATGCAGCGAAATGCCAGGCAGCACGATGCCCGCCACCGAGGGCCAACCCAGCGAGTATTGGGCGTGCACGTCATAAGGAACGGGTTGCCCCCAGCGCAAAGGCTCGGGCGCGCCCGCCCAGCGCAGCGATTGCTTCGCGTATTCCACCGCCGGCAGCACCTGAACGGCACTCACCAGCAGCCACACACAGAGCCAGAGCGCGGCGTGCCCCCAACGGGCGCGCTGCCGCCAACCAATGGCCACGTAGCCAAGCCACATCGCGCCCAGCAGCACCGCGGTGAATGTGGGCACCACGTGATAGCCGCTCAGAAACGCCATGCCAAGCGCGGCGCCGCAGAGAGCGCCGCTGGCCGCCGGCGTTTGCCCGCGCGCCACCCGTGCGAAAAACAAAAGCACAAGCGGTACCCAGATGGAGCACATCAATATCTGCGGCCAATCCGTGTGCCCGACAAAGCCGGCCAGCGCGAAGATGCAGCCGCCCAGCAAAGAACTCACGAATCCAGCCCCCAGGTCGCGGCAGAGCGCAAAACAGAACAGCGCCCCCAGCCAGTGAATCAACACCCAATACCAATGCAGCGTGAGCACCGGAATGTGCCCGTCACGCAAAGGCATGGCGAACAGAATCCAATTCAGCGGATTGGTGATGCCTGGCTGCACCTGCCCGATCAGCGTATGCCCGCCCCACTCGTAGGGATCCCACAGGGGTAGCCGGCCCGCGTGAAACTCGCGCGCCTGATAATCCAGCCACGGCCGCACCACGTTCGCCGTGTCGGGACTTTCCAGGAATGTCCACTCACGTGAGATCGTGAGCTTCCAGTAGAAGGCGGCCGTCAGCACCAGCAGAATCGCCGGCCCGGCCAACCGCCGCATCAATCGATCTCCACCTGCTCGAGTTTGGGAGCCAGGAGATGAATCACTGCCAGGGCGACCAGATACGCTGTGCCGCAAATCATGAACAGTCGGAAGTAGCTGCCGGTTGCGGTCAGCACCCACCCCGCCGTCTTCAGCATCAGCGCATTACCGAGCGAACCCGCCGCGCCACCGATTCCCACCACGCTGCCCACCGCCGAGCGCGGAAACATATCGCTGGTGGTGGTGAACAGGTTTGCGCTCCAGCCCTGATGCGCCGCCAGCGCCAGGCCGAGAATCGCCACCACCTCCCACATGCTGTTGAGATAGGGGACGGCCAGCACCGGCACCACGCAGAGCGCGCAAATCAACATCGTCGTCTTGCGCGCCGCATTGTTGCCCCATCCGCGCTTCATCAGGTGCGACGAAAGCCAGCCCCCGCCTACGCTGCCCACGGTCGAGGCATTGTAGACCACAATCATCGGCACGATGATGTCGTCGATCGACAGCTTAAAGGTGGTTTGCAGATACTTCGGCAGCCAGAACAGGAAGAATACCCACACCGGGTCGGTCAGGAATTTGCCCAGGGCGAACGACCAGGTTTCCCGCTTGAAGAAAACCTTACTCCAGGGCACGTTGCTCACCCGGTCCGGCGGATCGCTGTTGATTAGCGCGAGTTCGGTTTGAGATACCCTCGGATGCTCCGCCGGCTTGCGATACATCGCCAGCCAGAACGCCAGCCATAGGAAGCCGAGCCCGCCGGTCACCAGAAACGCCCACTGCCAGCCCCATGTCCTAGCCAGCAGCGGCACGGTGAGCGGCGCGAAAATCGCACCGATATTGGCGCCCGCATTGAACAGCCCGGTGGCCTGCGCGCGTTCGCGCTTGGGGAACCACTCCGCCACCGTTTTGATGCACGCCGGGAAGTTGGCGGCCTCGCCCAGCCCCAGCAGCACGCGCGCCACGCTGAACGCCAGTACGCTGCTCACCAGTGCGTGGCCCATCGCCGCGAGGCTCCAAACTGTGATCGCGATCGCAAAACCGATGCGCGTGCCAAACTTGTCCAGCAGGCGTCCGACGCCGAGCAGTCCTACGCCATAAGCGATGGCGAACGCCGCGGTGATATCGCCGTAGTCGTTCTCCGACCAGTGGAGCGTGTCCTGCAGCGTTTTGGCCAGCATGCTCAACACCTGCCGGTCGATGTAGTTGATCGTCGTCGCGAAGAACAACAGGGCGCACATCGTCCAACGGAGACGGGACTGCGCCGGGCGGGCGAGGGTCGGTGACATGGAAGCCTAGATTATAGCCGTCCGCACTTCCGAACGCGCACGGGATACGTCGCGGGATACTACGCAGCCTTGTACACCACTTGCATGTGGGGTATAATCAGGCAAAGAGGTCGGAAAGGCGGAAATGAGAATCTCCGGCGCCATCGCCCAGCAAATGGAGAGGTCGTCGTGGATCCGGCGCATGTTCGAAACCGGCGTGCAGCTACGAGGCGAACGGGGCGCCGACCGCGTGTTCGACTATTCCATTGGCAACCCCGAAGTCGAGCCGCCCGGACCCGTGATGGACGCCCTCCGCCATATCACCGCCGCCAACCGTATGCGGAGCCACGCATACATGCCCAACGGGGGCTACCCGGAGGTGCGCGCGGCACTGGCGCGCCGCCTCGCAGAGCGCTCCGGCATCCCCTTCGCGGGCGAAGATCTGCTGATGACCAACGGCGCGGCCGGCGCCATCAACGTCATCCTCAAGGCCATCCTCGATCCCGGCGACGAGGTGATGGTGCTCTGTCCCTATTTTCCCGAGTATCGTTTCTACATAGAGAACCACGGCGGGCGCATGGTGCTGGTAGAGACTTCCGCGGATTTCCAACCCGACCCGGCGCGCATCGCCGCCGCGCTCACCCCTCGCACCCGCGCCCTGATTCTCAATTCGCCGAACAACCCGACCGGGGTGATCTACAGCGAAGCCATTCTGCGGGCCGTCAATCGCGTGCTGCCGGAAACGGTGCTGGTCATCTGTGACGAGCCCTACCGCCCGCTCACTTTCGATGGCGCGGTGACGCCGGAAGCGGTGCGCATATTCGACCGCGCGGTCATCGCCTGGAGCTGGTCGAAGGCGATGGCGATTCCCGGCGAGCGGATCGGCTACCTGGCGCTGCCGCCGCACCTGCCGGGAATCGCCGAACTGCGCGGCGCCTGTACGGTCGCCAACCGGATTCTAGGCTTCATCAACGCTCCGGCGATCTGGCAATGGGTGGTGAATATGGTGCCAGACGCCACCATCGACGTCTCGCACTATCAGGAAAAACGCGACTTTCTGTGTGCAGCTCTCACGTGCATGGGATACCACGCGCCGCGCCCGCAAGGTGCCTTTTACCTGTTTCCGAAGACGCCCATCGCGGACGACATCGCCTTCATCGGCATGCTGCAGGAGGAAGGAATTCTGGCAGTCCCGGGCACCGGCTTCGGGCGACCCGGCTACATGCGCCTGTCGCTTACCATCGCACGGGAGGCGATCGTGCGCTCGCTGCCCGGTTTCGCGCGGGCGATCGAGGCGGCCCATTCGCGCGAGGCCCAGGAAGGGCAGTCCGGCGAGCCCGCGCTCGCCACGCTGCGGTGACAGCCCGCAGGAAGCCGATTCGTGCGCTCGTTGCCAGCCGGGCGCGGACTCTTTGCGGCTCCTGGGTGAACTGGTCGCGCGTCTGATCTGGGCGATTTCGCACCTTCGTAGCCCGTTTCAAACTACGCTACGCTGAAAGCCGATGGATCCCCACACGTTCCGCCCGCGCGAACTGGCCGTCTTCCGTCGCTTGAACACGCCCGAGAAGATCCAGCGTTTCCTGGACGATCTTGCCTACAATAAGGAACTCGACGGCGAGACCTGCCGCTCGCCGCGGCGAGTCCTGCGCGACCGCACCGCCCACTGCATGGAAGGCGCGCTGTTCGGAGCCGCCGCGCTGCGCCTGCTCGGGTATCCGCCCCTGCTGCTCGATCTCGAAGCCGTGCGCGACGACGACCACGTGCTTGCCATCTTCCGCCAGCACGGCCACTGGGGCGCCATCACCAAATCCAATTATTCAGGCCTGCGCTTCCGCGGGCCCGTCTATCGCACGCTGCGCGAACTGGCCATGAGCTATTTCGAGCATTATTACAATCTCAAACGGGAGAAGACGCTGCGCACCTACTCTGGCGCCGTGAAACTGACCCGTTTCGATGCTCTGGGGTGGATGACCGCGGAGGAGGATGTGTGGGCCATCCCGGAGTATCTGACCACCATCCGCCATACCCAGCTTCTGAGGCCCGGCCTTGCCAAGACGCTCGGACGCGTGGATGACCGCCTGTTTGCCGCCGGACTGGTCGGCCGCAGCGAGTAAGTGGCGAATCGCGTCCTGCCGCCCCGGTAGAAGAGCTAAGAGACCGCTTGCTGATCGCGCCGGCTCGGTAGAGCTATTAAGTTACTGAGCAGCCCTAGTCCTAGTGAGGAGGCGACCTTTACCGCGGGCCGCAGCTTAGCCTGTTGCGCCGGCGGCCTTATCCCGGCTCGTCATGCGGATCACCAGCACATACAACGCGCACAGCAATAGGACCGCGCCGACAATCCACTGGCCTTCGGATTTCACCATGCGCATCAACGCTTCGGGATCGTTCATTAAGTCAGGGTGCGCCGCCGTGATCCTGGCGCCGAACCAGGCCAGCACGCTGCACCAGATGAACGCGCCCAGTGTGGTCACCAGGCTGAATACGCCAAACGACATGCGCGCGATTCCGGCGGGAATCGAAACCAGGTGGCGCAGCACCGGCAGCAGGCGCGCAAAGAAGACGCCGCCCACTTCATAGCGCTGCACGAACTGCTCCGCGCGATCCAGGCTGTCCGGCTTGATGAACACCATTTTGCCGTAGCGCAGAATCAATGCCCGGCCCACCCAGCGCGAGACCCAGTAAGTAATTGCCGAGCCAAGCCACGAGCCGAACGTCCCGGCCAGCACCACCCCCGTGAGACTCATCCGGCCCTGGGAAGCCCAAAAGGCAGCGGGCGGAATCACAATTTCGCTGGGCACCGGAAAGATCGAACTCTCCATGGCCATCAGCGCGATGATGCCGAGATAGCCTCCATCGCGCACCCAGCCAAACCACACCTGTAGCAGACCATGCAGCATCCTGTAAGTCTCCTTAGCCGGCTAGTTCCGCGGTTAGCTGGTGCGGTAGTTGGCGATCAGGCGGTTGATCACATCCTGGTGGATCTTGATCTTGCCCTGTTTCACCAACATGTCTTTCACGCCGGTTTCGAACAGCGTATAGCGCTCGCGGGCGCGCTGGCTCTTGATATCGTCGCGGATGATGCTGCGCTGCGCGGCCAGTTGCGCGGGGTCCGCGGCCGTGTGCGATACCACGCGAGCTACGATCGTGCCGCCATCCGGCACGCCAATCGGTCCCACCACGGTGCCGTCCGGTTTGCTGAACGCCTCGGTGACGTAACTCGCGGCGCCTATGCCCTCGATATTGCCTGAGCGATCCACTTCATTCGAGGTCTTCACGTCCAGGCCCATCGACTTTGCGGCCTTCCCCAGGTCGCCCATCTCTCTCGCCTTTTGCACCAGTTCGTTGGCGTGTTTTTGCACCGCCGCGGCGGCGCGGTTGTTGACCGTCAGTTCGCGAATCTGGCCCTGGACTTCCTCGAAGCTCGAAGGATGCGCCGGAACTACGTCCGTCACCACCGCAATCGCGACCTTATTGTTCGCGGTCACAGCCTGCGACACTTCGCCCTTCTTCAGGTTGACCACCGCCGCGTCGAAATCCGGGTTGGGGCCGAGTTCCGGCACTGGCGAGCCCTGCGTGAATCCGGCCACCTGCACGATCTGCATGTTGAACTGCGCGGCCACGTTCTCGGGGTGCGCCGGATCTTTCTGCAACGCCTGCTGCGCCTTGTCGGAAGCCAGTTGGACGAGGTCGGTGGCGCGCTGCCTCTTCGCCTTCGCTTCCAGTTCGCTCTTCACTTCGGGGAAGGGACGGATGCCGCCCTCCTGGCGCGCCGTGGTCTGAATGATGTGATAGCCGAACATCGACTTCACCAGGTCGCTGGTCTCACCCGGTTTCAGGGTGAAGATGGATTTGTCGAATTCCGGCACCATCTGCCCGTGCGTGATCCAATCGCCCAGATCGCCGCCCGCCGCAGCCGAGCCGTCCTCGGAGTTCTCTTTGGCCAGTTTCGCGAAATCCCCGCCGCTCTTGATCTGCTTCAACACGTTCTCCGCTTTGGTCTTGATCGCGGCTTCCTCCGCCGGCGACTTGCCCTGCGTCTTGAACAGAATGTGGCGCGCTTTCACCCGTTCCGGCGTGCGGAACGCTTCCTGATTCTGCGAGTACATGCGCTGCAGGTCGGCGTCGGACACTGTCACCGAAGCTTCGATCTTCGCTTCGTCGGCCACCAGCAAAGTCAGATTCTTTTTCTCGGGCTGCTGGTAGCGCGCCGTATTCGCTTTGAAGAAATCCTGCATTTCCTGCGCGGTGGGCTGCGATTCCGCCTTGTACTTGTCAGCCGTCAGGCGGACAAATTCCACCTTCACCTTCTCGTTCTTCTTGTTGAAAGCCGCTTCGATTTCCGCCGGCGTCACGATGGTTCCTTCCATCGCGATATCGCGCAACCGCGTGACCATCACCTGCCGCTTCAGGTCGTTCTCGAACTGCTCGATGGTCATGTTCTGCTGCGCCAGCATGCCGGCGTAAACATCCTTGCCCACGAACTTGCCGTCCGGGAACAGGCTGGGCACCATTTCGCGAATGGCATTCGACACATCGGCGTCGGTCACCACAATGCCCATACGCTCGGCTTCCATCACCATCGCCCGCTCGGCCACCATCTGGTCGAGCATTTGCGGAATGAAGGTCGGCAGAATGTCCGCGGGCAACTGCCGCGAACGCATCTGGGCCTGAATCAGCCGCTGCGTTTCAGCCAGCGTGATCGTATCCTTGCCGATTTCCGCGATCACCTGATCCGACGTGCTCACGCCGTTGTTATAGCTCGGCACCAGATATGTGAGCATGGATAGGGCGACCACCAGCAGCAAGCCTCCCAAGAGGATGCGCACGGCTTTATCTCGGCTTCGAAACAGATCAAACATGTTAGGCAGAACTCCTGTATTCTAAAGGGGAAGACACCAGTATAACGGAATTTGCGCCGTCTTGTGGCGCACCGGGATCCTGGACTTTTCTTGCCGGCTCCGGCAGCCCCTTCGTGCCTGCCGCCGGCCTCATGGCCCCCGCTGTACGGCCGGTGCGCTTCACGCCCGGTGGGCGTCTCCGTAGGGCAGCACCGGCACCGCCGGCGGCAAACCCAGCGAGCACTCCGCGTGCACCGCCTTCACCGCTTTTTCCACTCCGTCGCGGCGTACCACCACAGCAATCGTTAGCTCGCTAGAGCCTTGCGCAATCGCGATGATATTGACCTGGGCCCGCGAAATGGCGGTGAAAATCCGCCCGGCCAACCCCGGCTTGCCCTGCATCCCTTCGCCAACGGCCGCCAGCAGTCCGACGTTGCGGTCTACCTGAATCGGGCGCACGTAGTTGTGAGCCAGTTCCAGCGCCAGCGCGGATTCCAGTGCCTGCAGCGACCGCTCCAGCTCGTCTTCGCGCACCAGAAAGCAGAAATTCTGCCGGTAGCTCGAACTCGACAACAGCAGCACTTCCACATCCACGCGCGCGATGGCGTCCAGCGCCCGCGCCATCAACTGCACGCCGTTCATCTCCGCGCTCGCCGGTTCCAGCGACACCAGCGCCACATTGCGCATCGACGCCACGGCGCGTGCGCCCTGTGCCACGGCCATCGAGGGCACAATCCGGGTTCCCGGCTTCTCAGGTGCGAAGCTGTTCTTGCTCCAAACCGGAATCTGCTTTTCCACCAGCGGCGCCAGGGTGCGGGGATGCAGAACCTTGGCTCCGTTATAGGCCAATTCGGCCGCTTCCGCGTAGGTGATCTCTTCCAGTACCTGCGCGTCCGGCACCAGGCGCGGATCCGCGCTCATGATGCCATCGACATCGGTCCAGATCCACAGTTCCTCGGCGTCCAGCGCCGCCGCCAGAATCGAAGCCGAGAAATCGCTGCCGCCACGGCCCAACGTGGTCGGACGCCCGTCCGCCGTGGCGCCGTTGAAGCCCGTGATGACCGGCAATAGCCCCGCTTCGAGACTCGGCACCAGTTTCTCGGCCGCCTTCACCCGCGTGGGCTCCATCAATGGAGATGCATTGCCGAACACCGCGTCCGTCACCACCACGTCGCGCGCGTTCACGCCCACCGAAGGCGTACCGCTGGAGCGCAAGAATTCGCTCACCAGCACCACCGTCAGCCGTTCGCCCACCGCCACCGCTTCATCCACCGACCGCGGCGGCCGCTCGCCCAGCATCGCCATGCCGTTCACAATGCGCTCAAACTCGTCGATCACATCGTGCAGTTTGGCCAGTACGTTGCCCTGCTCCGCAGGCGGCAGCAGGTCGCGGCAAGCTTCTTCGTGACGCTCGCGCAGGCGGGTCAAATTGCTTTCCATGCCGGTGCGGTCGCCTGCCTCGGCATGACGCATCGTGTCCAATAACAGGTCGGTCACCTTGCTCATCGCCGACACCACAATCGCGACCGGGCGACGCTTGCGTTCAGCGGCAGCCAGGCCGGCCGAAATCCGCATCCGTTCGGCGCTGCCCACACTGGTGCCGCCGAATTTCATTACCAGGAGATTCTTCAACAGTATTCCCTTCCGTTTGTTAAGCGCGCACGCACAATCTTCAAAATCGCTTCGATCACGTCTTCGATCGGCAAGGAGGTGGAATCCAGGTATACCGCGTCGGGGGCCTGAGCCAGTGGAGAATCGGCCCGCGTGGAATCGCGCTGGTCCCGCTCCTTCATCTGCGCGGCAAGCTGCGCGGCATCCACCGGCTGATTCCTGGCCCGCATCTCTTCCAGGCGGCGTCGCACCCGCTCTTCCAGGCTGGCGTCCAGAAAAATTTTCACCTGCGCATTGGGGAACACTACGGTGCCGATATCGCGGCCTTCCATCACGACGCTGGTGCGCTCGCCAATTTCCCGCTGCTTGGCAACCATGGCGCGCCGCACCCCGGGAATCACCGCGATCCTGGAGGCGCCGTTGGAGACTTCAGTTGTGCGGATGAAGTCGGTGACATCCTCGTCGTTGAGCGCGATTCGCCCCGGGGAAAGCTCGATCCCCGCCGCCATCGCCAGTTGTTCCATGCGATGCATGTCGCCCGTGTCGACGCCCTGCCGCACCGCCCAGAGCGCCACCGCCCGGTACATCGCGCCGGTGTCGATATAGGTGAACCCAAGACGCGCCGCCAGTCCTTTGGCGATGGTGCTTTTGCCCGCGCCTGCCGGCCCGTCGATGGCCACTACAATTCGTTTCTGTGTCGTATCCGTCAATTCATCAGGATAACAAGCGACGGGCGATGGGCGTTTGACGCGGCGGTACTGCCCTGGCGAGGCTTCGTGACCGCAGCCCTGGCGCGCCGCCGGTGGGTGGAATCCCTGAGCCGTTCAGTACCTTCGCCTCTATTTCCGGTTCGACCACGTCGACGACGTGGCATCCGCTCCCATGATCGACCCCGAGCAGTTCCTGGCCGTGCCGGGCGCCGAAAGTATCCCCGAACCGGCCACGGTGCTGTTCTGCGGCGCCGCGCTAGCCGGTCTCTCGCTGCGTCGCCGCCGGCGCGCCTCCGATGGGTGATTGCAGCTGGCGCCATGCCAAACGAAAACAAGCAGCGGGCGGTAGGGGATGCCGCATCAGGGTCTCGGGTTCCTGCTGCTGATTTGCCGACATGTCCTGGAAAGGCTTGGCCTGGAGCCGGTGCCGCGGAAAGCCGAGGTCAATTTCGTATTTGTGGCGGGGTCCCGCCGTCCACCCAGGCTAATTCGTGGGACCGCCAACAGGGAATTCCTGTTTCCCTCTGCGCATCCTCGGCTATCATGTAAGACACCCATGATCGGGATGACGATCTCGAAATACCGCCTCCTCGAGGAGATCGGCCGCGGCGCCATGGGCATCGTGTTCAAGGCACAGGCGGTCGATTCCCACGCAATCGTCGCCCTCAAAATCCTCGCCGAAAAGCTGGTCAACGACCCCGAAATGCTGGCTCGCTTCGAGCGGGAAGGGCTGGCCGCCGCCGCCCTGCCCCACCCCAACATCTGCAACGTCTTCGAAGGCGGCAACTGGCAGGGCCGCCCCTTCATCGTTCTCGAACTGCTGGAAGGCCGGCCCCTCGATGAGCTTTTGGCCGCGGGACCCCTCCCCGCCGCCCAAGTCGTCCAGGTCGCCGTCGGAGTCGCCTCCGCCCTGGAAGCGGCACACGCCATCGGCATCGTGCACCGCGACATCAAACCCGCCAACCTGTTCCTCACCTCGACGGGCACCGTCAAAGTGCTCGATTTCGGCCTCGCCAAAGTCACCCTCCCCGCCCAACCCCTGGGCGACGACGCGCCCACCGTCGCCATCGCCACCCGGCAAGGCACTGTCCTCGGAACCCTGCCGTATATGTCCCCCGAACAGGTCTGCTGCGAACCGATCGATGGCCGCTCCGACCTCTTCTCGCTCGGCGTCGTGATGTTCGAACTCGCCACCGGGGAACTGCCCGTGCGCAGCGCCATCAATACCGAAATCGTGCCCGGACATCTAGGCCCTATCGTCGCCAAACTGATGGCCCCCGATCCGGCCAAACGCTATCAATCCGCCGCGGAACTGCGCCACGCCCTCGAGCAGCTTGCCTCCTTCGGCCCGGAAGACGCCATCGGCACCGCTCGGTGGTCCGGGAAAGCCTATTCGGGCGAGTGACCAGCGCCCACTACGGTATTCTTCGCCAGCCTTCCCCGCCCAGGCTGCGCCATATCACCCAATTCCTCTCCCATCCCCCGCGTAAGTGATTGAATTCAAGTGACGTTTATTTGGACTTCCGGGTGCTGTATTCTCTTGCTAATCGAGGGCGCACTCTATGTTTCGATTCGATCAACTGATCCGCCGTGACATGATCATCCGCGACGTGAAACAACGTCATCCGGAAACCATTCCCATATTTGACGACTTCCGTTATCGCACCTCCTGCGATGACTGCGATATCGAAACGGTGGCGCGCAAGAACGGTCTCAACTCGCTGGACGTTGTGGAGGCACTTAACAAGGCCGCGTTCAGCCCAAAGGCAGACAACGAAAATGCTAGCAATCACTAAGCCCGCCAAAAAGAAGCTCAGCCGCAAACGCAAACAGCAGTTGGACGTATTCTTCTCGCCGAAGAGCGTTGCGGTGATCGGTGCCACGGAAAACGCCGGCACCGTGGGGCGCACTGTGCTGTGGAACCTGGTAACCAGCCCGTTCGGCGGCACAGTCTATCCTGTTAACCCTAAACGCTCCAGCGTGTTAGGCGTGAAAGCCTACCCCTCCGTGTCGGATATCCCCGAACAGGTGGATTTGGCGGTCATTATTACTCCCCCGGCCTCGATTCCCGCCCTGATCAAGGAATGCGGCGAAAATGGCGTGCAGGGCGCCATCGTCATTTCCGCGGGCTTCAAGGAAATCGGTCCCGAGGGCGCCGAACTCGAACGCCAGTTGCTGGTCGAGGCGCAGAAGGCCAACATCCGCATCATCGGACCCAACTGCCTGGGCGTCATGAGCCCGCTTTCGGGCATGAACGCGACCTTTGCCACCACGGTGGCGCGTCCCGGTTCAGTCGGCTTCATCAGCCAGAGCGGCGCCCTGTGCACCGCTGTCCTCGATTGGAGCCTCAAGGAAATGGTCGGCTTCAGCGCCTTCGTCTCCGTCGGCTCGATGGTCGATGTGGGCTGGGGCGATCTCATTTATTACCTGGGCAACGATCCCAAGACCAAGTCGATCGTTATTTACATGGAATCCATCGGCAACGCGCGTTCCTTCCTTTCCGCGGCGCGCGAAGTGGCACTCACCAAGCCGATCATCATCATCAAACCGGGCCGTTCGGCGCAGGCCGCAAAAGCCGCCGCTTCGCATACGGGTTCTCTCACCGGCAGCGACGAAGTCCTGGAAGCCGCCTTCCGGCGCAGCGGCGTCCTGCGCGTCAACAACATCGCCGACCTGTTCTACATGGCCGAAGTCCTCTCCAAGCAGCCCACCCCCAAGGGACCGCGCCTGACCATCGTCACCAATGCCGGCGGACCCGGCGTGCTGGCCACCGATGCCCTCATCATGGGCGGCGGCGAACTGGCCGATCTGACGCCCGAAACCATGGCAGAGTACAACGCCGTCCTGCCCGCCACCTGGAGCCACAACAACCCGGTCGACATCATCGGCGACGCCTCCCCTGAACGCTACGCTAAAGCCCTCGAAATCGCCGCCAAAGACCCCAACTCCGACGGCATGCTCGTCATCCTCACTCCGCAGGCGATGACCGACCCCACGCGCATCGCCGAACAGCTCAAACCGCTCGCGCGCCAGGAAGGCAAGCCTTTGCTGGCCAGTTGGATGGGCGGCGTGGATGTGGCGGCCGGCGAGGAAATCCTCAACCGCGCCAACATCCCTACCTTTCCTTATCCCGACACCGCCGCCCGCGCCTTCAACTACATGTGGCAGTATGCCGACAACCTGAAGGCCATCTACGAAACCCCGGCGATGCCCGAAGACTCCGCCACCTGGACTCCCGATCGTAAGCTGGTCGAGAAGATCATCGCCGGCTCGCGCGCCGAAGGCCGCACTATCCTCACCGAATTCGAAAGCAAGCAGGTGCTGGCCGCTTACGGAATTCCGGTGGCCAAAACCATCATCGCCGCCAGCTCCGATGACGCGGTCAAGGCAGCAGACGAGATCGGCTACCCCATCGTCCTTAAACTGTATTCCGAAACCATCACGCATAAGACCGATGTCGGCGGCGTGCAGTTGAATCTGGGCAGCGCCGAGGCCGTGGCCCGCGCCTTCGACGCCATTCAGACGTCGGTCACCGCCAAGGCGGGAGCGCAGCATTTCCAGGGCGTCACTGTGCAGCCCATGATCAAGCTGCGCGACGCTTATGAGCTGATTATTGGCAGCAGCCTCGATCCGCAATTCGGCCCCGTGCTGCTCTTCGGCACCGGCGGCCAACTGGTGGAAGTCTTCAAAGATCGCGCGCTCGCCCTGCCGCCGCTGAATTCCACCCTGGCTCGTCTGATGATGCAGCAGACTAAGATCTACAAGGCGCTGAAAGGCGTGCGCGGCCGCAAGCCGGTAGATCTGGTGGCGCTCGAAACTCTCATGGTCCGCTTCAGTGCCCTGGTGGCGGAGCAGCGCTGGATCAAGGAAATCGACATCAATCCGCTGCTGGCCTCGCCCGATGGCCTGATCGCCCTCGATGCCCGCGTGGTCGTGCATGGTCCGGAGGTGTCGCTCGATCAGGTTCCGCGCTTGGCCATCCGCGCCTACCCCACCCGCTACGTCGCCCCCTGGACGATGAAAGACGGCAACCACGTCACCATCCGGCCGATCCGTCCCGAAGACGAACCCGCCATGGTGCGTTTCCACGAAACCCTCAGCGAACGCACCGTGTACCTGCGCTACTTCCACCTGATGAATCTGGAACAGCGCACCCAGCACGAGCGCCTCACCCGAATCTGCTTTATCGACTACGACCGCGAGATGGCCCTGGTCGCCGAGCAGCGCAACCCGCAGACCGGAGAAAGCGAAATCCTCGGCGTGGGACGCCTGATGAAGCTCCACGGCACGAACGAAGCCGAAGTCGCCGTCGTGGTCAGTGACAAATGGCAGGGCCGGGGCCTCGGTAAGGAATTGCTGGCCCGTCTGCTCACCGTGGGCACCGACGAAAAGCTGTGCAAGCTGACCGCCGATATCCTGCCCGATAACCGCGACGTCATGCGCATCTGCGAAAAGCTGGGCTTCACGCTCAAGCACTCGCTGGATGACGAAGTCGTGCGCGCGGAACACACGCTGTAAGGCGGCGCAGCTTACCAGGGAGTGGTGGAACAGGCCATCGTTTTGAGTGGCCTGTTCACGCTTCACCGCTCCGAACCCGCAGCCTATTCCAAAACCTCTTCCACTACCGATTCGCCTTCTTCTTCGCCGCCGAAGGTCCACCCCCAGCGCTCGTGCAGCCTGAGCCTTCCGTCCGGCAATATCTCGGGAGTCGAGGAACAGACGCCGCTGCGAAATTCGCCCTCGTTGGTGACGTGGTGATAGCAGAACTCCAGGGTGCCCTCCGCGCTTACCAGCCCCAGCAGTTGCCCATGCCGGATTCCGCCGCCCGCATACTCCCCGGTCAACAGATCGCCTGCCTGTCGGTACTGAAAAAGAGTGCCCGCAGACACCTGCCCGTGCGGCGAATTCACCACCGGACGGAAACGCCGGCCCTGGTAATCCACGCCCTACTCGCGCCCGGCGTACAACTCGTCGATGCTTTCGCGGAAATTCTCCATCGCGCGCGTCCGCCGGACTTTCATCGTGGCCGTCAGTTCGCCGTTCTCGATCGTGAAATCGCGCCCCAGCACACGATGCTTGCGGACCTGCTCGAACGGGGCCAGTTGCTTATTGACCCGCACCACTGCCTTCTGAATCTCCGCCAGCACGGGCGGCGCCTGCGCGAGCACGGCCGACGATTGCCCCTTGAAGGTTTCCATCCCCTTGAGCGATTCGGCGGCCGCCGAATTGATTGTGAAGAGCGCCGTCAGGAAGGGCAAACGGTCGCCGATCAGCAGCACCTGGCTGATCAGCGGCTCCATCTTGAAAAGGCTTTCGACGCGCGAAGGAAAAATCTTCTTCCCGGTGGACGAGACTATCAGTTCCTTCTTACGCCCCGTGATGAAAACGTAGCCATCCTCGTCCATGTGCCCCAGGTCGCCGGTATGCAGGCGGCCGTCCCGCAACACCTCGGCCGTCGTCGCCGGATCGTTCAGATAACCCGTGAACAGGCAGGGACTCTTGACCAGAATCTCGTTGTCCTCGGTGAACGTCACCTCCACGCCGGCCAGCGGTTTGCCGATACTTCCGGGCTTCGGCCGGTCCAGCGGATTGAGTGACACCACGCCGCCCTCGGTCAGGCCGTAGCCCTCGCTGATCGGCATCCCGATGGCTTCGTAGAACTCGCCCAGATCTTTACTGAGAGGCGCGGCCCCGCTGGCCGCCACCCTCAGCCGTCCGCCGAAACGCCCGCGCACCTTGCGGAAGAAAATCCGGTCAGCCAGCGCCAAAGGCAGGCGGATGCGCACCGGCACCGGCTTGCCCTCGCGCTTATAGCGCGCCGCGATCAGTCCCAACCCCAACGCGCCGTAAAATGCCTTGCGGATGGCAGTCGGCTTCTTGCGCAGCTCCGTGCAGATGGTGGAATAGATCCGCTCCCACATGCGTGGCGGCGCCAGTAGAATGGTGGGACGCACTTTGCGGATATCCTGCGGCAACTTCAGCAGGCTTTCGAAAAATGTCACCGGCATGCCGCAGCGCAGCGGCAGGTATTCGATCACCACGCGCTGTGCAATGTGCGCCGAAGGCAGAAACGCCACTGTGGAATCGTGCGGCCCGATCGGCAGCACTGCCGGACCCATATCGATATTCGCCACCACGCTGCCATGCGTCACCAGTGCCATCTTCGGTTCTCCGGTGGCGCCGCTGGTGAGGTACAAAATGGCCGTATCCTCTGGCGATACGCCGCTGCGTATGCGTCCCAGCAGTTCCTTGTCCGCGGCCAGCGCTTCCCGCCCGGCACGGCATAGGCCCTCCAGCGTCAGCGCGCCTTCGGCCTCTCCGGTGAGCAGAATCCAATGCCGCACCGGCGCCGCGCGCAGAGGCTTGAGCGTCTTCGGGTCCTCCACAAAGACCGCGCGCGCCCCCGACATCTCGATGGTGCGCACCAGGTCTTGCGCCGGATAGCTCGGGTACATCGCCGCGGCTACCGACCCGTTGGTGACAATCCCCAGATCCGCCAGGTAAAACTCCATCCGCGTTTCGGAGTTCAAGGCCACCACGTCGCCTTTGCCGATACCGAGTGTGCGCAGTCCGGCGGCCACCTCTTCCGCCGTCTGCCGGTACTGATTCCAGCTCACCTCCCGGTATGTGCCGTCGGGCCGGGGTTGGCGCAGCGCGACCGCGTCGCCATGGACACGCGCGGATTCTTCCAATACCTGATAGAGAGTGCGGGGAGTCACTTCCTGAATTGTGGCACAGACCATCGGCTCTTGTGGTCTTCCGGGGGGCTCCCCGGAGCAAGCTTTCCGGGGCAATCCTGGGAGTGGAGCGGCCCGGTCTTACACGCTCACCACCGGACACGGCGACTGCCGCACGATGGCGTAGGAATTGGTGCGCAGCCTTCCGAAATTGCCGGCAGCGCTGCCGCGGCCGATCACCACGGTTCCGGCGCCCACCCGAGCCGCCGCCGAGCAGATGACGCGCGCCGGTTCGCCTGCTTCCAGCAGGACATCCGCCTCCGCGCCGACCTCCCGCTGCAGCCGCAAAAGCTCTTCCTCGGCGATTTCGCGAATCCCCGAGAGCCAGCTCAAATCCGGCTCGTCTCCCACTTCGGCGTGCGCCGCAATCGCGTGGATCAGCGTCAACTGCCCCTGGAATGCCTTCTGCAGCCACGATGCCCAGGCAAGCGCACGCGCGCTTTGCGGGCCCAGATCCACCGCGCACAGAATCTTCTGAAAGGGCACGGCCACGGTGCGCAGTTCCTCGATGTGCACACCCGTCCAGACCGGGCAATCCGCATCGTGCAAGACTTTCGCCGTGTTGCTGCCCAGGATAAAGCGGCGGAAGGGGCCGTACCCATGGGTCGGCATCGTAATCAGGTCGACCTTTTCCTCATGCGCCAGTTCGACGATTTTGGTTGCCGGATCGCCGTGCAGCACGATGCGCCGCACCCGCAAACCTTCCAGCGCGTCGGTTTCGAAGCCGGCCAGTTCCTGCTCCGCCGACGCGGTCCGCGTGCGGTACACGTCCAGCAGCATCGAACCGGCCGCCTGCACCGCGCGAAATTCGGAGTGCAGCGGCGCCAGCACATGCGTCAAAATCAATTCGGATTGAAACCGTAGGGCCAACTCCCGGGCGTAATGCACGGCCAGGGCGGAACGTTCTGAAAAATCGACTGGGAGCAGGATCTTGGCAAGCGAATTCATAGATGTCTCTTTATTAGGATAGGACGATCTGGAATCCACCACCATCCTCCCCTGTTCCCGGGAATTGGCGGGCCGCCGGAATTCCCGCGGCAGGCGCGACTTCTACCACGGGTTAGCCTAGGCGCCTGCCCCTGGGACCGCGTTCCGCTCCGCTGCGGTCGACTCCCGCTCCTGCGCCACGCCGCGCATCGCCGCCGAACTCTGCAGGTAACGCAGTGCTTGGCGTGTCAGTTCCGGCACCACCGGATCGGGATGCCGCAGTAGGGCCACCAGCCCGCGAATCCACTCGAGTTCCGCCGGTTCAATGCCGATCATGGGTACGGTCTTGGCCATCGGAAACACCCTTTCCACTCTCTCTTCGGACGAAGGGCCGCAATCCTTAGCGCTCAGGATTCTCCGCCTTCGGCCGATATGACCAGTGTCAGGAAGTCCGGCCGGTTTCGACCGGCCAGGAGCATGACGAAGGAGTCGTTATGGATATCTCCGCAATCAATCGCAGCGCTACTGGAATTCATGCGCCCGAACCTGTCGTGGCGGTCGACAAAGTGACGGAAAAACGGGAAATCGTGCAGGCTGTGAAAGCAGTCAACGGGACTGAGATGTTCGGTCCCGAAAACGAATTGCGCTTTCAGAAAGACCCCGAAACCAACCGTTTCGTGGTCCGTGTGGTCAATCGCAAGACGCGGGAAGTCATTTCCCAGGTGCCGGAAGAGTACATTCTCCGCCTGGCCGAAGATCTCAAACGAACGGGTTGATGCGTGCGCCGGTAAAGAACTGCTCGCAGCCGCCGATATGGTTTGTGGAGAGAACGCAATGTGGAACAGCGGACATGAAGCTTATCTTGAAAGCCGGGTAATGACGGCAGATCCCATCGAACTCGTGAATCTGCTCTACCAGGCCTGCACACAAGCCGTACGCGACGCGCGCGCCCATCTGGAAGCCGGTCGCATTGCGGAGCGTTCGCGCGAGATTACCCACGCCTGGGAAATCCTGCAGGAGCTCGCCTCCTCCCTGGACCACGAGCGCGGCGGCGAAATCAGTCAGCGTCTCGCGCCTCTCTACATTTATATGCAGCGCCGGCTCCTCGACGCCAACCTGCAGCAGGCTGACGAGCCGCTCGCGGAAGTTCTCGGCCTGCTGGCCACTCTGTCCGAAGCGTGGGCCGGAATTCGGCCAGTCGAAAAGCCGCAGCCCTCGGAATCGGCCTCCAACGCCTGGTCACAACCGGTGACGGCCGAATCCAGCTACGGCATCCAAGCCTGGAGTTTGTAGGAACAGCGCAGAGCTATCAGCTGTCAGCTGTCAGCCCCGCCTACGGCGTCGCCGGATTATATAACTGTTGACCTTTCGAAGCGGAGTACATCGTGGAGCGGGTCCTTTTCGGGGTCGGCGCCGCCATTTCAGGTGTGTTACTGCGTGCTGCTTGGGAGAATGTGGCACCCGGCAACTCCGCACCCTTGCGACGGAGCACGAAATATGAGGCTGGGCCACCGTACGGCCATTTGGAATCCTATGGTTAGGGGAATTTACCGCCGAGATCCGTGGGCCGCTGCCGAGTCGAGCCGTTCGCCTTCCAGGGTCCGCTTCCGGCCCTTGTGCGATCTCAGCATTCCGGGTATTCCAGCCGGTCGCCTACTGCTTAATCACTTCCGCGGTACGCAACCTCTTCTCAATCCGGTTGATGTAGTTGATGGTCTCGCGGTAAGGCGGTACGCCATTGTAGCGATCGACCGCGCCGGGTCCGGCATTGTACGCGGCCAGCGCGTGGCGCAAGCCATAGTCGTACTTCTCCAGCAAATCCCTCAGATAACGCGTGCCGGCATCCACATTCTGCGCCTGATCGTAGGGATCGGCGCCCAGCACCTGAGCGGTGCCGGGCATCAGTTGCATCAGGCCGACCGCCCCTTTCGGGGAGATGGCCAGTGGCTGAAAGCCGCTCTCGGCAGCCATCACGCTGCGCACCAGTTCCCGCGGCAAACCGTACTTGTCGGCGGCGGCATCGGCCAGTTCCCGTGGGGTGGACGGTCCTGGGGCAGGGAGGGCTGCGGCTGCCATAATCGCCGTCGGGACAGGTACCAGATCGCCCGCCGGAGCGGATTCGGCCAGGCCGTCGGCCTCGAAGGCGCGCACCAAAGTCGCATCCAACTCAACAAAACCTGTACCATGGAAGAGTCGGACCTTGGCCCCGTCAGCCTCGTGCCGGTCGATATGCAGCCGGCTCCCGCTGGAGAGTACTGCGTACTCGCCTGCCATGGCAGAGGCGGCTAGTAATAAAAGAAGTCCGAGAAGGCGCATTCGTCCCTTATGTAATTGTGACGTATTTGTCGCCTTCTGCGTGGAGAAGAATTTTCGTTTTCAGCTGTCTGTGCTCTAAAAAGTTAGCGCTTACCTGGTATGCCGTTTCACATTCAACCACTTCGCGAATTTCTGGTTCGCCCCGCTCTACCCGACTCGCTGTCTCGCCTGACCGAGCTCGCCGATAACATCGTGTGGAGTTGGGAGCCCATCGTCCGGGCGCTCTTCCGCCGCCTGGACCCCGCTATCTGGCGGGAATCCGGCTACAACCCCGTGTTGATGCTCGGACGCGTATCCCAGGCGACCCTGGAAAAGGCAGCCAGCGACGCGCGCTACCTCGCGCTCTATCACCAGGCCTGTGAAACCTACGACGTGCGCGTGCGCAAGAGCGCTGCACCCGCCGATGGCAAGCTGATCGCCTACTTCTCCGCGGAGTACGGTCTGACCGAGTGCCTGCCCGTCTATTCGGGCGGCCTCGGCATTCTCTCCGGCGACCATCTGAAGTCTTCGAGCGACCAGGATTACCCCCTCATCGGCCTCGGCCTGCTCTATCAGCAGGGCTATTTCCGGCAGTTCCTCAACCCCGACGGGTGGCAGCAGGAACGCTATCCCACCAACGATTTCTACAATCTGCCGATCGAAACCGTAAAGGATGCCACCGGCCACGAATTGAAGGTCTCGGTAAAGCTGCCCACGGGCAGCATCTTCATCCAGATCTGGAAGCTCAACGTCGGTCGTATCACGCTCTATCTGCTGGATACGAACATTGCCGAGAACGTCCTGCCGCAGGATCGCGATATCACCGATTCGCTGTATGGTGGCGATATCGATACCCGCATCCGGCAGGAAATCGTGCTCGGCATTGGCGGCATGCGGGCGTTGAAAGCCATGGGCTTGAAGCCCACCGTTTTCCACATGAACGAAGGCCACTCCGCCTTCCTCGCCATGGAGCAGATCCGCCTTTACATGGGCGAGCATCACCTGAACTTCGAGGAGGCGTTGGAAGCGGCGCGCGCCAGCAACATCTTCACCACGCACACCCCCGTACCGGCGGGCATCGATCTCTTCGACCCCGGCATCATGTACCACTATTTTTCCGGCTACTGCACGGAAGTGGGCGTGGATTTCCAGCAGTTGATGGCGCTCGGACGGCGCAATCCGTTCAACCGCGACGAACGCTTCTCCATGGCCGTGCTGGCCCTCAACACCTCCTCCTACCGCAACGCCGTCAGCCGCCTTCACCGCGAAGTTTCGCAGGAGATGTTCCACGACCTCTGGCCCGAACTGCCGCTTTGGGAAGTGCCGATCACGTCGATCACCAACGGGGTTCATCTGCCCAGTTGGCTGAACAGCAACCTCGCGCTGCTCTACGATCAGTATCTCGAACCTGATTGGCGGGAGCGCTTCAACGACTCCACCATCTGGCGCTCGATTGACGACATTCCGGACGAAGAGTTATTGGAAGCGCACCGCCGCCGCAAACGCCGGCTGGTATCCTTCGTGCGCCAGCGGCAGCAGGCATCGGCATTGCGGCGCCAGGCGTCGAGCGTCGAAGTGCGGCGCAGCAGCGAAGTGCTCGACCCCAACGCGCTGACTATCGGCTTCTCGCGGCGCTTCGCCACTTACAAGCGCGCCACGCTGCTCTTCCGCGACGTGGATCGTTTAAAGAAGATCCTGCTCAATAAGGATATGCCGGTACAGATCGTGATCGCCGGCAAAGCCCATCCCAAAGATCAGCCCGGCAAGAGCTACATCCGCGAGATCGTGCAGTTTTCCCGCGATCCCGAACTGTGGAAGCACCTCGTGTTCGTCGAAGACTATGACATGAAGGTCGCGCGCGAACTGGTGCAGGGGGTCGACGTCTGGCTGAACAATCCGCGGCGCGGCGAAGAAGCCTGCGGCACCAGCGGCATGAAGGCAGCCCTGAACGGCGTACTTAACCTCAGCATTCTCGATGGCTGGTTCGATGAGGCCTACGAAGTCTCCGGCGGTTGGGCGATCGGTGAGCGCGACGTCTACAGCGAAGACCAGGACGCACTGCACGCCAGCGAGATTTACTCCCTTCTCGAAAATGAGATCGTGCCCATGTTCTACGAGCGCAGAGAGCAGACGCCGCGCGAGTGGATGCGGCGCGTCAAGCAGTCGCTCGCCCATATCAGTCCCGCTTTCGATTGCCGGCGCATGGTCCACGAGTACATGACGGAACTGTATGATCCGGCGCATATCGCGCACCTGCGAATGCGCAAGGCGGATTACGCGCTGAGCCGGGAAAAGGCCCGGTGGAACGCCAAAGTGCACGAAGCGTGGGACCGCGTGCGCTTTGTGGATGCCGGCGCCGGGCCTAGCGGAAGCCTGCTGAGCGGCACCCCGGTGGTAGTGCGCGCTGCCATCGATCTCGCCGGACTGGCCCCGGACGATGTGCGCGCCGAAGTGGTGGTGGGGCGCGTCGATTCCAGCGGCTATCTGGAAGAAACCGAAATCATCGTGCTGCCCTTTGTCGAGCAGCAGGGATCGGCGGCGGTGTTTGCCAAAGATATCGTTCCAGACAGGACAGGCCGCCTTGGTTACGCGCTGCGGGTCAGCCCCAATCACTATGACGATCCGCTGACCCGGCCGTGCGCCAGCCTGTTGAAGTGGAGTTCCGCCCAGTAGTACTCAGGTGGCTTGCAATAGGCGTGCAAACGGTGTTCGTTCCGTGGTACATATGTATTTGAAGCGTAGGCGGGTTCCGGCATTTCCATCTTTCCGAACCGTTTGCTGCGTCGTCGGACTTCCCGCAAGCCCCTCCGGTCTTCCCCGATACAAGCGTGAACGCGGGGTCTGTCTTGCAGCATCGTGGAGAGTGTCTGGTATTTTGATGACTGGCGCGAAGAGATCTGGTCGTAGCTGAGAACGTTCCTTTTCCCCCATTAGCACGGAGTACTATCCCCATGGACAGTGATCGCAAATACCGTCAGAACGGGTACATGGATTCGGGCGAGAGCAAGAGCTTTCGCGACGATCGTTCCAAACCGCAAGGCCCGCGTCCTCCCTTGGACGTGACCGGCCCCCGTTTGCCGCGCCTGGTGCAACACGTGGCAGCTTCCCGCTGTTACAACTGCGCCACCACGCTTCCTCCCGGAACCGACTTGGCGGGCAATTGTCCCAAGTGCAATGCGGAGCTTCATTGTTGTAAACAATGTTCTCATTTCGAGCCGTCCACCCGCTTCCAATGCCTGAAGCCGATACCGGTCCGCATCCCGCTAAAAGATAAGGCTAACGAGTGCACCCTGTTTACTCCGCGCGTCACGGTGGCTCGCGATGGCACGGCCTCTGCCGCCCCTCCGCCTTCGGTTAACTCCAATGCCGGACCGCCCGCACCCCGCAATGCAGACGATGCCCGCAGCGCGTTCGACAAGCTTTTCAAAAAGCTGTAACTCGCCGCTATTACCCGCATCGGGGGGGTAGTATGTCACCGCCAGTTGTTGATCGGCGATTGACCCAAGCAGATCCGCGACCGTCAGGAAGCGCCCGGCTTTCGACCCCGAACTAAGAGCTACGAGTCCGTGGTGAAAATCGCCCCTTCAGGTCGCAGCCCTTGTGACTCGTTGAGCCGCGCAACGCAGTAAGCGGTGTCTTAGCCCGACTTTCGCACTTAAAGCTCATTTTCGGCTTTCGCGTGAGAAAATTC
>JBDTMZ010000045.1:0-54810 GCA_039934035.1 Candidatus Solibacter sp. | reverse complement strand
TCAAGGGGACATTTCTACTTTGCTCAAAGGGGACATTATCACTTTGCTGCCACAGTCCGTCCCCACCAGGACCGGCGGGACCGTTACGCTGCCCACTTTGCCCCACCCATCCCACCCGCGCTGATTCAGAGCAACACCTCGAGCAAAACCTGAACGCAACGGCGTTCCCCAAACGAGTAACGAAACACGTACGATCGTCGCATCCGGAAACCCTGCTCTACATATCCTCCGCAGCCCGTGCGCGCCCGCCTATTCGGCAGTTGACGCCCACCGCACCGATGCGCCATGGTCAGATGCCGACAAAGCGGCATCTGCCGTCGGGCGGCAGCGGCGCCTTCCCTCCCGAACAAACTGCAATTCACTCAAAACTAAGCGCGGCGGATTTGGGCATCGGCATGCCCTTCGTATTGCGACCGGCTGAATCGCATCCAAAGCGGCCCGTGCCGGTCGTGATCGGGGGAGGCATCAAAATCGATGAAGCATTCCTGGAAACAACTTTTTACCGTCTGGATCGCAGTGTATGGGCTCGCTCATGCACAACCGCAGTCCCGCTCGGAATTGATCGACTCGGCACGCGCGGAAAAGTCAGCCAACCTGGCGCCTTGGGCTCCGCCTAAAGCGGAACGCGTACTCGAAAAAATTGAAAACAGCTTGCCTTACCGGCTCCTCACCGGCGAGACCCATAGTTTCGCTGTATCGTTCAGCAACATGATGCCGGGCTCAGGCTTTACCATCGGACCAACGTACACGAAGCCGATGTGGGACGGCAAGCTCAACCTTCTGGTAGACGCGCGGGCCGCGGTCAACCAATCGTATGGCGGCCGAGTGGAACTCTCCGCGCCGCATCTATTCAACGATCGCGCCTTCGTGACCTTCAGCACGCAGCACCGCAACATCTCAGAAATGCCGTACTATGGCTCTGGACCGGATTCGAGCAAGACCGGACGCAGCGACTACCGCCTCGAAGACACCAATTTCGAAACCCGCCCCGGCGTGCGTATCTTCAGGGGGCTGAGCGCCGGACTGATCGGGTCATACCTCGCTGTGAATACCGGCCCTGGGCACGCCACACTCTATGCTTCGACAGAGGAGCAGTTCGGTCCGGCTGCCGCTCCCGGCATCGACCGGCAAACGAACTTCTGGCGCGGCGGTGTCTTCGTCGAGTATGACTGGCGTGACCAGACATCCTATCCCACCAGCGGCGGCAGGTATTCGGCGCAGTACGTCCGCAACCTGGACAGGAATCTCGGCGCTTACAGCTTCCTACGGCTGGATCTGGACGCCTCGCAGTATATCCCGCTATTCAATCGCACTCGGGTTTTCGCCCTGCACGGATCCTCCTCGCTAACCACAGCAGGTAACGGGCAACTCGTGCCGTTCTATCTTCAACCCACCCTGGGCAGTTCGAACACGCTGCGCGGCTATCGCTTCAACCGCTTTTATGGCGACAACTCCGTGATGATCAACGGCGAATACCGCTGGTTCTGTTCGCCAGCCGTCGATATGGCCGTGTTTGCCGACGCTGGCAAGGTCTTCCAGCGCTGGGAGCAGTGGAACTTCCACCATCTCGAAAGCGACGTAGGTTTCAGCGTGCGCTTCAAGGGAAGGGCAGCAAGACCCGCATTCAGTTTCGATACAGGCTTCAGCCACGAAGGATTTCAAATATGGTTTCGCGTAAACAGCACAAACTAACCATGCATAAGGCTCTTTGTGTCGCCGCAATTGCGGTCGCCGGAGCGCTGGTTCCACAGATGTCCGCGGAGGATCGTGTCAGTATCTTCTATCCGGATGACCCATTGTGGCGGGAACCGGCGGCACTCCCGGTAAGCGGCATCGCAAAGCGAAGTGTCGACCACATTTACGACTTCCTGCAAAGCTCATACGTGACGCCTCGCCGCGAAGGCAAGCTCGCAAAACATGCGCCGCAGCTTGCGCTCGATGTGAATACGCTGGGCGAGGTGCCTGACAGCTCCTGGTATACCAACCGGCGTGCATTTCAACGGATGTCAATCCCTGATCTCCAGCGCGGACCGGGCAACACCACTCCGCCTGATCCGAAGCGCGCCTGGCGCATCAAGGCGGCCAAGAGCGACGGCATAACGCCGGGATTGGTCATCGAAGACGGGCGAAACAATCGCTATGTGCTGAAGTTCGACCCGCCGGAAAATCCCGAGTTGTGCTCCGCAGCGGACGTGATCGGCAGCAAAATCTTCTACGCTCTCGGTTACAACACGCCGGAAAACTATATCGTTCACTTCCGCCGCGAGCAGCTGGAGACTACCGATGGCCTAATGTACCGTGATCCGAGCGGCAAGAAGATTCCGCTGACTGGAGATGTGGTCGACGAACTTCTGCGGGCACAGCCGAAGTCGGCCGATGGCACGTATCGTGCGCTTGCCAGTCGCTGGCTCGAGGGCGAAGTGGTTGGGCCATTCGACTACCGCGACACCAGGAGTGACGATCCGAACGATACGATCCCTCATCAGCACCGTCGGGTGTTGCGCGGTCTGGCGGTTTTCGCCTCCTGGCTGAATCACCACGATACTAGCCAGATCAATACCATGGACGTCCTTGTAACGGAGGATGGCCGCCAATACGTCAAGCACTATCTGATGGACTTCGGCTCCATTCTGGGCAGCCGTGGTGACCGCCCGAAGGAACCATGGATCGGCCACCAGTACACCATCACGCATAAAGAAGCGATGGTTCGGGCGATGAGTCTAGGCTTCTACGTCCCGCGCTGGCAGCGATCTGATTACCCCAGGTTGAGGGGTGTCGGATTATTCGATGCATGGTCTTTCGATCCGCTCCAGTGGAGACCGGAAGTTCCCAATTCGGCATTTCTAATGATGGATACGGCGGATGCTTTCTGGGCGGCGAAGCAAGTGGCTGCATTCAGCGACGACGAAATCCGCGCGCTGGTAGAGACCGGCGAATACAGCGACCCGCGAGCGGCCAACTGGATCACTAAGTGCCTGATCGAGCGGCGGGACAAGATCGCAGAAGCATGGTTTTCAAAACTGCCGCCGCTCGATCAGTTTAGAATTTCAGACGGCAGGCTCGAGTTTCAGGATCTGGCCATGGTCCACGGTATAGGAAAGGCTCGCGAATACAACGTGACCTGGGCGAGATGGAACAAAAATGGCGTCACAGCAGTTTTACCCGACACCGGCGCAACGGTTCCCGCCTTCGGCGGCGAAACGGCATACCTTGCGGCAACAATCGCATGTTCGAGCACCGATGCGGTCTGCGGCAGTCCGGTTACGGTGTACCTGCGCCACTGCGAGAAGGGAGTTGAGGTGGTCGGAATCGACCGCTGATGATCCATGCAGCCCTCCGTCCAACCCGTGTCCCCGACAACTGAAACCCTGGATTCGGATTCGCCTCGGCCGGGCGGAGCGTTCCTCCGCCGCGGCGGCAGCCAGTCCGCGGATCGCGGCACACAAACCCGGGCGCGAATTGCCGGCGGCATCGCCGATGAAGCGTCACGGCGCATCGGCACGCTCGCGATCCTCACCACGGTGACGGTGGTGGGCGCCTCCGTGCTGCACCACGCCCTATCGCCCGAATTGGCCGCGGCTCAACAGACGCCGCTCTTCCGCCTCAGCGCTTTGTTCCTGGTGTTGGCGGGGGCCGGGTTGGCGGCGCTCCAGCGTTCCGGCCTTCTCACTTCCCAGGATCTGTTGGATGTCGGTCTGGTCTTCGAAGTCGCCGGCGCACTGGCGCTGTCCCTGATGGAGAACGCAAATCCGGTGCCTGCGACCATTGCGCGGGAGTATTCAGGCGTCTCTGCCTGGATCACGATCTGCGTGATGGTCATCCCGAACCGTCCATGGAAAAGTATCGCGGCGGCGATCGCCTCCGCCGCAATGGTTCCCTGCGGACACCTGCTGGCCGCGCAGATTCTCGGTTATCCGGCGATGCGCTGGAATGCGTTGGCGGCCTACTCGCTGGCCGGGGCGATCGTGGCAGGCTGGACGCCCTTCATCAGCACTCGCCTCCATCGCATGCGTGAAGATCTGCGCCACGCTCGAGATTTCGGCAGCTATCATCTCGAGAAACTGATTGGCCGCGGCGGAATGGGCGAAGTGTGGCTCGCTCATCATATCCTTTTACGGCGCGATGCCGCCGTGAAGCTGGTGCTCCCGCGACTTTTGGAGGGATTGAACGCTTCGGCGCGGCGCCTGGCGCAGCGGCGGTTCGAGCAGGAAGCGCAAGCGATCGCATCCCTGCGCTCGCCCCACACGGTGGCGATCTACGATTTCGGTGTCGCCGAGGGTGGATCGCTCTACTACGCGATGGAATATCTGCAGGGCGTCAACGCAGAGGAGCTGATTGACCGCTACGGGCCGCAGCCCGCCGGCAGAGTGATTGCGTTTCTCAGGCAGGCGATCGATTCGCTGGAAGAAGCTCATGAGTCGGGATTGATCCATCGGGATGTGAAACCCAGCAACGTTTTCATCACGCGCATTGGCAAGCGCACGGATTTTGTGAAGCTGCTGGATTTCGGGTTGGTCAAAGCGCTTGCCGATCCGAACGGCGCGACCGAGGCGTCGCGAAGCCAAGCCACCGGCACGCCCGCCTTCATGGCGCCGGAACAGGTGCGAGGAGACGAGGTGGATCCGCGCACGGACATCTACGGTTTGGGTTGCGTCGCCTATTTTCTACTCACCGGGATGGTCATCTTCAATAAATCGGGCGCGATGGCGATGGCGATGGCGCACGTGACGGAACTGCCCGAACTGCCTTCGACTCGGTCGGAGCTTCCGATTCCGGCATCCCTCGAGCGGCTTGTGATGGGCTGCCTCGCGAAGGATCCCAATGACCGGCCACAGTCGGCTGCGGAGTTAAGAGCCAGGCTCGACGCCTGCACGGACGTGGCGCCGTGGTCTCAGGCCGACGCGGACCGGTGGTGGGCGCTGCACCGGCCTGAGGCGGCAGCCAAGGCGCTGCCATGAGCGCCGCCGAAGAAGCTCAGTACCGCCCGCCAACCCGTATGGCCATGGCAACCCTGGGCCTGATCATGGCCTATCTCGTCGCGGCAAAGGCCTCGCGCGATGCGCTTTTCCTGTCCCAATTCAGCACCTCCAATCTGCCCGCGATGATGGCGGTGGCCGCTATGGCAGCCGTGGCCATGAGTGTCCTCGGCGGCCGGATGCTGGTCCGTGCCGGCCCCAATCGCATGACCGTCTTTTCCTTCGCCCTGAGCGGGATCTTGCAGGTTGGGGAATGGATGCTCTTTGGGTACCGGCCGCGGATCGCGGCATGCCTGATTTACGTGCATGTTGTGTCATTCGGGGCGGTGCTGATTTCCGCGTTTTGGTCTCTCATGAACGAATCGTTCGAGCCGAGGTCGGCCAAGACCGTCTTCGGCAAGATCAGCGGGTTCGGCACCCTCGGCGGATTCCTTGGAGGGTTGTTGGCCGAGCGCGTGGCGGCAATGCTTTCCGCACAAGCCGTGATTCTGGTATTGGCGACGCTGCACCTGCTGTGCGCCGGCTTGCTTTGGATGGCATTCCCCCCGAAAACAGGACCCCCGGGGCGGGAGCAAACGCAGACCGGCAAACCCGGGCCGGCCGTCATCGATGCATTGCAGCGGTATCCGTTTCTGCTGACACTCGCGGGCCTTGTGCTCGCCGCCTCGGTGAGCGCATCGCTGCTTGATTTCGTGTTCAAGGCGCAGGCTGCCCACACGCTCGGACGCGGAGCGGCTCTGTTCCGCTTCTTCGGACTGTATTACACAGCGACCAGCTTCCTCACCTTCCTTGCGCAGACGTTCCTTGCGCGATTGTGCGTCAAGCGGGCCGGCTTGGCGGCGTCCGCCAGCACGTTGCCCGTGGCCGTGACCCTGGGCACCCTGTTGAACGCGCTATTCCCTAGTTTCAATTTCCTGAGCGGTGTTCGCGGCCTGGAGATTGTGATTCGCGGCTCTGTGTACAGGTCCGCATACGAGCTCTTCTACACGGCAGTGTCGCCTGGAGATAAGCGCGCGGCCAAGTCCCTGATCGACGTGGCGATGGAGCGCGTGGGAGATATTCTGGGCGCCGCCACGGTAAGTCTGCTCCTTGTGCTATCGCCGGGACGGTACAACCTGATCCTGTTCGCTGCGGCGGGCATCTCGGTGATCGCGGTGATGCTCGCCGCCGGCCTCGATAAGGGGTACATTCACGCGCTCGAAAAGAGTCTTTTCGAGAGGGCGATTGAGCTCGATCCCTCGCTCGTGGAAAACTCCCCGACACCCTCGGTTCTCATGCGCTCGGTCGAGATCCCACATCCTGAATTCGCGCATAAGGCCCCGATGCCTGCCGCGCCGCCGCGGTCCGCCGTGGCCGATCCGTTTCTGCGCCGGGTCGGCGATCTGCGCTCTGGCGATGTGGAACGCGCGATCGCGGCCGCCGGCGAGGTCAGCCCGAACGATTGTTGCCTGGCACCGCTCCTGATCGAGCTCTTAGCGTGGGACGAGGTCATGCCGGCCGCGCGCCGTGCGCTCGAGCGCATGGGCCCGCGCATCGCAGGCATGCTGGTCGACGCACTGCTCGATCCGGGCGGCGATTTCGCCATCCGGCGCCGCGTGCCAAGAGTGCTGGCTGCTATGCCTTCGGCGCGCTCGGTGGAAGGGCTGTTTGAAGCGTTGCAGGACCAGCGCTTCGAAGTGCGTTTCTATGCCGGCCGCGCCCTTTTCCTGCTGATCAAAGATCGTTCGGAGCTGATGATTGCTCCCGATCGGGTCTGGGACGCGGTCAATCGCGAGCTCTCGCTCCAGCGGTCGGTTTGGGCCAATCACCGCCTGCTCGATCACCGCGGCTCCCACGAAAAGCAGTGGTTTTTCGACGACCAGCTCCTCGATCGCGCCGACCGGAACCTGGAACACCTATTCACCCTCCTCGGATTACTGCTGCCCGCCGATGCCGTGCAGATCGCCTTCCGGGCTCTTCACACCGATGACCGGCAGCTCAAAGGCACCGCCTTTGAATATCTGGAAAGTGTCACGCCCCCCGATACGCGCCGGCTACTGCTTCCGGTCCTCGAGGCGGATGCGGAAGGCAGATCACGAGCTGCGGATGCGGATCTCGCCCTTCGCGATCTGCTGGCCAGCAACGCCCAGATCAACACCAATCTCAATCTCCAGCCCGCCGCAATGGAGGCCCGGACATGACCGCTTCGAATCCCTGACCAGCATTCCTTATCCCTCGACACCAGTACGTTGAATATGCCCACCCAGAGAAAGAAGGCGATCCCTTCGATCGCTCGCGGTTGCTCAGTACGCGGTTTCGGAAATCCCGTCGCGTATCCCGAAACCGGAATACGTGGCAGAACTTCTGAAGGCGTACGTGGCCTTAGCGCTTCAGGCGGCGCGGATCACGTCGTGCGCAGGCCCCGATCCCGTCATCCGCGGAATATGCCAGCCCCCCGGTGGAACTGCCGATGCGGGTGACTGCACGGGCCCCCACGTTCCTGGTTCGTACTCGTGGACCTGTGTGTTCGCGCGGAGCACCGGGTCAACAATCCGCCACGCCTCTTCGACGTAATCTTCGCGGGCGAATAAAGAAGTGTCCCCGGCGATCGCATCGCCGAGCACCCGCTCGTATGCGTCCATTTCGTTGATCTCAGGTTCGTGGTTCGCCACCATCTCGGTAAAGTCGCCCATGATCTCTTTCCCCGGCGATAAGACCATCATGCCGAGCGCGATCGCGACATCCTGGCTGATCCGGAAACGAATGTGATTCGGGGGGTGCGCGGCGGAATTGTAGATATCCGGGGGGCACTTCAAGCGAACGAGGATCTCGGTGCAGGTGATGGGCATGTGCTTGCCCGCCCGTATATAGAACGGAACGCCACGCCAGCGCCACGAATTCACTTCCAGTTTGAGCGCCGCGAACGTCTCCGTCTGCGAGCCGGCGGCCACGCCTGGTTCCTCACGATAGCCGCGGAACTGCCCGCGCACAAGGTTCTCCTCCTCGATCGGTGCGATCGCCTTCAGCACCTTTACCTTTTCGTCGCGGATTGATTCGCTATCCGCGCGGACGGGCGGCTCCATGGCGAGGCTGCACAGGATCTGGAAAATATGGTTCTGAATGACATCCCGGACTGCGCCCGTCCGATCGAAGAATCCGCCGCGGCCCTGAACGCCGAAGTTTTCGGCCATCGTGATCTGCACGCTCTTGACGTTGGCCCGATTCCACACCGGATCCAGGAAGGAGTTGCCAAACCGGAAGTAGAGCAGGTTGCGGACCGGTTGCTTGCCCAGATAATGATCGATGCGGAAGATCGAGGACTCGGGGAAGCCGGCAAGCAAGATCCGATTTAGGTCGCGTGCCGAGGCCAGATCGGTGCCGAACGGTTTTTCCACGATCACACGCGAACCGCATGAGCCGCTGCATTGGCCGAGGCGCTCGACGATGAGGCCGAACAGGGCCGGCGGGATCGCCAGGTAAAAGGCCGGCCGGGTGGCACGTCCGAGTTCGAGCCGCAAGGCATCGAAGGTGGCCACATCGTGGTAATCGCCATCCACATACCGAAGCAACCGTGACAGACGTTCGAATGCTACGGTGTCCAGACCGCCGTGGCGCTCGACGCTTTCCCGCGCTCGAGCGCGAAGCTGATCCAGATTCCAGCCTGCCTTGGCGACGCCGATAATCGGAATGTTCAGGTTGCCCCGCTTCACCATCGCCTGTAACGCGGGAAAGATCTTCTTGTACGCGAGGTCGCCGGTGGCGCCAAAGAAAACCAGTGCATCGGATTGACGGTTCTCCATCTCAGGCAGCCTGCTTTCCGGAGGTCTTCTCCAGGTGGCCGCCGAACTGGTAGCGCATCGCCGAAAGCAGCCTGTCGGCGTAGTCGGCATGGCCGCGCGAGCTAAAACGTTCGTAGAGCGCGGCCGTGAGAACCTGCGCCGGCACGGCCTCGTCGATCGCCGCCTTGATCGTCCAACGGCCTTCGCCGGAATCCGAAACGCGGCCGGCGAACTTCGCCACTTCAGGATCGTCCGCCAGCGCGGCTGCTGTCAGGTCCAGGAGCCACGACGCAATCACACTGCCGCGGCGCCATACTTCGGCCACATTCGCGAGGTCGAAGTCGTACTGGTAGTGCTCGGGATCCCGCAACGGAGTTGTTTCCGCATCCATGACCACCGCTTGCTTGCCGACGTTGGCGTCGCGTAAGATGCCCAGCCCCTCGGCATATGCGGCCATGACGCCATATTCAATGCCGTTGTGCACCATCTTCACGAAGTGCCCGGCGCCATTCTTGCCGCAGTGCAAATATCCGAACTCGGCCGTGCCGGCCGACCCCTCGCGCCCGGGGGTGCGAGAGATGTTGCCGGCGCCCGGGGCGAGCGTGCGGAAGATCGGGTCGAGGCGCCGGACGATCTCCGCCTCGCCGCCGATCATCATGCAATATCCGCGCTCCAATCCCCAAACACCGCCGCTGGTGCCGACATCGACATAGTGAACGCCCCTGAACGCGAGTTCCCGGGCGCGCCGGATGTCATCGACGTAATACGAATTCCCGCCGTCGATCAGGATGTCGCCCGAATCGAGCAGCGGGGCGAGGTTCGCGATGGTTTCGTCGACCACGCCAGCGGGCACCATCAGCCAGAGCGCCCGGGGCGGGTTCAATTGCCTGACAAAATCTTGAAGGTCCGAGGCGCCGGTCGCTTTTTCGGCCACCATATCGGCGACAGCTTTGGTCGATCGATCGTAAACCACACAATCGTGGCCGCCCCTGATCAGGCGGCGCACCATATTCGCTCCCATTCTTCCCAGTCCGATTATTCCGAGTTGCACACAATTTCCCTTCCGCGCGGAGGCAACGAATTGCCTCGGTCGCGCCCTCGTAAGTTTGCAAAGACGACTATCGCGCTACTTGCACGTTGGCCTCCGCTGCTTATTTGGTGGGATTCACTGGAAATGATGCGGGGGCCCGCCACGTCGCCGACAAGTGACGCGGCAGTTGCCGATTTAAACACCGGCTCCTCCCGACTCAAGCCGCTGTTGGCAATGCAGAACAGCTAGACCGTTTCAGCGCAACCTGGAGCATCCGGCGCGCTCGGAAGAGCCTGGTTTTGACGGCCGGGATCGAGGCCTGGAGCCGCTCAGCCGTCTCCTGCAGACTGAGTTCCTCGATCTCACAGAGGACAAGAACCCTGCTGTAGATCGCCGGCAATTTCCCGACAGCGTTGCGAACCGCCTGCATTTCCTCCACCCGAACGAAAGCCTGGTGTGGTGATTCGTCGGCCGACGCAACGGTTGTAAGACAATCTGGTTCCTGGAAGGAGGGCTGGCGCTGCTGGCGGCGACACAGTTGAAAGACCTCGTTGACCGCGACTCGGGTCATCCAGGTCCGAAAACTGGACTCTCCGCGGAACGTCGCGAGCCGGCGCCATACCTTCAGTACCACGTCTTGCGCGAGGTCGTCGGTCTCGGCCGAACTTCGGACCATCGACTGAATGTGTCTTTTGACGGCGGTCAGATGACGATCCATCAAGATCGTGAAGCACTCGGGCTCTCCTGCCAGGGCCAGTTCGATCAAGCGGCTATCCCTGAGCGCTGTGAACGACGGGATGGTGCTCGCAATCGAAGACATCACAAAACTTGTTTCATCCATCATCATGCTCCTTGCGTTCCGCCATGCTTCGGCACTTGGAGGTCCACTTCGCGGCCCTCGAAGACATTGAATGGCCGATCGCCGTAGGAGTGCCGATCTTCGGCACGTGCGCCGGCATTTGCCGCCGGTTCTCCTCGCAGTCCCGTCCATCATCCCCATAAACTCTCGTTTCGGCCTGCCCTGGGCGTTTGAGCGTTTGGTCAGAGCCGTGCATATCTCCGTAGCGGATGCCATTCCAAAGAGGTCGCAGCCGGGGACATAAGCCAAGGTTCGCGAGAGAAAAGGAGATCGGTATGGGGTTTTCATTTACCGTCATTACGGGGATCGCGTTGGTTGGTCTCTGCGTGTTCCGCCTCAAGGCGTGCCACAGCGAGAAGCGCAACGTTCAGACGCTGTTCAGCGACAAGTAGTGTACCCGCGGAACAGGAGATGCTATGAAATCCAAATGCACAGTGGCGCTGCTCTTCCTTACCGCAGTATTTTCCGGTCTCAGTACCGGCTGCAAGAAAAAGGTAGTTGTCGCGCCACCACCCCCGCCGCCCGTTCAAGAGGTTCCGCCGCTGGCACCGCCGGCTCCAACGGCTGTCTTGACGGCTGAACCGGCGACTGTCGAGCGCGGCCAGGCAGTGACCTTAAAGTGGTCGAGCACGGACGCGACCGAAGTGGCGATCTCCGCACTGGGGGCGGTTGCGAGCGAAGGAAAGCAGGAACTCCGCCCGGCGGAATCGATCACCTATGAACTCGTGGCAAAGGGGCCTGGCGGCTCAACCAGAGCTTCCGCGATCGTGAGCGTCATTGCACCGCCGCCTCCACCCGCCGCTCCGCCGCGTGTGCAAACGAAGTCGTTCAGGGATCGTGTGGAATCGGAGCTCTCAGACATTCATTTCGATTACGACCGGAGCGATATCCGGGAAGACGCTCGCGCGACTCTGGTCAACGATATCGACGCAATTCGTTCCATCCTTTCGGACTTCCCGAACGCGACGCTTGTGTTAGAGGGGCATTGCGATGAACGCGGGTCCGCGGAGTACAACCTGGGATTGGGCGATCGCCGGGCAGAAGCCGTCAGAGCGTCTAACGAGGCGCTCGGCGTAAAGCCAACCGCGTTGGAAGTAGTCAGCTACGGAAAAGAAAGCCCGCAGTGCACGGAGTCAACCGACGAATGCCTGCAGAAGAATCGAAGAGTGCACTTTGCCCCCGGAGAAATTCGCGTCGAAACCCACTAACTGCATTGCGGCCATATCCTCCACCGCACTGGGATGCGTATCGAAACCGATACGCATCCCGTTTTTTATTTCCACGCCATGATTCACGGACGAGGCCTGCACTTCACTGCGGCATTTGGAAGCGAGTGCCGAAATGCGTCATCTGCCGAAGGCACTTTGTGGTTTCGGCAATGAGCGACTCTTGCCGAAGTGCCTATCTATAACACTGTCTTCAACCGCTGCTGATTCTTCTGGTTTTCTGCTCTGGCCAAGTACATGCAACCTTACGGTGCGAAGAGCTTCGGCGAATGCCGCGCGCTCTGGCCCAAAGGTCTCGGGTGGAATCAAGATGACTACTAAACAACGACTCATGTTGGTCGGCTTCGCACTGCTGGCGCCGGCACTCTGCTTTCCGCAGACGCAGCCAGTTGCGACTGGTTCGATTCGGGGAGAGGTATTCACAAAGGGCGACGACGGCCAGCGCGCGCTCGTGCCTGGGATGCACATCACCTTGCGAGGCTCGGCCACGAGGGAAACGGACTCGGATGCATATGGCCGGTACTCCTTCGATAAGGTCCCCGCAGGCGTGTACAGCGTCGAAGCGAACGCCCAAGGTTTGAACGGCCAGCTCGCGGTCGCGGTCCAAGCCGGTCAGGTCTCGGCGGCGCCTCTGGAACTCTCTGTCTCCGCCGTGACGACTTCGGTAACAGTCGCCGCGACCGATACGGCAGTGGCTGTCGCGTCGTCCAGCGACTCGGCGCAATCGACAATCATCGCGCAATCCACGGTGGAATCGGCCCCGAATCGCACGGAACACGTCGACAGCCTGTTACCCCTGGTCCCGGGCGTCGTTCGCGGACCGGATGGGCGCATCAATATGAAGGGTGCTCGCTCTGCCCAGGGCGGCTGGCTGTTGAACTCGGCAAATGTGACCGATCCGGCCACCGGTAATGAAGCGATCAACCTGCCGATTGACGTGGTCTCCTCGGTGCAGGTGATATCCAGCCCGTACAATCCGGAGTACGGAAAATTCACGGGAGCGATCTCCAGCGTCGAGACGCGAACCGGCAACCTGGACGCGTTTCACTTTTCGGTACAGAACCTGTTACCGCGATTGCGGAACCGCGACGGCGCAATCGTCGGCCTTGAATCCGTCACTCCCCGGGCTACCGTAACCGGCCCGCTGCTGAAGAACCGGATTGCTTTCACCCAGTCTCTTGAATACCGCTTTATCCGAACTCCCGTGGAAAGCCTTCCACCGTTAGAGCGGGATACGAAATCGGAGTCCTTCAACTCTTACACCCAGGTAGATATCAAACTCAACGATAGACAGACTGCCTCTGTGTCCCTGGCTCTCTTTCCGGAGAAGCGCGCCTACCTGGGACTGAACACATTTTCGCCGCAGTCCGCCACTCCCGACCTGCACCAGCGCGGTTATGAAACTTCGATGCAGCACCATTACGTGATTGGGAGCGGGGCGCTGCTGAGTTCGCGGTTCAGTTATGAGAAGTTCGACGCGGATGTGCTGCCGAACAGCACCGATCCCTACCGGCTTCTGGTGGAAACGACGGAAGGCGGATTCTTCGACCGGCAAGGGCGGCGCAGCGATCGCATTGAATCCCAGGAAATCTACCAGGCGGAGCCCAAGCGCTGGTTCGGTACTCATGTCCTGAAAGTGGGAGGAGAGTTTTCGCGCAGCTCCTACGATGGACGCCAGGAGTTCCTACCCGTGGAAATAGTGGGCACGGCTGGGGACTCGCTCCAGCGAATCGAATTCGGAGCGCCCACCAGGTTCGCCGTTCACCAGAACGAGTTCGCCTGGTTCGTAGGCGATCAATGGACCCTTCGTCCGCGTGTCAAATTCGATTTGGGACTCCGCTTTGACCACGACTCTGTAACCGACTCCACCCACACAGCACCGCGGGCGGGCTTCGCGATCGCGTTGACTCGGGATCAGCGAACACTGCTGAGAGCGGGCGCCGGAATCTTCTATGACCGCGTTCCGTTGAACGCTCCCGCGTTCCCGCAATTTCCCAGCCGCACAATAGTCGAATTGGACCCGGCGGGACAGGCGTTGAGTTCAACCGCTTACCCGAACCGGATCTCAGGTTCGATTCACAATCCGCGCAGCGGAGCCTTCAATGTGGAACTGGACCGGGAACTGCGTAGCAACCTGCTGCTCCGCGCCTCCTACCAGCAACGGAACACGCGCAGTAACTTCGTGGTCGCGCCGGGATTCGTCACAGGCGGCTCTTCGCTATTGCTGTCCAACGGCGGCCGCGATTCCTACCAGGAACTGCAAGTTACCGGCGTTTACCAGACCCGCCGCTATACCGTCAATGCGTCTTACGTGAGATCGAAAGCCCATGGCGATCTCAACGACTTCAGCCAGTTCTTCGGCAACAATCCACAGGCCGTGATCCAGCCGAATTCACGGAGCCGGCTTGGGTTCGACGCTCCCAATCGCTTCCTGACCTGGGGAGAGATCGCGCTTCCCGGGAAGTTCACCCTGATGCCCGTACTCGACGTACACACGGGCTTCCCTTATTCGGTCGTAAACCAACGGCGAGAGTTCGTCGGGCCGCGAAACGACCTCAGATTCCGTAGCTTCTCGTCCCTGGACGCCCAGATATTGAAGCAGATCCATCTGCCCTTCCTGGGTAAGGACCGCAAGGCAAAGGTCGGGTTCGGTGTATTCAACCTGCTGAACCATTTTGATCCCAGAGATGTTCAAAACGATCTCGACAGCAATCGCTATGGCGCGTTTTTCAACGGCACGCCGCGCGCGTTCCGAGGAAAGTTCGTGGTGGGGTTCTAGGCCTCACCTCTAAGGGGATTTTGTATGAAGGTCAAACAGTGTCTGATTCTTGCCGCGGGTAACGGTACGCGCTTGAGGACGGTGTCCGCCGGGTTGCCCAAACCGCTTGTCCAGTTTCGTGGCAGGCCGATTCTGGAACACATCATGCTGAGGGCGTACGAAGCTCGCATTGAGGAGTTCGTCATCGTCGTCGGGTACGGGTCGGACCTGATTCGACGGTGGTCCGCCAGCCGCTGGCATGGAGAGGTCTCGGTGACGTTCGTCGAAAATACCGAGTATCACAAACAAAACGGCATTTCGGCTCTGAAAGCTAAAAACCAGTTGCGCGATAATTTTCTGCTGCTGATGGCCGACCACCTCTTCGAACCGGAGACAGCGAAGTCGCTGATCGCCCAACCGCTCGCGATGGGAGAAGTGATCCTTGGTGTCGATCCCAAGATCGACGATGTGTTCGATCTGGATGATGCGACCAAGGTGCGGCGGGAGGGGAACCTGATCGTCGATATCGGCAAGGAGATCCGCCGGTACGACGCGCTCGATACAGGGATGTTCCTGTGCAGCCCGGCGCTCTTCGACAACCTGGAAGCCGCCACGCGGGATGGGAACTGCTCGCTTTCGGATGGTATGCAACAACTGGCGAGGGAGCGGCGACTGCGAGCGCTGGAGATCGGCACAGCGCAGTGGCAGGATCTGGACACGCCCGAAGCCTTGGCGCACGCGGAGTGTGTTCTCGACGGGCACTCCTACGAAGAACCGATGCTGGAGAAACTCGTTGCCTAAAAGCGCCTCCGTAACGCGAACGCCCGTCCGGCTGCTGGCCGTGATGCTGGGAGTGCTGCTGCTGGCGCACCTCGTCCAACGGGCCGGTCCGGCGAAGCTCATGGAAGGCATCGTCGCCGTGGGATGGGGGCTGGCGTGGGTGTTTGCACTGGCGGGCCTATCGCACGTCGCGAAGACATGGGCGTGGCGCATCATCCTACTCGACGAGAAGCGGCACGTGTCGTTCCCGCGCATGCTCGGACTGCGCCTCGCATCCGAAGCGGTTGGCCAGCTTGGTGCGCTCGGGCAGCTCTTCGGGGAAGGGTTACGAGTCTCCCTGCTGGACTCCGCCGTGCCGGCGGCGAACCGGATCGCATCGGTGACCGTGGACCGGGCTCTCTTCATCTTGAGCGCCGCACTGGTTACCACGACGGGCATGCTGGCGGTGTTGATTTCATTGCCGCTGCCGCACCGTGTCGCATTGTACGGGAAAATCGCGATCTTCATACTCGTCGGCGTCCTCCTCGTGGCGGCTGTCGCGGTACGAAGAAGGTGGAACGTGTTTTCCGGGCCGGCACGAGTTCTGGGCCGCATCGGCCCGGTCAGCGGCTGGATAGAGCGCCGGCGTTCGCTGATCGAATCTGTGGAGCAGACGCTGCTCAATTTCTACCACCATACGCCGGGTGCTTTCTGGGGAAGTTTCGCGCTGAACCTGGCGTGCCATGCGCTGGCGGTGGGCGAAGTTTACCTGACCCTGCGCCTCATGGGAATTCCCGTGAGCGCTTTCGAGTGTCTTGCAGTTGAGGCCTTGACCAAGCTCGTCAATATCATGGGCGTATTTAATCCGGGAAATCTTGGCACGTATGAAGGTGGAAACATGCTAATCGCGAAGATGTTCGGTTTGAGCGCGGCCGCCGGCTTGACCTTGAGTATGATTCGGCGCGTCCGGGCGCTTTTCTGGGGCGCGGCCGGCGCGTTGTGCCTGACCGCGTTATCGAAAGCCAAATCCCGCGGCGCTTCCTCTCCCGAACCGGAGCGCAAGAGCGGAGTGACTGGCCTGTCGCATGTTGCGGTGATCCTGGCCAACGGCTTGAAATCGCCGGTACCCCGGGTGGGCACTCTTCCAGTAGTACTGCGCAGCATTCTGAGCGCCCACAAGGCGGGTGCCGCGCGGATCGTCATTGTCCTCGACCACGTCGATGGGCCGGGCATCATGCGCGAACTGGTTGCCACGCACCGCCTCCCCGCGGCGATCGAGTGGTATCAGACCGGCGACACAAACCCATCGATCCCTTTCATCCTGGGTAAGGTCACCGGCGACGACGATTACGTGGCGCTGATCGCGGCGGACCGGACGTACCACCCGTCTCTACATCGCCGTGCCGGCGAGTGGAAACGCGATAACGACGCCCTGGCGTTCACAAACGGTAGCCGCCTCGCGGGCATCTATCTTCTATCTGCCGATTGCGCGCTGGACGCGTCCAGGCGATGTCCCCACAACTGCACGACTCTGGAGGGACTCGATGCATGGCTGGTATCCAAGTGTTTCGTTCCGTGCGAACCAGTGCAGGACGAACAATGGCAGCGGGTTCTCACCAGCGAAGACCGGCTGTCGGCCGAACGGAAACTGGAGGGTTGGCTCGTCAAGCCGACCGACGGCATTTTCGCAAGGAACAATCGCCGTGTCTCCATACCGATCAGCCGGTGGGCGATTCGTTATCCGATCACACCCAACATGGTAAGCCTGTTCACCCTGGGGGTAAGTCTGCTGTCGGGTATTTACTTCGGTCTCGGCGGCTATTGGAACATGTTATTCGGCGCGCTGCTCTCCGTGTTCGCGAGTATTCTGGATGGCTGCGATGGCGAAGTCGCTCGGATGAAACTCCAGGAGTCGGACTTCGGTTGCTGGTTGGATACCCTCTGCGACCACCTCTATTACATCTTCGTCTTTGCCGGCATGATAATTGGATTGGCCAAGGGCGATGGAATGCGAGTTTACCTTGTGTGGGGCGGATTGCTCTTCGTCGGCGTGATCGCAAGTTTGCTGACTACCGCTTTGCAGCGGCGCCGTCTGGCCGGGGCACGGCCGGAGCAATATCTGAAAATCTGGCAGGCTCGAGCCTCGAGCCAAAGCTCCAATCCGTTCCTTTACCTGGGCCGGCACACGGAGTTCATCATCCGCCGCTGCTTCCTGCCCTATCTGTTCCTGTTCTTCGCGGTGTTCAACATCATGAAGGTCGTTCTGATTCTTGCAGCCCTCGGCTCCAATGTGGTCTGGCCGATCGCACTCTATTCCTACTGCTCCTTCGGCTCCGGCCGGATGTCGCCGGCGAGACCTGTTGTCTCGGCTTGAAATGGGGCCTTCGATGAATCAGGTGATCACCGGTGGCTACGCGCCCGGCCAGGGAGAGCCCTGGTCGCGGGACTTCCTTCGGGTAGTAAGTTGGAACATCAATCGCGGCCTGAAGTTTTCCGGCATCCTCAGCTTCTTGCGGGACGCGGCGGCGGACCTGATCCTGTTGCAGGAAGTTGATCTGGACGCCCGCCGCACCCACCGCCTCGACATTGGCCGCGAACTGGCCCACTCGCTCCGGCTCAACTATGTTTTCGGCAAGGAATTCGTGGAGCTAAGCCAGGGTTCGCAGTCGTCGCCGGCGTACCACGGCGCGGCCACGTTCTCCCCGTGGCCGCTCACCGCCGGGCGCACGATCCGGTTCCGGCAGCAATCCAGTTACTGGCGGCCCCACTGGTACATTCCGCAACTCGACGTCTTTCAGCGGCGTCTCGGTGGCAGGCTCGCCCTGGCGAGCGAAGCGACGATCTACGGACGCCGCGTAGCGACCCACAACCTGCATCTGGAAAGCAAGGCCGGCGACGAGATCCGCCTGGCGCAACTGCGGGAGGTGTTGGAGGACGGTGCGCGGCAACAGGAATCCGGACTGGCGATCATCGGTGGAGACTTCAACCTGGATACCGGCCGCAGCGGCGCCGACGCAATGCTGAATGGTGCGGGTTTCCATGACGCCGTGCGATCACCCGGCCGTCCGACGGTACCACGCGCCTTGTTCGAAAAAGGGAAGGCAATCGATTGGATCTACGTCTCGGGCGCAACAGGGTCCCACGGACGGGTGCACGACCGCATTCGAGCTTCCGATCATTACCCCGTCTCGACGGAGTTCCCGCTTTCTGACGGGCTGAGAGCGCGGCTCCAGGGGCGCAGGAAGTAGCAACATCCGCGATTAGGGGCTCCCCGGCCCGGCTCCCGCTCGGGCTCGATTCACTAGCGGTAGATAGCGGTGGTGTGAGCCGGTAAGTCAACGGTCATCGATCCTTCCCGGACATATACCGGAGTGGTGGTGCCCAGTAAGTCCTCGAACCTGGCTCCGTCCTGCACACCAGCCAGCCTCACCGGGACTTGGATCTTGGCCCGCGCCGCCGCGCAATTCATCACAACCACGGCTCGGGACCCGTTCGCTGTGATGCGCGCGAAAGCGTACGCGTCATCTTCCACCAGCAAGTTCACGAGCGATCCTTGCCGTAGTGCTGCCGTAGCGGCACGCGCATGAGTCAGCGCCCGAACGTGACTGTACAGGTCTTCCTGGAGTATCGAGCGCTCGGAGCGTTCGAATGCGTTGGCGGCGTCCTGGGGCCATCCGCCCGGAAAGTCGCGGCGATTGTCGGGATCGTCACCACCGCTCATTCCGATTTCGTCGCCGTAGTAGATCATGGGTGTCCCCCGCGTCGCAAAGAGAAACGTAAACGCCTGCTTCAGGCTCTCCGGCGACGCGCCGGGGCGGTGCAGAAAACGCGGCATGTCGTGAAGACCGAGGAAGGTCACAAGCGAGCCGGCGCCGGGGTAAAGATAATCATGGGCCAGTACTTTCGGCAATTCGCTGGCGGCACCCCGTCCGGCGAAGACTTTCGCGGCGGCGTCCTGCAAAGGAAAGTCGAAAACGCTGTCGATCCCGGTATCGATTCCGTCGAATCCGGACCGGCCGCCCTGAAAGAAGGAGGTGAGCGCGGGGTCGGTATCGTAGACCTCTCCTACAATTTTGAAATTCGGATACCGGCTGTGAATCGCGTTCGTCCAGTCGCGCCAGAACCCTCGCTGCACATACGGCACGGTGTCTTCCCGAATGCCATCGATTCCCGTACGGCCGATCCACCAAAGCGTGTTCTGGATCAGGTAGCGCGCTGACTCGCGATCAGCCTGGTTGAGGTCCGGAAGGATGTTGGCAAACCATCCCTCGAGCGTGCTCGATTGCGTGACCTGTGATCCGCTCGGGTCGATGAGCGTCCAGGTGCGCCACGTGTTCGCGGCGTGTCGCGCCTCGGTACCGTGGAACCATGTGGGCGTCGGCGGATTCTCTACCCAGGGATGGTAAGGGCCGGTGTGGTTCGCTACCTGGTCCAGGATCACTTTGATACCGATGGCGTGCGCGCGATCCACCAGTTCCCGAAACTCGTCGAGCGAGCCGAAGTGCTCATCCACCCCGTAGAAATCGGTAGCGCCATACCCGTGGTAATCGGTGATGGCCTGGCCGTCATACTTCTCTCGCTCATTGAGCCGGTTAGCGTTGTCGTAAATCGGAGTCAGCCATATCGCCGTGACCCCGAGGTCCTTCAGATACGGCAGGTGGTTTACGATGCCGCGGAAATCGCCGCCATGGTAATACCGTGCTTTGGAGCGATCATGCATGCCCCGCGATTCGGAAGGATCATCGTTGGAGGGGTCGCCATTGGCGAAACGGTCGGGCATGATCAGATACAGGACATCGTCGGGAGAAAACCCTTGAAAGCGGCCGGCGCTTGGGAGAGCCGGCACAATGGAGAATGGCGCTTCGACCCACCCTTCCCCATTACTGATCCGCAGGTGGTAGGAGCCGGGAGTCGCGTGGGCTGGAATGCTCAGATCCAGGAACAGGTGCTTGCCTGTCGCGCTGATTGCTACGCGCGCAGCCGGGAACGGGGTAGCCACTTTCACGCCGGCCAGATTTGCGCCACTGATCAGAACGCGCAGGGTGGTGGCTTGCGATTCCGCCGGCCAATTGGGTGGTTCTACTTTCGTGATCGTGGGAGGAGCGGCCGAAGCCGTGCACAGGAATAACGCACTCACAAATAGAATCGGCCGCATAGGTTTAGTGTGGAAGTCTTCCGGCCCGCCCCGTTCTGCGCCGTGCGAGATCGCCAGGCACCAGTACGTAGACAGGCCGGAAGGGTGGTAATTGGTTTAGAAGGTCACGCGCACGACGCCTTGTAGCTGGCGTTCCGAGCCCAGTTGCGTGTCTGTGATCCGTCCGAAACTGCCGGACGAGATGTCCGTGTTCGGGTTTTTGTATACGGGGTGGTTGGTGACGTTGAAGGCTTCAGCGCGAAACATCAGCTTAAAGCGTTCCTTGAGCGGGATCGTCTTTTCGACGGAAACATCGGCGGTCCGGATGCCCGGTCCGATCAGCGCGTTGCGCCCCAACGTGCCCTGACGCACCAGGACGCCATCGCTGTTGGTCGGCGCTGCCCGAAGCGCGCTTACGGTGAAGTACTGCTGGGTGTTGCCGGCATACGTGTCAAGCTTCCCGACTACGTCCAGGCGGCCATTCGATGGAGACCCGGGGGTAGTCAAAGAGAAAGGCAAGCCGCTTTGCACCGTGATGATGGTATTGAGTTGCCAACCACCGATGAAATGGTCGGTGATCCTTCCCACACCGTTGAAGTACTTCCTTCCCCGCCCGAAGGGGAGTTCATACGCGGCGCTTGCGACGAAGCGGTGGCGGATATCCGTATCGGCCATGGCGCGGTCCAGCCGGAGGCTCTGATAAATCTGCTCGTTCGCGCCGAAGGCTCCGCTACCATCGTCCAACGTCTTTGAAAAGGTATACGCACCGGTGAATTGCAGCCCGTTCGAGAAATGACGAGAGGCTTGGAGTTGCAGTGAATGGTAAATCGAGTTGCCTCGCGCTTCCTGTACGTCGACGCTGCCCATGCCCGAATAGAGATGCGTTCCGGACGTCCGGTTGAACAGTTGCTCGGCGATGTTGTACCGCTGACTCAGGTGCCGACCCGCGGCACCAACATATGCGGCGCTGGCTACGACGCTCCGCGGTAACTGGCGCTCCACCTGGAGGTTCCACTGTTCGACCATGGATGTGGCGTTGTCCGTCTTAATCGCAGTGATGCTGAGGTTCTGCGGATTTGCCAGATTCAAGTTCGTGAAACCGGCGGCCGGAAGGGCTCCGGTTGACGCCATCCAATTGTTGTTATTCAACGCAGCTTGGCCGGAGAGCGTGATGCGGTAGCCATCGCTATAGTTGTACTGGCTGATGCCGCTGAAAGGGGCGTTCTGCGCCAATTGGTTATCGATGCCGCCGCGATCGATGAAGTAGAAGATTCCTGCCCCGCCGCGCACGACGGTCTTGCCCTTGCCCTCGACATCGTAGGCGAAGCCAACGCGCGGCCCGAAGTTGTGGTAGTTGTTGCCGGCCAGCGAATCGCGGTTTCCCTCTGCCACGTGAATGCTGCCCGATCGAAGGTCGAAGTTGGATTGACGCCCCGCCACCTCGGTCGGATTGGTCATGACATCGTATCGCAGACCCACGTTTAACGTGAGCCGGCGCGTGATCCGCCAGTCGTCCTGAACGAAGAATGAATTCTCCCAGGATCGGGTCCCGAACATGCCGGTCTGGGCGCCGATCTGATAGTTCTGTACAAAGCCGGCTAAGACGTCCGCTGTTTCATACCCGCTCGAACCCGGCCCCACACCATTCCCCCACAGGTAGAAATAGCCCTTGCCCGCCTTCGGACGGAAGAGATTCACTTGGCGGCGAATGATGTTCGTCCCGAATTTGATAAGGTGATTGCCTCTGGACCAGCTAAGGCTGTCGACAACCTGGTAGGTGTTCTCGTGAACCCGGTAGCTCCCGTAGTCGCCGGTGTATTCGAGCTGGCTGTTCCACCCGCCGATCAAGGCGCCGCCTCCGAGGAGAGGACTCGTATTGGCGTTAGGGATACCGAGATCCGCCGAAACGGACTCGTTCCCGAAAGGAGGCACGTAACCGAGTTTGGTCTGCTGGAATCCCAGCCGGAGATCGTTTACCAGTGTCGGGCTAAAGATACGCGTGTAGCCCACGACGCCGCCGTGAGCATAGGTAAACTGATTGCCGGAGCCGTAACCGGCAGGTAGACTGGGCAGCCTGCTGGACGTGTCCTCTTTATCATGCGCGTAACTGGTCCGCGCGAACAGCCGGTCATTCTGGGTGGCGTTCCAATCCCCGCGGACGTCGAAATCGTCGAAGTTCTGCGCCTGCTGCCGCTGGACCACGTAGTTTTGCTGTACCGCTCCGCCGTTATTGGGCAGCGGATATGCGTTCAAGTACTTGAGGCCGACCTTGTTCTGCTGTGACGTGGGGATGATGTTGTTGGCAAAAGGAGCACCGGTCTGCACATCCTTGATGACGTAGGCTTGCGACAGGCCTGAAGTAGATGGGTTCAGGAGCGCCGAGAAATCGCCCTGTCTCATCGCCGACGTCGGTACCGAGGCGAAATCCACGCCGACTGGTGTCGCTTGCCGGAAACCCTGGTAATCGCCAAAAACGAAGAGCTTGTTCTTGAGAATAGGGGCTCCCGCGGCAACACCGAATTGGTTTCTGCGGAACGCCGAGATCGAGGGAGCGAAGGTGGGACGTGCATCCACCTCCGAATTCCGGATGAATTCGAAACCGCTGCCGTGGATCTCATTGCCGCCCGACTTCAGCGTGGTGTTGACGATGGCGCCGCCTGCCCGTCCGAATTCGGCAGGCGCGATGTTCGTCTGCACCTTGAATTCCTGAATCGCTTCAGCCGACGGGAAGAAGACAATCGTGTTCACCAGGGATTCGTTATTGTCGACGCCATCCAGCGTAAAGTTGTTGGCCTGCGGACGGGCTCCGTTCACCACCAGGGCCGCGCCGCTGCTAGTCCCATACCGGAAGGTCTCCGCATTATTGCCCTGACCGGTCGCCACGTTGCCCGGCGCGCCGCGGGTGACGCCCGGGATCAGTGTGGCGAGCTGCGTGAAGTTGCGTCCGTTCAGCGGCAGATCCTGAATCTGCTTGGTTTGAATGGTCGTGCCCAAATCTGAAGTGGCACTGTCCACAAGTGCCGCGTCTTCGGTGACCACTACCGCCTCGGTCACGCTCCCCGTCTCAAGCACAAGATTGACATTTGCAACTTGGGCCACTTGAAGGGTGACGTTCTGCTTGATCGGCTTGAACCCTTCCTTAGACACGTCAAGGACGTAGTTGCCCGGCGGCAACACCGGAAACGACTATGCGCCGGAATCAGGGGCCGTCTCTGTTTCGAGAACTCGGTTCGTGGCTAACTCCGTGACCTTCACCTTGGCCGCAGGTACCAGCGCCTGCGTCTGATCCGTAATGACGCCCTGCAACCGCGCCGCGTCGGACTGGCTGAAAACCGGCAGTACGCACGCGAGCGCGAGAAGCAGAATAAGCGTGCCGGACCAGACGGGCGGCAGCTTATGGATGCGGAACTCCTGAGCAATGTTTTCGTACATTTGCATCGCAATCTCCTGGTTTGCATGATTGGCAATTCGATCACCAAGTCCCTAAAGGTCTCTGTTTGCGCTGATAGTGCCCGATGATGCTCACTAGCCTGCACCGTTCGGCTTGCCGAGAGCGACTGAGTGACGTAGCATGTGACGAAGTTCCGGCAGCACGGTCGTCAGTAGTGGAATTGCTCCACCTTTGAGCGTCGCAAGCCATGACCTAAGCCAGTAGTCGGTGCCGGCGCTGTTGGTCCTTATGGACTTCTCTGCAATCGGGAATGGTTTCGCGCTAGACGTTAGAACGGAGACACTCAGCTACCATCGGCCCGGGGAGTGGGCGTGGCGACCCGTGTGGCCAGTTCAGACTCGATCTCATCGCGTCATCACGGCACGGGTCCATTTCGGGTTCAGTTCACAGCGAGGGCGGGCATACAACGCGTCAGGAACTCGGAAAGCCTCGTCCCCAGGCGGTAGGCGTCCACATCGGGGTCAGCCGCTACAGTGATGTGGGATCCGGGCTCATACCGGGCCACAACCTGCACCAGGTCACGATATGCAAGCACGGCGAACCGCAACCGGCCTGGTTCGCTCGAACTTGTGGAGGAACCCTCGCAACCAGCGTCCGCGATCAGGAACAGGAGCGGATCTACCAGTTCAGCAGGTTGGCCGGTTGTTGCCCGATAGATGCGGTCGTCCTCTCTCCATGCCCACTTCGGCGCCCGAGCGGCTTCCTCCACGGCCAGCCACCGAATTTTAGGATCCAGTGAGAAAACGTGCCGGACAAGCATCCGAAATGCCTGTTCTGATCGAAACGCGGTATTTCGAGCCTCCTGCAGATCATTCATCCGTGGTTTCCTATGCGGTTAGGGCGGTCGTGTCCGTTGCCCACCCGCGAGATGGCCGCGTCTTCATTCATGGCATTGATGCTCTTAACCACATAGGACGTGTAGATACCTGACGCCCGGATTTCGATCCCCTGGCGGGCCAACTTGCGCAGTAGGGAACGGCCTGCCTCGTCGATCGTGGATACGTTCATCAATTGCAGAGCGACTCGTCTGTCGTTCGAAAGGGCGGCGTTACAGGATTCCTCGATGAAGGTGGTGTACTCGCCAACCAGTTGCCCTTCCAGGGTCAACACAGTGGCCCCATTCGCATCAGTTTTACTTAGCCGGAACACTCTTTGATCACCTCGCTCTTCACGGTGCACGTGGCATTCCTAAGGGACTTGAGCGAAAACCCTTTATTTGGTGGGTGGGCAGCCTGCAATTCAGCCGATATCTAGTCCAGTGCCCGGCAGTTGCCGACCCGGCAATACGAAAGGAAATAAGACCCCAGTGCGTTTTCGGCTTGATTTCCTTCGATGTTCGCGTCTGCGCAAGGAGGCGGCCCGGCGTGACTGAACCATCCGCTCTACCGGACACCGAATACAGCACTCTTCAAAACAGGGGGCACCGCGGCGAACGCGTATAACATCGGCCCAAGGCAAAAGCGGAGGGCGTCACGGGCGGGAAGTCTGCGCTCCTTCCTCTAGACCATTTCCGTTCCACCCCTCGCATCCCGGCAAGTCCATCCCGAAGAGATCCGAGGTCGGCAACCGCCCGGCAGTTGCCTTTTCCAGTCACTTCAAACGTCATCCCCACTCACTTCGGCAGCGGATCGCCAGTCGTCCGCGGCATGCATAACTTCAAGCGAAATAAGAACCTGTACGACCAGGCCTGAAGAGAAGACCGAACCGCCCGCGTCTGGCAACGTGAGTGCCCTTCCCAGGTACAGAAGCGGCTCGAATACACAAAAGCGCTTCAGTCAAACAAACAGGGAGTTATGAAATGTCCAAAGTCAATTCTTTGCTAACGTTATTTGCCGCTTCCGCAGCACTGGCGCTGCCGGCGTTTTCTCAGGAGGAGTACCGCTCGGAAGTAACAGCCCAAGGCATGGGCAGCTTCGTCAGAGAGACGACGGATTCCGGCGTGAAGCAAACCGCCACCAAGACCGGCGGCATTCTCGCCGGATACCGGTTCTACTTTACCAGGCACCTCGGCGCGGAAATCAACTACGGCTACACGCTGAACACGCAGAAGTATCAGACGGCGGGCACCACCGGCATCCACAGCTATTCGCACGAAACCACCGGCGCACTGGTTTATCGCGTGCCGTTCAATCGCTTCTCCGTATTCGGTCTTGCCGGTGCGGGAGCGATCGTGTTCAATCCGAAAAATATGGCCAGCGGCGAGTATCAAGCGCGTGCGGCATTCGTGTACGGTGGGGGCGCCGATTACAGCCTCACGCACCGTTTGTTTATCCGTGCGCAGTACCGCGGGCTGGTCTACAATTCGCCGACTTACGAAATCGGCGCGCTGTCCGGAATGGATCGCACGACGCACCGCGCCGAACCCTCCATGGGTCTTGGCTTCCGATTCTGATCACGACTGTTGACGACGGTACGCGCGGGCAACGCTGCCGGCCACCTGGGGCTCGGTTCCACACGGCTGGCAGCGGTGTTTTGGTGGCCCGGGGTGAGTGGGCGAGTGCTTGGCACAAGGGAAGATTCGCATGAATGAGAAGGGTTCCGGCAAACGACGTGCCCGGAGGCGAGCGGGGCTTTCGCGCGAACAGCGGCGGCAGCAGATCTTGGAGTCGGCGGAGTTGCTGTTTGCCGGTGCGGGTCTGAGGTCGGCCACGACGGCCGCCTTGGCGAAGGCAGCGGGTACCTGCGAGGCAATCCTGTACAGGCATTATGCCTCCAAGCAGGAGCTGTTCGAGAAAGCAGTGGAACGCAACACCGAGCAACGTCTGGCGGCGCTCGAACGCCGTTTTTCCTCGATTCCAAACCTTCCGCCCCTTGAGTGTATCGACCGGATGGCGGAGGCCACCATACTGGCGTGTGCCGGGAGCGAGGGCAATGCCTCAGTCATGGCTTGGGCGCTGATGGAGACGCCGGGATTCGCCGCGGACGTCTACCGCGGCGAGATCGGCGCGACCGAAGCCATGTGGGACAGCGAAATCTTAAGGCGATTCGAAGGTTCGCCGGTCCGTACCCGGCTCGCCGTCCATCTCGTGCCCTATGTGGTGCATGCCTGCATGGCCTTCGGGTTTTGGCTTACTGCCCTGCGACACAAACCCGCCACGGCTCAGGCACACGCGCGGCAGTACGCGGATGGAGTCGTGGACGCCGCCCGAATGGCGCTCCGTTCCTTACCGGAATCGTTTGAGACCGCAGGCGCCGCGGCGCCGCCTCAGGAAGGAGCCTGCCGCGTGCCCGAAGGAATTCGCCATGACCGGAACTTGACACGTGCGGATTAGAGCCAGCTTACGGCGGAATGTCTCTGTGCTGTTCGCGGCGATTTTCGCGCTTCCTGCTGCGCGCGCTGCGGTCTGCGACCTTTAAGCGGCCGCCGGGGCGATCGCCGAGGGGCGCGGCGCCATCCAGGATCTGCGCGCCGAGCTCGGCAGCAAGAGCGATCTCGCGTCACTGCTCCAGGACGAGGCCTACCGGATCGCGCGGGAATTGCTGCGGAACGCGTTCCGCCACGCCCAGGCCGCCTGGATCGAGGTGGAGATCCGCTACGAGAGCCGTCAGTTCGCCTGCACGTCCGCCATGATGGAAGAGGGATCGACCCCGAAATCCTGAAGGCCGGCGGGCGCACGGGACATTATGGGCTGCCGGGAATGCGGGAACTGCGAATCAAATCGGCGGCAAGCTGGGGTTCTGGAGCGAAGCGGGGGCCGGCACCGAAGCGGTGTTGACCGTGCCCGCCGCCGCTTACGCAAACCCCAACCGCGGTGCCTTTTCTGTCCTCCGGAGAAAGCCTAACTCACTAAGGAATCCCAATCGTAAGCGTCAGCGCAGCCAGAGCAACAGCTGCCAGAGCAACAGCTGGCGGTTACGAGTGAGGAATGGCATACTGGATTTTCTGCAGCGGCCATAAGGAACATATGCGGAAGCGCGCGCTCCTCATTCTGGCGATGGTCTGCGCGACGCGATACGGCTTCGCGCTCGATCCCCATACACGCATTACGCAGTATTTCCACACCGCCTGGCGGCTCCAGGACGGAGCATTCCAATCCGCGCCGAATGCCGTTACGCAGACCGCCGACGGCTACATATGGATCGGCACCGGCTCAGGGCTCGTGAAGTACGATGGGGTTCGCTTTGAACCGTGGCTGCCTCCGCCAGGCAAGGGCCTCCCAGATCCCAATGTCATTTCACTGCTAGGTTCGTCTGACGGCACTCTCTGGATCGGAACCGGCCATGGCCTTCTGAGTTGGAAGAACGACGATCTTCGGCAGCACCTCAAATACCGCATCGACGGATTGATTGAAGATCACAGGGGCAGGATTTGGGCCGCGCAGGCTCGCTCGCGTGAGACCGGAGGGCTTTGCCAAGTGACGGGCGAGCACCCAGGCTGTTTTGGTGCCGACGACAAGATGAAGCTTCCAAACGCCGGAACGGTGGCGGAAGATTCCCGCGGCAATCTCTGGGTTGGAGGCGTTTCTCAACTAGTGCGCTGGCATAACGGCTTATTCGAGTCCTACTTCCGTGAGCAGCTTACCGCTCGCGGCACACCGACCGGTGTGGGGAGCGTTGCCGCTGCCGCCGATGGCTCGGTCTGGGTTTCTGTTCCCTCGGTGAAAAGCCTGGGCCTACTCCAGATCGTGGATGGCCGGCCGAAGCGCGTCGTCCTCGACGGGGTTAAGAAGCAGGAATTCCAATCCCTATTCGTCGACCGGGGGGGAGCCCTGTGGCTGGCAACATCCGACGACGGGATTTATCGATTCTACAGTGGACAAGTAGATCATTTCCGCGGCGACGACGGCCTGTCGAGCAATACCGTCACCGGCTTCTTTGAAGATCGCGAAGGCAATCTTTGGGTCGCCACAACGAAAGGCCTGGACTTCTTCCGGGACAACCGCGTCGTGACATTCTCGAGGAGCGAGGGTCTTCCGGCCGATCACGCCGCCGCGGTTCTGGCATCCGATGACGGGACGGTCTGGATTAGCAATCGCGGGAGTCTTGACGCGATCCGTGACGGCAAAGTGACCTCCGTCCTTCTCCCTGGGAAGAGAGTGACGGCGCTGTGGCAAGACCATGCCAAGCGCCTTTGGGTTGGAGTTGATGACACGCTTTCGGTGTACGAGCGGGGCCAATTCCACCAGGTGAAGCGCCCCGACGGCGGCCCGCTGGGAGTCACCACCGCGATCGCGGAAGATCGCGAACAGAATATCTGGGCTGTCGCAAATCCCGATCGCAAGGTGTTCCGCATTCGCGATATGCGGGTTCAGGAGGAGTTCAGCCAGCCACGGATACCGAACCCGCGCCTCGTGACACCGGACCCGTCCGGCGGGGTCTGGCTCGGATCCGACAGTCTCTATCACTATCGTGACGGCAAACTGGAATTGATCGGGCAAATCGCCGCCATCAGCATGACGGCCGACTCTGACGGCTCGTTGTGGGCATCGACCAGAACCGGGCTCGTCCGTTGGAAGGATGGCCGGATGGAGACACTCACGTCCAAGAACGGGTTGAAATGCGACTTGATTTATAGCTCAATTCGCGACGACCGCAGAACCATCTGGCTCAACACAAAATGCGGCCTGATCGGAGTCGCTAATTCAGAACTCGAACGCTGGTGGCGGGAACCAGGCAGCGTGATCCGAAGCACGGTGCTTGACGCCTTGGATGGCGCGCGGCCCTCTTCCAGCACGTTTCAACCGGCTGCCGCCAAGTCTCGGGACGGACGGCTCTGGTTCGCCAGTGAACCCGTCGTGCAGATGTTCGACCCAAACCACTCGAGCCAAATCAGTTTCGTGCCACCTGTGTACGTAGAGCGAGTCCGCGCCGACCGCAAGGAGTACTCGATGAGCGAAGCAGTCCGCCTGCCGCCGCATCCGCGCGACATCGAAATCAGCTACACGGCATTGAGCTATTCCATTCCGCAGAGAGTCCAGTTCCGCTATAAACTCGAACCTCGAGACTTGGATTGGCAGAACGCCGGGACACGCCGTCAGGCCTTCTATAGCGATTTGCCACCCGGCCAGTATCACTTCCACGTGACTGCGTCGACCGGGGACAGCTCCTGGAACGAGACCGGCGCCACTGTGAAGTTCTCCATTGTCCCCGCCTACTATCAGACGACATGGTTCTACGCTTCTTGCGCCGCCGCCTTTCTGGCGATGCTCTGGGGGCTGTACCGGCTGCGGCTCTATCAGGTCCGGCGGGAGTTCAACGCACAGTTGGATGGGCGGGTGGAAGAGCGGCTGCGTGTCGCCCGCGAGTTGCACGATACGCTGCTGCAGAGCTTTCAGGCTTCGCTGATTCAGATGCAGGCCGCCCGGAATGTGTTTGGCCGGCGTCCCGAAACTGCAGTGCATAACCTCGACGAAGCTATTGCCATGGCCGCGGGGGCCGTCGCCGATGGGCGCAACGCGATCCAGGACTTACGCGTCCATCCGGCCGGCGGAGGCGATTTCCCGGAACTGCTCAGGGCGGCGGGCCAGGATCTGGCGCACTCGGAGGAGGCAGCGGGGAATCCACCGGCCTTCAGCGTGGCCGTGGAAGGGGAGCGGCAGGAGCTCGCGCCACTGCTCCAGGACGAGGCCTACCGGATCGCACGGGAATTGCTGCGGAACGCGTTCCGACACGCCCAGGCCGCCCGGATCGAGGTGGAGATCCGCTACGAAAGCCGCCACTTCCGCGTGCACGTCCGCGACGACGGCAAAGGGATCGGCCCCGAAATCCTCAAGGCGGGCGGGCTCGGCGGCCACTGGGGGCTGCCAGGGATGCGGGAACGTGCGAATCAATTCGGCGGCAAACTGGAATTCTGGAGCGAAGCGGGGGCCGGCACCGAGGCGGTATTGACCGTGCCCGCCGCGGCCGCCTACGCAAACTCCAACGGCGGCGCGTTTTCGTTCCTCCGCAGAAAGCTGTGGCTCCATGAACGCTGAAGTTAAGACGATCCGAATCCTTACGGTGGACGATCATGCGCTGCTGCGCGCGGGCATCGCCTCGTTGGTTGAATTCGAACCGGACATGGATATAGTGGCGCAGGCTTCGACGGGACGCGAGGCCATCGAGCAGTTCCGGCATCACCAACCGGATATCACCCTCATGGATCTGCAGATGCCCGACATCAGCGGCATCGAGGCGATCATCGCCATCCGCAGCGAATTCCCCGATGCCCGGATCGTCGTTCTGACGACGTACGGGGGCGACATCCAGGTGGTGCGCGCGCTCAAGGCCGGCGCGCGCGGCTACCTGTTGAAGGGAAACGTGCATAACGATCTGCTGGAGACCATCCGCGCCGTTTATTCCGGGAAGAAGCGGATTCCGCCTGAGGTCGCGGCCGAGCTTGCCATGTATACCACAGAGGACCAGTTGACCGCGCGCGAACTGGAGGTCCTAAAGCTGATCGCGCAGGGGAACGCGAACAAGGAGATTGCAGCACAGCTTTCCATTCGAGAGGATACCGTGAAAAGTCACGTCGGCAACATTCTCGACAAGCTGTCAGCCAACGACCGCACGCACGCCGTCACCATCGGGCTCAAGCGCGGAATCATCGACCTGTAAATCCCCCAAAAGTGGGGCACGGCGTCCACCCTATGTAATCTTTCAAACCTGTTGTCACTGCCGTAAGCTGAAAACGGGATACATGTGCAACGGCTGTTCTCAACGTTTGCGGACGGTCCGCCGGGTGCGGGACTATTGATTCAGCGATTGCTGCTCGGCGCCGCTCTGCTTTACGCCGTCGCCACGCCCGGTCGAATCGTCGCGACGCCGCAAGCGATCGCAGGACTGGCTGGGCTCCTGATCATGGCCGGTTTGTGGACTCCCGCCGCCGGAGTCCTGACAGCGTTTGCAGAGGCGTGGATCGCGTTCTCGTCGCCGGCGCATGCGGGTGTTCCCGCCGCGTTGGCGGTGCTTGGCCTGTCCCTGGCGCTGATCGGGCCGGGTGCATGGTCCATCGATGCCCGGCTTTACGGCAGGAAGCATTTCGTCCCTCCCGAGCTTTAGCACCGTGGGACTGCCCGCCGGTCCCCACCGCCGCTCCTGTTTCCACACCTCCACATGACATGACGCACGTCCGAGGTCCGTGCAGAAGTGGTACCCGCGCCTTTGGGGCATTTTAACCTTCCCCCAAAAGGGGTAGTCCCAACTTGCCCTATCCAACCATTTTCATTTCCAACTCAATGACCTTTTCGGCAAACAGCGGAAGGCGCATAATCACTCACAGTGAGGACAAGATGGAACCGCTGCCGGCTGAAGAAAAGGCGCCGGCAGATTGAACTATGAGATTTCCCAGAGCCAGCGGAATCCTACTCCACCCTACATCGTTGCCTGGCCCTCACGGCATTGGCGAACTCGGCCCGGAGGCATTTCGCTTCGCCGATTGGCTGGCGGAGGCCGGTCAGAAAATCTGGCAAGTTCTGCCGCTCGGTCCTACCGGCTACGGCGATTCCCCGTACCAGTGCTTCTCCGCGTTTGCCGGAAACCCGCTGCTCATCAGCCTCGACCTGCTGGTCGATCGCGGCTACCTGAGCGGGCGCGACATCGCCCACGACGCCCGGTTCCCCCGGGACCGCGTCGATTACGGCGCTGTGATTCAGTGGAAACTCCCGGTTCTGGCTAAGGCGGCGAAGGCATTCTTCCGCCAAACCTGTGACCGCGACGATTTCGATCGCTTCTGCGACCGGAACGCCCATTGGCTCGACCATTTTGCACCCTTTATGGCCGGGAAGCAGCTCGATTTCGATGAGGGCGTCCAGCGCTATTGGCAATTCGAATTCGCCCGGCAGTGGTCCGCGGTGCACGAGTATTGCCGGCGGCGCGGGGTTCGCATCATGGGCGATCTCGCCATCTACGTGGCCGGCGACAGTTCCGATGTCGCGAGTCATCCCGGCCTGTTTCGCACCGACGTGGTCTCGGGCGTTCCTCCCGATTACTTCAGCGCGGCCGGCCAACTGTGGGGCAATCCAATTTATCGCTGGGACAAGTTGAAGGAGACCGGATACGAATGGTGGATCGATCGGTTCCGCGCCGTGCTTGCACAGGTGGACATGGTGCGGGTGGATCACTTCCGCGGGTTCGAGGCGTATTGGGAGATTCCGGCCGGCGACAAGACCGCGGTGAACGGCCGATGGGTGAATGGGCCCGGCGCAGAGTTGTTCCACGCCGTCGAGGCGCGGCTGGGGAAAATGCCGATTGTCGCGGAGAATCTGGGCGTGATCACCCCCGAGGTGGAGGCGATTCGACACGAACTCGGCTATCCCGGCATGAGCATCCTCCAGTTCGCTTTCGGGAAGGATCCGCAAGGGCCGTCATTCCGGCCTCACAATTACCCTCGCGAACTGGTCGCATATACCGGAACCCACGACAACGATACGACCCTCGGGTGGTGGACCAGCGAGGCAGGGGCGGACTCCACCCGCACCACGGCGGACATCGCCGCGGAGCGTGACTTTGCGAAGCGTTACCTTCGCACCGATGGGCGCGAGATGAACTGGGTCTTCATCCAAGCCATAATAGCGTCCGTCGCCGATACCGTCCTGGTTCCCCTGCAGGACGTGCTCGGAGTGGGCAGCGAAGCTCGCATGAACCTTCCTGCGCGGCCGGACGGCAATTGGCAGTGGCGTGTGCGGCCCGAATCGCTACGTGCCGAGGATGCGGCGCGGCTGTGCGGATTGGCGCGGATGTACGACCGGTGAAGGAGCCTGTCATGGAGAAGCCACGCCTGAACTTCGGGCAGATCTGGAACATGAGTTTCGGCTTCCTCGGCATTCAGTTCGGCTGGGGACTACAGATGGCCAACATGAGCGCCATCTATGAATATCTGCACGCCAAGCCCGATCAGATCCCCTTGCTCTGGCTCGCGGCTCCGCTGACCGGCCTGCTCGTCCAGTCGTCATCGGGCACCTGAGCGACCGGACCTGGAACCGGCTCGGTCGGCGAAGGCCGTACTTCCTCGCCGGAGCGATTCTCAGCTCGCTTGCTCTCATCCTGATGCCGAACTCTTCGGCACTGTGGATGGCCGCAGTGCTGTTGTGGATCCTGGACGCATCGATCAATGTGAGCATGGAGCCGTTCCGTGCCTTCGTCGCGGATCTGCTGCCCGAGGAACAACGTACTCGGGGCTTCGCCATGCAGAGCATCTTCATCGGTCTGGGCGCGGTGGCCGCTTCCGCGATGCCGTACCTTCTCTCGCACGTTTTCCATGTGTCGCAGGAACACGCCTCGGGGACCGTTCCTGCGTCGATCCGGATTTCGTATTACCTCGGCGCGGCCGTCTTCTTCTCGGCAGTGATGTGGACGATCCGCACGACTCAAGAGTATCCGCCGGAGGATGTCGAGGCCTTTCGCAACCGGAAGTCGGCCACATCCGGTTTCGCCCGCAGTGTTTCCGAAATCCTCGAATCGATCAAACAGATGCCGGCGACGATGAGGCAACTGGCGCCGGTTCAGTTCTTCACCTGGCTGGGGCTGTTTTGCATGTGGCTGTATTTCGGACCCGCGGTGGCTCGGAACGTGTTCGGCGCGCCGGATGAGAACTCGGTGTTGTATACAGAGGGCATCGAATGGGCGGGGTTGTGCTTCGGGGTGTATTCGGCCGTGTGCTTCGCGTTCTCGTTTACGCTGCCCTGGCTGGCGGCAAGGATGGGCCGCAAGGCTGTTCATGCGGCGTGCCTGACTTGCGGAGCATTAGGGCTCCTCTCCGTTGCCATGATTCATGATCGGCTGCTCCTGTTCCTTTCGATGACGGGAGTCGGGATTGCCTGGGCCAGCATCTTGTCGATGCCCTACGCGATTCTCTCCGGGGCGCTACCGCCGGAAAAAACGGGCACATATATGGGGATTTTCAACTTCTTTATCACGCTGCCGGAGATTATCGCTTCCCTGGCTTTCGGGTGGATCATGAATGCACTGCTCGGCAATAACCGTCTAATGCCCCTGGTCGGCGGCGGAGTCTTCCTCCTCGTGGCCGCGATTCTGACAACGTTTGTGCGTGATTACTCGGCTCCGGAGACAGCGAACGAGCGGACGCACGCCGTAACCCTCGGGCGCTGAATCATCAATCCGTAAATCCCAAAAGTGCAGGTGCGGAGCCCGGGAGCGAAGAGCCTCAACTGCCCAGCCGACGAGCCGCGGACGGCAAGTGCCGTGGCAGATGCCGGGATTTGACGATGCTCGTCAAACTGACCTATCAGTGGGCGCAAGGTGAATTCTCACCCACCGGTGCGGCTCACCAGCGAGCCCGTCCCGCCGTGATTCCCAAACTGCCAAGCTGCGCCTCGACGGCTTTTGAGGCTTTTTGCACCGCCGCATCGACGGACTCGTGCATGCCTCTAAAGTGTGTGACCCTGATCCGCAAGAGAGCCATGGGCTGCAAATGATTTCTGGTATCGAGAACAATCGTCGAGCCAAACGGGATAACCTCAACGGAACAGGTGGCGTTGCTCCCGCGGCGCACCACGTCGGCGATTTCTTTGAGCTTGTTATAGACTAGCCAGTATTCCGTTGGGGGGTCCGGTTCGGAGCTCATTTTGACGCCATATATGTCGAGATCGAAGCCGGCCTGAATCCGTCGGACGCTCACGGCGCCCCCCACCGGCCTTTCTTCGTCAACGATGGAGTATGGCGAAACCTCGTAGTAGCAATGATGAGATGCGAGTATCTGGCGAACTTCTCCGGGCATGAGTGCCTCCTGCTGGCAATTGAATCAATGCAGTTGGAATTCCAAGGATGCCGCCACGATCCAGTGCAGCCGTGCCGTCCTCCGCGCGGCGTGCACAAGACCCTGTTGCATGCCTTCGGCAGCCGGTTCTTCCCGTGACGAATTCGCGATAATGGAAAGGGCATCGACCATAGGTTTCTCGAGGCGGGCGACCGCAAGGGCACTGGGGGTTGCCTGGCGTCCGCGAACGCGCGAAAAGCATCGGCGCGCGGTTAAGACTGGCGGTTCCCGCCCGGATTGCTTGCGGGACACTGCATCGCCCCAAGGGATTGGGCCTGTTTCGTATGAGTAAGATGGAATGGTGGCCGACGGACAAAAACTGATTCGCATTCTCATCGTAGACGACCATGCTCTGTTGCGCAAAGGCGTTCGCAACTTGATTGGGGCGGAAACCGATATGCAACTTGTGGCGGAGGCATCCACCGGACGGGAGGCCGTCGAGGAGTTCCGGACGCACTTGCCGGATGTCACCTTGATGGATTTGCAGATGCCCGATATGAACGGCATCGAAGCCATTATCGCCATTCGCGGCGAATTTCCCGAGGCCCGCATCATCGTGCTGTCGACGTATTCCGGCGATGTGCAGGTGCTTCGCGCTTTGAAGGCTGGCGCACGCGCTTATCTGCTCAAGGGAAACGTCAATAAAGAACTGCTCGCCACCATCCGGGTAGTACAGGCGGGGCAAAAGCGCATTCCCGCGGAGGTTGCTGCCGGGTTAGCCGAATATACCGGCGACGACGACCTATCGGTGCGCGAGGTTGAAGTGTTACGGCTGATCGCCGCGGGCAATGCCAACAAAGAGATCGCAGCCCAACTTCAACTCGCCGAGGACACGGTCAAACGCCACGTCACGAATATCCTGTCGAAATTGCGGGCCCATGACCGCACCCACGCGGTGACGATCGGTCTCAAGCGGGGCTTCATCGAATTGTGAATAACACGAAAGGGGGATTGCCTGATCCCCCTTTCGGACCTTCCCGCTCATGCGCGGATTTTTTACTCTGAATGCTGGTTACCCATTGCAACGACTATTTTCCACCTTCGCGGATGGTTATCCGGGCGGAGGGATTTTCCTGCTTCGCGTGCTCACTGGATTCGGACTGATTCATCGTGGGATTGCCGTGATGACTGGGGCGCCTTCTGCCGCCCCGTTGCTCCTGTATCTCATCGGCGCTGGCGCCGGTCTCCTCATTCTGGGGGGCTTGTGGACCCCGGTGGTGGGACTGCTGGCCGGCGTCCTGGAGATCTGGATGGCGTTCATCCTACCCGGAACTGCAGGGTCGGCCATCAGTCTGGCAGTTCTGAGCGTCAGCCTGGCGATGATCGGACCAGGTGCCTGGTCCATCGACGCGCGGCTCTATGGAAGGAAGCAGATTCTCCCACCGGATCCTTAAACAGGCGAGCCAGGTGGCTGCTTGCCGAAAAGCGCAATTGCGCACAAATCTTCAGAGATTACGGGGCGGCGAAACAGGGATCGACGGTGCCCCTTTCCGGTCATTCCGCAGATCCCCTTGAAGTGGTGACTAGAGCTGTCACGATTGAATCAAGCTGCGGCAACACCATAGAGGGTTGGCTCCCTACAGCGCTCGTCGTACTCTCGGCTTGTGCATGGAACCCTTCGAACCAGGCACACGAAACGAGGCACAGCGATGAGAAGTACGATGAATCGTGTTGCGGAGAACCGGAAGGTGGACGACATTCCGCATCTGGAGACCGGAAGTCAACTCTTCCATAACGGCGTCCCCGTGCAGTTGCTCTACCGGACCGGCCGCGACAGATCGCAGGAGACATGGCGAGTCCGCCCCTTGTTCGTAGAGGCGCCGGACCGTGAGGAGCGATTTTCCCGCTCGGATCGCCTGTCGTTCCTGCACACGATCCGGGCGCCACGTTGGCGCTGCGCCGCGTAAAAGCGCAGGACAATCGCCTCGGGTTGTGGCTCAAAGGTCGATGAATCCGCGCTTGATCCCTATGGTAACGGCATGCGTCCGGTCGTTGGCGCCCAACTTCGCCAATATGTGCGTGACGTGGTTTTTAACGGTTTCTTCAGTGATGGACAGCTTTTCGGCGATGTCTCTATTGCCGTTGCCGGTCGCAATCAGCCGTAGCACGTCGATCTCGCGCGGGCTCAGGTCGTCTTCAGTGGCGTGATCGGCGAGTTCGGCGGCAATCTCCGGCGGAATGCGTTTTTGACCGCGATGCACGGCCCGGATGACCTCCAGCAGTTCAGTGTTCACGCGCCCCTTCAAGATGTAGGCCCGCGCACCAGCTTTCAGCGCTCGCAGCACTTGGACGTCGCCGGAATAGGTAGTCAGCACGATAATGCGGGCATTTGGGAATTCCCCACGGATGGCGATGATGGCTTCGATGCCGCCCATTTCCGGCATCTGCAGGTCCATCAGGGTGACGTCGGGGCGCCTCAGTTTGAATTGTACGAGACCTTCCCGGCCGGTGGCGGCTTGCCCTACCACTTGCATATCTGATTCTGCGCCAATCAAGGCCGCGAGTCCTTCCCGCAATAGCGGATGGTCGTCTACCACAAGCACCCGAATCGTCTTGTCTTCAGTCGTCACGGTCCCACCTTGGGCTGACGAAACAGCCGCCATATCTCGGGGTGGCCCCGCGCGCGGTCGCCCGCCGTAGTCCAATTCGGCTCTTAGTTATGGATACTTCGAGCGATGGCTCCGGCGTCAACGCGCACACGCAGCACGCCGGCACCGGCCACAGCCTCCGTACGGGAACCATTCCCATACAGCTTAATCCAGTTCCCACCTGCATGCGCGCCCTTGCAGCGCGCCCGCGACTCCCGCCAATCAGCTTAGTCAATAGGAATGGGCACGGCCGGGCCGCGTGTGGACCGGAACGCCACCGGTGCTCATATTGCGCCGTTATAGTCACGTAGCGTCCCCCCCAAAAAGTGTTACTTAGGCCCTTCACGATTGAATCAGTTTGCTGCACGACGATATGGGATTGGCGTTCGACAGCAGCCAATGCACAATGACCATATCCGGGACGAGTGCTCCTAAGATGTTTTCACCGACCCGGTCCAGCGGCATCGCGATAAATCCGAGGGCTGCGTAAAGGGAGGATAGGTCATGGAGAGCGTGGATCTGGAATCCGAGAATCGGAGCGAACTGCATCTTACCGACGTCGCGGCGGGCACAGTAGCAGCGCGTTGCCAGGTGGAGGATGTCGAGAGGATCGCATTTGACGATTCCACGACGCCTCATAGCGGCGAAAACGGCGCCCGCATGAACGCGCTGTACCAGGCGGTCATGGCGCTCTCGCGTTCGATCGCCGGCTGCACAGACCTGACAAGCCTGCTCGCCGGCGCGGCCAAATCTCTTCGCCAGATCGTCACCTTCGATCATGTCGGTCTCGTCTTGCACGATCACAACAGCAACGCGATGGACGGGCATATCCTGAATGAGCCCTGCAATCCCGTCATCAGCACCCTCCGGCTGCCGCTCGACCAGGATCCGGCCGGTTGGGTATGGATGAATCAGCGGCCACTGCTCCTCAAATCGATTCAAACGGAAACTCGCTGGCCGGAGTTCGTCGCGCGCGCTCGCGACTTCGGGCTCAGCACCCTGGTGCTCGTCCCCCTCACCACGGGAAATAACCGGCTCGGTGCGTTCGGCTTCAGTTCCGTGGCGCCGCTCAATCCCAGTCCGGCCGAAATTGCGTTCCTGCAGCGCATTGCCAGTGAGTTCGCCGTTGCCGTTGAGTCCTTCCTGGCAAAGCAGGCCGCGGTCCGGGAGCGGGACCGTTTGCGAACGCTGTTCGATATCACGGATGCGCTGGTGTCAAAGCTGGATCGGGACGAACTGTTCTCTGCGATATCCGACCAGCTCTCGAAGCTCATCCGCCACGATTACGCGATGCTGACACTGCGCAATCACGCCGGTGGACTCGATGTTTACTCGCTCGCTTCCACCGGTGCGCAGGTCATTGACGCACTCAAGGAAACCTTCGACCCCAAGGGGATGCCGGCCGAAGACGTGCTCACCACCGGTAAACCTGTTGTGGCTCACGGCACCGACATGGACCGCTATCCGAATCCGAATTTCCAGCGTTTCGTGGCGCTCGGATTCAAGTCGATCTGTTCGGTTCCATTGATCGCACGCAATCGCATTATTGGAACGCTGGCGCTCAGTCGATTGACGGACGAGGTCTGGACTCCCGACGATGTCGAATTCCTGGTGCAGGTCGCGAGCCAGATTGCCATGACGGTAGCGAACTCACTCGCTTTTCGGGAAGTGGCTGAGATAAAGGAGCGGCTTGCCACCGAGAAGCTCTACCTCGAGGACGAGATCCGCGGCGACCAGAATATCGGCAATATGGTGGGTGAAGGCCCCGCCTTTCGAGCCGTCGTTAGCGCGATTCAGACCGTGGCCCCGACCGACGCAACCGTACTCATCCTGGGCGAAACCGGCACCGGAAAGGAGCTCGTATCCCGGGCAATTCACGAAATGAGCGGCCGCCGCAAGGGCAGCTTCGTGAAAGTGAACTGCGCAGCCATTCCCGCCAGCCTGCTCGAGAGCGAGTTGTTCGGGCACGAGAAGGGCTCGTTCACCGGAGCCGTGGCGCAGAAGATCGGCCGCTTCGAGGTGGCGCATCATGGAACGCTGTTTCTCGACGAGATCGGCGAAATGCCCCTGGAACTCCAGCCGAAGCTGCTGCGAGCCATTCAGGATCAGGAATTCGAACGTATTGGCGGCAATCGCACTATCCGCACTGACGTCCGCTTCGTGGCCGCTACCAACCGGGATCTCAAGGCCATGGTGGATGAGGGTAAGTTTCGCGCCGACCTCTATTACCGGCTGCATGTGTTCCCCTTAGATGTTCCACCCTTGCGGGGCCGCCGGGAAGATATCCCGATGCTGATTCGCTACTTCGTCCAGAAACATGCACAGCGCATGGGCCGTAACATTGAGACCATTCCCGCGTCCGTTTTGGACGCACTCACGAATTACGATTGGCCCGGCAACATCCGCGAACTGCAGAATGTGCTGGAGCGGTCCGTCATTCTAACCAACGGGGATGTCCTTCAAGTGCCCATGACGGAGCTCATCCGCAAAACCTGTCCAACGCCGTTGAACGGAAATTCGCCGGCCGTGGCAAAAGACACCGAACGGGCCAGGATTCTCCAGGCCTTGGAAGAAGCAAGAGGCCAGGTCGGAGGTCCCGACGGCGCGGCAGCGCGTCTGGGTATGAAACGTACGACGCTGCAATCCCGTATGCGAAAGCTGAAGATTTCACGCCAGTTTTGCTGAGCAAAACGAGGCCGGATTCCATAACCCAATAATCTAGCGCGCCCGAAGTGTGTCCACTTCGACCGCGCATGGAGTTGAAAGAAGGTGACGCTATGAATCTGCCCTTGCTGTTAGCTATGGTTTTCAGTGTGCTGTCGCCTCTGGCGGCAACGCAGGTCCCCATCATGCGCGGCCGGCTCAACGCGCCGGCTGGCGAACCTGTTGGCGGTCTGGTCGTAAACATGGAAGGAATTGCAACCCATATTCGGACGCAGGAAGTGGAAGTCCGCCTGGACGGTACCTTCGAGATGCGCGACGTGCCAATGGGAGATTACTGGCTATTCGTCGGTGATGGCGCAGGGTTGACCTATTGTCAGCAACTCGTCACGATCGACGAACACGCGCCGGAGCTGGAGGTCCGTCTGCCGGAACGGAACTTCACCCGCGCTACCGGACGGGCAACGGTCTCCCTAAGGGAACTGGCGCACCCGCCCCAGAAAAAAGCGGTGCAGGCGTATCAGAATGCCATGCGTTTGTCGTCCGCGGGAAAGCATGATGATGCGGTGACCGAATTGGAAAAGGCCATTCGCATCTCGCCGGAGTTTACCGCTGCACATATAAATCTGGCGGTACAGCACTTTCTATTAGGCCGGTTCGAGGAGTCGGCGGCGGAATCGGCGCAGGCCATCCAGATCGGCGGCCCCGATCCCACGAAGCTGTGCAATCTTGCAATTGCCCAGGCGAGGCTGCATCGGTACGACGAGGCGGAGAGGTCGGCCCGAGCTGCGCTGCAGCTGGATTCGCACTTTGTCAGGGCGAACATGCTTGTAGGCCTGCTTCTTGTGGATGAGCCGGCGAGACGCGCGGAAGCCATGAAACACCTCGAAAAAGCCGCTTCCGAATCCAATGTAGCCCGGCAAGTTCTCGAGCTGCTGCAAGCTTCACATTGAAGGGTGGGTCGGCCCACACCTTCCTGATTCCACGCGTCTCCGTATAAGGGGGCGCCTACCAGAGCTAGGGCGCCTTTTCCATCCCGGCGGTCCCGCCAGCAGGTCAGGTTGTGAGTGTTAGTGGAGCCGGATGGCTAGATACCTATCTCTTTCTTCCAGCGCGTGGAAGAACTGAGGGCAAAGTACCGTAAACAATCCAAGAGGAGAAACACATGAAGCCTATCACTCTGACCGCATTCTTATGTCTCGGCGCAGCCGCGTTTGCGCAGGATGTGCATTTTGACTACGACCGTTCGGCCAACTTCGGGGCCTTTAAAACCTACAATTGGATCGATTACAGAAAGATCGAGCGCGGCGACCAACTCCTCGATCTGGACATCAAGCGCGCCGTGGACGCACAACTCGCCGGGAAAGGTCTGCGCCGGGTGGAAACTGGCGGCGATCTCGTCGTCGGCTATCAGGCGGGGATCTCGCAAGAGAAGGAGTTTGACGGCCTCGGGACGGGTGGTTGGGGTCCTTGGGGCTTCGGAATGGGCAACTGGGGCAATACCCGAGTAACCACTTCGACCATAGACGTTGGAAAACTGACGATTGGACTATTCGACCCGGCCGGCAAACATCTGATATGGCGCGGCGTCGTGTCCAAGACACTGGACATCAACAAGGATCCCGACAAGAATTACCGCTCCCTCGAAAAGGCCACGGCCAAGCTCTTTAGGAATTATCCTCCGGGCATGGGAAAGCGGTAACCGCCGCTCCGCAGCACACTCACGGGAACAACAACGTGAAGCACATGATTTTGACACTACTGGTGTGTCTCGATGGGGCGGCCTTCGCCGCGCTCTATCAACGAACAACCGGGATGGTGGTGCACATCATCTCGGAGGGCATCTCTCAAATATCGGTCTCTGGCGAATCCCAGGCCCCCTGAGATCTGAGACCGCCCGCCGCATGAGTCAAACGAGTGCCGATCGCGTGAACAGAATCCGGCACCTGCCCGGCATAGGACGGTCATGGCCGAGCATCAGGCCACCAGAATCAATGATCTCCGCTGGACGCTGAGATGCACTATTCACAAGCGAAAGAGAGAACAAAACAGATGTGGGTAGTATGGTCCATTAGCGCATTGTTGGGTATCTGCTTAGTTTTATCATTGTTCGAAACGCCGCCGTCACTGCCTGGAAGCAGACCCAAGGGGAGGGGCTGACATGGGGCGAGCCGCAGCGGTTCTATTCGCGCTTGCGCGGTCGGCATCGCGAAACGCCAGCCGCGCGACGGTGAAGTCTTATTCCGGGAATGTGAATTCCCGGCGGCAGCGCGCGCCTTTGAGCATGCATTGGCGAAGGAACCTGGCAACGCGGTGCTTCACTTCTGGCTCGGCAAGTCCTGCGCGCGAATGGCTGAGGTTCTGGCCCACTGTCCGCGCGAAGGAATGCGCGCAAGGCGCAAGCGCATCTGGAAAGAGTCGCCCAACTCGATCCCGGTAACCGAGTGTTTCTAACTAATAGAGCTGTTCGAACTGTATGTAGACTCGTCCGAATACTTCCCTGCGGGGCTGAACCGCGCCGCTCGAGCGGCTCGGCCCGGATGACGGCGGACCCGGCTCACCGGGCTGGATCGTGGCAGAGGCTCGCAAGCAATACAGCGGCCCCGTTTGGGCACTGACCCAGTGCATTCTTCGGGCCTCGGGCGCAGCCGGTACGTTGTGGCGCGCCGATGACCCGTGGCGTGCTTCGCACACAATTGGCGAGCGATGCCGTGCCGACGCCTCGTCGGCAGATGACGTCGGCAGCGGCCGAAACAATTCGGTCGACCTTCGTAATTGCTTGAAGGCAATCGCCGATCTCTTTGGCCATCGTATTGCCACCCCAAGCTTGGAGACTACACCAGATATGCTCGAGGCCGTGCAGGCTTCCTCAACCGATATTTACGAGGCCGTTGTCGCTCTCTCACGCTCCATCGCCGGCCGCAGTGATCTGGGAAGCCTGCTCTCGGGTGTCGGTGAATCGGTCCGACGAATCGTCGGCTTTGACTACGTTGGCCTGACTCTCCACGATCAGAAGAGCAATGTCATGCGGGGCCATTTCTTGAGTGGGCCTGGAGCTACCGCCGCAAGCCTTTGCCTTCCCATCGATCAGGACCCCGCTGGTTGGGTATGGGTCAATCAGCGTCCGCTCGTGATCCCACAACTTGATGTGGAGACCCGCTGGCCCGAGTTTCAGGAACTCGTGCGAGCGACCGGTGTCCGTGCGGTAACCCTGGTCCCACTAACGGCAGGCGACAATCGCCTGGGTGCGTTCGGGTTCGCCTGCGTGTCGCCACACCAGCCCAGTCCGGCTGAACTTGCATTCCTCGAGCGTGTCGCCAGCGAGTTCGCCGTTGCTGTTGAGTCGTACCTCGCCAAGCAGGCAGCCATGCAGGAGCGGGACCGGCTCCGAACGCTGTTCGACATCACCAATGCGCTGGTATCGAAACTATCGCCGGAAGAGTTGTTCTCGGCCATATCGGCGCAGCTCTCGAGAGTAATCCCCCACGAGTTCTCCGTCCTGACGCTCCGCGAGGAGTCCGGCCGGATGGGGGCGGTCGGCCTTCATTTCACGGGGGCCGAGCTTTTTGACAAAGATCAGGAGCATGTCGACCTGGATGGGATGCCCGCGGCGGAGGCGCTCGCTACCGGCAAGCCGGTAATCGTGCGCGACATCGACATGGACCGCTACCCGTCACCCCAATTCCGCCGCTTCGTGGACCTGGGCTGCAAGTCCTCCTGCTCGGTTCCGTTGGTTACCGGCAATGGCGCGCTCGGTGCGCTCGAACTCGCCAGAACCAGCGGTGATGGTTGGACCGGTGAAGATGTCGAGTTTCTGGTCCAGGTCGCCAGGCAAATTGCCATTGCCGTCGAAAACGCCCTGGCGTACCGCCAACTCAACGATATGAAAGAGCGGCTCGCCACCGAGAAGCTCTACCTCGAGGACGAAATCCGGCTCGATCATAACAACGGCAATATGGTCGGCGAGGGAGCGGCCTTCCAGTCCGTTTTGAAAGGTGTTCAGATCGTCGCGCCAACGGATGCCACGGTTCTGGTATTAGGCGAAACGGGTACCGGAAAGGAGCTTGTCGCCAGGGCCATTCACGAGATGAGCAGCCGGCACAAGGCCAGCTTCGTCAAGGTGAATTGCGCGGCCATCCCCGCCAGCCTGCTCGAAAGCGAGCTTTTTGGGCACGAGAAGGGATCGTTCACCGGAGCCGTGGCGCAGAAGCTCGGGCGCTTCGAACTGGCGGATCACGGAACACTGTTTTTAGACGAGATTGGCGAAATGCCCATCGAGCTGCAACCGAAACTCCTCCGCGCTATCCAAGACCAGGAGTTCGAGCGTGTCGGCGGCAATCGCACCATCCGCACCAACGTTCGCTTCGTCGCAGCGACGAATCGCGACTTGAAGGCGATGGTTGACGCGAACAGCTTCCGCGCGGACCTGTATTATCGACTGCACGTCTTCCCGCTGAACGTCCCGTCCCTGCGAGAACGGCGGGAAGACATTCCCTTGCTGACGCGCTACTTTGTTCAAAAACACGCGCAGCGTTTGGACCGGAAGGTGGAAAGAATTCCTACGCTCGCCCTAGAAGCGCTCACCAATTACGATTGGCCCGGCAACATTCGTGAACTCCAGAACGTCATAGAGCGCTCGGTAATTTTGAGCAATGGTCCCGAACTCCGCGTTGCCATGCCGGAGATGCTTGGCAGTTCTGCCGTCGCATCGCGGGGCCGGCTTTCAGACGCTTCGGACGCCGTCGAGCGCGCGCAAATCCTGCAGGCGTTGAAGGACGCCAGCGGAAGAGTGGGTGGGTCTGACGGCGCCGCCGCCCGGCTCGGCCTGAAACGGACCACCCTGCAATCACGCATGCAAAAATACAACATCGGTCGACTGTACCAGTAAAGGGGTACGCCGGACGGCGGCGCCGGCGTGCTCTATAAATCGGACACCAGCTCTCGGCGCGGGACCGCTAGAACCTAGAGGAGCGGAGGAGCAGCGGAGGGGGCAAAACAGCCAACGGGACTTCTTGAGGAGATGGGGCCTGGCGTTTCATGCTGCTGGTTTCCTCGGCACGGACGTTGGTCGAGTGCCTTGTTCATGTTGGCGACGATGTGCAAGCGGTCGAAGATATGCAGCGCCTCGGAGCAGTTTTCGCGCATGAGCTTCAGATAGGGCTCCCCCATCTCGGACCAGGCAGGGATAGTGGTTGATAAGGCGCATTATCATAAGTCAGAAAAACGCTTCCCTGGCACAACTGTGCAGGAACATAATCAGGCAGGGGTTTTCATTCCGATGCCCGCCAAGGCCCTGTGGTTATTGCATATTCCTGACATCGTCGCGATGTTGGAGACATTCGATGTGCCCGTGGTGGACCGCGCCGTGATTGAACACCTCTTCGGTTTGCGGCTACCAGGCTGGACGGACTTTCTTGGTGGACCGGCTTCGACTCATTGATCAGCTTCGGGGACTCGCTGAAAGCGATGACTTTCAGAACGAGAGCCAGCGGCGAGAACGGTTGGATCACAAGATTGATCAACTCCGGCGACATCAGGCCGCGGCACGTGTGCGAATTCCGGTGCAACTCGATGTACGGAACCGGAACATTGCCGACCTTTCGGCCGGGGTCGTTTTGGAGCCGGGCCACTTGCACATTGATTTTTGCGGCATCGAGGATTTGTTGTCGAAACTCTACGAACTATCCCAGGCGGCCAGTAATGATTTCGACCGCTTTCGCGCGGCGGGGGAACCGGTTGGATAGCGGGCGTGTCGTGAAGGGTTATGCCGGTTTTTGCTGGAGATGCGCCGGGACGACGGCGCAATCGCCGAACAGGACCGCCGAGAACGCAGGGTGGAACTCCAGCAAGGCCTGCGCGCACAGTTCCTTGGCGTTGAGTTGTAAGACCGCGCCGAGGCGCGGGAGTTTGGAGAGTTCCATGCGGCGCTTGCCGGATTCCCATGAGGTGATGGCTTCGGCCGTTACGTGAACCGCGGCAGCGACTTCTGCCTGTGTCAGCACGCCACCCCTTCGTGGGCTTGGTCGGATCGTACCGGCGAACGCGAAGGCTCCCGTTTTTCCCCTCGATCACTACGCTCACGCGTGCGGGGAGCAGGTAGTGCTCCGGTTGGCACGCCCCGAGCTGCTGGGCGCGGATCAGCAATTCCCTGGCAGATTCCAGAGCGTCACCGTTGAGTTGTATCGTCCGCACCCCGCCCTTCGTCTTGCTCTTCTGCAAATGGATCTCGCCCGCCAAGAGGTCAATTCGCTTTATCTGAAGATTCCGTACCTCCACACCTCGCATTCCGGTCTTGTTCTCCAGGATGGTAGCGTGGTAGGCCACAGTCCACTCAGGACGCGACTTCGCGGTGTCGATGAGTGTGACCTCCTCCTCTGCCGACAGAGTGCGTCCTGCCTCTGATGTGGGTTCTGGAAGCGGTTCGTATCTGCCGTCAAGTTTCCATTGCTCAGGGTGTTTCAAAATGGACCGCATTAGCTGTCCTTCCATGTTGACCGTCAGTGGGCCCACAAGTTCCCCGCCATTGTGCCGAATGTCGTTGCTCGACTCTTGGAACGCGGGCCGCATAGTAGGCGGAGATCTCGCCCGAAGTGAAAACGATGCCGAATTCGCCATCTATCGTTCCTCGGCATGTCGGCCGCCGCACGGACGGGAATTGAGCCAAGCAGAAACATCCTCCGGCTTATATCGGACGGCTGCACCGATCCTGAGGAGTTTCGGCCCTTGTCGAAGAAGCCGCCACCGTCGGACGGAGGCGACGGATAGGCCGGTGATGCGCGCGACATCGTGTTCGTTCAGTAGAGCTGTTGGTGCGTTGCTCAAAGGTGCCATCTGATACCTCATTGGGTCAGTGGTTTGCCTAGCCAAGAGAAGTATTACCCTGTTACCTCATTAGATTAAACGGAGGCGTGGACGAAGGTGCGCGACAAAGCCAAAGTCCTAGGACAGCCGCCAGTCCAAGCAATCAAATACCCTCAACTGCCATTACACTTTTGGGAGACGAGTCCGGGGCAAGGCGGCTCTGATGGTCCGGGCGGCGGCACCCGCGACGCACATCGCTCCAAAGAAAGCCCTTCCGTTCATCGGTTTCTACTCCTGCACCTTGACTAACAAATAGCGGTAAAAGCCAAAAGGCTGGGGGTATTCGGTGTGCCAGTGGGGCGTGCCGGAAGGAACCAACAGCCAGTCGCCTTTCGTCAGGTGGTCGGCCCGTCCTTGCTCGACTGTCGCGCCGGCCATCCGATTGTTTCCGCTCTCCCTCATTCCAACTACCTTGCCGCCGGTGACGACCGTGACGGCGCCCTCAATACAGTAGAAAATGTCTATTGCGTTTGGATGGACCTCCGGATCGGGACCGTAGTTGGCAGGCTGATCCGGACCTGTACGATAGCCGCCGGAGAGCCTCAGTTTCGGGGTCGAGAAAATCTCTCCTTTGCTATTCAGTGCGGCTGTGACCTTGTCATGATTGACGTAGGCTACCTCCGTGCCGGTGCCGCCCGAAGGAACCGTCAACTTGATCAGGTGATAGCTGATCGATTGCGGCACCTCCTTGAACCAATGCGGTACGCCGGCAGGAATCATCATGATGTCGCCTTTGGTCAGGTGAAACGTCCTTCCACCATTGACGTCGTATGCATTAGTCCTTTCCTCATTCTGCGCTCTTACTCTGGTTCCACCCGCGAGGACGGTCGCCTCGCCATCGGAAACATAGAAGATATCGGTCTCTCTTTCATGCACTTCCACCACGCCCGCTTTATCCCGGTGGGACCCGGAAACTTTGATCGCCGCCGGTGAGCTCGGATTGTCGATCAACGGACCGCCTTTGGCAAGTGCCGCAGCCACCTTCTCGTGATCGGCGTAAATTCCGGCAGGCACAACACCGCCGGAGGCGGCATTCTGAGCAGGCGATCGCGCCGAAAACGTCACAATCAGAAGCACCGGTACGATTCCCGCTGTTCGCGACATAATTAGAATCCTGCCTCCTTGTTCCTGCCTCGGGTATTCCGGAATGCCGTCCGGGACGCCTCTCGCAACGATTGCTACCGTCCGAAGTAGCCCCGCAGGAAGCTTCCTCGGCAATATACCATCAAATCCGGTTTGGTCACCGAAACTCGACTTACCCGATCTTGCCCCCGTTCTTTCGATTAGCCCTTCGCCATGACCGCCGGCAGCTAATCGAATCCGGCGGATCGTTGGCCTTCAAGACGCCGGATTCATGGCTAGGATCCGTGGGGATCAGAGCGCGCTACAACGATGTCTGCTTTTGTCGGCGGCCATCGCCTTCCGGAAAAGGTACGATTCTCGGAGTTGGAAGTCGCCTGTTCGATGTCGCATTGGAAGAGGCATGTCAAGTGCCCGATTCCTACGCCGTGCTTACTCACCGCGCCGGATCTGGCATTCTGCACGGTTTTCGCTGTTACTGGAATCGCAACGACTCCCGGAACCAGAATCACCCCGCAGATTCTGCTGAGTGCGTCTTTCTATTCCTATTCCATAGCACGACGACTTGATGAGACGGCCGCAGTTAACGGCGAACTATGTGGAGGCAAGAGTGGAGCCTCGCCTCGGCAGGCCCGACCGGAGTCAGTGGCCCTATTTGCATGAGTTGTGTTTTGGTTGCGGGGGCCAAGGATTGCCGAAATTGCCACCGACGAGGCTACAATCGCTCCAGGGTAAGTCCGCTCTCCCTTCGACTAGAGACGCTCCTGATCACATCCAGCTTCACTCAATCGCTGACCACACTGGCGCCCGGCGGACCGGTGACGATTCCAGCGGTCCTGGCGGCAGCCAACGGAAACCCGCCGGCGACGTCAGTCAACGTACTGGTCACCATCACGGCCACCGACTCCGTCAGTGGGGCAATCGACCAGGAAACCTCGATCCTGGCGATCATGCTAAGGCCCGCCGTCAGCACCCTGGTGCTCACTCCGCCGAGCCTCAATGTGGGAGTCAACCCCGGCGGCAGTCTTACGCGCAGATTCGTGGTCAGCAATCAAGCCTACGCTCCCAGCAATAATTCCGTGGTGACGCTGCAGGATCCGGCGACCTACAACTGGGTCTCGCTCGGCAATGCGAACCTCGGAAATATAGCCTCCGGCGACCAGCGCGAGTTTCAGGTTCTGATCAATCCACCGGATAGCCTGCCGCTCGGCACCTACACCGTGCTTTTCAACGTCAGCGGTGGCTCCAATCCGCTGCAAGGAACGCTCACCATTTCGGTGACGCAGTCCACGTTAGGCTCGGCCCTCTTCATCGTCAGCGACGACACGGGAGCCAAAGTCAACGGCGCCACGGTCACCTTGATCGGCAAGACCAACAACAAGACCTTTCAAGGGGTCACGGGAAGCGACGGGAAGGCGCTGATCGGCGGTGTGGACGCCGGCGACTACAGCTACGTCGTGGCCGCTCAGTTCCATGACCCGGGTACCGGCGCCGTCTCCGTCAGTGCGAACGCAACCGTTGAGGTCAAGGTAATCCTTACCTACAACGTGGTGAGCCTGGATTTCAGCGTGACGCCGACCACCGTCGCCGACCAGTACAACGTCACCCTCAAGGTCACCTCCCGGTACCGGGAATCAATCTATATCGATTTCTCGACTTCGAAGGCGGCGAACATCTCCGCTGGAAAGTCGAACTCAAAGACGCCAAACTGGTGGGGACCTTTCGGCATTGCACGACGATCCGAAAAAATGGATCTACGACCGCATAGGCGCGATCGCGCTCTCCACAGCCGCGGCTGCGTCCAAGTAAATCTCTACGCAAGCCAACGGCAGGCCTGCACACCTTTCTCTGTGGATCGTTTAAGCTGATTTCCAAAATGCGGGCAGAAAACTCATGAGATATAATCGTCCACACGTTGCGGCGCTATTCAGAAGTGATAGGTGTCGTGCTGGATGGATTTCATCTGGGTTCGCAGGCTGGTCGCACTGTTTCGCTGAAGGCATAGGCGGCGTAGCAAGCCGAAACCGATGAATGGGAAATGCGGTTCGGGAAGACTGGCCTCAGCAAGCGGGAAAATGAGCGGGACGCGGGAGGAAACGATGACAGCATGGAAGAATATGGCCAAGAGTATGTTGGCCGCGGCGTGTTGCGCCGCCATAGCGCTGCCGTTTGCATACGGCCAAAACAGGTCGTGGGTTGACTACGGTGGGGGCACGGACAGCTCGCATTACGTCACGAGCAAACAGATCACCAAGGCCAACGTAGGCCAGTTGGAGGTCGCTTGGTCTTACCCACTCGGGAACACGGGATTCAATCCGATCGTCGTCGACAACGTGATGTACGCCCTCGGACGCAATAGTTCGTCGCTAGTCGCGCTGGATGCCACCACGGGAAAAGAGATCTGGGTTCACGAAGGCCTGGCCGGTATCAACAGCCGCGGCATCAACTATTGGGAAAGCAAGGATCGCAAAGACCGGCGCTTGATCTTTGCAATCAACAGCTATCTGCAGGAGATCAACGCCACTACCGGGCTCACGATCATGAACTTTGGCAAGGATGGCGTGGTAAATCTTCGGGAGGGACTCGGACGCGATGTCGCCATGATGGGCAGGGTGCAATCGCGTAGTCCCGGCAAAGTCTTTGAGAACCTGATCGTTCTTGGTTCGGCGCCCGGCGAATCGTACGTTTCCGCTCCCGGAGACGTGAGGGCGTACGACGTCGTTACCGGAAAACTCGTCTGGCAGTTCCACACTGTGCCCCGCCCCGGGGAGCCTCACTACGACACATTCCCGAAGGACGCGTGGAAGTATGTTGGCGGAAACAACACGTGGGGCGACTTGACCATCGACGCGAAAAACGGCATTGCCTTTTTCCCGCTCGGCTCGCCTACCTATGATTTCTATGGTGCGGACCGCAAGGGATCCAATCTTTACGGAAATAGCCTGCTTGCGCTCGATGCGCGCAGCGGAAAGTATCTTTGGCACTTCCAGACGGTCCACCACGACCTCTGGGATTATGACCTGACCGCGGCGCCCCAGCTTACCAGCATCAAGCGCGACGGCAAGGAAGTGGAAGTAGTCGCCGAGGCCGGGAAGACGGGGTTCCTGTATGTGTTCGAGCGAAAGACCGGAAAGCCCGTGTGGCCGATTGAAGAGCGCAAGGTTCCTGAAACCGACGTCCCGGGAGAAGAGTCCTGGCCGACACAGCCGTTTCCAACCGCTCCTCCTCCGTTCGCAATCCAGAGTTTCAACGTCGGCGACATCAATCCTTATTTGCCCACGGAACAGCGCGCCCTCATCAAGGACCAACTTCTGACCTGGCGGAACGAAGGGCTATTTACGCCGCCAACACTGCGGGGCACGGTTCAGATGCCGGGCGACCAGGGCGGTTCGAACTGGGGCACCACCGCGGCGAATCCAACCAATGGAATAGTGTATGTGCTGGGGGTCAATGCTCCGGCGGTTATCCGGCTTGAAAAGAGCGCGCCTGGAATTCCAGCCCCAAATGATGCTTTTGGCAGGGACGGGAGCCGGGGCGGAGGCGGTGGCGCTGGACGAGGCCCTCAGCAAGCGGTAGCCGGACGTGCGGTATACCTGCAGAATTGTCAGACGTGCCATGGCGCCGATTTAAAGGGCGCCACGGCGCCATCGATCGTCGATATAACCGTAAAGATGGGTCCCGATGCAGTCAGGGCGACCATCCAGGGAGGCAAGGGCGCGATGCCGTCTTTCTCCAAACTCACGGCAGCCGATATGGAAAACCTCATGGCGTTCCTCGCCAATCCGGCGGGGACCGGCGGTCGAGGGGGCCGGGCGGGTCGCGGTGGGGCGCCGGAGGACAGCGCTTCGCTCGGTGGCCCGGTAGTGGCGACGGGCCCGGCCCCCGCCTCAGCCTCGGCTGGAGGGCAAGGGGGGAACGGTGCGCGCTCGTACGGGGGCAACGGAGGGAGCGCCCCCTATCCTGACGGCGTCGAAGTTCCCGACGTTCGATACAACAGCGCATGGTCCGTTTCCCAGGACGCCATCAAACCAGTATGGTCCACGTTAACGGCCTACGATTTGAATCAAGGGACGATCAAGTGGCAGGTTCCGACGGGCGACGATCTGGCCATGGCTGCACGCGGCATCCCCAATACGGGAAGCCGTATGCTCAGGACCGGAATCATACCTACCGCCACCGGACTGGTGTTCCAGGTAGGCGGTGACAGAAAACTGCGCGCCTATGACGAAGAAACCGGAAAGGTACTCTGGACCAAGGAAGTCGGCGGCAGTTCGAGTGGCGTACCGGCGATGTATGAGGTCAAGGGCCGTCAATATCTGGTAATCGCAGTTTCAGGTGCCGGCAGGGGCGGGGCACAAAATGCGGCTGTCGCGGCTGAGAGCAAGTTGCCGGCCGGTTACGTGGCATTTGCGTTGCCGGCAGCGGAAAAGGCGCCGGCAGATTCGAAAAAGTAGTTACACGAGACGATTGAACCTGGGCCCCTGGCGAGTTGCGCCTGTGGCGGCACGCCGGATGGAAAGGAAGGGCAGAAAGAGATCTGTTGCTGCCGCGGCAAAGCCGCCCGATTACCGCCGCTGCGGGCGACCCAACCGCGGCTACTACCGGGAGCCCATTCGCACTGCCGGTACGGATGTGAAACTGCCGGTTGCGCTGAAGCGGAGACCGAGACCGGATACCGTTCCGTTCCCTGATTGCTGAAACTCGATACTTCCACGTCTCCCAATGCTCGCGGGCAGTCTCTCGCCGACGACGAACGCACTATGCCCCCGCGCGATCATAGGCACACCATATTGACCCAACACAATACCGTTCTCGTCTCGCACCACTGCAACAAGAGAGGCTCGGGCCTCGGCAGCGTTTACGATCGCGATGCCTGTGGAAAATCCATCGGAATTATCGAACGGAAGGATCAAACCGGACAGACCTGTACTCTCCAGAGGCGCCGTGCCCTCTGAGTCTCGGCCGTCCGGTCCTCGCTGGCGAAAAATGGCAAAGCCCGCGAAGAATCCCAAGCTGGCCACGTCCGCCCAGCCCGTGATGGTTTCCGAAGTCGCCGGAGCCTCTGATTCGATCAGGAGCGTTGCCAGGGCCGGAACGATTCGGGTTATCTCCGAGGATACTTCCGCCGATGACGATCCTGACTGTGTAATTCGCAATGGAAGTGTGAGCGGCAACCCGTTATCACCTTGGAAGGTTACCGTGACTGAACTCGATGTTGACGAGAGGTTCAGGAGGGTCAGTGTTGTCTTCCACGCCCCGCCGGACGCGATTTGACTGATCGAACTGTGAACGGGTACGGGTTGCTGGGCCGGTGCTGCTGAAACGGCCACTAAACCTATTGCGGTGAGGAGCACATTGGCGAATCGTTGCATGGCTTATTGTCCTCTGTCGGGCACGACGCCGCCAACGAGTAGGCGGATGCCAAGGGAAACACCGCCACCCAGCTAGTGTCCTGACTCCGAAGTCCGCGCACAAAATCGAGCGACGGACGCCAGAATCTCATCCGGTGTCTTGGTCCACACGAACGGGCGAGGCGACTGCCCGGTTCGCTTGGCCAGCGCTTCTTACCAGTGCGTGGGCGACCCGTCCGGACGCAGATACGTCGGGCCGGGGCCTGCTGCCGTGACTGTTTCGATAAGCGTGAGTTGCTTCTCATCCACGGAGATGCCTAGTCCGGGTCTGTCGTTAGGCCACACCTTGCCGTTTCGGCACTCCAGGAATTCGGGCAGATACGGCACAGGCCGGTCGCCCTGGTTGTATTCCATCAGCACCTGGCCAGGGAACGCCGTCATTGTATGCATGTGGCCAACCGTCGCGATCGGGCCGGTGAAGTGCGGCACAATCCCGACTTTGTGCAGGTCGCAGAGCGCCATGATTTTGAGCATCTCGGTAATCCCGCCGACATTCGGCAGGGAGGCTCGTGCAAAGTCGATATCGCGCTGTTCGACGAGCGGAGCGAAATCCGCGCGGGTCC
>JBDTMZ010000044.1:0-35692 GCA_039934035.1 Candidatus Solibacter sp. | reverse complement strand
AGGGGACATTTCTACTTTGCCAGCGAGGGGACATTTCTACTTTGCCTTGACATCTTACCACGCGCTGCTAGTGTCGAAAACTGCTGCATGCTAGAATCACGACCGTCTACACCTCTGTTGTCCGGAGTAACGATGCGAAATCCCAATTCCCGGCGATCTTTTCTCGCCAACACCGTCCTTGCTGGCGCCGCCGTGCCGCCACTGGCGGCATTTGGACAGGCTGTCCAAAATGCGAATACCGCTTCCAGTCCCTCCGCCCTGCGGATCACCGAGATCAAGTGCGGCTACGTCCGCGGGAGCCTCTTTGTCAAACTTCTCACCAACCAGGGAATCTGGGGCTGTGGCGAAGCGGTGGACGCCGTCGGCGGCACCTACCAGATGGTGCAGAACCTCGGCCGCCAGCTCCGTAATCAGAGTCCGTTGAACGTCAATCCGCTGGCCGAACGCATCCGCAAGGGCGGCGTCTTCGGCGGGGCCCAGTCCGGTATGTTTGTCGCGGTGCTCACCGCGGTGGAAACCGCCCTTTGGGACCTGGCAGGGAAGGCCCTCAACGTCCCCGTCTATCAGTTGCTCGGTGGCAAATTCCGCGATCGAATCCGCGTGTACTGCGATACCGCGTTCTACTCGGCACGCGAGACCGGTCCGGCAGCCTTCGCCACAGCCGCCAAAGCAGCGGTGGAGCACGGCTATAACGCCATGAAGTTCGACCTCGACGAGGCCAACGATCCCAATAGATACGACCGGGTGAACTGGACCGCGAGTCCCGGCGAACTCCATCGCATGGTCGATCAGTTGACCGCGGCGCGCGAAGCCGTGGGCCCCAAAGTGGATATCTGCGCCGACATGCACGGGCGCTACGATCTGCCGACCGGCCTCGCCGTAGCCAAGCGCGTGGAGTCGCTCAATTTGATGTGGCTCGAGGAACCAATTCCAGCCGAGAACATCGATTCCTACAAGCGCATCGCCGACGAAACCAGCACGCCCATCTGCGCGGGCGAAAACATTTACCTGGCTCACGGGTTCCGTAAGGGCCTCGAAATCGGCGCCTGGGACATCATCATGCCCGACCTCCAAAAGTGCGGCGGCCTGGGCGAAGCGCAGCGTATCGCCAACCTCGCCAACCTCTACTATGTGCCGTTCGCGCCGCACATGGTGGCGTCGTTCCTGGGCTGCATGGCGTCGGCCCACGTCGCCGCCGCCGTCCCCAATTTCATGATCATGGAATGGCAGACCTACTTCGATACGCAGCCCATGTGGAAGGAAATGATCAACTACGACGGTCCCTGGGTGGACAAGAGCTTCATTACCGTCTCCAACAAGCCCGGCATCGGCGTGGATCTCAACATCGAAGGCATGCGCAAGTACGCCACCCAAGGCGTGCCGTTCTTCGCATAGATTCAACGTGCGGCAGGCAGCCTGCGTGCCTGCCGCACATCCTCCGGAAATCCCGCCTTATTTCGCCGCCGACCCGCTGGTCTTGGTCTGGATGGCGTACAGCCCGCTCTGCGCGGTAATGAACAGCGTATGGCCGTCCTTCCCCCCGAACGTGCAATTCGCCGGATTTTCGGGCACGTTGATGGTCCCGATGTGCTTGCCTTCCGGCGAAATGATGTAGATTCCCTGCCGCCCCGAAGTGAAAACGTTCCCCTTGGCGTCCACCCGGAACCCGTCGGGCGACCCGCGCCGCCCCAGCGTCGCCAGGTCGAAGAATACCGTGGGATTGGCGAACGTGCCGTCCTTCTGCACGTCGAAGCGTTTGATCGCGCTGCCATCGGCGACGAACAGATACTTCTCGTCGGGCGAGAACGCCAGGCCGTTGGGCACCGCCAGCTCTTTAATCATCACGTCCAGTTTGCCGTCCCGAATGCGGTAGACGCCGCAGAAGGCCAGTTCGGCATCGCTGCGCTTGGGCAGCCCGTAGGGCGGGTCGCTGAAATAGATGGTGCCGTCCTTGGCTTTGATGATGTCGTTGGGGCCGTTGAGCCGCTTGCCGTCGAACTTGTCGAAGAGCAGCGTGCGCGTGCCGTCCTTCTCAAGGCGCACTACCTGCCGGTTGCCCTGCTGGCAAAACACCAGGCGGCCCTGCTTATCCACCACCATTCCGTTAGGTCCGAAATGGGTCACCTGCGGAGGCCCGTCCTTGTCCCAGCCCGCCTTGGTGAGAAAGGCCTCGGGCTTGCCGCCGGGAACCATCTTCCAGACGGTGTTCTTAAAAAGGTCGCTGAACAGAAGGTGGCCTTCCTGCATCCATAGCGGCCCTTCGAGAAATCCCAAATCTCCGGCGAGTTTCTCGAGCGAAGCGTTCGAATCGATTAGTGCATCCAGCGCGGGGTCGACCTTGGTGATCGCGGCGGGCGTCTGGGCGGAAAGCGTCGGAACCAGCAGAATACCTGCCAGGCAACCGGCAAAAGATAATCGCATCATAAACGCTATTGTGTCACCCCGCGCGGTCTTTTGCCTCGACTGTCCGCGTCGCTCCAAGTCTTCGGCGCCATGTCCCTGGACGCCCGCTGCTCGGGGGCGCCCAGGCCGCACGCGGTTGGGAATACGGCGCTTCAGGTCCTCTGCGTACCGGTACTTGCCGCCACTTTGTTCGCTCCACCGCTCACTTTGCCGGCCCACCGTTTCTTTTCGTACAGACGGACCGCAGGGCCGGTGGGAAGCCGCGCCTGTCGCTGCTAGCATGACCGGACAAGGGGAGTCATCGTGGCCACTCGGACGATTCTGCAACCTCGCTTTTACACTTGGACATTCCCCGGCGCGCCCATCCGTGTGCGCCTCCTGCTCGACGTCGTTCGCGAACTGCAAGCGGCCTTCGCCGGAACTGCCCGCGGCGGCCGGCCGGAACGGACCGGGATCCTGCTCGGCAGCGCGGGCCACACTACCGAAATCTGCCAGACGGCGCCCTGCCCCGACCTGTCGCCGGACACGGTCGCACGGGCGCTGGAGCGGTGCCGCCCCTCGCACGGCAAAACTCCGGTAGGCTTCTACCGCACGCAGTCCGAGGAACGGCTGCATCTCACCGAAGAGGAAATCGCTGTCGCCCGCCAGTATTTTTCACACCCGGGCGACGTTTTCCTGATTGTCCACCTGGCCGCCACGGGTCCCGAGACCGCCACGTTCTTCTTCTGGGACGACACGCGGATTCATGCCGACTTCGCCTTTCTTCAGTTTCCCTTCGACGTGCCGTTGCTCGAGGAGCGGGAGCGACTGCGCGCCACGGAAGGCGAAGCGCGTCACGCCGGCGCCGTGAATGAGGATGGCGACCCGCCCGCCGCCCGCATTGTCCCTTTGCCGGTGCCCCCCTCCCCGCCGCGAGGCGACGGCCGCCGCCCCCGCAAACTCCTGCTTATGGGCGCGGGAGCCATCCTCCTGATGAGTGCCGCCTTCTTCGCGGGTCGCGCGCGACTGGCGCCGCCGAAACCCGCGCCCACCGCGGAGGCGCTGTCCACTCTGGGGCTGAAGCTGCAACGCCAGGCGTCGGACCTGATGGTGAGCTGGGACCGGGACGCGGTAGTCGCCAGCGGAGCCGAGTCGGGACTGCTGAATATCCGCGATGGCGACCAGCAGAAGACCATCGGCCTGAGTCGCGAGCAACTGCGCGCCGCCACCATTCTGATCTCCCCCGAATCCACCCAGGTGCAGATTCAGTTGACGCTGCTGCTGCCCGATCAGAAAACCCTGCGCGCCTCGGGCATGGCGCTCATTGCCGCCCGGCAGCAGCCGCCTGACACCCCCCCGGTAACTCGGGCCGAACGCCCCGCCCCACAACGAGCGGTGGAGTCCCGTCCGCGCATTGCCTCCGCGGCCCGCCGCGCCGCGCCGGCGCCTCCGCACACCCTGCCGCCCCCGCCTGAGGTCGAACCGAAAGTTGCCACTCCGCTTGCGCCGCCCCAGACGTTGGCGCCGCCGCCTGTGATTCCGCGGCCCGCGCCCCCTGTCGAGGCACCGCTGCCTGCCGTTGCTCCTCCTGCCGGTGCTCCGCCTGCCGTTGCTCCGCCTGCCGGTGCTGCACCGACCGGGACCGGCACTCCCCGCCCGGGCGATCCGGCAGAGGGTCACGAGGTGGTGCCGGCGCGCTTCGTCTCCGGACGCAAGCCGCGCTACCCGGACCCGGCATTCCGCGCGCACGTGGAGGGCACCGTGGTAGTAGAAGCAGTGATCGGCCCGAATGGCGAGGTGAAGCAGATGACGGTCATTTCCGGTCCGGGACTGCTGCGCGACGAAGCGGTCAATTCCGTGCGCGCCGGAAAGTTCACGCCGGCACGGGTCAACGGCAAACCGGTGACCGCGCCGACACGGGTAGAGGTCAACTTCCACGGAAACTGGTAGCCGGCCGGCCTGCTGCCGGTGTTTGGGAACTGGCGTTTTTTTCCTCTCGTGTGTGAACCTGAAACCCTGTATTCCAGCGGGACCGCCGCGGTCCGCCGGTCTTCTGGTGTAAGATCGAAAGTTGCCAGATCGCGACCCGCCAGCGTCCACCTCTCCGCAGTTCGCCATTTCCCGGCGGCGACGCGCCATTTCATTCGTATTAAAAGGAGCCCCTATGTTGCGTCTTCTCCGCTATACCTGTCTGCTCGCCGTGCCCGCCCTGATTTCCGCCAGAGCGCAAACACCAGTCGCCCCACCCGCTCCGGCCGCCCAAGCGCCGCCGGCCGGACGCGGCGCCCGGCCGCAGCCTCCGACGCGCGACCCGCACACCCCGGGCTACGTCCAGGCCAAAGATCTGCCCGACGGGCAGAACCCTCCCAAGGACCAGGACGGCAATTTCATCATCGGACCCACTCATCCGGTGGCCCCCGAAACCACCGTGCAGCCGGGCGTGCCGCAGGGCACCGTCTTCGAATTCACGATGGAATCCAAGGACAGCAAGATCTACCCCGGCATCGCCCGCGAGCAGGGCACCTTCGGCACGCCCGATCCAAATAATCCGGCCAAGCTGGACGTCACCACCAGCCACGCCGCGCCCTACGCGCGGCGCGTCGCTGTCTACGTGCCCAAGCAGTACGTTGCCGGCACCGCCGCTCCCTTCATCGTCGGCGCGGATGGTCCCGACCGCATGCTGTTCACCACGCTCGATAACCTGATCGCGCAGAAGCGCGTACCGGTGATGGTCGCCATCTCGCTCGGCAACGGCTCTGGCGATGCGCAGGGCAGCCAGCGCGGCCTGGAGTACGACACCATGTCCGGCCTCTACGCCGATTTCGTGGAGAACGAAGTGCTCCCGCGGGTCGAAAAGGAAGCCGGCGTCACACTCACTAAGGATCCCGAAGCGCGCGCCACTATGGGCGGCAGTTCCGGCGGGTCCGCTGCACTCATCATGGCCTGGTATCACCCCGAGCGGTATCACCGCGTGCTCACCTATTCGGGTACCTATGTCAACCAGCAGTGGCCGCACAATCCGGCGACTCCTGGCGGCGCGTGGGAGTTCCACAAGAGTCTGGTGCCGAACAGTCCGCGCAAGCCGCTCCGCATCTGGATGCAGGTGGGCGACCGCGACCTGCTCAACCCCAACGTGATGCGCGACGACATGCACGATTGGGTGCTGGCCAATGAGAATATGGCCAAGGCGCTAGCCGCCAAGGGCTACCACTATCAATTCGTGTTCGCGCAGAATTGCGGCCATACCGACCGCGCCGTCAAAGCGCAGACGCTCCCCGGGGCGCTCGAATACCTGTGGCAGGGCTACCCCATCGAGGGGAAGAAGTAACTACTCGAAGAGCAATTCCATCTGCACGTCGCTACGCTCATAGGGCGAGGCCTCCGCTCGCTCCTTCGGCACGGGGTCACGGTCTGCGACACGCGCCAGATATTCTTCGCCGACCGTGTACCAATCGCCCGCGTCCCGCGCAGGTAGTGGCAGGAGGGAAACCCATGAGCACTGCTGCACGGACCACCGAGTACACCAACGAATTCCACGAACTGAAAACCCGGCTCAAAGCCACCTGGATGACCGGGGATTACGACTACTTCTCCCGCTACATGGAAAGGGACGCGGCCGCGTTCTACCAGCGCCTCGCCATCAAGCCCGGCGCGCGCCTGCTCGACGTGGGCTGCGGCGCAGGACAGCTTGCCCTGATCGCCGCCCGCGCCGGCGCCGAAGTGACCGGTTGCGATATCGCGGTCAATTGGCTCGAAAAGGCTCGTGAGCGCGCCGCGGGCGAGGGGCTGCGCGTCACCTTCGAAGAGGGCGACGCGGAAGACCTGCCGTATCCCGATGCCTGCTTCGACGTGGTCACGAGCCTGATCGGCGCCATGTTCGCGCCGCGCGCCGAACGCGTGGCGGCCGAACTGGTCCGCGTCTGCCGTCCCGGCGGCACCATCGCCATGGCCAACTGGACGCCCGCCGGATTTGTCGGCCAGATGTTCAAAGCCATCGCCGGCTACATCGCGCCTTCCGGTATGCAGTCGCCGGTGCTGTGGGGCGACGAAGCCACCGTGCGCCAGCGCTTCGGCACGTCCGTCGCCAGCCTGAAGTGCACCGTCCACGCGTACCGCTTCGCGTATCCGTTCCCGCCGGAAGCCGTGGTGGAATTCTTCCGCCGGAATTACGGTCCCATGTCCCGCGCCTTCGCCGGACTCAGCGAGCAGAAGCGCGAGGAACTGCGCACCGAACTGACGGACCTGTGGGCCCGCAACAATCAGGGCGCCAACGGCTCGACCATCGTCGATGCCGATTATCTGGAAGTGATCGCCACCCGAGGAAATTAAGTCATACCGAAAAAGGAGAAATCATCCCATGCCGAAATATGTCATTGAACGCGAAATGCCCCAGGCCGGCCAAATGCCTGCCGCCCAGTTGAAGGACGCCTCCCAAAAATCGTCCTGTGCCATGCAGGAGCTTGGCCACATCCACTGGGTCCAAAGCTACGTGACCGACAACAAGATCTATTGCGTCTACGTGGCGCCGAACGAAGAGGCGGTGCGCGCGCACGCGGCGAAAGCCGGCCTGCCGGTCACCCGCGTCGAAGTCGTCCGCACCATGGCCGACGCCGCCACCGGCGAATGATACGTAGGACAGGCCCCGCGGCCTGTCCCCTTCGCATCCAGCGTACATGGCGGCCCTAGTGGCCGAAGCGCCTCCCCCTGTGATATGTTGACTGCGCCCGTCGTGAGTGTCAGCAAGAACGGGCAAGCCCTCGGGGCGAGGTCGAAAGGACACGCAATGAATCGCAGAAGTTTCCTTCAATCCGGAGCGGCACTGGCCGCGGCGCCGTGGGCTATTCCCGGCAACGCAGTGGCACAGACCGCACCGGCCGCAAGTCCCTTACCACTGCCACCAGCCGGCGCCGACGGTTGGGTCTCGCTGATTAATGGGCGCAACCTGGATGGCTTTTTCAGCGTGCTGGACAAGTCCGGCAGGGGCGTGGCCGAGAAGAATGGTTGGGTCACGGTCGAGAACGGTATGCTGCACATCATGGGTAACCTGGCGACCGATGAGCCGGCCGAGGCCGGTTACCTCGCCACCACTCGCGAGTTCGAAAATTACCGGCTTCGCGCGGAATACAAGTGGGGCGTCAAGCGCTTCGCGCCGCGGTTGGAGAGCAAACGCGATAACGGCCTGCTGTATCACCTGGTGGGCAGCGACAAAGTGTGGCCCACTTGTGTCGAGTGCCAGATTCAGGAAGGCGACGTCTGCGATTACTTCTTGCTCGGCGGTGCGCGCGGTAGCGCCGGACGCGGCGGCGGCTACTTTGGAGGCAACCTCACTCCCGCCAGCGGACCGCCGCCCCAGGCTGGCGGAGGCCGCGGTGCTGCGGGACAAACGCCCCCGGCAGCCGGCGGGCGCGGTGCGGGACAGGCGCCCGTATCGAGCAATCGGAAGCTCCGGGACCAGGGTGGCGACCTCGAAGACAAGAACGGCTGGAACGTAGTGGAGTGCGTCGTGCAAGGCGACAGCTCTTCCCACCTGTTGAATGGCGTCCGCTTGAACACCATGTCGGGCTTCCAGCAGCCGGATCCTCAAAACCCCGGCCAGTTCATTGCGCTGACACGCGGCAAAATCGCCATTGAGATTGAGTTCGCCGAGATCTGGTATCGCAGATTAGAGGTCAAGTCCCTGGTCTAGTAGCGGGTAGCCCGAAGTCGCCGGGTCTTGCGCACGCAGATGCGTTACTATCGATAGCCATGACCGAAGCTGCCCGCCGCAAACGCAATGAGGACCGCCTGAAGGAGTTGTTTCCTGCCTTCGCCAGGCGAATCAAGGCCGTCATCGCCGACATGGAGAACATGAATCTCCGCCCTCGCATACAGGACGCCCACCGCTCGCGGGAAGACCAGCTCAAGGCGTTCAACGAGGGCCACTCGAAACTGAAATTCGGATTCCACAATGTCACGGCGGCGGATGGAACTCCGGAAGCGCTGGCCGTCGACCTGATCGACGACAACAACCCGCTCAGCTCGCCGACTCCTTACCTGCTGAAACTGGCCGGCGCCGCGCGCAAGCGCGGGCTCGTTTCCGGTGTTCTGTGGGGCTTGCCCGCCGCCCTGCGGCAGGGCGTCGATGCCGCGATTGCAGCGGACAATTTCGACGCCAAGGTCAAGGTGGGCTGGGACCCCACGCACATTGAGCCCACTGGCATCACGGTGGCGCAGGCCAAGGCCGGCGCGCGGCCCACGTAGCTTTCAGCTTTCAGCGGTCAGCTGTCAGCGCTCAGTCGTTGGCGATCAGCTTTCAGCGATCACCCCTCGTTTGATGTGGCCTGTTCTCGCTTCGAAGCTGTGCGAACGCAGGTGGAACAGGCCATCGCTTTATGTGGCCTGTTCTCGCTTCGAAGCTTTGTGGACGGACGACGAAAAACGATCGTCCATCCCACCGCAGTTTAAATTTGATCGCTTTATTTGCCTTTGATCGCGGCGTCGAGGTCGACGTGATTCTGGTCCAGGATCGTGCCCATGGCGCGCTGCAGAGCGGCCCTAGCCTTGGCGTAGGAACTGCGCGCCGCGACTTCCGCCGAACGCGCCTGGGCGAGCAGGCTCTCGTACTGAATCACGAAGAAAGCGGTGGAAGAGCCCACTTCGAATTTCGCCTGTTCGGCCGACAGCGATTCCTCCTGCAAACGCCGTGTCTGGCTGGCGGCCTCATAGCTGGCGCGGGCACGCCGCATCGCAATCAGCGCGTCTTCCACTTCCAGCCGCACCTGATTCTGCAATTGCCGCAGGCGGATTTCCGACTGCTTCACCTGCAACTGATCGCGCACCAGATCGGCCTCCGCCACGCGATTGCGAAGCGGCAGCGTCAGTTGCAGCCCCACTCCGTACGTCGGATAGTTGCGCGTGAAGATCTGATCGAGCACGCCGCCATAGCCGCCGATGAAGCCGGGATCGGGATTGGTCACAAACGGGTTCGCCTGCCCGATGAGGCCGTTATTCTGCACGATCCCAATCAGGTCCAACTGCGGCTTAATGGCGCTGCGCGCGCCTTCCAGCCCGATTTGTGTGTTGGCGATCTGCAGGCGCGCATGGCCCAGGTCCGGACGGTGCGCCAGCGCATCGGTAATCAGATCCTGCATCGGCCGAATCTGGTCGGTGGCGGGAATGGTCAGGGTATCGGTGGGAATGATGCGCGCGCCGGCGACTTCGGGGTCTTCATTGCCGCGCCGCGTGAGCACGTTCTTCAGCACGGCTTCCTGTTCTTCGCGCAAGCCGCTGGCCGTAATCAGATCCTGCCGCGTGGAGAATACCTGGGCGTTGGCGCGCGTCATTTCCACCTGCGCCAGCGTGCCTTCTTCCACCTGCGCGCGCACATCGCTCAATAGCTTCTCGGCGAGCGCCACGGTTTCGCCCTTCACCTTTTCGTCTTCGGTGAGCGCCACAAAATCGGTATACAGGCGAATCACGCCGTACACCGTCAGGATGAGCTGCTGTTGGAACAGCAGGCTGGTGATCTTCTGCTCATTGCCGGCGATGCGGATGAAGCGGCGATTCAAATTCATGCCCGCATTGCGCAGCAAGGGCTGCACCGCGGTGATGCCGAGCGAGGCATTGGTGTACGGGTTATAGCCGCTGCGCAGCGAATTCAGCCCCACCCGGCTGTTGTTGAAATTCATGCCGACCTGCGCGCCGCTGGCAAACCCCTGTTGGATTCCCGCATTAAAGAGCGTGGTGTTGGTCACCAGGGAATTGGAGCCCGTCTGCACGGTGCTCACCTGCGGCGTGGTCTGGTGCGTCCAGTTGAGCGCGCCCGTGATCGCGGGGTCGTAGCCAGGGATCGCAGTGCCGGTGGATTGCCCGATGGTGCCTTGCAGGGACGTATTGATCTGCGGCTCGCCGAGCGCGTTCAACCCCAGCGCATTGGTAGTGATCGACGTGCCTCCTGAGGCGCGGCCGGCACTGGCCGCGGCGGTGACCAGGGCGCTTACCGGTCCGCCGGTGCCCACTGGAACTTCGAACAGGGTGAAGTTCAGGCCGCGCGTGGTGCCGCCTCCCCGCGCGCGCAACAACTCAGTGTCGCCCACCGGCAGCAGATAGCGCTGCAGCTCGATATCGAGGTTGTTTTCGATGGCCAGGGCGAGCGCGTCCTGCAGCGAGAGATAGAGATTGCCGGCGCGAATCAGGTCGTGAACGCGGCTGGAGTTTTCATAGCGCACCGGGGGGACGGAGCGCGGGATTCCCGTTTGAGCGAAGGCAAGGCCGGTGGCGAGGGACAGCGCCAGAGCGGCGCGCACGGATGGCGAAAGCATCATGAATCCTACTGCTTCTTCGCGGGGGCCTTATCGGGAGCAGCCACCGGCTTCACCCTGGCGCCCTCGCGCACGTCGTCGCTCGGATTGACGGCGAGTTTCTGCCCTTCCTCCAAGCCGGAGAGCACTTCCAGCCGGTCGCCGAAATCGCGCCCCAGTGAAATGCGCGTGAAGTGCACGATGCCTTCAGCCGAGACCACCGCCACCTGCGGACCGTCACTGCGAATGACCAGCGTATCGCCGGAGATCAGCAGGGGAGGATACTTGCGCGGCATGGTCAGGTCCACCTGCGCGAACATGCCGGGCATGAGCATGCCGTTGGGGTTGGGCACCTGCACTTCGGTGAGCAGAGTGCGCGTGGTGGGGTCTAGCGCATTAGAGGTCCGGGTGACCACGCCATTGAACTTGCGGCCGGGGAGTTCCGCGATGGAAATCTCGGCGCGCTGCCCGGGTTTGGCGGATTCGGCGTCCGCCTGAGGAATGTTGATGTAGGCGCGCATGCTGCCGGTCTGGGCGACGCGGAAGAGCAGCGTACTGCCTTCGTTGACCAGCGCGCCGGTATCCACATTGCGCAGCGTGATGACGCCTTCGAAGGGGGCGCGCACCGTCTGGTAGGTTTTGATCTGAGTCAGGCGGGCGAGGTTGGCTTCGGCGGCAGCCACATTGCTGCGCGACGCGGCCGCGGCCTTGGTCAGCGCCTGCACGTTGGCCTGTTGCGCGGCATACTGCGCCTGCGCGTTGTCGTTGTCCTGCTTGGAGACCACACCTCGGCTCAGCAGGTTCGCAATACGCCCGGCGGTGAGGCGTGCCAGATTTTCATTCGCCGTGCCCTGCTGGATGGCGGCTTCGGCCTGCTGCACGCTGCTCTTGGCCTGCTCGATGGCGGCGGTGGCCTGGAGCATCTGCTGATCGAGTTCGGGCGCTTCCACCTCGGCCACCACCTGGCCGGCTTTCACGCGATCGCCGATATCCACATAACGCTTCTTGATGTAGCCGGTGGCGCGCGCCATAATGGGCGCCTCGGTTACCGCCTGAATGTTGCCGGGCAGTACCAGACGGCTACTGTCGGGCGACCGCCTCACGGGGCTGACATTCACCACGGGAAGAGTGACGCCGCTCTCTTTGGTTTCCGCGGCCAGCACGGCTTCGCGCCGCTGCCGTGGCAGGTAGCCGACAAAGAAAGCCACTACGATGACGACGGCCAGCGTGAGCGCCAGCAACACCAGCGTGAGAGTGGACGGCCGGCGATGCGGATGCACGCCTGTTTCAGCGAGCTGCTTCTGCTCGGCCAGTTGCTGCTTCAGGCCGGCGATCTCCGCCCGCAGTTGGTCTTCGGTGCCCTTAGTCTCGTTCATGACAGGTCCTCACGCAACATCATTTCGTCGCGCAAATATTCGTGCTCCTCCTCCACCATGCGGCGTTCGAAATCCACCGGCGGGTTCTTGCGCAGCAGGCTGTAAACCAGCGGGACGATAAAGAGGGTAGTTGCCGTGGCAAGCAGCAGGCCACCGATCACCGCGCGTCCCAGAGGGGCGTTCTGCTCGCCGCCCTCGCCCAAGCCCAGTGCCATGGGCAGCATACCAATAATCATGGCCGACGCGGTCATAATCACGGGACGGATACGGGTATGGCCCGCCGAGAGCGCGGCCGAACGCGCGTCCATGCCTTCCACCCGCTGATCATTGGCGAACACCACGACGAGGATGCTATTGGCGGTGGCCACGCCGATACACATGATAGAGCCCATCATGGAAGGCACGCTGAAAGTGGTCTGGGTGATGAAGAGCATCCAGACGATGCCGGCCAGCGCGCCGGGCAGGGCCATGAGAATGATGAACGGGTCCAGCCAGCTTTGGAAATTGACCGCCATCAGCAGGTATACCAGCACGACAGCGAAGATCATGCCCATGCCGAGGCGGTAGAAGGAATTCTGCATGGTGACGAACTGGCCGCGCAAATCGATGGTGGTGCCGCGCGGAAGTTTCGGCGTGATTTCGTCGATGATCTTCTCCACGCCGGCGCCGACGCGGCCGAGATCGCGGCGGTCCACATTGGCGTAGACATCCATTACGGGCTGCACGTTGTAGTGATTGACGATGGCCGGAGCGACGTTACGGCCCACCGCCGCCACGTTGGACAGCAATTGCGGATTCGTCACCGCGGTGCCGGGATTGCCGTAAGCGGCGGACGCCTGGCTGGGGCTGGCGCCGGTAAAGGCATTGGTGGGGTTGGCGGAACCGGCGATGGATGTCTGCGTGGAGGTGTTGACGCCGCTGAACGGCGAACTGACCGGCGTGCGCAGCAGCGCTTCCAGGGTGCTCATGCGGTATTGCGGAGTCTGCACGGAGATCTGATAACTGACGCCGGTGCTCCAATCCAGGAACTGGGTAGGCGCGATCTGGCCGCTGGAGCTGAGCGAGATCAACATGCTGGTGGCGATGTCGCGCTGCGTCAAGCCGACCTGTCCGGCCTTGCTGCGATCGACATTGAGTTCGATCACCGGGTTATCGACCACCTGGTGGATATGCACATCGGCCGCACCGGGAATCCGCGCGACTTTGGCCGCGATCTGGCGGGCGATCTCGTAGTTGGAGGCGGCATTGCGCGAGACCACCTGCACGTCGATGGGCGCCGGCAAGCCGAAATTCAAAATCTGGTTGGTGATGTTGGCGGCTTCGAAGAAGAAAGTCACATCGGGGAACTTCTCGTTGAGGCGCTTGCGCAGGGCGACGGTGTAATCCTGGGTGGAGCCGTGCTCCCCCTTCAGCGCAATCAGGATATCGCCATCGCTGACGCCGAGGGTCGGATTGTCGCCGAACGCGAGATTGAAGCCGCCATTGGGAATGCCGATGTTGTCGATAATGTTTTCGATCTCGCGCGGCGGCACCACCTGACGGATTTCGTCTTCGATGGCGGCGAAAATCTGCTCGGTTTTTTCCAACCGGGTACCGCCGGGAGCGCGGGCGTGCAGGCGCATGGAGCCGGAATCCACCGTGGGGAAGAAATCGCGGCCGATCAGCGGGGCCAGGGCCAGCGAGCCGCCCACAAACAAGGCAAACGCGCCCAGCACCGGAAGGCGGTGATCGAGACACCAGTGCAGCAGCGAGGTGTAGGAAGCGCGCATCAATTCGAAGCGCCGGTTGAAAATGCGGTGCGCCCACCAGATGAAACCCTTGCCGCCCTCGGTGTGTTCGCCGTGCATGTAGAGCTTGATTTCCGACTTCAACAGGTAGTGCACCATGGTCGGTATGAGGGTGCGCGAGAAGAAGTAGGACGCCATCATGGCGAAGACCACCGCCATGGCCAGCGGAGTGAACAGGAACTTGGCGGCGCCCGTCAACAGCAGCACCGGCACGAACACGATACAGATGGCGAGGGTGGCGACGAACGACGGCGCGGCAATCTGCTGCGCGCCATCGAGCACGGCGCGCACCAGCGGCTTGCGCATCGCCATATTGCGATGGATGTTCTCAATGGCCACGGTGGCATCGTCCACCAGGATGCCGACGGCGAGCGCGAGGCCGCCGAGGGTCATGACATTGATGGTCTGCCCGAGCATACTCAGGAAGATCAGCGAAGCCAGAATGGACAGGGGAATCGAAATGCAGACGATCAGCGTGCTGCGCCAACTGCCGAGGAACAACAGGATCATCAGCCCGGTGAGCACCGCCGCCGAAACACCTTCCCGCACCACGCCATTGACCGCCGCGCGCACGAACAGGGACTGGTCGAACAGTTCCCGCACCTGAAGGGTGTTGGGTAAGCCGGCGAGAATTTTGGGCATCGCCGCTTTGACGTTGTTGACCACTTCCAGGGTGGAAGCCTTGCCATTGCGCATGATAGTGAGCAGCGCGCCGCGCCGCCCGTTGGCGCGCACCAGGCTGGTCTGCACCGAATAGCCGTCGCGAACCTGGGCGACATCCTTGACGTAGACCGTGGCTCCATTGATTACACGCAGCGGCAGGTAGTTCAGCTCGTCCAGAACGCGCGGGCTGGAGTTGATCTTGATCTGAAAATCCTTATCGCCGATCTTTGCGGTGCCGGCGCCGAAGATGAGGTTTTGATTGCCGAGCGCCGAGGACACGTCGGCCGCGGAGAGGCCTTTGGCGGTGAGCTGGTCCGGGTTGAGATCGACCATCACACTGCGGAACCTGCCGCCATACGGCAGAGGCACGCTGGCGCCTTGAATGGTGGCGAGCTGCGTACGGATGAAGTTCTGCCCGTAGTCGAAAAGTTGCTGTTCGCTGAGGACATCGCTTTGCAGGCCGAGCTGAATGATGGGCACTGCGGACGCATCGTATTTAATGACGCTGGGCGGCAGAGTGCCGGGCGGCATGGCACGCAGCAGGGTCTGCGCGATGGCGGTAATCTGCGCGAGCGCGAGTTCCACCTTGGCATTCGGCTGGAAGTAGACGCGCGTCACGGAGACGCCGCTGTAGCATTGCGATTCGATGTGTTCGATATCGTTGACGGTGGTGGTCATGGCGCGCTCGAAGGTCGCGACCATGCGTTTTTCCATCTCTTCCGGAGAGAGTCCGCCATAATTCCACACCACGCTGACCACTGGAATATCGATGTACGGGAAGATATCCACCGGCATGATGGTGATGGCCGCGCCGCCAAGAATGGCGATGAGCAGTGCCACCACGACAAAGGTGTAGGGCCGCCGTAAAGCTAATCGGACTATCCACATAGGCGCGTAAGCGAGGGCTTCCTACATGATATCCGAGAGTTCCATTTTTTGTGATGACGCGAGCGGGGTGAAATCCCATAGCCCTTTCGGGCCAGCAGCTTACAAATGGATGATTCCGCGCTGAATGGCAGCGGTGGTGGCCTGCGTCCTGTCCTGCACGCCGAGCTTACTGAGGATGTTTTTGACATGGTTCTTCACGGTATGCTCGGCGATGTTCAGGGAGAACGCGATCTGCTTGTTGGCCTGGCCGCGGACGATCAGGGCCAGCACCTGCACTTCGCGGGCGCTGAGATCGGGACGCGGCAACTGGGCGGCAAGCGATGCCGCCACGGCCGCCGGCAGGTAAGTCTGCCCGGCATTGACGGCGCGGATGGCCTTCAGCAACTCATCGTGCAGGACGTCTTTGGTGAGATAGGCCTGGACGCCGGCAGCGAGCGCGCGGCGGATGTCTTCATCGCCGCCGTAGGTGGTGAGGGCGACCATCCTGGCGGCAGGAAACTCCGAGCGGATCACGATGGCCGCTTCCACGCCGCCCATGCCGGGCATACGCAGATCGAGCAGGGTCACATCAGGCAGGTACTGGCGGAACATTTCGACCGCCTGATTGCCGTTGGACGCTTCGGCGACCACGGTCATATCGTCCTGCATGTTGACGATGGTGGTGACGCCCACGCGGGCCACCAGATGATCTTCAGCGACAAGAATGCGAATTTTTTCGCTCATGATAGAGGTACGGTTACTTCGACTTCGGTTCCCTGGCCGGGGTTACTGGCCAATTTGAGTTTGCCGCCCAGCCGTTCGGCGCGTTCGCGCATGCCGATGAGGCCGAAATGTCCGGCGCGGGACGAGAACACGTCCTGTTGATCGAACCCTCGCCCGTTATCGCCAACGTGCAGCCGCAGATCCTGATTTTCGCGATGCAGTTTGACGTGAATTTTGGTGGCCTTGGCATGTTTCAACGCGTTGGTGATGGCCTCCTGGGCGATGCGCAGGAGGTGCTGCTCGGTTTCCTCGGGCAGTTGTGCCGCCGTGCCGGTGACTTCGAAATCCACGTCGACGCCGGACCCGGCGGTCCACAGACGCGCGCCGGATTCGATGGCTGCGGCGAGATCCTGCCCTTCGAGTTGAGCGGAGCGCAGGTCCATCACGGAACGGCGCGCCTCGGTGAGACTGTGCCGCGCCATACGCCGCGCCATATCGAGATAAGAGCGCGCGGGGGTAGATTGGTCGGGCATGGAGAGGGCCACGGCATCGAGTTGTGAGGAGATGCCGACGAAGCCCTGTGCGAGGGTGTCGTGAATCTCGCGAGCGAGGCGGGCGCGTTCTTCCAGCACGAGGGCGAAGCGGGAACGAATCTGCTGCAGGCGGAGTTGATAGACGGCGAAGCCGGCGGCGAGCAACGCGGCCACGCACAGTGCGCGGAACCAGGCGGTGTCCCAGAAGTGGGGTAGGATTTCGAAATCGAAACTCTGTTCGCTGCCCGCGCCGCCGGGCAATTCGGCGCGCATGTGGAAGCGGTACCGCCCATAGTGCAGGCTGTTGAAATTGATCAGGCGGCGGCTGCTGGCGGAGACCCAATCGTGGTCGAGGCCATCGAGGCGGTAGAAATACTGGACGCGTTCGGGAGCGCTGAGGTGAATACCGGTATAGCGGATCTGTACGCGATCGTCATCGGGATCGAGGCGGGCGCTGCCATCGAGATTGACCGGGTTGCCGTTGGCGGTCATTTGCACGAGGTGAGCGACGGGGGCGACGGCGGGGGGCTTGTGGGTATCGGGATTGAGGACGGCAAGGCCGCGGCCGGTAGTGAACCACAGGCGTCCATCGCTAGTGCGTGTGCCGCCGCCAGCGATGGGGTAAGCAGGCGCGCACTGTGCGCTGCGCAGGCCGTCTTCGACTCCGTAGTGCTGCGGCTCGAGGTGGCGGAGTTTGCCGGAGTTGAAGGCGTCCAAATCGCGTTTCCACACGCGGGAAATGCCGCGGGTAGTGCTGAGCCACAGCGCGTTGCCGTCATCGGCGACGTTGCCGATGTTGTCGCTTAGCAGGCCGTCGCGGGCGCCGTAGTGGAGGAACTGGCCTTCGCGCAGCGCATTGAGGCCGCCGCCGAAGGTACCGATCCACAGGGTGCCTTCGGCGTCCTCATAGAGGGAGCGGATCTGATCGCTGGCCAAGCCGTTTGCCGTGGTGTACTGCGTGAGCTGGCCGTCTTTGACGCGCCACAGTCCTTTGCCGTAGGTGCCTGCCCAGATGGCGCCATCGCGGGTTTCGCAGAGAGTCACCACGAAATCGATGAGCAGGGGACCGCCGGGAACGACGGTGGTCAGTTTGCCGTCGCGCAGAACCCCGAGCCCGCCGGGAGTGGCGAGCCAGATGTCGCCCTTCTTATCGTCGATGGCGTCGAAGACGGCGGTGCGGCGCAGGGAATCTGGCGGGCTGTAGTTGACGAATTTGCTGCCGCCGGAGAGGCGGGCCATGCCGGTGCGGGTGGAGATGAGGAGGTCGCCGTTGTTGGCCTCGCGAATCTGGAAGACTTCGTTATCGGGCATGCCCTCGCGGGTGGTGAGGAGGCGCGAGGCGGTGCCCTTGAATTCCAGAAGGCCGACATCGTTGAAGCCCACCCAGATGCGGCCGCGGCTGTCCTGAAAGACGGTGTTGGGCGCATCGCTGGGCAGCCGTTCGGGCTTGCCGTAGACCATGAAGATGTCGTTGCGCCAGCGGCTGAGTCCGCCATTGGCTCCGATCCAGAGATCGCCCTCGCGATCTTCGAAGAGGCAGCGGACGACGTCGCCGACGTCGGGATCCTCCTGCCCGGTAGCGACGAAGCGATTGCCTTCCAGGCGGGCTATGCCGTTATTGGTGCCGGCCCACAGGTTGCCGTCGCGATCGCTCCAGATGGCGCGCACCACGGGGTCGGGCAGGCCTTCGCGCACGCCGTATTTGCGCAGCACGCCGGCTTGGGTGCGGCGGATGATGCCGGCGCTGCCGCCGATCCAGAGGTCGCCCGCGCGGTCCGACATCATGGCGAGGATGACGAGGCCATCGAGTTCGCGCGCGCTCACGACGGTCTGAAAGGTGTTGCCGGTGCGCTTCACGACGCCGCTGAAGCCGGCGACCCAGAGGTCGAAATTGCGGTCTTCGCAGACGGCGCGGGCGGCGCTCATCGGGATATCGATATCGGGCCGGTAATTGGTGAACCGGCCATTCTGGTAACGGCTGAGGTAGAGGCCGGCGACCACCCAGAGGGTTCCATCGTGGCCGGCGTAGAGCGCGGTGATGGCGGGGTCGGGCAGTCCCTGTTTGACGGTGAAGGTGGTGAAGTGCCCGTCGCGGTATTGGGTGAGGCCGTTGGAGGTGCCGATCCAGAGACTGCCATCGGCGGCGGCGGCGAGGGCGGTGATGGAGTTATCGGGCAGGTCGCCGTTGACCTTGTTGTAGACGGCGAAATCGTAGCCATCGAAGCGGGCGAGCCCTTCGTCGGTGCCGAGCCAGAGATAGCCGTCGCTGGTTTGGGTGATGGTGCGGATGGTGTCGTGGGGGAGTCCGCGCTCCTGAGTCCAGATGGTGCGGGAGTATTGGGTGGGAGACTTCCGCGGGTCGAGGGCGAAGGCGTTGACGGCGAGCAGGATGAGGAGGAAGGCGGTGCGTTGGCCCACGTACTCATGGTAGGACAGGCGGGGGCGGAGTGGGAGTAGCTCGATGGAGCTTGGGTTCGGTGGGTTCGCTGGGTTGGTGATTTTGGGGGAATTTGTTGATGGGCAAGAAGTTCTTGGGTTCGGAGTGGAATTTGGGGGTACCCGGGAATTGGCGAAGCGAAGACGGGAAAGGGTTGTGGCGGCAGCGAGCGATGTGATGGAACGAAGCCAATTTGTGGGGATGCGGCGCATAGTACTCCTGTCTGAGCTATAGCATGGGATCGGGACGAGTCTTGAATGAGGTTGGGGTAAGTCGTAGAGAGGTGGGGAGATGGCGATTTGGAGTTGGGGTGATCTGAGTAATCAGTAATCAGTTTTCAGTTCTCTCGTAGTTGACACTCGGACATAAAACTGTCCGAGACTGGAAAGGTGAAGGGCGGCGGAATTCGAGCGGAGAGTCCGGAAGCTGGCGCGAAGCAGGAAGGTCATGTGCCAGTTGTGGCCGACAAGGGAAAAAGGCAGCCATGGCCGCCTCTACTTCGCCGACGAATTCACCACCGTCAAGGATCGGAAGAAGGAGATTGGCCGCGACCTGCTGGCCAAGATGTGTGCGGATCTGAAGATCGATCCGCACGACTTGTAGGAGGCTTACGAATGTCCCTGTTTAGCTATCCCGCGAAGTTCACGACTGGCAGCGATGGTCGCGTGCTGGTCGAATTTGTCGATCTGCCCCGCGTCGCGACGGACGGCAAAGACGCTCGCGAGGCCATGGAGGAAGCCATGGATGCCCTCGGGTCCGATCTCTCCATCCGCCTGTCCCGCCGGGAGGAAATTCCGACGCCCTCCTCCGCCAAGCGGGGCCAGCGCCTGGTGCCGGTGCCGCTCTGGCTGGCGCCGAAGCTCGCACTCTACCTGGCCATGCGCGAGCAGCGAATCAATAACTCGGAACTGGCGCGCCGCCTGGGACTCCACGAGCGGGTGATCCGCCGCATGCTCGATCCCGAACATGCCACCAAGGCAGAGAAGATCCAAGCCGCCCTCGCGGTGCTCGGCAAGCAGATGACGGTCGAAGTCCGCGATGCCGCGTAGGGACGCGGGTGGGGGTCCGAGCTGCGCTCGGATGCACAAGGCAGAGCCCGGCAGAGCCTTATCCCACTTACCCGCTCTCGCTTCGAAGCGGTGTGGACGGGCCACAAAAAACGATGGCCCATCCCACCCGGAATTGCAGGCACGAATACCCTGCCTGACCCCACAAATGGCCAATTTCCAGGTCCGAGCTGCGCTCGGAGGCACAAGGCAGAGCCATATGCCACATTGGGCGGGGGCAGCACTCAGGCAACGCGCCGCCTGAAGGCGGCGGCCGGCAAGAATGCCTGGCCCAACACGGACGGATCACGGGGTGGCGGCCGCGGCGGACTCGTAGACGGCAAATTGGAACTCTCCGACCGGTTCCCCAAGGGCGAGGCCAGCCACATCAATGGCATCAATTCGACCGTCAGGGGACTTTGTGGATCGGAGCCGTGGAGGACTGTTCCAGTTACGTTCGGGAGCAATATCGAGCCAGGGTCGGCGTACAGCTTTCGTGTTACTCAATACCTCCCCGCACTCCGTACGTCAGAATTCGACGATCGCGTAATTGTGCAGGTCCGGCGATCCGATGCATTCTGGTTCAGGAGCCAAACGATGCCATTCGTCACAACTAAGGATGAAACACAGATCTACTACAAGGACTGGGGATCGGGGCAGCCGATCGTGTTCAGTCATGGCTGGCCTCTATCGGCGGACGATTGGGACGGGCAGTTGTTGTTCTTCCTCAACCATGGATATCGCGTTATCGCACACGACCGGCGCGGCCATGGACGGTCATCCCAGACCTCCGATGGCCATGACATGGATCACTACGCCGACGATCTCGCCGCGCTGACCTCGCACCTCGATCTCAAGAACGCGGTACATGTCGGCCACTCAACCGGTGGCGGAGAGGTGGTGCGCTACCTGGCGCGGCATGGCGAGAGCCGGGCTGCAAAAGCGGCCATCATTTCAGCGGTGCCGCCGCTGATGTTGAAGACAGTGGCCAATCCAGGCGGACTTCCCAAAGAGGTGTTCGACGGGCTGCAAGCGCAACTGGCGGCCAGCCGGTCTCAGTTTTATCACGACCTGGCCGCGGGCCCGTTTTACGGCTACAACCGGCCTGGCGCGAAGCCCTCCGAGGCGGTGATCTGGAACTGGTGGCGGCAGGGAATGATGGGAGGCGCAAAAGCGCATTACGATGGAGTCGTCGCCTTCTCTCAAACCGATTTCACTGAAGACCTGAAGAAGATTACCGTGCCGGTTCTGGTGATGCACGGCGATGACGACCAAATCGTACCGTATGGCGACTCCGCTCCGCTGTCCGCGAAACTGTTACGGAATGGCGTCTTGAAGACCTACAAGGGCTTTCCCCACGGCATGCCGACCACCGAGGCTGCGACCATCAACGGTGACCTGTTGGCGTTCATTCAGGCTTAGCAGCGACTCCATTCTCGGCGTAAATATCCGGTCGCAGGAGAGCTGCGTGTCAGCGGCCCACATCATCCGTGAGGAGACACATTCAGGTGCGGCAGAATAAAACACGCCAGGCTGAATCCCCCAAATTCTCTGACGCGGACAAAATTGGAAGGGTAAACGTTAAAGGGGGACGATTTGGCATATACTAGCCATCGGGCTGCGCGACGATAGTCATCGTTTCAGACGGGCGGTTGCGCAGAGGCCCGGAAATGAACAAGCCGGTTCGACGCAGTGGGGCGAACTGAGCAGCACAACAGAAGAGAGGGTGCCTGGGATGAAGAAGATCGCCAAGAATACGTTCGCGATGTTTTTTTGCATCGCGCTAGCGCTGCCGTTTGCATACGGCCAAAACCAGTCGTGGAGCGACTACGGTGGCGGCACGGACAGCTCACATTACATCAAGAGCAAGCAGATCACGAAAGCCAATGTGGGCCAATTGGAAGTCGCCTGGTCGTACCCACACGGAGAAACGGGCTTCAACCCGATCGTGGTCGATAACGTGGTGTATTCGGTGGGACGCAATAGCTCGCTAGTAGCGCTGGACGCCACGACGGGCAAGGAGATCTGGGTTCACGAAGGGCTGAGCGGCATCACCAGCCGCGGCATGAACTATTGGGAAAGCAAAGATCGCAAGGACCGGCGCCTCATCTTCGGGATCAATAGCTTTTTGCAGGAAATTGACGCCAAGACCGGACTCACCGTCATGAGTTTTGGCCAAAACGGCGTGGTAGATCTTCGCGAGGGGCTGGAGCGCGATGTCGCCACCATGGGCAGGGTGCAATCCCGAAGCGCCGGCAAGGTGTTTGAGAATCTGATTGTTCTCGGTTCGGCTCCCGGCGAAGAATACATATCGCCGCCCGGAGACCTGAGAGCGTACGATGTGCTTTCCGGAAAACGCGTCTGGCAGTTCCACACCGTACCCCACCCCGGGGAGCCGCATTACGATGCTTTTCCCAAGGACGCCTGGAAATATATTGGCGGCAACAACACGTGGGGCGATCTGACCATCGATGCCAAAAATGGCATCGCCTTTTTCCCGCTGGGCTCGCCTACTTATGACTTCTATGGCGCCGACCGCAAGGGGTCGAACCTTTATGGGAATTGCCTGTTGGCGCTGGATGTCCGCACGGGGAAATATCTCTGGCACTTCCAGACGGTGCACCACGACCTGTGGGATTTTGACCTGACCTCCGCGCCGCAACTGACCACGATCAAGCGCGATGGCAAGGACGTGGAAGTGGTGGCGGAGGCCGGCAAGACGGGTTTTCTGTTCGTGTTCGAGAGGAAGACCGGTAAGCCGATTTGGCCGATTGAAGAGCGCAAGGTGCCGAAATCCGACGTTCCCGGAGAAGAGGCTTGGCCGACGCAGCCTTTTCCCACCGCTCCTCCTCCGTTTGCACGCCAGACGTTCACGGTAGACGACATCAATCCTTATCTGCCCACGGAACAGCGAGCCATCATCAAGGATCAACTTTTGAGCTGGCGCAATGAAGGACTGTTCACTCCCCCGACACTGCGGGGCACGGTGCAAATGCCAGGCGACCAGGGCGGATCGAACTGGGGTACCACGGCGGCGAATCCAACGAATGGAATCGTGTACGTGCTGAGTACGGATGCTCCGGCGGTGATCAAACTGGATAAGAGCGCGCTGGGAATTCCGGCGCCCAACGCGGCGTTTGGATCGCAAGGTCGAGGCGGTGGCGGTGGGCGAGGCGCACAGGCATTCGCCGGGCGAGCGGTATACGTGCAGAATTGTCAGACCTGCCATGGGGCCGACCTGAAAGGCGCCACGGGACCAACCCTGGTCGATATCACCGTAAAGATGGGCGCCGACGCGATCCGGGCGAACATCCAGGGCGGTAAGGGCGCTATGCCCGCGTTCGGAAGCCTGACGCCGGCGGATATGGACAACATCATGGCGTTTCTGGCGAACCCGGCGGCGGGCCCCGGAGGCGCAGGCGGCGGCGGTCGCGGCCGAGGCGGTCGTGGCGGGGCAGAACCTCCCTCTCTGGGCGGTCCTGTGGTGGCTTCCGGCCCGGCTCCGGCTTCTATGAGTGCGGGCGGGCGGGGTGGACGGGGATCCGTCGAGCCCATCAGCGGCGCTGCTGCTGCGCCAGCGGCTGGAGCCGCATCCGCGGCTGCCGTCAAACTGTTGCAGTCGGGAGGTAACGTGCAACATGCGTACGGCGGCAATGGAGGGAGCGCCGCCTATCCGGACGGTCTCGAAGTTCCCGATGTTCGATACAACAGCGCGTGGGCTGTTTCGTATAACGCCGTCAATCCACCATGGTCCACAATCACGGCCTACGACTTGAATAAAGGCACGATCAAGTGGCAGGTTCCGGCGGGCGACGATCTGGCAATGATTGCACAAGGAGTATTCAACACCGGCAGCCGTCAGCTCCGGAATGGAATGATTCCGACTGCCACCGGACTGGTATTCCAGGTGGGCGGAGACAAGAAAGTGCGGGCGTATGACGAGGAGACTGGAAAGGTTGTCTGGAGCAAAGAAATTGCGGGCAGTTCGCGCGGTGTCCCGGCGATGTACGAGGTGAATGGCCGCCAGTTTCTTCTGATTGCGGTGTCGGCAGCCGGCGGCAGGGGCGGTGCGGGCGGCGCGCCGGCGGCGGCTACACCGGAGGCGAGCAATTTGCCGACGGGATATGTTGCGTTCGCGCTGCCACGGCCGTAATCAGGCTGAGCAGCGGCAACCGGGAAGAACAGGGTAAGGAGACATTTTGCGGAAAAAAGTATACTTCGGCTTGTCGGCGCTTGCGGCCGCGGCCCTGCTGATATCGCCTGCTACGGCGAATAAGAACTTCGTTGCTGACTGGACGTTCAAAGGGACTTCTCTGGGAGCCTTTCGCATGGTAGGCAGCGCGGATTGGCGCGTGGAGAACGGGGAAATTGTGGGAATTCCCAAGACTCCGGAGGGCGGCTGGTTAATTCTGGACAAGCCGTTACAGGACGTGCAGGTTGCTGCGACATTCCGCTGTACGGGCGGGTGTAAGGCGGGCGTGATGCTGCGAACGGAATCCACACCCGCGGGAATCAAGGGAGTCTATGTGGGCTTTCCGGAGGGGCAGAGCCCGGCGACCTCCGCCGCATTGAAACTGGATGCGCAGGGACACGAATTGAGCCGGGAGGCTCTGCCGCGGGCGAATGGAACGGTCCGGTTCATCGGCGCCAACGCCGGCCGGGGTGGGCAAGGAGCGGCTGGAGCGGCTGGAGCGGCTGGAGTTGCTGCCGCGGGCCGAGGCGGCCAGGCTGCGGGCAGAGGCGGCGACGCCGCAGGCAGGGGCGGCCAGCCTGCGGGCAGAGGTGGCGACGCCGCGGGCCGGGGCGGCCCACCTGCGGGACCTGGGGCACCGGGTGGAGCTGCGGGCGGGCGAGCGGGTGGCGGACGGGGGCCAGGCGGGGGATTGCCCGCGGATGCTCCCTTGCAGCGTCCGGACTACGCCTACAAGCCGAACGAATGGAATACCTTCGAGGCAATCCTGGATGCCAACTACCTGCGCGAATGGGTGAACGACGGACCTGAGAGTGGACCCGCGAACGGCCAGGCCGACGATGAGGCAGGCAGTTACGGGCCGGTGGCTCTGTACGTCGGAGGCACAGGCGAAGTGCGTTTCAAACAAGTGGAGATCAAGGATTTGGGCCGGCGCTTTGAACCCAATGAAAAGGTGTCCAGCCATTTCCGTTTGCAGCGCATCAACGACTTTAACTATGCGTGGTCCGTGACGACGGCCGACTTCAACCACGACGGCAAACTGGATGTGGCCGTCGGGCCCTTCTACTACCTGGGGCCGGATTACCAGACATACCGGGAAATCTATCCCAGCCAGACCTACAGCGTCGGCAGCTCGTATACCAACGCCGCGGTGAATTTCGCTTACGACTATACGGGGGACGGCTGGGTGGATTATGTGGTCTCAGCGGGACGAGCCATGGTGCTCTACGTCAACCCGAAGGGCGAGCTGCGCCGTTGGGAGAAATTCAATATTCTGCCGACCTCTGCCGGCGAGGTTGCAGTGTTCAAGGATATCGACGGCGACGGTGTACCCGACTCTGTATTTTCAGGCCGAGGCGGAGCGGTCACCTGGGCGTCCCCGGTGCCCGGGAAACCGACGGAGCCGTGGACCGTGCATCAGGTATCGGAGGCGGGCTACGGGTCGGCTGGGCAGCACGGAGTGGGGGCCGGGGATATCAACGGCGACGGGCGCGTGGACATCATCTCGGTTTTCGGATGGTGGGAGCAGCCGGCGAAAGGAACGCCCGACGGACCGTGGCCCTATCATCCGGTGAGTTTCGGCAGCTGGCCGCGGGCAGGCGGTGGCCCCGGCGGCGCGGATATGGGCGTCTTCGACGTGAATGGGGACAAATTGAATGACGTCGTAACCAGTTTCGAGGCGCACGGGTGGCGCACCGGCTGGTTCGAGCAGAAGCGCGACAAGAGCGGCGCCATCTCGTTTGTCGAACACAGGATCACGGACGATCTGGCGGCGACCAAGCCGGGCGGCGTGGCGTTTACCGAGTCTCATGCCACGACGTTCGCCGACGTCGACGGCGACGGGGTCATGGATCTGATCACGGGCAAACGAGTGTTCGCTCACGAGGAGAGCTATACCGATCCGGATCCGTTTGGCCCGGGTGTCTTGTATTGGTTCCGAACGGTACGCAATCCGAAAGCTCCCGGCGGCGCTGAGTTCAAGCCGGAATTGATCCATAACCGCTCTGGGGTGGGATCGACCGTGTCGGCGGTGGATTTAAACAAAGATGGGGCGATGGACATCATCACTTCCACGGTACGGGGCACGATCATCTTCTGGGGGAACTCACCGGCAAAGCCTGCCGCGAAGGCTCCCGCCAAGCAGTAAGGACCGGGTCGGATACCGGCCGCGTTCCTTGTTCATGGAAGGCTCGCGGCCGGGGACCCATCGACGCCAAACGAGGGAGTGCAATCGCTGTCCACCAAGAGCCGGCGACCGCGGCGTGCGCGGGCCACGATCTCGATGGGAGGCAAGCGGAGTGAGCAGATCGCGTGCGGCCCTGTTATAATCGAAGTTTCGGAGAGGTGGCAGAGTGGTCGATCGCACCCGCCTCGAAAGCGGGCGTACCTTAACGGGTACCGGGAGTTCGAATCTCCCCCTCTCCGCCAGCCTCGTTTCCTATCCTTCCCGGCTTTTTCCTATCGGCTCTACGCCAACAAACGGGGGACCAACCCCGAAATCCCAGAACATCTAAGAACATAACACCTTCACCCGTTGCCGGTAGTTTTCGAAGTTGCGGAAGCCGAAGGCAACTCTGCTGATGGTTTCCATCTTGTTGTGGAAGCCTTCGGTGATGCCGTTATTGCGCGTGAAGCGCCACATGCAGCCGATCTCGTCTTTCCAGGAATCGAGGGTATCGCCGAGCGTCACCAACTGGGGGAAGATCGCACGCCGGAGTTGATCGATAGCGCGCAGCAAGCGAGGAATGAGGGCGGCGCACTGTTTGCGAGTGCGGTGCTTCTTCAGCAGCAAGTAGCAGAGGTGTTGCTTGAAGCGGTAGATGGGTTCCAGCGCGGGGTGGGCGGTCAAATAGGCGTGGAGTTTGAGCTTCTGCTGGGGTTTGAGGTGGCGGCGATGGCGGCGCATGAGGGAGACCAGACCGCGATTCTTGCTGGCCACCGGATCGATCTCTTTCCAACAGGCCATGAAGTGATGGTTGATGAGGCGAATGACGTGAAAGCGGTCAGCCACGATGCGGGCCTTGGGGAAGTATTTCTTCACCACGGCGCGATAGGTGGCGGATAGATCCAATAACGGGGGAGGCCCCAATCCCAGATTGGTAAAACAATCTTGGGAGAAAAGCTTTGACCAAAGATTGATCAAGAGCCTTCCTATCATTCCCTTTCCCAGGCTGTACGTCAGTCCGCCGCAACCACCAGTCCCCTGAACCCCGGGGCTCTACGCCAACAACCCCTTCAACCACGCCATGATCTTTGCCGGACTGGTCGACAAGGACAAGACTTTCGCAGCGCTGGTCGCGCCGCGGTGGGAGGGCCTTTCCGCATGCGCAGAGCCCTCACCTTCCAGGAATTCGCCCTGCTTCGCGGAGACTCTCGCGTCGCCGCGCTCCGTAAGAAGGTCGGCCTGCCGGAATAAGGGCGGAAGGGCCAGCCTCGAGGCGCCGCCCAGGTGTTAGGCGCAGCGCAACGCCCTACGAGGTGGACGTTGAGAGCGAAGCGACAGCCTCGTTGGAGCCGCGTGCGTGTCGAGCACGGAGCGGTGTGCGTCATCTTCCACAGGCGCTTTCAGGCCGCCGGCGAATCGGGCGGGCGCACGTCCCGCCGCGTGGGGCGGGTGAAGCTTATATAATCCCTCTCAGAGGCACGAGGAGGGATTCCCATGAGTAGTGTCACCTTACGGGTCAACGGCCGCAGCCATACCGTGGATGTGGACCCGGCTACGCCGCTGTTGTATATTTTGCGCAACGATCTCGATTTGCACGGTCCAAAATTCGGGTGCGGGCTGGGGCAGTGCGGCGCGTGCACGGTGCTGATTAACGGCGCGGCGATGCGTTCCTGCATTCTGCCGGTGTCGTCGGTGAAAGGCGAGATCACGACACTCGAAGGGCTGGCGCAGAACGGCAAGCTGCATCCGCTGCAACAGGCGTGGATCGAGGAACAGGTGCCGCAGTGCGGCTTCTGCCAGAACGGGCAGATCCTGACCGCGAAGGCGCTGCTCGACAAGACGCCTCATCCCACGGATGCGCAGATTCGCGAGGCGATGAACAACACGCTGTGCCGCTGCATGACGTATTACCGCGTGCAGGCGGCCATCCAACGCGCCTCAAAGACATTGGCCGATGCGGCGCCCGGCAGCGGGACGGAGGTGGTGGCATGAGCGCGCCGGGGGGAATTCCGAAAGCGATCGAGCAGGCGCTGGCCACGCATCGCAGGGGCTTTCTGAAGAGCGCCGGAATGCTGGCGGTGAGTTTCGCCGCGCAGTCCGCCGGATGGGTGAACGAGGCGGCGGCGCAGAGCGCGGCACCGGCGGCGGGTCCTTATCCCGATCCCGATTTCCGCCAGTTGGATTCCTGGATTGTGATCCACGAGAACAACACGGCGACGTTCTATGTCGGCAAGACCGATCTTGGACAGGGCACGGGGACGGGCTTCCGGCAATTGATGTGCGACGAGCTCGACATCGCGTTCGAACAGACCGCATGCATTATGGGCAGCACTGACATCACGGTGGATCAGGGCGGGTCCGGCGGCTCGACGGCGATGGAGCGCGATGCGTGGCCAATGCGTCGGGCGGCGGCGGAAGCGCGGCGGGTGCTGGTGGATCTGGCTGCGACGCGGCTGGGCGCTCCTGCCGATCAACTCGCCGTGAGCAACGCGGTGGTCAGCGTGAAAAGCGATGCCACCAAGCGCGTCACGTACGGGGAGCTGATTGCGGGGAAGAAGTTCAACGTCACGCTGACCGGGGCCAATGTGAACGCGGTGACCGGCGAGGCCAAGGTGAAGCCGGTGCAGCAGCACAAGTACACGGGCCAATCGCCGCAGCGTGACGATATCCCTGCCAAGGTGGATGGCTCGCTGAAGTGGGCGGTGGACGTGAAACTGCCCGGCATGGTGCACGCGCGCAATGTGAAACCGCCGTTTGTGGGCGCGAAACTGACGGGGATCGACGAAGCGTCCGTGAAGAGTCTCCCGGGATTCGTCAAGGTGATGAGCAAAGGCAACTATGTGGCGGTGGTGTTCGAGCGCGAGGAACAGGCGGTGCGCGCCGCGAAGCAATTGAAGACTACGTGGGAGAAGCCGGCGTCACGGCCCTTCCCGCCGTCGGAGAATTTGTTCGAGTATATGCGCGCGGCGACACCGACGTCGGCGACAAATCCTGTGGTGGTGGGGAATCCGGAGGCGGCGTTTGCGGGCGCGGCGAAAGTGGTGGAGGCGGAATACGAAATTCCTTACCAGGGGCACACTTCGTTTGCGGGGGCGCACGCGACGGCCGATCCTTCGAACGGGCAGATGACGATCTACTCGAACGATATGAAGTCTTACAGCATGCGGACGTGCGTGGCGCAGTTTCTGGGCATGCCGCGGGACAAGGTGCGAGTGGTGTGGATGCAGGGGCCGCAAGCATACGGGCGGACGGCCGCGGAGGATGCCGGCTGCGAAGCGGCGTGGATCGCCAAGGAACTGGGGCGGCCGGTACGTATGCAGTGGATGCGCGACGAAGAGAGCGCGTGGGACACCAAGGGGCCGGCGTTCGTGGTGAAGCTGCGCGGCGGGTTGGACGCGGAGGGGCGCGTGGTGGCGTACGATTACAGCGCGCGGTCCTGCGACTACAACCATGTGGGGTACAACGAGCCGGACACGGTGCTGATCGCGCAATTGATGGGCGCGCGGCGCGCACGGCCGGCGGCGGGCAGCTCTTCCCTGCCCTCGGAAATGTACGAGATTCCCAACCGGCGGATGAAAGGCGAAGTGGTGAGCCTGCCTCTGGTGTGGGAGACGCCGCTGCGCACGGGCAATCTGCGCGACCCGAACGGACCGCAGACGACGTTCGCCTCGGAATCGTTCATCGATGAACTGGCGGCGGCGGCGAAGGCGGACCCGCTGGAGTTTCGCATGAGGCTGCTGACGGCGGGCAAAGGGGACGATGCGGGTTTCAAGCGGGCGCGCTCGATCGCCGCATTGAAGGCGGCGGCCGAGGCCTATGGCTGGACAGCGCGCAGTTCGCCGAAGGCGCGCGACCGCGGGAACATTCTGACGGGACGCGGGATCGCGTGCTCGTTCCGCGGCCAAACGGTGGCGGCGCAGATCGCCGAGGTGGAAGTGAACCGGGAGACCGGCCACGTCTGGGCGAAGCGGTTGGTGTGCGCGCACGATTGCGGGCTGGTGGTGAATCCCGTGAGCCTGCGCCGCACGGTGGAGTGCGCGATGCTGCATTCGTTGAGCCGCGCGCTTTACGAAGAAGTGCAGTTCGATGGCGAGAAGGTGACCAGTGTGGATTGGGTCTCGCATCCCACGCTGCGGCACGCCGATACTCCCGCGGCGATTGAGGTGGTGCTGGTGAATGGCGATCCGAATCCCGGCCGCCCGGATCTGCCGCCTTATGGTGCGGGAGAGACGGCATGCAAGCCGCTGCTGGCGGCGATCGCGAATGCGATTTACGATGCGACGGGGGTGCGATTACGGCGAGTGCCGTTCCGGGATGCGCGGGTGCTGGCGGCGATGAAGGGGTAGCGGGGGTAGCGGTCAGCTTTCGGCTGTCAGCTTGCGTCGCCACGCTGCGTGCGGGCTGGTTATCAGTTTTCAGTTATCAGTTTTCAGTTATTAGTTGGCAGCATCGCCTCCGGCTTGCTGCGGATTGAATAGCTGGTGACCGTTGGAGCGTAGGGCGTGGTTCCCGTTGTCACGGGCCAGTCTTCAGCATCGCCTACGGCTTGCCCCGGATTGGAATGGCTGCCCTCAACGGTGGATACCCATGTTCCTGGGGAACAACAGAAATTGGTCAACACTACGCCGTTTATCCGGCCAATCATCGTGCCCGCGCGGCGTTAACTTGTTCAGAATGTGGCGCGTGCAGAGATTGGACCGGATAAACGTGCAAAGAACCGGCCAATCTGTTGATTCTAGATCGCTTACGCTGAGATTTTGGAGGACACAGATTGGCCGGTTCTTTTAGGTCAGGGAGGGTCTATCCCGGCGACCAGATATCAGCGTCGCGCGTTACAGGGCCAAGTGGACTCCGGCAGTCGGGAACTGTCGGTTTCCGATAACCCCACATATCGTTCCAAACCAAGGAGGCTTGGTATTCTGCCGCGACCAATGCGACTGTAGAAGTGTGCCCAAAGTTTATCTGCTCTGGCATCATTTCGAATTTTGGAATGCCCAAGAAGACGCCATCGAGGAGCGCGCCAAGCTGATCGGGGTCTACATTGAGGGATCACGCACGGAGAGCCATGGATAAGGTGGCGCCGATTTGGATGTGAAGGCCAGCTACGCGATAAGCTAAGCGGACTCCGCTGGGTGATGCGGCCAAGCTATTCTTGATCTATGCGCGCGCTGTTGGCCATGATCCTTGTCGCCGCACTCCGGGCACAAGCCCCCGCGCCCGGCGTAACCCTGCTCGAAGAGGCACGCTCCCAGCCTGTCGAGATCTTCGCCGACATCGCTTTTCAACTCCTGCCCCAGTTGCCCCGCGATGCAAAGATCGGTGCGCTGATCGGCATCTTCGAACGTGCCGGTGAAGCGCGCAATCGATTTCCGACCCGATATCCGGACGTCAGGGCACTCGACGCACTCTCGCTTCGGACCCGAGCCATCCGCACCATGCTTGCGCTAGACCCCAAGAAAGCACGGCAGTTGTTCGAGTCGATGTCCCGCCCGAATCCCCCGCGGACCGACTGCGACCAGGCGGTCGCACCCGATGTGGGTATCTACATGGATACGGTGGAGGCCATTTTCCGTCAAGGCGAGTTCACCGAGGAGGAGCGCGAGAAGGGCGTACCGTGGACGCTCGTGATCGATTCGGTGCGAGGAGCCGGCAGCGCGTCCGAGATCGCCGCAGCCCAGCGGCTGGCGGCGTTCGCCCACAGCGAACGGGAAAAGGCTGAGATGGTATCAGCGCTCGCGTCCGCACTCACCGTGCAGGATTCCGACCGTGAATTCACTAGCGTGCCTCCCTCCCGGCTGGTTGGGGCGATCGTCGGCGCCGGCAGTTTCCTGAGCCGCACGAACCTGCTGCCTTTGTTTGCTGCGCTTCGGAGCTATCTGGTGCGTCACCTGACCGCCTCACGTTGCGAAGCGTCGCCCGCGGGTCCCGATGGCGCATCGGAATTCAATGAGGCCGTTAGCGGCCGCACCGACATAGTTCCCCTCACGCCTGAGGAGACGCGGGCAGCCAAACGGGAGGGCAAGCCGGACGCCCCTCCCGTCGACGCCTCCTACCTTGCCCTGGAGCGCCGTCTCAAAGCGCTCTCTGCCGTCAAGCCAGGCGAAGACGCGGGAAAGTCCCGCGCGACACCGGAGTGGTCCGTCGACGCTCTTAGGCTCCTCGCCGACATCGAGGCGTGGCATGGCGGGGAAGGACAAGACGCAGTGAAGATCGGTCGCGACAAACTGAGACTTTTCAACGGCATGGTTGTTGTTGCGAGCGGCGGCGTGATTTATAAGGGGGCTATGACGGGTTCGCTCAGTATCCTGGGCGATACCGCGCTCCTGCTGCAAGCGCCCGACGCCTGGGTTTCGGAACTGCGCTCCCTGTTAATGTTGTCCCGCGCGTCCACCGCATTACGTGCCACCGTTGCGCGCATTTCTCCCAACTCGTCGCTCGAACCCGACCGTGGAATCCCTGAACAGCTCGCGGCATCTAGACTGCCCGCGCTCTCCCTCTACGGCAGGCTCCTACAACTCGGTCAGATATCCACGTCGCGTTGAACGGGTTTGGCCGAGCCCCGGGTCTGCCGAATTCACAGCGGCAGAAAATGGCGTGCTGTCCGATAACGGTCGTGAAACGGCGTTACCGGACTGAACTGATTCGCGATGCGCATGGAAGCATTGCAGAATGAAGTCCGCGAGCCCCAAGGAGCCTACTTCATTACCCGGACCGCTTCTCTCCACCACGCGACCTGATACTTGCCGTTCGCGTTTGCAACTTCGGATAAGACCCGGAGCGGAAAGCAACCCAGGGCGGGTGCCCGCCACATTGTCAGCTTTTCGTGATCGTTCTCGTGCAACGCTACCGCCGTTGCGGGATAGTTGAGGATGGTTTCAAAGCCAACTACCGCTCCGCCCCTCGAGCAATCAGATCGAATCATCTCTTGCGTCACCTGCATACGTCTTTGCTTTTCGGCTCCGTTTCGAAATGGCAGCGAGACCTGCATCAGAATAAAGCCGAGGCCATCCAAAGTTCGCCGGAAGACGGTGCGCCAGCCATGCCCCGGGAAAGTTGTTGAAAGTACGATTTCGCTTCCATACTGGTCCATGTACGACAGCATGGACGATTCCACCGCTTGTGGGCCATCCTCGGAAGGGCGGATGAAATTCGATTCGACCACGTAAGGTAGCGGCGCCAGGTACGGCGTTAGGTTTAGAGCTTGCGGCAGCGCCTGCGCAACTCCAAAGAGAACTAAAGCCGCACAGCCCACGGAAGCCGCCAGCCGATGGCGGCCTAGGACCCGGAGGGGTCCGCGCAGCCATTCCAGCCGGTTCGACGGAGGATGAACGTACCTGCTCCACGCCGCCTCGCGAAGCGTGGCTGCTGGCGCGGGTGTAATCCAGAGACTGAGCAACTCATCGAGTTCGGCGTCGTTCATCGCTTGCTCCTGTTCGCGGCGCGTAATCCGCGAGGCTTTCCTTCAATCGCGCACGGCCCCGTTGCAGTCTGGATTTGGCGGCTCCCGGATTGAGCGACATCAAATCGGCAATTTCGGCCAGCGGCATCTGTTCATAGTGGGAGAGGATCAGCACCTCCCGGAGGGTCTCCGGGAGAGCTAAGATGGCACCAGCGATCACGCGTTCCATCTCGTTTTGAAGTACTTGCCGCTCTGGTGAATGGGATGCAGCCGGCTGCAAAGTAAAGGCAGATGCCAACTTTCCCCTTCGCCACCGTTTCAGTACAAGATTTCGAGCGATGCCCAGGAGATAAAGCCTGATCCCACTCCGTTCGGGATTGTATGATGCGCTGGGGCGAAGCAGCTGGAAGAAACACTCCTGCACTACATCATCTGCATCGGCCGCCGAACCCGTCATGCGGTACGCATAGCGGAATACCGGCAGGTGATGCTCTTCATATAGCTGAGAGAACGCACCTTCGTCTCCCCGCCGGGCCGCAAGTAGAAGATCCATCCTGGTCTGAAGAGTATTGCCGCGAGATGGAAAAAAGAATCGCGTTGCCGTTCAGTTTCCTGACGGCTTCTCTGCCCCGTCGATCACAAGATAATCACCGGACCCCTTCGCCCCGCTACACCCTCTCATCCACGTGATAGGGGCGGATCTCCAACTCTCCATCGTTAACAAGGTCGCCTGAATGGAATTGCCGATCCGGCTTCGCACAACTTCGCAGAGGTCGGCTTCGGTCACGCGTTGCCCCCGAATAACAAGCGTACCAGCACGCGGCAGGTAAACGGCATTACCGGAAAATGACGGAACCATATGAGCGTACAGTCGCTTACGGTGAGAAGTGCCGCCAAAGAACGCCTTGCCGCCAAGGGTTTGCCGATCCAGCTACGGGCGATTTACCTTGGCGGGTCGTCATCAGCGACCACATTATGGTTCACACGGCCATTTTATGATTCAAGTGGCAGTGAAACGCTGACGGGCCCTACCCGGTTTCGCACGTCAGTTTTAGGACTTTTGCGCGGCCTTAGAGTTCCCGCTTGGAGGCGCGCACGGCGCGCTCGAAGGCCCAGCCTCGTATGTGATTGATCTGCTCTTCCATGGTGCGCGAGAGCGGCACGATTTTGACCGCCGCCTGAATCAGATCCTGCCCCGTGATCGCTACGCCGGTCAGCCGCGCCTTGGTCATTGCCGATACCACCGCCTGCTCCACTTCCGCGCCGCTGAAGCCTTTCGTGAACTCCGGCAGGGGCTCGAGATCGATGCCTGACACGTCTATGCCGCGCCGCTGCAGGTGAATCCGGAAAATCTCCAGGCGCTCTTCGTCCTGCGGCAAGTCTACGAAAAAGACCTCGTCGAAACGGCCTTTGCGGATCATTTCGGCGGGCAGGAGATCGATGCGGTTGGCCGTCGCCGCCACGAAGAGGCCGCGCGCCTTCTCCTGCATCCACGTCAGGAAGAACGCAAACAGGCGTCCCTGTTCGCCGGCGGCATCGGCAGAATTGAGGCCCATCTCGATTTCGTCGAACCACAGCACCGCGGGCACCAGTTCTTCCACCAGTTTGCAGGCTTCGACGAAGGCGGCCTCCGGTTTGCCGCGGCGGCCCGAGAAAATCTCGATCATGTCCACGCGGTAGAGCGGCAGTTGGAAATACTTGGAAATCGCCTTAACCGCGAGACTCTTGCCGCAGCCCGGAATGCCCATCATGAGCAGCCCTTTGGGGACGATCTCGGCGTCGATGCCGTCGCGCAGGTCAAACAGTTTGCGGCGTTCCAGCAGCCAGCTTTTCAGCCCTTCCAA
>JBDTMZ010000043.1:0-44595 GCA_039934035.1 Candidatus Solibacter sp. | reverse complement strand
ACCCTTTTGCTGCTGGTCCACAGTTCCTGGACCCGGCTTTCGCTGGCTTAGGTTTAGCTCAGGGCGCGGTTTCATCCGATTGCTACCGGGAATCAACCAGTTTCCTGGGGGGATTCCCCCCCCGCTGTGGACCAGCGCCTTTTCACGGCGCACGCGAAAAGGCTAGGCTTGTTTTTTCTTGCGGCGCAGAAACAGGAAGCCGAGTGAACCGACCAAGGCCAGAGTCACGGTGGAGGGTTCGGGAACCGATGAGGCAGCAGCGGTATAATCGATGTCCTTTAACCAGACACCATGTTCAGTTCCTGTACCCGAAGTCAGAAGAGGACCCTGGAAGAAGTAGATCACAATCTTATTCAGATCTCCGCCAAAATTCACGCCTACATCGGCGTTGGCTTGGGTGGCGCCGCTATTGGCAACGTTTTGGACGCCGCGAACTCCATTAAGGCCGAAACTTGTGGTAAAGGCATGGGCCGCCAGGATGTCATAGGTCACGCCCACCGGGTCCGCGCCGTTGAAAGCCTTTACCGCCACAAAGTCCTGCCACGAAGTGACGCTATTACTATCCACGTCCTGAAGCGTCAGCGCACCGTTTGCCAAGCCGACCAGATTCGCGAAAGTGATGGTTAGTGTGGTGTAGTTAAGAAGTGTTGATGTTGTATTCCGGTCACCCTGAGTAGCCAAAGTCAAAACACCATCGGTCCCGCTCCCAACCGTTTGAGAGATCCGAGGTTGTATCCCACCAAGCCCGGAATGGACTCCATCCGCAGTTCCAAAATGTGCCCAATTAACGGTTACGGCTCCGCCAGTGGTCGTGCCCGTAGCCGATCCGCTTGTAAAGCCGTTCGCCGTCCCACCGTTCCAGTTCCCGTCCTCCCAATCGATCCTGCTTGCTGATGCGACGGATACTGCTGCGAGCAGGAGTAGGGGCGTCAGGGTTCGTTGTAGTACTAACTGCGGTAAAAACATGTCTCATAGTACTTCTATACCTAAACAATCTCGATGTGTAGTTTGGTGGGCGAGAATTACTAGTACTAAAGGATATTTTTGGGATCGAGGATTGTAAGTAAACATACTTCAACTTTGGGAGCGGTAAATAGGCCGGTTGGCAGCAAGTCGACGATATGCTGCATCGCCTTGTCGGCCTTGTAGCAGGCGGCTTCCCGTTTTGGATTTCGGGCAATGTTTCGGGCTTCGGGTTCCCTAACGGCGGGGCTTGGCCTTCTTTGAGGAGGACCGCGCAGGCTCATCTCGCGCCCCGAGCTATTCATCCCCCTAACCGCTCTAGCCCTTCAAATCCTGAAACGCGAGTTCGATTTCGCGCTTAGCTTCGGGCGTGGGGACGGTCAGGGGCAGGCGCGGCGGTCCGCCGTAATAGCCATTGAGATCCATGGCGTGCTTTAGTCCGGGGATGCCGTACTTCACTGTGACCAGCGATGAGGCGCGGGCGATGCGGTTCTGCCAGTCGAGTCCGGCGGCCTCTTCCCGGGTTCGGTAGGCTTCCCAGATGGCGATGGTCGAATATGGGGCGGCGTTGGCGTAGGCCAGAATCGCACCGCATGCGCCCATGAGCAGCGACGGCCAAAGCGTCGGCGCCGAACCCACCAGCACTTGAAAACCGTGCTTCACCTCGCGAACCAACTGCATCACTTTTTCGAGATTGCCCGAACTTTCTTTGATCGCGATGATATTGGGGTGCTCGCTGAGCGCGGCGACGGCCTCTACCGCGATATCCACGCCGGTGGTCTGCGGCCAGTTATAGATAATCAGCGGCAGTTTGGATTGATCGGCGACCGCGCGGTAGTAGAGCATCTGGGCGTCGCTGCGATTGATCAGGTTCTTGTAATAGTGCGGCGTACGCACCATGGCAGCCTTGTAGCCCATGGCGGCGGCGCGATTGGTCAGGTCCACGGTTTCCCGCACGCTCTCCACGCCCGTGCCGGCGATCAGGAGTTTGTCCGACGCGGCATGCCTGGCCACGGCTTCCCATACGGCGCACTTTTCCTCGGGCGTCACCATCACGCTTTCGCCGGTGGAGCCCATGACGACGTAGCCGGAGAGCGTGGTGAGATTCCATTTCTCCACGTTGTGCTGGATCTTGGAAACGTAAATATTGCCCGCGTGGTCGAATGGCGTGGCGATTGGTGGGAAAATACCTTGTAGCTTCATTTTCAGGTGTATTTCCAAAATAACACCTGCCAGTACGGGGATGGTTTCCAACATGTTTTCCCTTGAAATCGACTGTGACGCGGAAGAGCGCGACCTGCTGATTGCGGAGTTGTGGGAGCAGGGCTCCGCAGGGATCGTCGAGTTGAATCCGCGCACCGTCCGCTCCTTTTTTGAAGACACCACGAACCGCAACGGACTGCTCAAGATGTTCCCCGGATCGAGGCTGCGGGAAGAGGAAGTGCGCGATTGGGTGCAGTCCGCGCGCGATTTGCTGCAACCGATGGAGGTGGGGCAACGGTTCTTCCTGGTGCCGGAATGGCGCGACGATCCGGCGCGCGATGGCCGCTTCCGCATCGTGGTCAATCCCGGGATGGCGTTCGGCACGGGAGTGCACGAAACCACCCGGCTGTGCCTGGAGGCGTTGGAAGACTTCGTGCGCCCCGGCATGCGCGTGCTCGATGTCGGCACCGGGTCTGGCATTCTGGCCAAGGCGGCGAGATTGCTGGGCGCGGGCACGGTGATCGCCTGCGATACGGACGCGATCGCGGTCGAGATTGCCGGAGAAGGCTTCGTAGGGTCGGTGGACGCCGTGGCGTCCGGCACGATGGATCTGGTGATCGCCAACATCAGTCCGGAGGCGATCTGTGGGCTGGCGGCGGATCTGCTGGGCGCGCGGGTTCCCGGCGGGATGCTGCTGGCCAGCGGCTTCGAAGCTCCCGAGATCGAGCAGGTGCGTGCGGCGCTGCCCGAGGCTCGCGAGGTGCGGACCAAGGGCAAATGGGCACTCATCGTTGTGTGAGCGGGAATGCGCACTTACCTGTATGGCTTGGGGTCACGCCGCTTCGTCTGACCACTGTGGCTGCCGGGCTCAAGCTGTACAATCGATTTATGAGAATGGCCCGTTACCTCCGATGGCAAGACGGCGACATCTGGCTCGGTCATTTTGAACGGTTTCCTGATTACCTCACGCAAGGCGAATCGTTAAGCGAACTGGAAGAGAATCTTCGTGACTTGTACCGCGACTTGACGAGCGGCGAGATTCCAGGCATCCGCAGCATGGCCGAACTTGCTGTGGAATGAAACGCGTCGACCTCATCCGAAAACTGGAACAGGAAGGGTGTGTACTCATCCGGCACGGCGGCGGGCATGATTGGTATCGGAACCCCGCGACTGGCGTTTCCCAACCCGTTCCACGTCATCGTGAGATCAACGAATTTCTCGCCAAACACATTCTGAGTAAACTGAAGGTCGTCACAGAGTGAAATGCGCACCTACTTCCACGTCGACATGGACGCGTTCTTCGTTTCCGTGGAGGAGTTGTTCGACCCGTCCCTGAAGGGGAAGCCCGTGGTGGTGGGCGGGCGGCCGGATGAACGCGGCGTGGTCAGTGCGGCGTCGTATGCGGCGCGAAAATTCGGCGTGCATTCGGCGATGCCGCTGCGCACCGCCTACAAAATGTGTCCGCAAGCGATTTTCGTGGACGGACATCCCGAGCGCTATCGCGAATACTCGCTCAAAATTCACGAGGTGCTGACCGCGTTTTCCCCCGTGGTCGAAATGGCTTCGGTGGACGAGGCTTACGTCGATGTGACCGGCACCGGGCGGCTCTACGGTCCGCCGCTGCGCGCGGCGCACCTCTTACACGAGCGTATGAAGGCCGCCACCAATTTGAACTGCTCGATCGGCATCGCCTCGTCGCGCCTGGTGGCGAAGATCAGTTCCGACCAGGCGAAACCGAACGGCGTGTTGTGGATTATTCCCGGGCAGGAAGCGGCGTTTCTGGCTCCACTGGACGTTCGCAAAGTTCCCGGCGTGGGCAAGGTCACTGAAAAGAATCTGCACGCGGTGGGCATTCGCAAAGTCGGCGACCTGGCTCGCCTCGACGATAAGTTCCTGGAACAGCGCTTCGGCAAATGGGGGCTGGCGCTGGCGGGAAAGTCGCGCGGGCTGGATGCGGGTGCCTGGTTCGATACCGAAATCGGCCAGGACACGGGTCCGAAATCGATCAGCCATGAACATACTTTCAACGAAGATACGGCGGACCTGGAGCGCATCGAATCCACCCTGGCGCGGCTTTCTGAAATGGTGGGACGGCGTTTGCGCGAGCACAAACTGCAGGCGCGCACCCTGCAACTGAAGCTGCGCTATACGGACTTCACCACGATCACGCGGGCCTATACCATGCCGCGCGCCACCGACCTCGATACCGAAATCTTCGAGGAGATCCGCGAGTTGCTGCGCGCGAACTGGCAGCGCGGCTCCACCATCCGCCTGCTCGGCGTTCATGCCGCGGGGTGGGATGACGACGCCGGGCAGATGGATCTGCTGACCGAGGAGCGCCACGAAAAATGGAAGCAGACGCTGCAGGCCGCGGACCGTATGCGCGATAAGTTCGGAGAATCGGCGGTGTCGCTGGCGTCCTCATTACGCGGCAAGTTCCGCGAGCGGACCCATGAGAATCCGGCCTCGCTGCCGGGGAAGGCGCCGAATCGCAAAAAGGACTAGGGAATTTGCTGGCCCACCGGGCGAAAGCGCACTAGAATAGACCAAACTCTATGCGCACTCTGCTGGTGGCTATCACTTGTCTGGGAATCCTCGGCGGTCAGGCGCCGTCACTGCAAAAGCTCGCAGCCGTCCGCGTGTTTGGCAATGCCGGGCAGGTCGGCCTGTTCGTCGCCAATGCCGACGGCAGCAATGAACATCCACTGCTTGCCAACCCCGGCACCGACTACGATGCCGCGTGGGCGCCGGACGGGTCGTCGATCGTCTTTACGTCGGAGCGCGATGGCTCGGCCGAACTCTACCGTGTGAAGCCGGATGGCAGCGGGCTGGAACGGCTGACGAACGACCCTGGGTACGACGATCAGGCCGCGTTCTCGCCAGACGCCAAACAACTGGTATTCGTAACCACTCGCGGCGGGGGTCACGCCGTTTTATGGACCCTGGATCTGGCCACGCGCCGGGCCAAAGCGCTGACGTCCGGCAACGGTGGCGACTATCGCCCGTCCTGGTCTCCGGACGGCACGTGGATCGCATTTTCCTCGGGTCGAGGCAAGTCGGCCCCATTCGCCCACGGACGTTGGGAACGGCTGCAGTTGGCAGAGATCTACCTCGTCCATGCCGATGGGTCTGGTCTGAAGAAGATATCCAACACGGGAGAATTCTGCGGGAGCCCGAAATGGACGAGCGATTCGCGTCACGTGGTGGCCTACTGCATGACGGGCGAACAGACTCTGGCAAACCGCCGAACGTTTCCCGAACCCGGCAACGCGACGCGCCTGGTTTCGATTGACGTCACCACGGGCACGGCCAGCGATCTGCCCGCCGGTCCCGGAGTCAAAATCAATCCTTCCGCCTTGCCTGGAAATGAAATCGGCTATATCCGCAAGGACACGGCCGAACCTGGCTCGGGCATCTATTACACCAGCGGCAAACGGGGTCCGCGGGGCGACATACGGACGGCCTCGTGGTCGCCCGAAGGCAAACTGGTGGTGTATCACAAGCGCCTCACACCGGCCCTGCCGGCAATCTGGAAGACGTTCACGCCGAACCCGCGGTACGAGTTGAGTTTCACCGGCACGATATTGCCCGCCTTTAGTCCCGATGGCCGGCAGTTCGTCACGAATAGCCGTGCCGGCCAGGGCAATAAAGGCGCAAGCGTGATGGTCACGAACGCCGCGACCAAAGTTTCCAGGACGGTCTACCAGGACCCGGCGCGCAATGTGCTGGCGCCGCAGTGGTCGCCTGATGGCGACAGGATTATCTTCAGTATTGGAGAGTTCGCGGCGTTCTTCGATGGTTTCAACAGTCTGTTTCTCAAACCCGGGGACCGGGTGGAGACAGGGGCGCAGGTCGCGATGGTGAAGGCCGATGGGACCGGCTACCAGGAACTGACGGCGGCAGGCGGCGCCAACAACGGATTCCCCTCCTTCTCGCCGGACGGCAATCGATTCGTGTTCCGGAGTTTCGCCAGCGACGGCAGTGGTTTGCGCATCATGAATCTGGAAACCAAAGCCGTCAGCAAGTTGACGGATGCCTACGATAATTTTCCGCTATGGTCGCCGCGTGGCGATCTGATTATGTTCGCGCGACTGATCGACGGGGCCTACGAGATCTTCACGATCAAGCCGGATGGAACGTCTCTGAAGCGCCTCACCACGACCCACGGAAACGATGCCCACATGACATGGTCGCCGGACGGCGAGCACATTGCGTTTGCCAGTTCCCGGATGGGTTTCAAAGACGAAGCGGCGTACACGGACGCTCCGCAACCGTACGGCGATATTTTTGTGATGCGCTTCGACGGCACGCGGATCGAACAGATCACGGACAACCAATGGGAAGAAGGCGTGCCCGCCTGGCAGAATTCGTCGCCGAGATCCCTGGCGGGCGGGAGTTCGGCCAAAGCGCGGCGCTGACAGTACTGATAGACTACACCCGATGCCCGCGAAATTCCGCGAAGGCGCCATGGCGGCCGGCCTGGAGCCTGAACTCCACGGTGCCATCGTGGGGCGGATCAACCAGGAACTCGCCAGCCGCGCAGTCTCCGGCTCCATGGTGTACTTCGTCGTCTGCCTGGTAGTTGCGTCCGCCACCCCATACATCAACGACCATCCGATTACGCTGATATCGGTAGGGTCGCTGATGCTGGTTCTGGGGGGCACCCGGCTGCTCTCGGCGCGCCGCGTCCTGCAGCACACGGGCGGCGGGCTGGCACGCGACGTCCGGATTTTCCGCATCGCGACCTACGCCTCTTTCATCACCTGGGGCCTGTTCTGCGCGCTGACGGTGCGCTTGTACACCAGTGAGTGGACTGACATGCTGCTGTTGTTGTGCACGGCGGCGCTGGCCGGTGGGGCGTCCTCTTCCCTGGCACCGGATTTGCAGCTGGCGCAGCGTGGCTTGTGCATCCTCATCGGACCGGCGGTGATTGCCACGCTCACGCTGGGCGAGGTCCGGTACGTGGGACTCTCGGCGCTCGCGGCGCTCTACCTGCTGTACCTGGTGACGCAGGCGAGGGGAACCTGGAAATCCTTCTGGGCCGCCAGCCTGGCCGCGGAGCGCGAAAAACTGCTGGGCTCGGCAGAGCGGCGCAGGGCGGGGAGTGAGCGCGCCAGTCTGGCGGCGGCGGTGGAACAATCGGCCGAGGAAATCGTGATCACCGACGTCAACGGCGACATTCAATACTGCAACCCGTCGTTTGAGCGGCTGACCGGATACACGCGCGGCGAAGTAGTGGGGCGGAATCCGCGGTTCCTGAATTCGGGTGAACAGAGCGCCGAATTCTACCGAGAGTTGTGGACGACGCTGCTTGAAGGCAGCACCTGGACGGGGCGCTTCACCAATCGGAAGAAGGACGGCACGCTGTATCAGGCCGAGGGCACCATCTCTCCGATTCACGATGCGGGGGGAAAGCTGACGGGCTTTGTGGCTGCCACGCGCGATGTCACGGGACGCCTGCGGATGGAAGAGCAGTTGCGGCAGGCCCAAAAGATGGAGGGCATTGGACGGCTCGCCGGCGGAGTGGCCCACGACTTTAATAATCTGCTGACCGTGATCGCGGGGTACAGCGGATTATTGGAAGAGAAGCTTCCCGGCCAGGGAGTGCTGCTGGAGTACGCCCAGTTGATCAGCAAGGCTTCGGAGCATGCGGCGGGGCTCACGAAACAGTTGCTGGCCTTCAGCCGCAAGCAGATCATCCATCCGAGGGCGCTGGACCTCAATGAGGTGGTTTCGAGCATGCGCCCGATGCTGCAGCGGCTGTTGGGGGAAGATGTCGAAGTGGCGACGGAACTGGCCGATGGACTGGGGTCCGTGAAGGCGGACGCGGATCAGATCAGCCAGATTCTCATCAACCTGACGGCCAACGCGCGCGACGCCATGCCGCAGGGCGGGCAGCTATCCATCCGCACGCGCAACCTGGAGCCAACCCAATTCGGGGTCGAGATGGAAATGTCTGCCGGGCCATTGGTGTTGCTCGAGGTGGGAGACACCGGCGTCGGCATGAGCCCGGCAACGCAGCAGAACATTTTCGAACCCTTCTTCACCACCAAGGAACGGGGACGCGGCACGGGGCTTGGCCTGGCCACGGTCTACGGAATCGTTAAGCAGAATGGCGGCTTGATTACGGTGGCGAGCCGTCCCGGGGAAGGCGCTGTTTTCTCGATCTACCTGCCGCGCATACATGGACAGGCTGCGCCCGCGAAGGAGGCGGCGGCGCGGATTGAGAGGCGCGGGTCGGAGACCATTTTGGCGGTGGAAGATCACGAAGGGGTCCGCAGCCTGATGGTGGGCGCCCTGGAGTCGTCTGGATTTCGCGTGCTGCAAGCCGCGAGTGGCACGGAGGCGTTGACGCAGGCAGAGCAATACCAGGACACGATCCATTTGTTGCTGACGGATGTGATCATGCCGGGCATGACGGGCAAGGAAGTGGCAGACCGCTTGACGGTGCTGCGGCCCGCGATCAAAGTGCTCTTTATTTCGGGATACAGCGGGGAAGTGATCGCTCACCGCGGCGTCCTGGACGCCGGCGTGGACTATCTGCCCAAGCCGTTCACTCCGGATTCGCTGGTGGCCAAAGTGCGCGAGATGTTAGGCGCACCCGATCAACAGAAAGGGCACGTCGCCTAAGAGGCGCGCGATCGTCATCGCGTGGGTGGCGCCGCGTTTGGCGCGCACCACACCGTTCGGGCAACCGGAGTTCGGGCCGATCGCCTCGCGATGGACCGCTCTCGCGCCAACGCCTCGGGCATCACGTTGCCGCTATTTCCTGGCGCGCCAGGTGAGGTAGCCGATGATCGTCTTGCCGTCATCGATCTTGCCCTTCGCGATCAAAGCGCCGAGTTCCTTGCGCTTGAACCAGCGGGCCTCGATCTGTTCGTCATCCATCGGCGTGGCCTCGCCCGCGGTCAGGTCTTCGGCCAGAAACAGGGTCATGCGCTCCTGGACAAAGCCGGGGCTCGCGAAGTAGGAAACCAGCTTCGTCCATTTGGCCGCGCTGTAGCCCGTCTCTTCCTTGAGTTCGCGCTTGGCTGCCTCCAGCGGCTTCTCGCCCGGGTCCAGGCGTCCGGCCGGCAGTTCCCACATCCGCTTCCCGGCGGGCAGGCGGTACTGGCGCACCAGCAGGACCCGCTTCTTCTCGTCCACCGCCATCATCACGGCGCTGCCGACGTGGCGGACCACGCTGCGTTTGATGGTGAACTTGGTTTTGGGGTCGACCGCTACATCTTCGGTGACCCGGAAGAGACCGCAATCATAGACTTGTTTGGAGCTTGTGATTTTCATGATTTGGCTTGGATGGCGGCGGCTAACTCCGCGACACCGCTGGTGTTCAAAATATGGTTGGGTTCCAGCCAGCCGCGCCGCGCGGTGACGACGCCGTAGCGCATGCTGGCGAGATGCTTGGGGTGATGGGCGTCGGTGGAAATGGTGAACTTGGCACCGCGCGCGCGAGCGGTGCGAATCAAAGCGCCGTGCAGATCGAGCCGTTCCGGACTGGCGTTGATTTCCAGGTACACGTTGCGCCGCACGGCCTCCGCGGCGACGCGGTCGAAATCGAACGGGAAGGCGTCGCGCTGCAGCAGAATCCGGCCGGTGGGATGGCCCAGAACCCGCAGGTGCGGACACTCGAGGGCGCGCAGCAGGCGGTCCGTCATTTCGCCGAATTCCAGATTCATGTGGCTGTGCACGCTGCCGATCACCAGGTCGAGTTCGGCCAGGGCGTCGTCGGCCAGGTCCATCGCTCCATCCTTCAGGATGTCGCATTCGATGCCGCTGAAAATGCGGATGCCGAGATGGCCGGAGCGATTGAGTTCGCGCACGCGGCGGGCGAACGCGACGACGCGCGCCTCGTCGAGTCCGTTCGACATGGCGAGGGCCTTGGAGTGATCGGTAATGGCGATGTATTCGTACCCGCGAGCTACGGCGGCCTCCGCCATTTCTTCCAGCGAGGCGCGGCCGTCGGTCTCGGTGGTGTGCATGTGCAGGTCGCCGCGAATCTGGCTGGGTTCTACCAGGCGCGGCAGGCAGTTCTGCTCGGCGGCTTCGATCTCCCCGCAATTCTCGCGCAGTTCGGGCGGAATCCAGGGCAGGCCGAGCGCCTGGTAAATGCCCTCCTCGGTTTCCCCGGCGACGCGCGTGTCGTCGGCGACGCGGAAGAGTCCGTACTCGCTCAGCTTGAGGCCGAGTTTGACGGCGCGGGTGCGAATGGCGACGTTGTGCTCTTTGCTGCCGGTGAAATATTGCAGGGCGGCGCCCAGCGTCCCGGTGGGCAGGGTGCGGACGTCCACCTGCAAACCTTCGCGTCCCACCTTCGCGCTGGCTTTGTTTTCGCCGTTGGCCAGCACCTCTTCCACGCGCGGGTAGGCGAGGAATGCGGCCAGCGCGGGAATGGGATCGGGTCCGGTGACCAGCAGGTCGAGGTCGCCCACTGTTTCGCGTCCGCGGCGGAGGCTGCCGGTGGGGATCACGGAATCCACCCCAGGCACGCGTAGCAGCACTTCGGAGAGTTCGTTCGCCATGTTCTCGGCATAGGAGAGCAGATAACGTCCGGTGCGCCGCCGGTAGCCGGCGATGGACCGCAGCACCTTCTCTTCGAGCTTGGCGCCCATGCGCGGAAGATCGCGCAGCTTCTGTTCCTGGCAGAGGCGCTCGAGTTCGTCAATGGTGGTGATGCGGAAGTGCTCGAAGATCAGCGCGATGCTTTTCGGGCCGAGCCCTTGAATTTTGAGGAATTCCAGCGCGGAGGGAGGGAATTTTTCAAGCAGAAGATCGCGCCGCTCACAGGTTCCCGTGGTGTTGATTTCGGTGAGCACATGCGCCAGTCCCTTGCCGATGCCGGGGATATCGGTGACCTTGCGGTCGGGGTGGTTCAGGATATCCGCGATGCGCTCCGGGTGCCCTTCGACGGCGGTCGCGCCGTTGCGGTAAGAGCGAATGCGGAAGGAATCTTCGGCGGCGATCTCCATGAGATCGGCAGTCTCCCATAGGACGCGCGCGATTTCCTTGTTCTCCACTCCCTTGATTGTAGCGTCACAAAAATACGGGAGTTTTAGGTGCCTTCTTCCCTGTGGCCAGCACAATCCAAAATGGGAACCCGACGAAGACGGGGCGCCCCTGCGACCGGGCTATTGCACCATGACGATCGGTGCGCGCCAGAAGGCGAACTTCTGCGCCTGCGGATCGAGCACGCTGACCTGGCAGGTATAGCGGCCGGGCTGCAGTTTGCCGAGCGGCACGCTGAAACGCACCGGCAGGGCCTTGGTCTTGGCATCGAGGCCTTCGGTGATTTGCAGCGGAGCGGTCTCGAAGGCCTTGACCTTGCCACGGTAGAAGCTGACCGTGGCGACCAGCGGCTGCGTGGTCTGCGCGTCCGGCTGATACGCCTGCAGGAAGACATACATGTCCTGCTCTTTCTTGAAGACGCGGGTTACGCTGGGCACCAGCTTTTGGTTGTCCTGCACCAGCGGATTCTGCGCCAGCAGGCGCTTGTCGCGCTCGGCCGTGGCCAGCGCCTGGGAGAGGTCCTGCCGCTGATTGCTGAGCACGACGCTCGAGATCGGCAGGTATTGCAGTTGGGTGGTGAGATCGGGCACGGTGAATTTGGTTTCGAAGGTGCCCATTTTGCCGGTCTGGTTTTCGCGCGTGAGGAATTTCAGAGTGTAGGTGCCGGGCGCGAGGGTGAAGCCCGTATCGTAGGCGAGCGTGCGCTTGGAGAGCTGGCCGGCGGTCTCGCCTTTGAGCTTGATTTCCTGATAGTCGCGCACGTTGCCCTGCACTTGTCCCTTGGCATCGCGGACCTCGCCGATGAAATCGAGTTTGGTTGATTCCGCGCCGCCATGTTTCGCGAGTTCCAGTTCGGAACCGGGAATTTTGACCGTGACCGGCACGAAATAGCGGTCGCGCGCCATGCGGAAGTAGTCCACTTCCAGGGCCACGGAAAGATCGGTCATCGGGTCGCCGAGCATGAGCGCTTCCTGAAGCTGGCGTTCCTTGTCGGTGGTATTGAACTTGCCGAATTCCTTGCCTGCAAAGTATCCCTGGCGGTAATCGATTTTGCCGATTTTCGCGGAGAGTTCCGGCGTGGGCGAGAGTTTGATGCGGCGGTAGCGGCCATCCAGCTTATCGTTGCCGCTGTAGTAGCCGAGAATGTAGTAACTGGAGATTTCCTTCTGCGCCTGCACGATCCCGAGGCCGAGATCGTTGCTGTCGAGCAGGGCCTTGCCGCCGGTGTCCGCCGCCAGCGTGTAGAGCGTCTCCTGCGAACCCTGCGAACTAGACTGCTGGCTGCGGGCAGAGCCGCCGTTCATCAGCCCTCCGCGTCCACCGCCGGGAGATGCCTTGGTGGCGTCGCCGAGGGGCGCCGCCGCTACCAGTCCGCGCGCATCGATGGGGAAGAACGAAACATTGTTGCGGATGGCGGCGTTGATGGTGCCGCGGAGCTGCGCTTCGTTATCGACGCCGGTTTTGGAGACGCCGCTGGCGAAGTAGACCAGCGCCTTCTTTTCGGGCAGCGCGCCCAGCATGCGGGCGGCGGATTCCAGCGCAGCGAGTTTGCGGTCTGTGTTGAAGATATTGAATTCCGTGTCGTCGGCCACGTAGGCGTCGCCATTGTCCGCTTCGTTGTCGGCGCCGGTGGAGCCTTCGACTGCGAAATCCGACCCTTCGCCGACGGTGAGGCCTTTGATGGTTTTAGCGAGCGCGTCGCGGTCGTCGGTGAAATCCTGCAGCACCTTCAAGTCGCTCGAGAACGTCATGACGGCCATCAGGTCGGACGCGGTCATCGAAGTCTTCAGAAACTTCTGGGCGGCGGCCTGCGCGCGGATCTGGTCCTGAATCGGCATGGAGGTCATGTCGAAGAACATGACGAGCAGGCGCCGGTCTTTGTACTTGACCTCGCCGGGCTTGGAAGGCGCGATCTGGTTGGCGGTGACCGATTTGACGACAGGCGCAGCCGGAGCCGCGGCCGCCGTGGGTACTGGCACGGGAGCGGGTGCTTTGGCGGGCACCGGGGGAGGCGCGGTGGGCGTCTCTTCCAGTTCCTGAAACTGGAACACCTTGACGTCCTGCTTCTTGCCGTCTTCGGTGATGGTGAAGTCTTCGGGCTTCAAGCCCTTGATCGGGTTGCCGCTCTTGTCTTTGACGCTGACATCGACCACGACTAACTGAGTGGTGGTTCCGAACTTCGTGACTCCTTTGGTGGCCTGCGCGGCAGTGGTCGCCGGCTCCGGCTGCTGTGCTTGCGGCGGCTGCGCCGAGACTACCAGAAGACCGCTCAAGAGTGTAGCTGTGATGGCTCGCATTTTGGATATATCCCTCGGTCGCGGTTAGAACGTGAAGCGCATGGTCGCGGTCATCACACGCATGCCGCTCGCACCCTGAAGCAGCCCGATGTTGTTGCTGCCGATGGTCGTGTTGAAGCTGCGGAAACTTACGTGGTTCAGCGCGTTCTGCGCTTCGAAGCGGAAGTTAAGGCTCTTGCGCTCTGCCACACGGAAATTGCGGCTCAGCGAGCCGTTCAGGGTGAACTGCGACGGTCCGGTGATGCTGTTGCGGCTGGCGTTGCCCCACTGTCCGGCCAGCGGAATGGCGAACGCCGCGTAGTTGAACGGCTGGTCGCCGGGAGCGTCCGTGACGGAGAGCCCCGTGGCATTGGCGCGCAGGCTGCCGGTGATGCCGGTGCCGGTGGTGGTGGAGCGCGCGCCGCCCACGCTGGGCGTAAGCGGCGAACCGCTGCTGATGCCGATGTTATTGTTCACCACCCAGCCCTTAAAGGCCACGGCCTTCCAGCCGTCCGTCAAGGTACCGCCGCCGCGTCCCACGCCGGAGCTGTATTGCCAGCTCAGGCTCAACTGGTGCGTGCGGTTGCTGGCGGAAACGGCGCGCTCGGCGGAAGTGTCGAGATAATTCTGCGCCTGTACCGCGTTGTCGATGGCTTTGGAGAAAGTGTAGCTGGCATTGGCGGAGACACCGTTGCGGAAACGCCGCATGATTTGCCCGGTGGCGCCGTGATAGATGGAATTGCCATTCGCCTGTTCGTAGAGGTAGCCCGAGGGCAGCCCGTTGGGTTTGCCGCCCGACGGCGCCGAGTTGGGCAGAATCGTCTGATCGAGCCCCGTGCCCTTGGTGCCGTTGTAGGTAACGGTGCCCACCAGCGAACCCCCGAGATCCTGCTGCACCGAAAGCTGCCACATCTGCGCGTAGCCGATGCGGTAGTTCGGATCGATGGCGTAGGTGTTGGTGTATTGCGTCCCCGGCGGAATCACGAAGCCGTTCTGGATGGTCAGCGGATTCGAAAGTGAGTTAGCGATGCTCAGTGAGTTGGCGAACGGCGGCTGCTGCGCCATGTTATTGGCGATGGTGTTGTAGACCGCCGTGTTGTAGTAAGTGCCGTAGCCGCCGCGCACCACCATGGACTTCTTAGGAATGGGGCGCCACGCGAAGCCGAGGCGGGGGGAAATGTTGTTCCGGTCCGGCCGGACCAGCGAACGGGGCGTGCTGCCGGAATAAGGTCCGGTCTGTCCGGGCAACACCTGCGCGATGGCGCCGTAGCCGGGGGCCACATCGAGGTTGACCATGTGATCGTACAGTTCGGTGATGGGCGAGCCGTAGTCCCAGCGGAGGCCGAAGTTCAGGGAGAATTTCTGGCTGATGCGCCAATCGTCAGTGGCGTACAGATCGTAATTGGCGGTGCGGAAGTACAGGCTGCTGTTGCCGTAGCGCAGCGCGCTGGTATCGGGATAGCCAAGCAGGAAGCTGGCGAAATCGAACCCGGTGCCGGGGGCGGCGATGCCGTTGACGACGAGTGCGGTACTGGCGCCGTTGAAGGTGAACTGTCCGCGCGCATTAGGGTCGCTATTGCGGTTGATCTGCTGGCGGCGGTAGTCGGCGCCGAACGTCATGTTGTGCACGCCGTGCACCCAGATCAAGCTTTCTCCCACACCGCTGGTCTGGTTGCGGGTCAGGGAGGCTGCGCCGTCGCTGAGCGCCGCGTAGTTGGTGAACGAGAGGTTCGGCGGCCCCCAGTTCTGCGGGGCTTGCGAAGTGCCGGTGATGCCGAGGTCGGCAGCGACGTTCTGTTTGTACGCGAAGTACGGATTCATCTTCTGGCGTGACCGGCTGAAGTTATAGGTCAGATTACTGATCAGGCGCGAGGAGAAGTTATGGCCCCAGGCTACGTTGGCGGACCAGTTCCGGCCGGTGCCCGTATCGATGAAGTTGAAGATATTGGGAGTGGTGTTGTTGCTGCCCTGGTATCCGATGCCGCCGTTGAGGCGGTTCTTGGAGTTGAGCGTCTGGTTCAGGCGGGAATTGATGTTGTCGCTGTTGGTGACGCTGGTGATGGGCGCCTGATAGTTCTGTTTATAGCCCGGGGCATTGGGGTTCGGGTAATACTTGAGCAGCGACAAAGACGCCGGGTTGAGCATGTTCGTAGGGATGATGTTCCCAGCGAACGGCGTCGACGTGAAGGGCTCGTATATAGTGACCGGGCCCTGCGCGCCGATGGATTGCGAGAAATCGCCGATGCGCTCCAGCGCCGTGGGCATGGTCTGGGTACTGGTTGTGCCGTTGCGGCTGCGGTTCATCGAATAGTTGATGGTGAAGGTGCCGCGCTGACCGGAAGTGAGTTTCGGAATTTTCAGGGGACCGCCCAGCATCACGCTGCCGCGGCCTTTCGCGTAGGCGGGTTTCTGGGTGTCCTGGCCGTTGATGGAGTAGCTGCGCGCATCGAGCGCGGAATTGTCGAGACTGAACGAAGCGTTGCCGTTGTACTGCATGCGGCGATCACGGCGTCCGTTGCCGAAGGCTGCCACGCCGGCTCGTCCCATCGGGCCGCCGCGTCCGGCTCCGGGGCCGCCGCCGCGTCCACCGCGTCCGCCGCCTCCAGGTCCACCGCCTCCGGGGCCTCCACCACGTCCGCCGAAGCCACCACCACCGGCAAATCCGCCGCCGGGACCACCACCGCCGGGACCGCCGCGTCCGCCCATGGCGGGACCGCCGCCCCGTCCGCCGCGTCCGCCGCCGCCATCCGCGGGAGCGCCCGTGCTGGCTCCGTCGGCGCCCATGCCATTCATGCCGGGAGCGCCCATGCCCATCATGCCGCCGGGGCCGCCCATTCCCATCGCCATGCCGTCGCGTCCGCCGGCGCCGCCGAACCAATCGTTGCCGCCGGGGATATCGAGACCGCGGCTAACGCTTCCGCTTACGAGCAGGGAGGCGTCGGCAGCAGAGGAGAGGTCGGCCATTTCACTGGCGCCCATACCGGGATCCTGCAGGCTCGCGCCTTCGCCCGAGGAATTCACATCCACTCGCTGGAAGGCTGTATTGAGGGAGGGGCGTCCGTTAGCTTGCGTCGGCCCGCGCCCGTTCTGAGCGCCGCGCGCGCCGTTGGCTGCTTGTGCTCCGCGGGCGCCGCGTCCACCGGCAGGTGGCGTCGTGGCCGCCGTGGCTGGGGCGGCCGGTGCGGCAGGCGCTGACGTTGACGGCGTTGACGGAGGCGGCGTGGCCGACGATGTCACCGGTGCGGCGGCAGGCGCCGGCGGCGCGGTGATGGCGCTCATGGAGAGAAATTTCAAACTCCACTCCGGAGCCGGGGCATCGAACAACACCCCGACCTCGTTGGAAGCTTTGGCGAAACCGAGCATCTCCACGTCGATCTTCCAGGTACCGTCTTCGAGATCGGCGAAGGAATAGCGGCCGTTCTCGTCGGTGGTGGTGGTGAGCTTTTTGTCGCCCTTGGTCGCGGTTATTGCCGCTCCAGGAATTGGCAGTCCGCCGAATTTCACGGTGCCGTGGTGCTCGGCAGCCATGAGGCTACCAATGGCCAAACAGACAGCCAGAAAACGCAGAGGAGAGTGAGTAAATGGATTCAGTGCCATTGAGGTAACAACGCTTAGGCGCTGTTGCCCCTTCGAATGTTACTGGCCCGATGCGGCTATTCGCACGAAAATAAATTGGAACTAACTCATAACAAAGGATGTTGCGGGGGCTTTCAACGACCGGCTGGTGGCAATCACATAGGGAATTATCGCTTGGTAATGGCGGACGCTGTTCGCGACGCACTCGGGCTGGATGCTCGATGCGGTAGACGTCATGGTTGTACTGCTTCACACTTACGGCGAGTCTTACCGAATTTTAATTCAGGCACGACGGCGCAGGGCTTCTGCTACAACTTCGGGCGCCTTCGTCTTATGAGGCCTACTCATGCTTCAAGGCTCCGCGGACGGACGACGAAAAACGATCGTCCATCCCACCGCGGGCGGAGTGAGCACCGAGCACGGCTTCGAGGCTCCGCGGACGGACGACGAAAAACGATCGTCCATCCCACCGCGGGCGGCGAGCGAATTGCGGGTATGCTGAGTCATGCTTCGTCTGGTCCTGGCCGGGTGGCTGGCGTGCTTGTCGACTTCGATGCTGCCCGCGCAGACCGCGCGCAAGAGCGCTTCCGCGGTGCCGGCCGACGAGACCGCCTACCAGAGAGCGCTGGCGGTGGCGGAACCCGCGGCGCAGTTGGCGGCGATCTTGCAGTTCTTCACGAACTATCCGAATTCGCGTAGCGTGCCCATGATGGTTGGACGTGCCTTTGCCGCCGCGACACAGGGGCGCGCGCCGAATGCGCAGCGCAGCGTTGCGCTGGCGGAGAACGTGGCGCGGCGACTGGCGAAAGCGTCTCCGATGGCACGCAGCGAGGCGGCCAGGGCTATCGCGCAAGGCCTGCTGGCGAGGAATTTTGCAGCGGAAGCGGAAGCCTACGCGCGGCAAGCCACCCTCGACCTCAACCTCGAAGACCACGTGGCGCGCGAGCGCCAGCGGTACCGCCAAAGAGTCGATCTCTCGACCGCGCGCGACCCGGAGTACAAGGCGCTGCCTTTTTATGTGGAAGAGGCGAGGGAACGGTATCGCGTGCAGGAGGCGGGCGCCTGGGCGACGCTGGCCCGCGCTCTCATGAAGCAGGGCCGCGACGCGGAGGCAAGGCAGGCGCTGGTGAAATCCCTGGCGGCGGCGCGGACCGCGGATGGGGCGTCCGCCTACGCCGAACTGGCGGCCAAGGAAGGCGACACCAACACGGTGCTGGACGCTCTGGGCACAGCGATTCTCACCGGCAAGGCAGACCAGGGCATGCTGGACCGCTTTCAGACGGCGTACCGTGGGGCCGGCATGCGAATGGAGGCGGAACGCTGGCTGGATTCGCGCTATCGCAGGGAATCGCGCAACCCGCTGCCAATTTCGAAGTACGCGGGTCCCACCGCGTCGCCGCGGCGAGCCGTGCTGGTGGAGATCGTCACGGGCGCGGCCTGCGAGGCGTGCGTCGCGGTGGACCTCGCCGCGGATGCGCTGCTACAGCGCTACTCGCGACAGGATGTGGTGCTGCTGGCACACCACATGCATGCGCCGTCCGCCGATCCTCTGGTCAGCCCGGCGGCGGAGGCGCGCACCAGATTCTACGCGGCGTCTGGAACTCCGACGGTGATTCTGGACGGCGAGACGATCGAGCCTGGGGAAGGAATGGGGTCGGTGGCGAGGCCCGTTTTCGATGCGGTGGATGCGGCGATTCAGAAAAGGCTCGCGGTCCCGCCGGAGGCGCGCATCGATTTGAAAGCCTGGTGGAGCGGAACCGATTTAAGAGTGGAGGCCGGGATTGAAGGCATTGCGGACGCGCCGGGGCTGCAGGCGAAAGTATTCCTGGTTGAAACCGAGGTGAGTTACAGCGGTGAAAACGGCTTTCGGCTGCATCCCATGGTGGTGCGCAGCGACGCGGGGTTCGCGCTGAAAGGCGCGACGCGCGTGGCAGCGGCCTTCGCAGTCGGCGAGCTGCCGGGCGAATTGCGCAAGTCCATGGAGTCCCACTTAGATGGCATGCGCGCGCGTTTTCCGGGTGGCACGTTCGAACTGCGCGAGGAGCGCTATCAAGTGGACCGTAAGAGCCTGGGCGTGGTCGCCGTGGTGCAGGACGAGGCGACCAAGCGAGTGCTGCAAACGAGTTTTCTGCGCGTGGAATGATGCGGCGCGGAGGCCGATTCCGCCGAACCGCTGTTAGAATGAGGCGATGGCGGAAATCCCCGATCCCAAGCCGATAGAGACGTTCGAAGCATCGCTGGACGAGTTGGAGAAAGTGGTGCGCGAACTGGAAGGCGGCGATCTGGCGCTGGAACGATCGCTCGAACTCTTCGAGCGCGGCATGGCATTGAGCGAGGTGTGCCGCAAACAACTGGAGGCCGCGGAAACGCGGGTCGAGGTGTTGATCCGCAACGGGGGCAAGATGACGGCAGAGCCGTTCCGCCCGGAAAAACCTTGACGATGAATCTGCGCGAATACCTGGCCCAGCAACAGAAGTTGGTGGATGCGGAATTAGACCGCCTGGTGCCACCGGAAGCGACGGCTCCGGAGACGATCCACCGAGCCATGCGGTACAGCCTGTTTGCAGGCGGCAAGCGCATCCGGCCGATTCTGTGCATCGAAGCGGCGCGCACGATTGCCGACGATGTTTCGGGCATTGTATCCGCCGCCTGCTCGCTGGAACTGATTCACACTTACTCGCTGATTCACGACGATCTGCCCGCGCTGGACAATGACGATTATCGCCGCGGCAAGCTGACCAATCACAAAGTCTTCGGTGAGGCGATGGCGATTCTGGCGGGCGATTCCCTGCTCACGCTGGCGTTCCAGGTGCTGGCGCAACTGGACGCGCCGGACTACACCAAGGCGCGGCTGATCGGGGAGCTGGCGGTGGCCAGCGGGACAGTGGGAGGCATGATCGGCGGGCAGGTGGCCGATCTCGAAGGCGAAGGGCAAACGCCCACCGCAGAGCTGCTGGAGAGCATCCATCGCGCCAAGACCGGTGCGCTGCTGCGCGCCTCACTGCGCATGGGAGCGACGGCGGCGGGCGCGAGCGAAGAGCAATACGCCGCGCTCTCGGAGTACGGCGAGCACGTCGGCCTGGCCTTCCAGATTGTGGACGACATTCTGGACGTGGAAGAATCGTCAGAAGCGTTGGGCAAGACCGCGGGCAAGGACGCGGCGCAGCATAAGATCACCTTCCCGGCCGTCTACGGGGTTGAAACCTCTCGCTGCATGGCGCAGGATGAATGCGCCAAGGCGCACGCCGTGCTGGGATGTTTCGCCGGCCGCGCGCTGCGCCTGCACGAACTGGCCGACCTGATTGTTCAGCGCAAATCATAGCGTCATGAAACTACGGCTCGATCGGCTGATGGTGGAGCGGGGCCTGGTCGAATCGCGCGAGAAAGCGCAAGCGCTGATTATGGCGGGCGAGGTGAAGGTCAACGGCCAGAAGGCGGCCAAGCCCGGTCATTCGGTGGAGACGGATTGCGCGATCGAACTGCTGTCGCGCCCTCCCTATGTGAGCCGCGGAGGCTACAAGCTGGCCGGAGCATTGAAGCATTTCGCGATCGATGTAACGGGGTTGGTGTGCCTGGACATTGGATCTTCCACCGGCGGATTCACCGACGTGCTACTGCAAGCGGGAGCGGCGCGGGTGCACGCCGTGGATTGCGGCGCCGGGCAACTGGACTGGAAGCTGCGCAACGACCCGAGGGTGGTCATCCATGAGGGCATCAATGCACGGCTGCTGGCTTTCGACGACATCGGCGAGCTGGGTGATTTTCTGTGCTGCGACGTGAGCTTTATCTCAGTGACTCTGATATTGCCGGCCATCGTGCCGCTTGTCCGGCCTGGCGGGCAAATGGTTATACTGATCAAACCGCAATTTGAAGTTGGCAAGGGCCAGGTAGGCAAGGGCGGCATTGTGCGCGAGCCGGAATTGCACCGGGCGGCTTGCGAGAAGGTCGAACGGGCCGTGCGTGAAATGGGATTTGAAACTGGACTAACCGACAGCCCGATCGCCGGCGCGGAAGGGAATAAGGAGTTTCTCCTGCATGCCCATCATTAAAACGGTTGGGATTATTTCGAAGCCGAACTCGCCCGCCGAAGAACTGGTGCCCAAACTGATTGCGTGGCTGCGCGATCGGGGAATTTCGATCCGCATCGACGAGCAGACGGGCGTTTACGCGGGAGGCGTGGCGGGCATTCCACGCGAGCAGGTGCCCGAAGGCTGCGACATGGTCATCGTACTGGGCGGCGACGGCACGTTGCTTTCGGCGGCCCGGGCCATCGGCCGCCGCGAGATTCCGCTGTTTCCAGTGAATCTCGGCGGCTTGGGTTTCCTGACGGCGATCACCGTGGAAGAACTGTTTCCGGAACTGGAGCGCGCGCTGCGCAGCGAGCATCGCATCGCCCGGCGCAAACTCATGAACACCGAGGTGATCCGTGGCGGGGAAGTCATTGCCAGCTTCGATGCTCTAAACGACGCGGTGCTGACGAAGAGCGAGATCGCGCGCATGATCGACCTGGACACGTACGTCGACGAGCAGTTTGTGTGCCGCTACAAGGCGGACGGGCTGATCATCGCGACGCCCACCGGGTCCACCGCGTATTCGCTGAGCGCCGGCGGGCCGATCATCTTCCCCTCTGTGCCGACCATCTGCATGACGCCCATCTGCCCGCACATGCTGACCAATCGCCCGGTGCTGGTGCCGGAAACGAGTGTCATTCGGGTGACCTCACGCGGGCCCGACGGCATCTATCTGACCATCGATGGACAGGTGGGCATGTCGATTCAAGAGCACGATGTGGTGGTCTGCCGGAGTTCGCATCATTCGCTGCTGTTGACCCGTCCGCCGCGCATGATGTTCTTCGACGTGCTGCGCCAGAAGCTCAAATGGGGCGAACGGTGAAGCGCGTCTCCCTGACCGCGTGGATCTTCATCGGCATGGCAGCGGGTGTGGCCCTGGGCGTACTGCTGCCGGACTTCGCCAAACAACTTGGGCTGCTGAGCACGATCTTTCTGCGCCTGATCCGGTCGATTATCGCGCCGCTCTTATTCGGCACGCTGGTGGCGGGAATCGCGGGCGCCGGGGACTTGAAGCATATGGGACGGATCGGCGCGAAGGCGATTTTGTATTTCGAAATCGTGACCACTTTCGCGTTGTTCCTGGGGCTGGGCGTGGTCAACCTGGTCCGTCCCGGCGAAGGCGTGCCGATCGCGCGCACGGCGGCGGACTCCGTGACTCCGGCCGCGCCTGCCACCGTCGCCGCCATTGTGGAGCACACTTTTCCGGCGAGCATTATCGATGCCATGGCGCGCAACGATGTCTTGCAGGTGGTGGTGTTCGCGTTCCTGTTTGGCGCGGCGTGCGCGGCGATTGGCGAGAAAGCGGCGCCGGTGGTGGCTTTTTGCGGATCGCTGGCCGAGGTGATGTTCCGCTATACGAAGTACGTGATGTACCTGGCGCCGCTGGGCGTGGGCGCGGCGCTGGCGGTCACGGTAGGCACCAAGGGCGTGGCCGTGCTCTTCGGACTGGGCAAACTGATCGTGACGATGTACGCGGCGCTGGCGCTGTTTGTCCTGCTGGTGCTGGGCGCGGTGCTGGTGATTGCGCGTATTCCGTTGCGGTCGTTTTACCAGGCGGTGCGCGAGCCGTTCCTGATCGCGTTTTCCACGGCGAGCAGCGAGGCGGCATTGCCGCTGGCGCTGGAGAACATGGAGCGGTTCGGAGTTCCCAAGCACATCGTGGGTTTCGTCATTCCCACCGGGTACAGTTTCAATCTGGATGGCACCACGCTGTATCTCTCGATGGCGTCGATGTTCGTGGCGCAGGCGGCGGGCGTGCACATGAGTTTCGGCGAGCAGTTGGTGATGATGCTGACGCTCATGTTGACCAGCAAGGGAGTCGCTGGGGTGCCGCGCGCGGCGTTGGTGATCCTGGCGGGCACGTTGACGACGTTCAAGCTTCCGGTGGAGGGGTTCGCGATTCTACTGGGAGTGGATGCGCTGCTGGATATGGCGCGCACGAGTGTGAATGTGCTGGGGAACTGTTTGGCGAGCGCGGTGGTGGCTCGATGGGAAGGGTACGAGTTGTAGGTATCAGTTATCAGTTATCAGTTATCAGTTTTCAGTTATTAGCTTTCAGCTCTCAGCTTTCAGCTTTCAGCCCCGCCTCCGGCGTCGTCGGATTGGATGACTGGTGACCTTTGAAAGCGGGGTGCGGAATGATGGGTGGCTCCCGCGGTCCCTGGAAGGTTCGCGCCGCCTGAAGGCGGCGGCAGCGAGGAATCGCTGCCCCACAATGCGGTGTGGGACAGGCCAGCTTGCCCCCCGCGGTCACAGGCCAGTCTTCAGTATCGACGTTCACCACTTAAAACGGAACACTGATTACTGATTACTGATTACTGATTACTCAATACTTCCTACCTTTTTGCCCAATATCTCGTTTGCGACTGCACTACCAGGCCTTTTTGCTTCACGGCTAGTTGGAGTTTGCGAAACTCGGAAAGGCGCACCGGGGTATCGGAGACGAAGCCTAGATTGTATTGGCTGCGGAGTTCTTCTTGAATCTCGTCGAAGATCTTTTCGATGGGGAGCGATTTGCTGACTTCCAGGCAGCGCCCCCCGGTCTCGCGCGCCATGCGTTGCAGGACGCTTCTGCCGTGTGCCGAATCGCCGCCGCCCATCAGCGGTCCCAATGCGGTGCCATAGGCGTTGGCGTCGGAGAAGACGATGCTGTAGATCAGGGTTCCGGCGCGCTGCGCCTCTTCGATCGCCGTGGCGATCGGAACGTCGCTGCCAGTGTCGACGCCGTCGGAAAGAATGACCAGCGCCTTGCGCCCTTCTAACGGGCGCATCATGTCGCGGGAAGCCACTGCGACCGCTTCGTAAAGTAGGGTGCCTCCGCCGCGCTGCAATTCCAGTTGGCGCATGGAGGGGGTATCGACGCGGCCGAGCGCCGCCTCCAGGGCTTTGCGCTTGGATGTGAGCGGCTGGCGGATTTCGATTCCCATGTCGAACTGCACGACGAAGACTCGGTCTGTCGCTTCGCGCAATACCTGGTCGACAAAGGTGAAGGCCGCGATGCGTTCGGCATCCAGCACGCGCCGCTGGCTCATGCTGGTGTCTACCAGCAGGCCGAGGGTGAGCGGGAGATCGGTTTCCGGAGAGAAGTAGCGAATCTGCTGGGGACGTCCGTTTTCGGTGAGGGCGAAATCGTCCTTGGTTAACGCGCGGACGATTTCGCCGTTGGACCGCCGCACCGTGGCGAGGACGTTTACGACCTTCACTTCGGTGGAAAAGGTGACGTCCTGCCAGGCGCGCACGACCGGTGCGCCGAGTGTTGCAGCGGCAAAGAGGAGCCGGCGGCGCGAGAAGTGGGGCACTACTTAGTAGAATACGTCTTGCGGAATCCGCTGCGCGCTCGGGTGGCTGTGGAGCGCAGTGTGATTCCACCGCGCTTCGATGCTGAGAGGACGGACGACGAAAGACGATCGTCCATCCCACCCCCTCATTATGCGCGGCATCGGCGCCGCCTGAAGGCGGCGGCAGGCAGGAATGCCTGCCCCACTATGCGGACTTGATTTCGGTCCAGATGCGGTCGCGGAGGCGCTGGGTGGCGGAATCCAGGGTGCGCGGCCACTCGCCGCGGGCGAATACTTCCGGCGGCGGGTAGAGGCTCGGCGTGCGACGCACCGCTTCCGGCAACAGATCGAGAGCGGCGCCGTTCGCCGTCGCGGTCCGCGTCGCTTCCACGATCTTTGCCGAAACCGCCGGCCGCAGCAGGTAGTCCAGAAAGTGATGCGCGAGACGCTGACGACGGCTTTCGCGCAGCACGACGGCGCAATCGCAGTAGAACGGGAAGCCTTCCTCGGGATAAACGAACGCCAGGTGGGGAGCGGCATCGATGGCCTGCTGCGCGGTGGTGGACCAGAGTTGCGCGGCCAGCACATCGCCGGCAACCAGTTGATCGCGGACCTCGGCGTTCAGGTATGCGCGAAGCAGCGGCTTTTGCGCAATGGCTTCGCGCTCGGCGCGCGCGAGTTCGGCGGGCGCGGTGGCAGCGAACGACAGGCCCAATTTCTTGAGGCACGCGCCGAGCATGTCCTCGGGATCGTCGAGCATGGTGAGGCGGCCTTTGAGGGTGGGGTTCCAGAGGTCGGCCCAACGTTTCGGGGGCGCGGGCAGGCTGCGGTTATAGACGATGCCGGTGCCGTTCCACATGTACGGCACGCCCCAGGCGAGCGCCGGATCCCACGCTGGAGTTCGAAATCGCGCGTCGAGATGGGCGAGCCCGGGAAGCCACTCATGATTGAGGGGCGCAAGCAGTCCATTGGCGCGCATCGGCTCGAGGCGGCTGTGGGTGGGGAAGACGATGTCCCATCCGGAGTTGCCGGTGATCACCTTGGCCAGCATCTCCTCATTGCTTTCGTAGGTGGCGTAGCGCACGCGGACGTTGAACTCGGCTTCGAAGGCCGGGACGGTTCCTGGCGCGATATAGGCGCTCCAGTTGTAGACGTTGAGGCGCGGGCGCGAGTCGCGCGCGCAGGAGGCGAGGGTGGCGAGCGCCGGGAGGAAGGAGCGGCGCTTCATGTCTCGCGCACCCTTTCGGAAAGGAGAATCAGGATTCCGAAGACGACGGTGATCAGCGCGGAGATGGCATTGATGACGGGGCTGGCACCGCGGCGCGCCATGGCATAGATCACCATGGGGAGCGTCTCGGAATCGACGCCGGCGACCATGCTGGTGATGACGTAGTCATCGAAGGAGACGGTGAGGGCGAGCAGCGCCGCCGCGAGGATGCCAGGCGCAAGGGCCGGCAGCGTGACGTACCAGAATGCCTGCCACGGATTCGCGCCGAGATCGAGCGCCGCCTCCTCGAGCGACGGACTGATGGTGCGCAGGCGCGCCGAAACCACGATCACGACGTACGCAATGCAGAAGGCGATATGCGCGAGCACCACAGTGTAGAGTCCGAGCTGCCAGTGGAGGAAGCGGAAGGCCCACTGGAAGAGTGCGAGCAGCGCGATGCCGCTGACAATTTCGGGGGTGACCAACGAGAGGTAAAGCGCGCCGGTGAGAGTGCGCGAGTTGCGCTTCCAGAGTCCGTAGGCGCAGAGGGTGCCTATCACGGTGGAGAAGGCGGTAGCCCAGAAAGCGATGACGACGCTGTTCCACGTGCCCTCGAGAATTTGCGGGTCGTGAAAAATGGCGGCGTACCATTGCAGCGAGAAGTGCTCCCAGCGGGTGAAGCGCGAAGAGTTGAAGCTGAAGACGGCCAGCGTGAGCAGGGGAATGTGCAGGAACGCGAAGAAGGCGACGGCGTAGACGGCGAGCCAGCGTTTCATGCGAGGGGCTCGCTTTCGTGCCGCAGAAAGAGGACGAGCAGCACGGTCACGATCGCCATGAGTGCGATGGAGACGGCGGCTCCGAAGGGCCAGTCGCGGGCGGTGGTGAATTGATTTTGGACCAGGTTGCCGACTAATACGGTGCGCCCTCCGCCCAGCAGATCGGGCGTGAGGTAGGCTCCGAGGCAGGGGATGAAGACGAGGATCGAGCCGGCGACGATGCCGGGGCGTGACAGCGGGGCCACGACGCGAAAGACGGTGGTGAGCGGACGGGCGCCGAGGTCTGCCGCGGCCTCTACCAGCGCGGGGTCGAGCCGTTCGAGCGTGGCGTAGATGGGCAGCACCATGAACGGGAGATAGCCATAGACCAGGCCGAGCAGAACGGCGCCATCGTTATAGAGCAGTGGCAGCGGGTGGTGAATGATGCCGAGCGCCTGGAGCGCGGTGTTGAAGAGGCCGGTGTCGCGCAGCAGGAAGATCCAGGCATAGGTGCGGACCAGGAAGCTGGTCCAAAAGGGCAGCATCACGAGTTGCAGGTAAAGATTCTTGTGGCGCGGCGCGCGCGAGATAAAGAGCGCGGCGGGGAAGGCCAGCACCAGGCAGAGCGCGGTAGCGGCAATCGCCATGACGAACGAGCGGCCGAGAATCGTGAGGTAAAGCGGGTCGAAGAGGCGCTGGTAGTTTTCGAAATCCCAGGGCAGCGCGATACCGCCGAACGATCCGCGCGTGAGGAAACTGTACGACAGGACGATGAGGAAGGGCGCGGCAAACAGGACGGCCATGCAGAGCCATGCGGGGAGCAGGAACCACGTTCGCAGCTTCATGGCAGGTTCATCTCGTCGGCTGGATTCCAGGTGAAGTGGACGGCGTCGCCGGGTTGAAAATTGGCGTCGTGACGCGGCAACTGCGCAATCACGTCCTCGCCGCCGGCCAGCCGGACGATCACTTGGACGCAATCGCCAAGAAAGACGGTGCCGGAGACCGCGCCGGGAAAACAGCGGGCGGGGGCGGGGTCGGGGGCGCGCAATAGGCGGACGCATTCAGGGCGAATGCCCGCGCTGCCGATCCAATTCACCGCGCCGAGGAAGCCGGCGACGAAGCGGGTGCGCGGGCGCAGGTAGATGTCTTCCGGCGTGCCTACCTGCTCGACGAGTCCCTGATTCATGACGGCGAGCTGGTCGGACATGGAGAGCGCTTCCTGTTGATCGTGAGTGACCAGCAGGAAGGTGATGCCGGCGCGCCGCTGCATGGCCTTGAGCTCGATGCGCATTTGTTTACGGAGTTTGGGATCGAGCGCGGCCAGCGGCTCGTCGAGCAGCAGCACGTCGGGTTGGAGGACGAGAGAGCGGGCGAGGGCGACGCGCTGGCGTTCGCCGCCGGAGAGTTGGGCGGGCCGGCGCGATTCCTTGCCGGTGAGCCCGACGAGTTCGAGGGCTTCGCGTACGCGGCGATCGATGTCGGCGGCGCGGTGGCGTTTCAGTCCGAATTCGACGTTGCCGCGGGCGGTGAGGTGGGGGAAGAGGGCGTAGTTTTGAAAGACGGTGCTGACATTGCGTTCGTAAGGCTTGCGTTGGTTGACAATTTCGCCGTTGAGCAGGACGTCGCCCGACGTAGGTTCTTCGAAACCGGCGATCAGGCGCAGGGTGGTAGTCTTGCCGCAGCCGGAGGGTCCGAGGAGGGAGAAGAAGCTGCCCTGGGGAATCGAGAGGGAGATTTCGCGGACCGCCTGGTGGCCGGGGAAATGCTTCACCAGGCTGCGCAATTCCAGAATGGGCGCCATCGACTTTGTAATGGTAGCGCAGGCTACCGGCGCACACGGCGAGCGATGACGCCGAGCGCGTCAAACATAGCGCTGCGCGCGTCGGCGTAGGCAGCCGGCTGAGGCGAGGCGGCCTTCAGGTAGTCCAGAAGGATGGCCTCCGCGGCCATGAATTCGACGGCGGCATCGGCGACCTCGCCGGCGATTTCGAGCGGGATGGTGGTGACGCCATTGGCGTCGGCATGAACGAGGTCGCCCGCGCGGATGGTAAGTCCGCCGACGCGTACCGTGCAGTGGAGATCCACGATATGGCTATAGCCGTGGGAGCACACGACGCCGTTGCTGAAGGCGGGGAAATTGAGGCGGCGTACCTGATCGAGATCGCGGGCGGGGCCGGAGGTGATGAGCCCCTGCGCGCCGAAGGCCTGGTAGGTGGTGCACATGATTTCGCCGAAGGTGGCGCCGACTGCTGGATCGTCGAGGTCCTGGAAGACGACGATGGGCGGGCCTGGCAGTTCGGCGAAGCGCGCCACCTGCGAATCGAGCGAGCCGTATACGTCGCCCTGACGGCGCGGTTCGGCGCACCGCATGGTGACGGTGGCCGCGTAACCCACGGCCGGGGGCAGTTCCGGGAAGCAGGCGCGTATGCGGGCGTCCATATACCCGGCGGTGCGCGGCCGGACCTCGAAGAGTTCGATGGTGTTGCTGATGGTGGGTGTATCGAATTTCGCTAATGCCTGCAGATCTGGAGTCATGTAGGGCCGATTGTATCGCGTCTTAACAAAAGATAGCTTTAACTGCCGGAGCAGACATTCGAGAATAGGGCATCGATGACCTTCCCAATTCCGTGGGCCCAGAAAAAGAGATTTCCCGCCCCTTCTCTGACCGTCTTCGTCGCACTGCAAGCACTGGACATCCTAACGACCCTGCTGGGGCTGGAGATGGGAGCGGAAGAAAGCAGCGTGTTCCTGGGACGCCTGATGAGCGTGGGGCCGGTGGCCGCGCTGCTGATCGCCAAGATCATGGCCGTGATGCTGGTGGCCATCGCGATAAAGGTGAAGCGGCCGCGCATCGTCGTGTTCCTGAATTTCTGGTTTGCCGCCGTGGTGAGCTGGAATCTGGGAATCATCCTCTGGACTCAGTTGGCGGGACCACGTTGATGGCGGGGGCGTAAAATGAAGCATGTATTTCGGACGGATGCTGTGCGCCGCGGTGGTGGCGTCATTGGCGGCGTCATTCGCGCAAGGTCCGCCGCTCAGTGACGCGCCTGTCACCACGTTCGGCGTTACCGTGGTGGACGGGTTCGGCCTGAGGGGCGACATTTATCTGCTCCCTGACGGAACCGACGCCCTGCCCGATTTCAGTAAGCTGCGACCGGTGGGCTCGATCTACACGCGGCAGCTGAATATCCAACCTCGCGAATTCCAGGCGGGATTTCCGGGCGTGACGAATGTCTTCGAATGGTTCGCTATCGACTACAACGGCTATTTCTACGTACGCGATCCCGGCAAGTACCGCTTCATCGTGGCGTCCGACGACGGCGCGAAACTGTACATCGACGACAAGCGCGTGATCGACAACGACGGCATCCACTCGCTTCGCACCGAAGAAGGCACAGTGAACTTGAAGGGCGGCATTCACACCATGCGGCTCTCGTATTTCCAAGGCCCCCGAACTCATCTGGCGCTGGTGCTAGGCGTGGCGCGTCCCGGGGAAGAGTGGCGCCTGTTCAGCACCAATGATTTTCAGCCGCCGCGCGATCCGAAGGATTGGAAGTACGGCGACCCGGATAAACTGCCGCCGCTGTCCAACGACAAACACAAGAAGTAGGCGCCGGTTACCGCAGGGAGGCTTGCTTCGCCGGCGTTTCCAGCGGATTGACGAGATGGCGCTCGGCGTAATAGCCGGGATGGACGCGCTCGACGATGTGGGCCACGGGACGTTCCAGGACGTGGAAATAGGGCTGCGGATTGAGTCCGATCCAGAAGGCCCACACCACCAGCGGTGCGAAGACCGCAATCTCACGCCAGGAGAGGTCCTTGAGCAGCGTGTTCTTCTCTTTGACTTCACCGAGCATGGTGCGCTGGAACAGCCACAACAGGTAAGCCGCGCCGAGCGCGATTCCCACCGCCCCCCAGAACGCCCAATTGAACGACATCTGATAGGCGCCGCCCATGATGGTGATCTCTCCGATGAAGCCGTTCAACGGCGGCATGCCCATGGAACTGAGCGCAGCAATGAGGAAGATGATGGTGAAGATCGGCATCACCTTGAGCAACCCGCCGTATTCGGCGATTTCACGCGTATGGCGCCGTTCGTACACCACTCCGACAATCAGGAAGAGCATGCCGGTGGAGATTCCGTGGTTGATCTGCTGCAGGATAGAACCGGAAATTCCTGCCGGGTTGAGCGCAAAAATGCCCAGCGTGCAGAAGCCGAGGTGGCTTACCGAGGAATAGGCCACCAGTTTCTTCCAGTCCTTCTGCATCAGGCAGGCGAGCGCGCCATACACGATCCCGATCACGGAAAGAATGCCCATCGCGTTGATGATGGTGGGATTTTTGGCGGACGCGGGCAAGAGCGGAAGGGAGAAGCGCAGGAACCCGTACGTGCCCATCTTCAGGAGGACGCTGGCGAGCACCACACTGCCCGCTGTGGGAGCTTCCGTGTGCGCGTCGGGCAGCCAGGTATGGAACGGGAACATCGGCACCTTGACGGCGAAGCCGACAAAGAATGCCCAGAAGACCCACCATTGCATATTGCCAGGAATCTGTGTGCGCATCAGGTCGGCAACTTCGAAACTGAGCGTCTGGAATTGGGTGGAGTGCTGGAAGTAGAGCGCCAGAATGCCGAGGAACATCAGCACGCTGCCGATCAGCGTGTAGATCATGAACTTAATGGAAGCGTAGCTGCGGCGCTGTCCGCCCCAGATCGCGATGATGAAGTACATCGGCACCAGGACGGTTTCCCAGAAGACGAAGAAAAGCAGGAAATCGAGGGCCATGAAGACGCCCAGCATGCCGGTCTGCAGCAGCAGGAAGAACGCGTAGTATTCTTTCAGCCGGTACTCAATGGCGTTCCAACTGGAGAGAATGGCCAGAACGCCGATCACGGTGGTCAGCATCACCAGCAACAGGCTGATCCCGTCGATGCCCAGGTGGTAGGAGGCGCCAATCGAGGGGATCCATTGCGCCTTTTCTTCAAACTGGTAATCTTTCGTGGCGTCGAAGTAGAAGACCAGCGGCAGCGAAACCAGAAAGCCGGCAAATGCCACGATGTTGGCCCACAACTTGACGGCGCGCGGATTCGAAGACGGCAGGAAGAGCAGCACCAGTAAGCCCACCACTGGTGTGAACAGGACTATCGACAGGATGTGGTCCATAGAATACCTTCAGGTTAAGGCTCATAGTATCACCGTAACGGGCGGGTACACGGCGGCGATGCAGCGTCTTTTTTGCGGGTGGGGCGTCTTTTTTGCGGGTAGGGGCGTATACAGGATACGGCTATGATTTACGCGGCGGCTGTCGACGAAAACCTGCCATTCTCATCATCAAGCCGGGTGGCGCGCTTGCGGAGCGGCGATCCGGGAGCGCTCGCCGAGACGGTGGAACTCTACCAGCACCGTTTGTATCGCTATCTGGTCCGCCTGGTACGCGATCCCGCGGCGGCGGACGATTTGTTTCAGCAGACATGGCTGCACGTGGTGCGCCAGTTGCATCGTTATGACGCTGCCCGCAGTTTCGATACCTGGCTGTTTGCCATCGCTCACAACGTGGCGATAGACGCGCTGCGCAAGCGGCCCGGCGAGCGACTGGACGATCTCGAGTTCGAACTTGCCGGTGCAGCGCCGGATGCATTGAGCGGCATCCTGGCGGGGGAGCGGACGGCCATTCTCGCGGCGGCGATGGCGGCCCTTCCCGCGTACTATCGCGAGGCACTGACGCTGCGTTTTGAGGAAGGGCTGAAGCTGGAGGAAATCGCGGAGGTGACGGGCGTGCCGCTCTCCACCGTCAAGAGCCGCGTGCAGCGCGGCCTCGAAGCCATGAAACGAAGTATCTCGAGGGACGAAATTCTATGAGCGATCACGAGACGATCCGCGGGCTGCTGGCGCTGAGCGCCTCCGGCCTTTTGGAGTGCGCGGAAGAGCGCGAAGTGCGCCGGCACGCGGGGGAGTGCGCGGCGTGCGCTGCCGAGTTACAGGCCTATGCCCAGTTGACGGACGGGATTGGTACGCTGCCCGCGCCCCAGGCTCCGGTCCACTTAGTGGGTCAAACCGTCGTGTTACTGGCATTGGAAGCAGACCGCCGGCAGGGTGCGCGCATGGCGAGCGGCGTGGCGGTATTCGGATTGGCGTCCGCGGTGATCGTGGCGCAGGCCTTGCGCGTGCTGACGGGGGACACCGCGGCGATGGCGTGGGTTGCATGGGCCACGGCCACGTCGTTGTTCGGAGTTGCCTCTGCCGTGATCCTCAAATTGTCGCGCCGGAAATACGAAAGGAGCGCGATATGACGCCAAAGGTTCCGGTGACCCGGGTCATCCCCATCGCCGCCTGGATTACGGCTGCCGGGCTGTATCTACTGGCGTTCCTGGCTCTCGTGATCAGCTTTTCCGGCCATCACCTGCGGCCCCCCGCAGTGCTTGCGATGGTCGTGATTCCGCTGGTAATAGCGGGTTACACGCTCATGGTGGGCTATGTGTACGGGGATGCGCGGCGGCGCGGCATGCGGTATGTGATGTGGACGCTGCTCGCCATTTTTCTGACCAATGGAATCGGCGTGATTCTGTACTTCATCCTGCGCGACCCGTTGATGGTGTATTGTTCCCGATGCGGGTCTGGCGTGAATCCGAATCACGCGTATTGCCCGCGCTGCGGGGGCGCCGTGCAGCCCTCATGTCCGCAGTGCCATCGCACTATTCAACCCGCATGGAGCCACTGCGCGTGGTGCGGCAGTGCGTTGGGAAACCCCGCGCTGCGTGGACCGGACGCCCCACTTACTGCCTAAGTCAGCTTACAACGACTTAGGCAAATGCATATCTTCAGCTCGAATGCCACTTTATTTTCTATGCGCGTGCGTTCTTTCGGTATAAGATGAAGCTATCCCTACACGGGAATATTCGATGAGGAGAATTTAAATGGCAAAGAAAGCAGTAAAGAAAGCAGCAAAACCGGCGAAGAAGGTAGCGAAAAAGGCTCCGGCGAAAAAGGCCCCCGCCAAGAAAGCCGCAGTGAAGAAGGCTGTGAAGAAGGCTCCGGCGAAGAAGGCCGCTGTCAAGAAAGCCGCCCCGAAGAAAGCCGCCAAGAAAGTCGCGAAGAAGAAGGCCTCGGCTGCGCCTCCCGCGGCTCCTCTGTCAAACAGCTAAAGAACCGGCTGGCCGGTTCCCGATCAAATACCCAAGCGCGGCGCAACTCCTTACGGGTTGCCCGCGCTTTTCCATTTCCGTGCGCAGAAGTCCCCTCGTCACACCGATGCGTTAGACCAAACGAAGCTTAGGTGCGGGCGCGCAATGTTGCGTCGCTCTTCATTTTGCGGGCAATCAGGAACGCCAGTTCCATGGACTGCTCGTAGTTGAGGCGGGGGTCCACTTCGCTTTCGTAGGCGCGCGCCAGATCGCCCTCCGTCAGGCCGCCGGAGCCGCCCAGGCATTCGGTGACGTTCTCGCCTGTGAGTTCGATGTGTACGCCGCCCAGTTCCTGATTCATGGCGCGATGAATTTCGAAAGACTGCTCGACTTCCGCGTAGATGTCCTCGAAACGCCGCGTCTTGACGCCGTTGGAAACGCTATGCGTGTTGCCGTGCATGGGGTCGCAGATCCACACGGGCTTGCCGCCCTCGGCGCGCACATGCTCAATCAACGGAGGCAGTCCATCGGCAATCTTCCCGGCGCCGAAGCGATGAATGAAGGTGAGCCGGCCCGGACTGCGGTTGGGGTCTAGCGTTTCCAGCCAGCGCGCCACCTGGTCCCGCGTACAACCGGCGCCCACTTTGATGCCGATCGGGTTCTCGATGCCGCGCAGATACTCGATGTGCGCCGAGTCCGGATCGTTGGTGCGCAGTCCCACCCACGGAAAATGCGTAAGCAGGTTGAAGTGCCCGGGACGGCGCGGAACCTGGCGCGTCTGCGCCGATTCGTAACCCAGGTGCAGGGCTTCATGCGCCGTGAAGAAATCGATCTTGTCGGTGTCGCCGGCGCGCACGCCCAGAACGTTTTCCACGAATTGCAGCGAATCTTTAATCGTCTGCACCATGCGGTGATACTCGTGGGCCAGAGGCGAATCCCTGGCCCAGTCCAGGTCGAAATATTCGGGATGGTGCAGGTCGGCAAAACCGCCTTTGACCAGCGCGCGGATGAAGTTCAGCGTCATCGAGGCGCGCTCGTACCCGCGCAGCAGGAGTTGCGGGTCGGGACGGCGGGCTTCGGCGGTGAATTCGGAGCGGTTGATGTTGTCACCGCGATACGAAGGAAGGGAGAGACCGTCCCGGGTCTCCATGTTGGCGGAGCGCGGTTTGGCGTACTGCCCCGCGAAGCGTCCAATGCGGATGACCGGACGGCGCGCGCCAATCACCAGTACCAGGGACATTTGCAGCAGCACCTTGAGCGTGTTGGTGATGCGCGCCGGAGTGCAATGCAGGAAGCGTTCGGCGCAATCGCCCGCCTGCAGCACAAACTGCCGGCCCGCGGCGGCCTCGGCCAGTTGCTCGCGCAGACGCAGAATCTCCCAACTGGTCACCAGGGGCGGAAACGCATGTATTTCGGAAAGAACCTGCTCTAATTCAGCGGGATCGGCGTACTCGGGTTGTTGTAAGGCAGACTTCTGCCTCCAGGAATCGGGTGCCCACATGACGAATCTTACAGGGTATCATGTGGCCCGTTCTGCAAGAACAATGAGTCTTCTACGATATAAACCTGGCGTCAGGGCGTTCGAGCGTCGTGACCTTCCATTGGGCATGGGCTGGACCGCTACCTTATTGTCACGGCTCGGATTGGCGGGGAGGGGGGGGTGGACTGGTACCGTTAACCGATTGAATCCGTTCCGGCCGGTGATATCGTTATACACAGAGGAGGCCGGTTCGTAGGGGACCGGATCACTGAATGCCGTTTATTCGGGGAATGCTGCTTGCCTGTGGTGCCGCCGGGCTGATTTTCGCCCAGGCTGCTTCCGAAAAGAAACTCACCGCACGGGAACTCTTCTACGCCGCCGCCCAGGCGCCGGCCAAGCCTACCGCTGCCCGGCCTGCGCCTGCCAGGAAATCGGCAGTGCCCGCGACCAAACCGGTGGAAGTGGCGCGCGCCGATACGCGCCCAACTTCTCCTCGCCCGACGTCTCCGGCCAATCCAACAGCGACGCTGCAACCTGTGGCGCAGCCGGGGGCCTCCACAGCGCCGATGCCGGCCAGCGGGGCTCCTCCGCTCGGCCTGCGCTACACCATCTTGAAACTCTCCGCGGATAACACGCCGACCGAAGTCTCGAGCGATACGGTATTCCACGCGGGCGACAAGATTCGTTTCAGCGTGGAAGCCAATTCCGGGGGTTACCTGTACATCATCAACCAGGGGTCCAGCGGCACGTGGAAACCGATGTTCCCTTCGGCGGAGATCGAAGACGGCAACAATAAGATCGATGGCTGGCGCGGGTACACGATGCCGCCCCAATCGCGGCTGGCATTCGATAGCACAGTGGGCACCGAGAATCTGTTCATCGTACTTTCGCGGCAGCCCGAAAGCGACCTGGAGAGCATAATCTATTCCCTGCAGGGAAAGAAGAAGGACGCTGCGCCCGCCGCCGCCGTGTCGCCCGATGCTCCGGTGAGTTCCAAGGAACTGATCATGGCGGCGAACATCTCCAATAGCGCGGTGGACCGTATGCGCAGCGCGTACGGCCGCGACCTGATCATCGAAAAAGTGGATCCGAGCACGCCGGGCGACAAGAAGGAGACTGCGGTCTACGTGGTCAACCCCAGCGGCAGCGCGGATTCGCGCGTGGTAGCCGATTTGCATCTGGTGCATCAATGATAGAGAGGGGGGTGATTCGCGCGGCCACCGTGGCGGGCCTGGTCACCCTGGCAGCGCTGGCGCAGAACGGCGGCCCGTCGCGAACCATGAACGAGGGTTCCTTCCGCATGGAACTGGTGCTCGAGAAGTTGGACCGAGATACCTGGAGGGCGATCGACCCGGGGCTGGTGCTGGCGCAGAACGATCTGGTGCGCTTCAAGTTCCGCACCAATTTCGACGGTTACCTTTACGTGATGAATCAGAGCACGAGCGGAAAGTACGAGCAGCTTTTTCCGCGGGAAGAGACCGGCCGGGACAATCACATCTTCGCGTCCAGGGAATATCAGATTCCGGCGACGAGCGCGTCGTTCCGCATCGGCGGGCCGCCGGGCCACGAAGTGGTGTATTGGATGGTGACGCCGGGGCGGCTCACGGACGCCTCTCCCACCAATCCGCCACCGGCGGTGACGAAGGTGCCGCCGGCGCTGATGCCGCGCTGCGACGATACCATTCTGAAGGCGCGCGGTGATTGCATCGACCCGACGGCAGGCCCCAAACTGGTGCCGCGCGGGGAGGCGCTGCCGCAAAACATGGCTCAGGGATTGACGGAGGAGCAGCGCGAGTTGTTGTTCCTGCGGCAAAAGAACACTGCCGTCATCTCGTCCCCGGTGCCGCTCAACGGGCCGGTGATTTACGAGTACCGGCTGGCTCACAGGTGATCGCGATGCAATCAACAGCTTTCTTCGTGGCGATCTTATGCGCGGGACTGGCAGCGGCACAGCAGGCCCCGAAACCACCGCAGAGCCAGCAGCGCGATCTCAAAATTGAGCGGCTGGACGCTCCGTCCGGTGTGGTGGTGAAGACGGTACGGATTCCAGTGAGCTATGCGGTGATCGTCGGAATTTCGCGCTATCCGAAGCTGGAATCGAAGGATCAGCTGGCTTACGCGGAACGCGATGCGCAAGCCATTTTCACTTCGCTGATCAGTCCTGAGGGCGGCAACTTCCGGGTGGAAAACGTCCACGTGCTGACCAACCAGAAGGCGACGCTGCAGGACCTGCGGCGGGAGATCGACACCTGGCTTCCGAGTGTCGCGAAGGAAGAGGATCGGGTACTGATCTATTTCGCGGGCCACGGGTTTATGTATCAGGGCAAGGGCTACCTTGCGCCCGCGGATTTCGATCGCACGCGCATCGCCGAGACCGGTTATCCGATGGAGGATTTGAGCGCGGTGATTGGCGGCAAGATCAAGGCGAAGTCGAAGATCCTGCTGACCGATGCCTGCCACTCCGGCGCCATCACGCCGGAGGACACCGAAGACCTCAACAATCGTTTCGGCGATCTCACCAAGAGCCTGTTCTCGCTGACGGCCAGCCGGGCGCGCGAACGTTCCTACGAAGTGGCCGACCTGAAGGGGGGCCACGGCGTGTTCACCTACTACGTGGTGGAGGGGATGGAGGGTGCGGCGGACAGTTCGGGAGACGGTGTCGTTACGGCCGACGAGCTCGCCGAGTATGTACATGCGCAGGTGCGTGAATACACTGGACTCAAGCAGAATCCCACGTCCGACAAGGCGAACTACGACCCCGAAATGCTACTGGCGTATGTGCCGTCGAAGGCCAGGCCCGCGGCAGCTCCGGCGGCGAAGTTCGGCACGCTGATTTTCGAAGCGAACATGGACGGTGTGGAAGTCTTCGTGGACGGTAAGACGATCGGCGTGCTGGAAAAAGGCAAGCCGGTGAGCGCCCCCGGACTGCCTCCCGGCGAGCACACGGTACAGGGCGTGAAGATGGGGTACGAACCGGACGGTCCACGCCAGGAGATGGTGTATCCCGGGCAGGAATCGCCGGTCAAGATCCGCATTCTGATTCCGCGACGGCGCAACAAGGCGGCAGCCGATCTGCTCGATGAGGGCATCAAGCTGTACCACAAAGGGAACGAGGCGGACTACAAGAAGGCGGCGGCCACCTTTGAGCGCGCATTGGTGGCAGACCCGCGATACAGCCAGGCGGCATTCTATATGGGGCGCGCGTACAGCGCGCTTTTCGATTACGACAATGCGGGGAAGGCGTACCGTCAGGCGATTCAACTGGACCCCGACTATCTGGAGGCGCACGCGAGCTACGGCGGAATCCTGCTGGATACGGGCGAGGTGGACGAGGCGGTGCGGCAGTTGAACTTGGTGCTGCAACGCGAACCGGCGAATGCGGTGGCGCTCACGCTGGTAGCGCAGGCCTACCGGTTCAAGGGGCTGTATCCGCAATCGATCGAATCGGCACGCAAGGCGATTCAGGTGAATGCGAAGACGGCCGAGCCGCGCCTGTGGCTGGCTGACAGTCTGCGGTTGAGCGGCAAGTTCGACGACGCGCGGCCGGTGTATGCGGAATATCTCAAGCTGAGCGATTTCGACAGCAAGCTGGCCGGGAAGTTGAACTATTACGTGCTGGGTTCGCTGGTGGGGATGGGGCGCAAGAAGCGCGTGGCCGAGCGCGACATCTGGAACGACTATCACAATATGGCGTGGTACGGCCTGTGCGAGTGCGAGCGGAAGAGCGGCAATCTCGATACGGCCATCGCGCAGTGCCAGAAGGCCTTGACCTACGATTCGAAGGATCCGTGGGCGCACTACACGCTGGGCCTGGCGTTTATGACGAAGGCGAAGCAGTCCGGCAGTGTGGCCGAACTCTACCCTGCGATGCAGCACTTCCAGACGATGATCGAGTTGAACCCCGATATGGAAGAAGCCACGATCGCGCGCAAGAACATCGCCGCCGTCCAGCAGTACCTCAAGCAGACGCCGGCTCCCACCAAATAACCTCGCAAGCTCCCGCCTGACGGCCTGGTGCAATGCCGGCCGGGCCATGCTGCCGCTGCGATTATTCCCTGCTACGCTGCGCTATCATTTTCGATAATGCGCACTGCCATGCTTCCTGTGGGTCTCGTCCTGTTGGTATTACAGGCACGTCCAGCGAACGATTTCGCGCTTACGGTGGACAACATTATGCGAGGGCCGGCCCTGGTGGGGTACGAACCCACCGGCGTGCGGTGGTCCGCGGATGGCGGCCGGATTCTGTTTCAGTGGAAACAGTACAGCGACAAAGAAATCGCGCCGATGGACACGTACAGCGCCAAGCGGGACGGCAGCGAACTTCGAAAGTTGAGCGATGAGGAAGTGCGGCAGCTGCCGCCCGCGACGGGCGACACCACGAAGGACAAGCGCCTGATGGTGTACTCCAACTCGGGCGACTTGTACACGCTCGATCACACCAGCGGCAAGATTACGCAGTTGACGAAGACCAGCGACGTGGAGAGCAATCCGCGATTCACGAAGGACGGCAAGAGGGTTTCGTTTATGCGCGGCGGCAACTTGTACGCGATGGGGCTCGAGGGCGGGATGCTCACGCAACTCACCGACATACGGAGCGCGTCGGCGGCGGCAACGCCTGCTCCTCCTGCCGGGGGACGCGGCGGCGGTGGTGGCGGTCGAGGACAAGGTGGAGGCGGCCGCGGACAGGGCGGCGCAGCGGAGATCACCGAACCACGGGGCAGCGACAGCCAGGAATATCTGAAGAAAGAGCAGAAGGAATTGCTGGAAGTGGTGCGCGAGCGAGTGGCCCAGCGCGAAGAGCAACTGAAGAAGCGGGTGGAGGACCCGCGCAAGCCATTTTCGCTGCAGGCGCGCCAGACGTCCGGCCCACTCCAACTTACGCCCGACGAGAAATACGTAATAGCCACGGTGTTTGAAGCCGCGGCCACTCCCGCCAAAGGCACCCTCGTGTCGAATTACATTACCGACAACGTGTATGCCGAGGATATTCCGGCGCGCTCGAACGTGGGCGACAGTCAAGGCACGTCACGCCTGGCCATCCTCAGCGTGGAGACGGGTGCGGTCACCTGGATAGACCATGGGCAGAAGAAGGCTCCGGGCGCGGCCACACCGGAAGCGCCTCCGGCTGCGAGCGCGAGCGTCGGTGGGCGCGGCGCGCAGACGCCTCCGGCGAGTGCGGGCGCGAGCGGCGGCGGGCGGGGCACTGAGACGCCTCCGGCAAGTGCGGGCACGGGCGGCGCAGGGCGCGGTGCGGCGTCCAACGAGCGTGAAGTGCAGATGAATATGCCGCTCTGGAATGACGACGGCACACGGGCGGTGATCAGCGCGACTTCCGCGGACAACAAGGATCGCTGGCTGCTGGCGCTCGACCCCGCAACCGGCAAGACCCGCGTGCTGGTCAACCTGCATGACGACGCGTGGGTGGGAGGTCCGCAGGGCACCACCAACGTACTCGGCTGGATGAAGAACGATCGCGAAGTCTACTATGTGGGCGAGAAGACCGGGTTTGCGCACCTGTGGGCGGTACCGTTCGACGGCGGCGAGCCACGCGCGCTGACTTCCGGCAATTGGGAAGTCCTGAACGTCAGGCAGTCGAAGGACAAGAGCAAGTTCTATGTGGTGGCCAGCGCGGAGGGACCGTTCGATCAGTATTTGTATGAGATGCCGGGCGAGGGCGGCGCGATGACTCGCATCTCGAAGGCCCCCGGCAAGCACACCATCGCGCTCTCACCGGACGAGCATTGGATCGCCGACGTCTACTCGTATACCAACCGTCCGCCGGATGTCTACGTGCAGGAGAACAAACCGGGGCAGGACCTGAAGCGTCTGACCACTTCGACTTCGCCGGAATTCGGGCAGTATGCGTGGCAGGATGCGCCGATCGTTATGGTTCCGGCGCGCGACGGCGCGAAGGTTCCGGCGCGCATGTTCAAGCCCGCGAATTACAAAAAAGGCGGCCCCGCGGTGATTTTCGTGCACGGCGCGGGTTACCTGCAGAATGTGGATCACAAGTGGTCGGTCAGTTACTACCACGAATACCTGTTCCATCATCTGCTGGAGGAGCGGGGCTTCCTGGTGTTGGACGTGGACTATCGAGGCTCCGCGGGCCACGGGCGCGACTGGCGCACGGCGATCTACCGGCACATGGGCGGAAAGGATCTGGACGATATTGTGGATGCGGCGAAGTACGCCGTGGCGCAGCATGGGACAGACCCGAAGAAGATCGGCCTCTACGGGGGCAGCTACGGCGGATTCATCACGCTGATGGCCATGTTCACGCAGTCCGACGTCTTTGCCGCGGGCGCGGCGCTCCGCCCCGTGACGGATTGGGCCACGTACAATCACGGCTACACATCCGACATCCTGAATACGCCGCAGACCGATGCGGAGGCATACCGCCGGAGCAGTCCGATCTATTTCGCGGAGGGGTTGAAGGGGGCGCTGTTGATCTGCCACGGAATGGTGGACACGAACGTGGAATTCCAGGATACGGTACGCCTGATTCAGCGCCTGATCGAGCTCAAGAAAGAGAATTGGAGTGTGGCGCCCTATCCGGTGGAAGACCATTCGTTCCTTCATGCCAGCAGTTGGACCGACGAATATAAGCGCATTCTCAAATTGTTCGAGAGCTCTCTAAAATAGGAGACTCTTGGGTACGAGCGCTCTGCTATTTGCGTTCAATTCCTACCCGCGTCAGCAAAAGAATGTCGCCCCCGGTTGGGCCGTTTGGGACGCCGGCCAAGCGGGTACACTACGTTCAGGCTTCCCGTGAGGTTCCAATGACACGATACCTGTTACTGATGATTTGCGCACCGCTGCTGTTCGCGCAGAGCGACGAGATCACGGCGATGATGAAGAAGTCGGAGGCCGCGTGGAATCGCGGAGATCTGCCCGCCTTTGCGTCCGACTACGAAGATTCGCCGGAGACGACGTTCATCGGCCGGGAGATTACGCACGGCGGCGTACAGGCGATTCTGGAGCGCTACAGGAGAGGGTACTCGACTGCGGAAAAGATGGGGACGCTGACCTACTCCGAAATCGAGGTCCGGCCGCTTGGGAAAGATTACGCGCTGGCCAACGGCAAGTTCGCGCTCAAGCGCACTGCCGCGGGTGGCGGCGATGCGGCGGGGCGCTTCACACTCGTGCTCAAGAAGACGAAAGCGGGCTGGAAGATCATTCACGATCACTCGAGCTAGCGCTTATTCCAAGCGCCAGGGCGAGACCGTTTTCCAGGTGCGCAGTTGCCCGGTGGCCCAGGCCGCTCCTTTGTCCGCATGACAGGTGGTGCAGGGACTGGGGATCTTCAAGCGGTCGCCTTCGGACGGCGTGATGAAGCGGAAGGTGTGCGCGCGGACGTTGATGTCGGCGATGGTCTGTTCGATGGCGGGCATGTGGCAGGCCACGCATTCGTTCCCGCTGGATCCCGCTTTGTGATGAGAGTGGGCCTCCACGGTGGCGGCGCGCGGACCATTCGGGGAATTGGGACCGTGGCAGTTGAGACAGAGGACAGTGGCGGGCTTCAGCAGGTCGGCATTGTTGGCCGTGCCGTGCACGTCGTGGCAACTGAAGCAGGTGACGCCGTGCGTGTACATGGCGCTCTGCACGAAATCGTTGCCCTGCATGCGGTTCTTGTGGGCGGTTCCGTCGGCGAAGTGGGTGAACGTGGTTTCACCGGGCTTGTGCTCTTCCAGCCGCCAGTAGTCCTTTAATTCCTTGCCGGGTTCGAAACCGACCGGCCAATCGTAGTAGTTGCCGGCGACCGGGTTTTGAAGCGGCTGTCCCTGCGAGTGGCATTGGATGCAGGCGTCGCTGGCGATGGTGGAATCGAGGCGCGCGGGATTCACGATATTGGCGCGAGTGGGTTGCGCGACGTGCGCGGCGCCGGGGCCGTGGCACTTTTCGCAGCCCACATTCCACTCGGTGACCTGATGGGTCTGCACATTGTAATTGACTGAGTGGCAGCCATCGCAGAGCGGACCGGTGGGACGCTTCAGGTTGTCCGCAGGGTAGTGCGGCACCCACCAATCGGTGCCTTCGCGGACGAAATAGGCGCGCCAGATCTTGTGATTGACGTCCCATTGGGCGGTAAGCGGGTAGTAATCGTTACCAACTTTCTTGAAGTAGCGCTGCTTCCACTTGCTGCCGTAAACGAAGGCGATGTCTTCCTTCTTGAAGGTCAGCAGGGGATCCGGTTTGGTGAGGTCCGGAATGATCGCATCAGGATATTCCCGGGGGTCTCGCACCACGTTCGCCATGCGGGTCTTGCTCCAGCGATTATAGACTTCGACGTGGCAATTTTTGCATGCCGCGGAGCCGGTGAACTGTTGAGGCTGCGGATGAAGTGACGCGGCTAACAGTAGGCCAGCCACAGCAAGGTTCCGAATGCGCACCATGTCGCTATTATGTCAGTTGATGACGACGACAAGGGCATTTGGATGGACCGGCGCGCAGGTACCGATCGTCGGGCAAGGCACGTGGGAAATCGAAGGGGCGGCCGATGCGGAACGGCGCGCCATCGAGGCGCTGCGCGCTGGTTTGGATTTGGGGATGACGCACGTCGATACCGCGGAGATGTACGGCAGCGGGCGCGCGGAAGAACTGACCGGCAAGGCGATCGCCGGGCGGCGCGACGAAGTATTCCTGGCCAGCAAAGTGCTGCCCGGCAACGCGAGTTTCGACGGCACCCTGCGCTCCTGCGAGCAGAGTTTGCGGCGACTGGGCACAGATCACCTGGATCTCTATTTGCTGCATTGGGAGGGCAGCCATCCGATTGGCGAAACGATGCGCGCCATGGAAAAGTTGATCGACGATGGCTTCATCCGCTTTGCCGGCGTAAGCAATTTCGATACGGCCCCCTTGCGCCAGGCGCAGGTAGCCATGCGCCATCACAAACTCGCCTGCAATCAGGTGCTGTACCACGTGGCCGAGCGCGGTATTGAACGCCGGTTGATTCCATACTGCCAGTCCGAAGGGATCGCCGTAGTGGCGTACACGCCCTTCGGCCAAGGCAAGTTTCCTCGGCCGGATTCAAAGGGCGGGAAAGTGCTGGCGGACATTGCGGCGCGGCACGGCAAGACGGTGCGGCAGGTGATTCTGAATTTCCTGACGCGGCTGGAGGGGGTGTTCACCATTCCGAAAGCAAGCCGGGCGGAACACACGAAGGAGAACGCGGGCGCCATGGAATGGAACCTGATGGCCGAGGATATGGCCGCCATCGACGCCGCATTTCCGGCGCCGTCGCGCGACGTGCCGCTGGCGATGATCTGAGGCTTCGGTCTTCGGGAACGAGTCGTGGCGGCGAGGGGCCCGCGGGCTCTCTCGATGCTGGCTTCGCGGCCGCCGGCACGCTAGCAGCCCGTGGTAAAAGTCCCGCGGCCGCGTTGCGAGCGCCGGCAGGCCGAAGGCGCGGAACGGCGATGGGGTTCATCGGTCACGATCCGGGACGAGGCATGCGGCATGCCGCCGCTGCAACCTCTTGGGCAGGCGGAACTTGCGCCCGGGAGCTTCGTTCCGCCTCGTCAGCGATGTCCCGCATCGCTTTCCTCTGCGCGCCTCGCTCGCGGGCGCAATTCCACGCCTGCGCGACTCACGCGACTTTTACCACGGGCTGCTAGTACTACTGGGTCATAACAAATAGATGCGGTTGAAGTTAGGCCCGTCGACG